>NZ_CP087588.1:600000-1200000 GCF_020985305.1 Croceicoccus sp. Ery15
AACTTGTCCACGGTCTGCGCCTGTGTCGGGACTACCGGCAGGCCGAACAGCATCGGGGTCACGTTCGCGCCCGGATCACCAAGGATGTATTTGCCGTCGCCATCCTTCAGCAGTCGCATCCGCCACCAATCGGACGGATGAATGACAATGCCATCAGGCGGAACATCGGTCAGCGAACACTGCAGGATGGCAGCGCCGATCATGTCAATCATGTTCGGGCTGGCGAGGCTCATCGGATCGCTGAAGGCGGTGGCATTCGTGACCATGCCATCAAGGTTCTGGCCGGTGCCATCGCCTGCCAAAAGCTGCGCCTCTTCCTTCAAAGCCACGCCATAGGTCAGTTCCTCGTCGATGAGGGACTGAAGCTGCGGCACGTCTTCCAGCACCTGCACAGATGCGGGGATCCAGTGCGCAATGGTGCGGATCGGTGCAGTCGCCAGATCGAACGTGAGAGCGCTTTCCGGCTTGAGGGTGCCTTCCGCCACCATTTCGGCTGCATTCGTGCGAGCGGTAAGCTGGGGGTATTCCACGCTGCCGGTCGAGACGTTCACCGTCGTCATCAGAGAACGAATGGTAAGCCGGCGCTTGGGTAGCCCAACGATCTGTTCGCGCTTCGGGACGATAAGGCTGTCACCGGTTGCGCTGGTAATCGTGGTCTTCAGCTCAAGGCCGATATGCCCACGGTTCTGCATCAGGCCTTTAACCTCGTGGCCAACTTCACGAGTGAACTCATGGCCCCAGCTATCGCCGCCGCCATTGAAATCACCGCCATGCCGCACGCCTTTCTGCTCGGCCTCGTCCATACGCGCTGAAAGGGTGCGCACTGCCTCTTCGACCGAGAGCACGCCACTTTTGATCGCTTCTGCGACCTCGCCAACGGTTTTTGCGTCCCTGAGTTTGGTTTCGATGTTCATTACTCAAATCCCGAATCTTGGATCGTTCGGGCATGAGAAAGGGTGCGCACGAAACGATCTCGACAAAACAAAGCCCACGCGTTTCTGCGCGGTATCTCGGTTGTCGCTGATCGCCCCAGCCTCCCGCTGGGCAAACGGTCTGCGCGATGTTGGAAAACCCCAGCGTCCCGTTGGGCATGATTTCCAACCCTCTTGACCGGACCCCAGCCAAGCACGGGTCTCTTGGCATAAAATTGAACAGGTGTCAATTCTTGAACATCCGGAGCAGCTCGTCGCCGTGAACATCGATCTGCATTGCTTGATTGCGCAGCCAGTTCGCGGTTTTCTTGGAACCGCCTTGCAGCAGGGCGCGCTCGACCAACGCCTGCATTGCACCGATCACAGCGGCCTGTTCGCTGATACCGGCTGCCACCATGGTGTTTACCCAGTTATGGGCCTTTTCTCGGACCTCGTGCGCATCCTGCAGTTTCTCGTCATTGCTCATCGATAGTCTCCTTGGTTGATTAGCCTCGCGCGCGCCCGCGCGCGTGCAAATTCCTGTATTAGCGATATCGCGCGGGTATCGGGTCGGTACTATGCCGAGCGGCGCTAGGCTTTGCAGGTGCCCCCCGCCCATTAGAACACCATGACCGCATCGGTTAGCGGCTCCCTGTATTTGTCAGGCAGGCCGCCGCCGTTGATGAACTTCGACAGGGTTGCTGCCGGTATGGGGACAGCCTTTGCCAGCCGCGATTGCTCGCCCGATTCGCTGCGCTTCAGGTGGTCGACCGTCCATTGCCAAAGTTCGGCCAAATCGCCCGTTTTGGGGTCATGTTCTAATTCAGGTGTTTCAGAGCCGGTTTTTCCCGCCTTGGGATGGCTATTATATAAGCGCTGAGACGTGGTCAGCAGATTGGCCGGAACAGATTTGACGGATTTCTGCGATTTTGCCTGTTTCACTGCTGACAATGCCTCAGCAGACATATTCCCTCCTGCTGAGGCGTGGTCAGCAGAATTGTTCCCATCTGCTGAGACGTGGTCAGCGGCCTTTTTTTCTGACCAGCCGAGATATTCGTTGGTCGCCTTGGCGGTGAAGGGCGGTTTGCCGCTCATGATCCACGTTAGGCGATACTGGCGGGAATGGCGCTCTTTCCACACGGCCTCATGCGCAATATCGAGCAAGCCGCGCTCCATGCAGTCAGCGACTGCGCGGGCAATGCGGGTGAAGTTTTTGTTACCGAGACCCTCGGCTATTTCACGATAGCTGCAACCGATCTGGCCGTTGTTGTAGCCGTTGAAGCGGTCGAGAATTTCTATCAAGACAGCCCGAGCGTAAAGGTCGAGACTTCGATAAGCCTCGCTGTGTTTGACGCACTTGGGGAGGCCAATAAGGCCTTCCCCTCGCGTGTCTGCGCGGTGATCCGCTTTCCATTTCTTCCTGCCCACGGATGCACCTCAGCCCTCATGCTCAGGCTCGCGCCCGTCATGTTCGTCGCCCCCGGGGTCGGCAATTGGGCAACCGGGCCCACCGCCCCACATGCCCGGTCGATGGATGCAAAAGTCATCCTCGGACAGATTGCCGTCTTGTTCGTCTCCGTTCGGTTCAATGTCCGGGTCACCATCCACACGGTCCAACGCGGCGGTCAGGATCAATGCCATCTCGCCGGTCACCGTTTGCATGGCGACAACCGATTCCAGCATTGCTTCGATGTCCTGACGTGCGAGCGGGATGGCGCTGTTCGAAAGGTGATGGAGATTACCCATTGTCCACCTCCCGCCGCATAGTCACTTCGGCCTCAAGCGCGTCTGCCTCAGCAAGAGCAAGCAGGGCGCGGCGCTCCATCTCAACCTGTGCGGCCCGCATTTCGACATCCGAAAGATCTCGATAGAAGCGAAACTCGGAGCGGGTATGGAACGGCGGCGACGGTGGAATTGTATCCAGCCAATCGCAAAACGCGGTGACGCGGTGTTCTCGGATGCTCATTGCGCTGTCTCCCGATAAGAGCCGGACAACGCCGCGAATTCATCTTGGCACTTTACGGATTCTTCGCGGCAGGCATCGACCAGATCGGCCAAGCCTTCGATTGCGTCTGCACTGCTTTCTGAAACGCATTGCGAGCAGGCAAGGAGGCGCATCAGGCGTTCGATGCGGCAAAGGCGGTTCGTCAGTTCTTCGAAGCGAAGGACCGCGCCCCAGATGTCGCTGCTAGGGTCTTTCTTAACAGTGTTCATTTTCCGCCTCCCGTTTCGTCGTGAATCGCCCAGCGATGAACGAGACGCAGCCCGCCAGCGTAACCGCGCGCCCTGCGATACTCGTTGAAAATCATCGGGGGATGGTTCGGCAGGGAAGGCGAAACTGTCACCAAATAGGTGCTGTCCGCGCCCTTACCGATTACGACATGGCGGTCGATTACGATTGCAGGCTGGGGCAGGGCAGTGCTAAAGGCCTTCGAGTTGTTTGCCGCAACATTCGAAGCCCTCAGTTCGCACCCCGCGTTCTGGGGGTTTTTCGTTGGTTCCATCACTGCACCTCACTGGTAAAAGCGCGGTCCAACTCGGATTTGCGAAAATACAAGCGCTTGCCCTTACGGATGCAGGGGAGGGATCCGGTTTCACACAGGTGGTAAACGATGCGTGGAGTGGCCCCGATATATTCGGCGGCTGCTTTGGCACCGGACAACAGGTCGTTCGACAGCATTGCATTGCTCCTTCTAACGCAACAATATGTTTGCGCTGGAAACACCTCTTGCCACGGGTTCCGCCTGCTGGCAAGAGGCTACAACAATTTTGCGTTAGAAAGTCTCGACCCTTGGAATTTGGCTTATCTCGGGCGCAGCTGCTGGAACTGCTCGCGAACGCGATGTTCATCGCGCCTGATCGTCGTTCTGCATTGCTAGGACGATTCCAGCATCTGCAACGTCTAGCAATTGTGGGTGGCGTAAATCCGGGTCGAGGCAAAGCGGCGAAATACTCTTCCCAACAGGTCCTAGTAATAGCTTTCGCTTTCCAGTTGCTGCAGGTCGGCATGACCCCGGAGCGGGCCGTTCAAATAGTCAAAGAGAACTTATCGAGCTTCGACACCGCTATCGATCTCTTGCTTGCAGGCGAGGGTGCTTATGCAACCTTTGATCCGTGTGTTCTTTCGGCGTCAAATAACGGCTCGAATACAGACGTAGCTTTGCAGTCATTCGTCATAATGACGCGGGAAACCCTACCGGATGCCATCGACATCTACTTTGGCGGTCATGATGTCGAATTTCCTCGAATTGTGATCATCAGTCTAACCAGCATTTTTGAACTCATTTGCCAATTCCTCGACCACGGGTCGGGAATGCCTTCGAGTTTGGCCTTCAAAGTCGCTCTTGAAGAAAGGGGTAATCTTGGCGATTCGTAAGCGCCAATGGACCGCCCCCGATGGCACCGCCAAGCAGGCGTGGTTGGTCGATTACCGCGATCAGGAAGGCAAGCGGCGCTTCAAGCAATTCGCCCGCAAGAAGGATGCGGATGCTTGGTCTACGCAAACCGGTTGGGAAGTATCGAAAGGCGTCCACACACCTGACAGCCAATCGATTACCGTTGCCGCTGCAGCCGATCTGTGGATTACCAAGGCCGAGGCTGAGGGAAGGGAGCGCGGCACGGTCGATCAATACCGCCGCCTGTCCCGCCTGCATGTGACGCCGCTGATAGGCGCTGAGAAGCTATCTAGGCTTACCCGGCCCGCCGTGGAGGCATACCGCGACGAGCTGCTTAAATCCCGCTCCAGAGTAATGGCAGGCAAGGCTTTGCGGGCGCTATCCAGCATACTCGGGGAAGCGGAGAGGCGTGGTCTGGTCGCGCAGAACGTGGCGCGCAATGTGAAGGTGGCTAAGGTCAATCGCGACAAGAAGAAGGTTACGATTCCTACCCGCTCTGAACTGAAGGCGCTGCTGGATCATGCGAGCAATGACATGCGCCCGCTGGTCATGCTTGCCATCTTTACCGGCCTGCGGTCGTCCGAGTTTCGCGGTCTGCGCTGGCAGGATGTGGATCTGAAGGCAGGGACGGTTACGGTCGAACAGCGGGCGGACCGTTACCGGGAGATAGGCCCACCGAAGTCTGAAGCTGGATACCGGACGATTCCCATCGCGCCCGCGCTGGTGAAGGAACTGAAGGCATGGAAGCTGCGCTGTCCGAACGGGGAACTCGGTCTGGTCTTTCCGAACACGCAAGGCGGGGTCTGGGAATATGTCCACCTGTTGCGCCGTCAGTTTTTCCCGCTCCAGATTGCAGCCGGTGTCTGTGACAAGGTGGGCGAGAATGAAGAGGGCGAGCCGATTCTGAAGGCCCGCTATGGTTTCCACGATCTACGCCACGCCGCCGCCAGCGCATGGATTAAACAGCGCATCGATCTGAAGCGCCTGCAGGTCTGGATGGGGCATTCATCCATTCAAATCACGCTCGACACCTACGGCCATCTGTTGGCCGATGCCGAGGGCGATGCTGCCCTGATCGCCGCAGCACAGGCGGACCTGCTAAATTAGATGGAACACGGATGGAACATAGACCGATCCAGTCCGCAGAAATCCTAGCCTAGATAAAGACTTCTAATCTTGAGGCCGCAGGTTCGACTCCTGCAGGGCGCGCCAATTTTCCGGATAATCGAACTGCCATGGCTTCAGCCAGCGCCATGCCCATCGGCGGTTCCGCATTGATGAAACTGCCTTCCGGCCTTTTGCCGCGTCACTCTTAAATGATCGTGCTGAGGCCGTAGATGAAGGCAGCCCAGAACGGGGTCGAGAGCGCGGTAGCGATTGCGAGGCCACGAAGGGCGTTGCCACCATCATCTGCATTGAGCAAAAGCTGCGCATCAATTGGCGTCTCGCATTCAACGCCTTCCAGCGCTTTGAAATCAATAAACATTTGGAGTCCTGTGTTCTTGCAGGCCCACAATTGAAGCAAAATCCTTAACGAAGGTTTCCCGCCACCCTAGGTTCGTGCGAACTCATCCATAATTTCCGCCCGCCCCGCTAAATTAAGACTCTTGCTAGGGCAGATCGTCGATGCCCAGATGCTCGGCCAGCATGCGGTGCCACCTCGACAGCCTCTCTGCGCGGCGTGACGGGGCCATTTGCGGGGTGAAGCGCGCGATATCGGGGCGCATGACGGCTGCCTCGGCGATCGTGCCATGCATGCCGCAACCGACGCTTGCCAGCATCGCCGCGCCCAGGGCGGTGGTTTCGACATCGTGCGGACGTTCGACCGGCAGGTCCAGAATATCGGCCAGATCCTGCACGATCCATTCGTTCGCGCTCATCCCTCCGTCGATGCGCAAGGTCTGCCATTGCGAACCGTCGCGCTGATAGGCAGTTTGCAGATCGTGCATCTGATGGGCGATCGTTTCCAAAGTGGCCCGCACGATATGCGCGCGGCTGGTCCCGTGGGTTAGCCCGTCGATCATGCCGCGCGCTTCGGGGCGCCAATAGGGCGCGCCAAGGCCGGACAGTGCCGGAATCATGCAAACGCCGCCGTTGTCAGGCACCGAACGGGCCAAAGACTCGGTCTCGCCGGATGTGCCGATCATGCAAAGCTCGTCACGCAGCCATTTGACAAGACTGCCTGCGGCAAAGATCGACCCCTCCAGCGCATAGCTGCGCACGCCCCCCGTTTGCGCTATCACCGTGCCCAGCAGGCGATGGTCCGAATGCGGCAGGCGGGTGCCTGTGCTGGCAAGGACGAATGCTCCGGTGCCCAAGGTCAGCTTTACGTCGCCCGGCGCGATGCAGTTCTGTCCGATCATGGCCGATTGCTGATCGCCTGCAAGGCCGCAAACGGGAACCGGCGCGCCCAGCCATTCGGGCAAGGCATTGCCGAACAGACCCGAATTATCGGCAATTTCGGGCAGGCAATTGCGCGGCACGCCATGCAGCGCCAGCAGATTATCGTCCCAATCATGGCCGTCCAGCGCCATCAACATGGTGCGGCTGGCATTGCTGGCATCCGAAATATGCAGCCCGCCGGTCAGCTTCCAGACCAGCCAGCTTTCGATTGTGCCCATCGCCAGCCTGTCGCCCAAAGCGCGCGCATCTGGCACGTTATCGAGTATCCAGCGCATCTTGGTCGCCGAAAAATACGGGTCCAGCACCAATCCGGTCTTGTCGCGGATCATGGCCTCGTGTCCGGCTAGGGCCAGTTCGCGGCAGCGATCCGCGGTTCGGCGGTCCTGCCAAACGATGGCGCGGCAAACGGGTTCGCCCGTCTCGCGGTCCCATGCGACCACGGTTTCGCGCTGGTTGGTGATCCCGATGGCGGCGATCCCGTCCGCACTGCCCGCGCGTTCGATGACGGTGCGGGCGCAATCCAGAGTTTTGGTCCAGATTTCGGCCGCGTCATGTTCGACCCTCCCCGGTTGCGGGTAATACTGGGTCAATTCGGCCTGGCAGATTCCCAGCGTCTCGCCGGTTCTGGAATACAGGATGGCGCGTGTGGATGTCGTCCCTTCGTCAAGGACAAGCAGGCTGCGCTGGGGCATATTCACTCTCCGTCAGTCCTGCACCGGTCGCGCGGTCGCGTCGCCCATCCGGTATAGCAATGCGACGATGTCTGCCACGGCAAGCCCGTGGCGTTCGACAGGACGGGGCACGTCGGGTGTGCGGGCCATTTCGCCGTCGTCACGCAAGATCGAACAGATCACTGCGGAATTACCCATGCCCGCTTTGGCTGCGTCCGACATGGCGCCGGTCGATCCGCTGGTCGCTATGACATTGGGCGCCATGTCCTGTTCTCCCGCTCCATAAAATTCTTGATCTTCTGTTTCTGCACGTCGGTCATGCGCAGGCCCAGCTTGGACCGGCGCCATAATATATCGTCCGCATCGCGCGCCCATTCGCGTTCGATCAGATAGCGGACTTCCCGTTCGGTCAGGCCGTGGCCGAAATGCTCACCGCAGTCGGACAGGCTGTGGGCATCGCCCGGAATTGTCCGGGCCAGCGTGCCATAGGCGCGAACCATGCGCAGTGCCCAGCCGTCCTCCAGAAACGGGAATTCAGCCTGCAATCCGAGAACCAGAGCGGCGGCACCATCGGTCGGAAAATCGCCGCCCGGCAGGGGGGCATGCGCCGTCCACGGCTTGCCCGACAAGGCTTGTACGCGCGTTGCCATCATGTCGATGGCGTCCTGCGCCAGATGGCGGAACGTGGTAATCTTGCCGCCGAACACCGACAACAGGGGCGGCCCATCGCTTTCGGGCGACAATTGCAAATGGTATCCGCGTGTCGCGGCCTCGGGCTTGCCAGATCCGTCGTCAAGCAACGGGCGCACCCCGGAATAGGTCCACACCACATCGTGCGGCGTGACGGCTGTTTTAAAATAACGGCTGGCGCCGTCGCACAGATAGGCGATTTCTTCGTCGCTGGCATGGATATCGTCCAGCGTGCCGTGATGGTCGCGGTCGGTAGTGCCGATCAGGGTGTAGTCGCCCTCGTAAGGAATGGCGAAAAATATCCGTCCGTCGGGGAGCTGGAAGAAATAGGCGAAATCGTGATCGAACAGGCGCGGAACCACGATATGCGAACCGCGCACGAGCCGCATGCGCTGGTTCGTCTGCTCGCCCGCTCGGCCGATCAAATCCAATACCGACGGTCCTGCGGCATTCACCACTGCACGTGCACGGAATGTTTCGCCACCTGCTTCGATCTTCCAGTGGTCGCCGTCGCGCTCCATGCGGGTGACAGGGCTGCGGGTGCGAATGTCGGCCCCCCTGTCGGCCGCGTCGCGCGCATTCAGCGCCACCAGCCGCGCATCGTCGACCCAGCAATCCGAATAGACGAAAGCACGGTCGAATTCGGTCTTCAGCGGTTTGCCGCCGGGATGACGGCGCAGACGCACGCTGCTGGTCGGCGGCAGCTTGCGGCGACCGCCGATGTGGTCATAAACGAACAGTCCCAACCGCAGCAGCCATCGCGGACGCAGTCCGTCGACATAGGGCAGCACGAAACGCATCGGCCAGATGATATGCGGCGCGATGCACCACAATGTCTCCCGCTCTGTCAGGGCTTCACGCACCAGCGCGAATTCGTAATGTTCCAGATATCGCAGGCCGCCATGGATAAGCTTGGTCGATGCCGAAGATGTTCCGCTGGCAAGGTCGCGCGCCTCCAGCAACAGCACGCGCGCACCGCGGCCCGCCGCATCGCGGGCGATGCCGCTGCCGTTCACGCCGCCGCCGATGACCGCGATATCGAACAGGTTCTTGTCCTTGGCGTCGTCGGTCATAGTCCTTCCGGTGGCGCAGTCTGGCCACCGTGTCATGCCACATCGGATTGACTTCGCAACCCTTGGCCGCGCGCGCGCTTCGTTGCTCAACCCGCCGAAACAATGCGCAGGCCATCAACGGGACAGTGTGAAAATGGCTGCGGTTCAGGGTCGAACTGATAGAGTTCTACCTTGTGGTCCGGTTATTGGCCGTTCGGCGCAAGGCACATGATCCACTATCAGCTTTGCCGCCTCGCTTGCCTTTGTCTTGCTGGCCTGAACGCCCGGTCGGGCCTGCCGCCTAGGCGGTTTCCCCCGCGAACATCGGGGCAAGGCCCTATGGCAGCACGGCGTAATTGTCTGCACCCCTTGGGTGTTCAAGTGACAGGCAACAGGGCGGGTGGCATGATTTCGGGCAGGTACGGACGTATTACGGGTGCAGTTCTGGCGGGGGGCTGCTTTGTGCTGGCCATGCCCGCCATGGCGCAGGATGCCGCGTCGGGCGTGCCCGCCGAACTGGCCAATATCTACCGCGAGGCAAAACCGTCGGAGCGCGAGAGCATCGAACATATCGCCAAGCGGCTCTATCCCGACCAGCGCGACAAGATCGACGACATCATCGACGCGATCGAGGACGAGGAAAAGGCCGCAGTGGACGAGGCCCGTTATCTGAAGGGCTGGGAAGGGGAAGGCAGTTTCGGCGCCAGCCTGGATACCGGCAATACCGAGGAATGGGGCGTCAGCGCGGGCGTGGAACTGACGCGCAAGGACAATCTGTGGGAACACCGGTTCAAGGGCGACATCAATATCCGCGAAGTCGACAGCGAACGGACCGAGGAACGCTTTGGCGCATCCTATCGCGCGCGCCGCGATTTTGCCGATTCCCCGATCTTCGCCTTCGGCACGCTCAGCTATGAACGCAACCGGTTTCAGGGCATTTCCCGCCGTTTTACCGAAGTGGTGGGCGTCGGTTACCAGATCATCGACAGCGACGATGTCGATTGGGAAGCATCGGCGGGCCCCGCGCTGCGCCAGACGCGCTTTACTTCGGGCGAGAGCGAGAACCGGCTGGGCGCCTTTGCCAATACCGATTTCAAATGGGACATCACCGACACGCTGGCCTTCAGCGAGAGCATTGCCTTTGTGCTGGACGAGGCGAACAGCACGCTGACCACGTCGACGGCAGTGACCAGCGATCTTTACGGCAATCTGTCGGCGCGGCTGTCGTTCGACACGATCTACGAATCCGATCCGGCCCCCGGCACGGTATCGTGGGATACCAGCACGCGGCTCAGCGTCGTGCTGGGTCTGTAATCTCAGCCTCTGCGTCCGTGCCCCCCGCGGGCTGGTTCGCGCGGAACGTGGCCCAGATCTCGCTTTGCGGCAGGCCTTCCTGAATATCGTCGGCAGGGTTGGGATCGATCCGCGTGCCCTGACGGTGCAGATGCGCCTTGGCGATCATATTCGCGGTGATCGGGGCCGAAATGAACAGGAACAGCGTGATCAGCAGCTCGTGCGCCGAGAAATGGCCGTGATAGACGGGGAAATAGATCATGCTGGCCACCAGCACCCCGCCCACGCCCAGCGTGGTCGCCTTGGTCGGCCCGTGCAGCCGCGTCATCAGCGAGGGGAGGCGTACCAGCCCCCACGATCCGATCAGCGCAAACGCACCTCCGCCAAGGATCAGCACGGCGATCAGAATATCGGCGATCAGCGTCATGCCGGTTACTCCACGATATCGCCGCGTAGCAGGAACTTGGCATAGGCCACCGTTCCCACGAAACCGACCATGGCGAACAGCAGGGCGGATTCGAAATACATGGTCGTGCCTTCCCTGATCCCGAACAGCACGATCAATGCGATGGCATTGATGACCATGGTGTCGAGCGCGAGGATGCGGTCCCCCCGCGTCGGCCCCGCGAATAGGCGCCACACATTCAGCAGGATCGCAAGGCCGATCATGAAATAACCGGCCAGAATGGCGTAATGGATGATCGGGCTCATCGGAAAATCCTTTTTAACCGGCTTTCGTAACGCGCCTTGATCTTGGCGATCTCTGCCTCGGGATCGCTGGCGTCCAGCGCGTGGACCAGCAATGCGTGGCCATCGGCGGACACGTCGGCCGAAACCGTGCCCGGCGTCAGGCTGATGGTGCCCGCCAGCGTGGTAATCGCCTCGGGCTTGCGAATGTCGAGCGGGATGACCAGCCAGCAACTGTTGAGATCGCGGTTGCGGCGGAACAGGATCAGCCACGCCACCTGGAAATTGGCGACCACGATGTCCCAAATGACCAGCGCGATATAGCCTGCCAGCGGCCAACCCAGATGGATCAGCGGCTTGTCCCGCCAATAGGGCGCGGTGAACAGCGGCACGAAGAACCCGACCAGCAGCGCCATCACGACCGTCCCGGCCGAGATATCGTTGACCAGCAGCACCCAGACCAGCACCAGCAACCCGCTGAGCGCGGGGTGGGGGAACAAGCGGCGCATCATCGGCTGCCCTCCTGTTTCGGGGCATCGGGCTGGTCGACCAGAACCGCCTCGATATAATTGCCCACCGCGAAGATCTGCGCGCTTGTCGCCTGTGCGTTGCGGGTGACGGGACCGGCAAACACGGTCAGCGCGGCCAGCAGGGCGATCAGCACGAATGCGGGCGCGCTGGCCAACAGGCCGTCGCGGGGCGGCAATGCCTCTTCCCCGTTGCGCGACTTCCAGAACAGAATGCTGCCCGCGCGGGCAAGGCCGAGGATGGCGATAAAGGTCCCGCCCAGTATCGCGGCCCAGATCCACCATGCGAAACGCGCATCGGCACTGGCCGACAGGATCAGCAGCTTGCCGATAAAGCCCGACAGCGGCGGCAGGCCGGCGAGCGCGATCGCCGCCAGCATGAACATCGCGCCATATTGCCCCATGCGCGCAAAGGGCCGTTCGGGCACCAGCGCGTCGTCCGCCTCGCCCCGCGCGCGGGCGACCAGATCGGCGACAAGGAACATCAACGCGCCCGACAGCACCGAATGCGGCAGGTAATACAGCGCCGCCGCCACGCTGGCCGGTTCGAACAGCGATACCGCCGCCAGCAGCGTGCCGGTCGATCCGATCACGCCAAAGGCCGCCATCAGACGCATGTTCCGGGCCGCCAGCACGCCGACAAAGCCCGCCAGAATGGTCAGCAGCGATGCGGGCAGCATCCAGCCCGACGGCGCAAACGCCACCGCGCCCGCATCCGCGCCAAAGATCAGCACGGTGGTGCGCAGGATCGAATAGACGCCCACCTTGGTCAGAATCGCGAACAGCGCCGCGACCGGCGCAGAGGTATTGGAATAGGCGCGCGGCAGCCATAATTGCAGCGGCAGCAAGGCGGCCTTTAGCGCAAAGACCACGATCAGGATCTGCGCCCCCATACGGATCAGCGGCTGGTCCCCCGCAGGCGCCAGTGCGATGCGCATGCCCATATCGGCCATGTTGAGCGTGCCCGTCATGCCATATAATATGCCCAGCGCGATCAGGAACAACGTCGATCCGACAAGGTTCACCACCACATATTGCACGCCTGCCTGCAGCCGCGCCGCGCCCTGACCGTGCAGGATCAGCCCATAGCTGGCGATCAGCAGCACTTCGAAAAACACAAACAGGTTGAACAGGTCGCCCGTCAGGAATGCGCCGTTCAGGCCCAGCAACTGGAACTGGAACATCGGGTGGAAATGCCAGCCGCGCCGGTCAAGCTGCGTCACCACCGCATGCACCAGCACGCACAGCGCCAGCACATTGGTCAGCAGAACCATCATGGTCGACAACCGGTCCAGCACCAGCACGATTCCGAACGGCGCGGGCCAGTCGCCCAGCCGGTAGACGCGGATCACCCCGTCCGAAGCCTCGGCAAACAGGGCGATGGCCACGGCCAGCAGCGCGGCAGAGGACGCCAGCGACAATATCGCCGCCAGACGCGTCGTGCGGACCACGCGGATCAGCGTGATTGCGGCGATCATCGCGGGCAACAGGATGGGAACGATGGTCAGCATCAGTGATTGGCCTCGCCATCGGTCAGGTCGATATCCTCGGGCGTGCCGTCGACATGGTCGGTGCCGCTTTCCAGAAAGCTGCGCAGCGCCAGCACCACGACCAGCGCGGTCATGCCGAACGAGATGACGATCGCCGTCAGCACCAGCGCCTGTGGCAGCGGATCGGTATAGTCCGCGCCCTTGGCATAGATCGGCGGCTTGTCCACCACCAGACGGCCCACCGAAAACAGGAAGGCATTGATCGCATAGGACAGCATGGCGATGCCCAGCACCACCGGAAAGGTGCGCCCGCGAAGGCACAGATAGATGCCCGCCGCTGTCAGAACGCCGATGGCGCTGGCGACAAGGAATTCCACGCTCATTGCGAAGCCTCCGCTGCCAGATCCTCTTCCCTGCTTGGATCGATGTCCATCGCATGGTCGGAATGTTCGACCTCTGCCCGCCGGGTCGCATTGGCCAGCTGCGCCAGCGCCAGCATCACCGCGCCCACTACCGTCAGCGCGACGCCGGTATCGAACAGCATGGCGGTGGCCAGCTCGATCTCTCCCACCAGCGGGATATGGAAATAGCCATAGGAGCTGGTCAGGAACGGCTTGCCGAATGCCAGCGCGCCCGCGCCCGTCGCCGCCGCGGTCAGTACGCCGACCGCGATCAGCGCGTGCCGTTCGGTGCGCCGCCGTTCCTCGGCCCATTCAAAGCCCGATGCCATATACTGGATCAGCATCGCGATGGAAAAGACCAGACCCGCGATAAACCCGCCGCCCGGCATGTTGTGGCCGCGCAGGAAGATATAGATGCCCACCACCATCGCCATGGGCAGGATCACGCGGCCCGCGACCACCAGCATCATCGGATGGCGTTCGGGCGAGCGGACGATACCATCCATCAGCGCCAGCAGACGCCGCCCCGATTCCCCGCGCACCGCCGGTTGCAACAGCGCGAAGATCGCCAGCGCCGCGATGCCCAGCACGATAATCTCGCCAAAAGTGTCGAAGCCGCGGAAATCGACCAGGATCACATTGACCACATTGGTGCCGCCGCCGCCGCTTTTCGCCATGGCCCAGTGATAGGCGGAAATCGTCTCGCCCTGCGGGCGCGTCATGATCGCCCATGCCGCCCAGCCGACGCCCGCGCCGCCCATGATGCCCAGCAATCCGTCGCGGATATGGCGTGCGGTCGAACTGCTGGTCGGCGGATTGCGCGGCAGCAGATGCAGCGCCAGCAGCAGGAGCAGGATCGTCACCGTCTCGACCGAAATCTGCGTCAGCGCCAGATCGGGGGCGGACAGGAAGATAAAGCCCAAAGAGACGACAAGGCCGATCACGCTGATATAGACGAGGGAAAGGAACCGCTGCCGCTGTGACAAGACGACCGCGCCCGTGCCAGCCAGCAGCGCCAGCCAGGCGAGAATCGCGACTGGCGGCGCGGGCATGGTCGGCCGCCCGCCTGCCGCGAAGCCGCCCGCAAGATGGCTGCCCAGCGACATCCCCTCAAGCCCCAGCACCAGTGCAAAGGCGAACAGCACGAACAGCGTGCGCTGCAACGATCCGTTGTGAAAGCCATAGGAAATGACGCGCGCCGCATGGACCGCGCCGTGGATGCCGCGATCGAACATGTCCTTGGCCACCGGCACCGGCAGCGCGTTCCACACGCGGTCCAGCGCGCCATAGCGCCACAGCATGATCAGGCCGCCCGCGACCGCGATCCCGCTCATCAACAGGGCAGGGGTTAACCCGTGCCACAGCGACAGGTGGAATTCGGGCAACGCAGCGATCCGGTCCGGACCGCCGATCACCGCGCCCGCCACCGCCTCGACCAGATGTTGCGCCATCAGCGCGGGCAGCAGGCCGATCAGCACGACCAGCACCACCAGAACGGCGGGCGGGCCCCACAGGCCGATGCCCGGATCGTGCGGCGGCTTGGGATAATCGTCGCGCTTCGGCCCGAAATAGACATGGGCGATAAAGCGGAAGGAATAGGCCGCCGACAGCAGCGCGGCGATGGTCGCCACCACCGGCACCAGCCAGCCCGTGCCCGCCCATGCGGTATGCGCTGCTTCCTCCAGCATCATTTCCTTGGACAGAAAGCCGTTGAAGGGCGGTATCCCCGCCATCGACAGGGCCGCGATCGTGCCAAGGGTGGCGGTCACCGGCATCAGCGCGGCCAGCCCGCCCAGCCGCCGCGCATCGCGCGTGCCGACCTCGTGATCGACGATGCCCGCGTTCATGAACAGCGCTGCCTTGAATGTAGCATGGTTCAGAATGTGGAACACGCCCGCCACGGCGGCCAGCTTTGTTCCAAAGCCGAACAGCATCGTCAAAAGGCCCAGATGGCTGACCGTCGAATAGGCCAGCAGCCCTTTCAGATCGTTCTTGAACAGCGCGACGCCCGCGCCGACCAGCATGGTGACCAGCCCCGTGGTGGCGACGAGGTAGAACCAAAGCTCCGTGCCCGCCAGCACCGGCCACAGCCGCGCCATCAGGAATACGCCCGCCTTTACCATGGTGGCGCTGTGCAGATAGGCGCTGACCGGCGTGGGCGCGGCCATCGCGTGCGGCAGCCAGAAATGGAACGGGAATTGCGCCGATTTGGTAAAGCAGCCCAGCAGGATCAGCACCAGCGCCACGGGATACAGCTGCGATGCCTGAATGACATCCCTGGCCAGCAATATCTGCGTCAGATCATACGATCCCGCGATCCGCCCCAGCAGCACCAGTCCCGCGATTAGCGCAAGCCCGCCGCCGCCCGTCACCGCCAGCGCCATGCGCGCGCCTTGCCGCCCTTCGGCCAGATGGCCCCAGAAACCGATCAGCAGGAACGAAGACAGGCTGGTCATTTCCCAGAACACCAGCAGCATCAGCACATTGTCGGACAGCACGATGCCCAGCATCGCGCCCTGAAACAGCATCAGGAAAGTCAGGAACTTGGCCGAACTGTCCGATGCGGACAGGTAGCTGGCCGCATAGATCACGATCAACAGGCCGATGCCCAATATCAGCCCCGCGAACATCAGGCCCAGCGGGTCCATGAAATAATTGGCGTTAAGGCCGATGGTGGGCACCCAGTCGATCCGCGTGGTCACCACCTGTCCGGCCAGCACGGCGGGCGCCTTGACCAGCACCAGTGCCAGTGCGGTCAGGGTGAATAGTCCCGCGATGACCGCGTGCATGATGCGCGGTGCCCGGGCTGCCAGACCGATGGCGATGGCGCCAAGGAACGGCAGGGCGGAAATGAGCAGCAAGTCCAAAGGGAACTCCGGCTATCGAACGTCTGGCCTGTGCGGGCCGCCGGAACGACCCTGTTTGATGCCCGCAGGGCAGGCTTGTCCCGCGTGAAAACGGCGCAGCAGCGATACAGCATCGACAGCCTATGTCCATGGCTGGTCGGGCGAAAACCGTGGGGCGAAACGATTTGTCGCAGGGGAAACCGATGCGCGGCGCAATCGATGGGGCGATTCGGGTCGCTTCCTGTCGTTAACCCTGATTACCCGCTGTCCCGTTACGGGATAGAGATTTTTTCCGGGAAATTCTTAACGCGCCGGTTAACTGTGCTGCATGGCGGAAAACAGGGGTTTTATACCGCAGTGCAGCGATGCAAGTCTTTTACGGGCATGGTTAACCGGTTCGACACGGGAACCGACCTGTGACCTTAGGGGTTTCTAGCGACAAGACACAATCTGCATGAGGTAACCCGAGCCATGTATACGCCCAGCTACCATAAAAGTGCGCCCGACCGTTGGACCCTGCCGCGCCCTTATTCCGATGCTTCACAGCGGTTTATGAAATTCGGCGCATTGCAGCCGATGCACGAACCCACGCTTTGGCAAAAGCTGTTCCGCGTCAACTGATCGCGGACAGGCATGCGGCGGGATCGTCGCGCAGTGCCGTTTACAAAAATTAACGGCCAGCACCCTTTCCGGGCGCTGGCCGTTTGCGCGTTAAGAATTCGCCGTCTGCGAAAAGGGCCGCTTATTGGGCCCCTTATTCGCCTCTCAATGCCGCGATCAGCGCGTCGCCGCGCACCAGCTTGAAGTTCTGGGTCGCATTGCCGTCGGCATCGGCGCCGTTGTCCCCGTCCTGCGCGATGAAAATGCCGTCGGGAAAGGCGGGGCCGAAATCGCCCGCGGCGAATTCGATGCCATCGGTTTCCGACGTGCCGTCGATCTGCGCGCCATCGGCGATCCGCACACGGCCGACATAGGCCATGGAGGGCAGGGCAAAAGCCGTATAGGCATTATCGCCCTGGCTCGACGCGATCAGATAGCCCGCGTCCTCGCCCATGGGCGCGATGGCAAGGCCTTCGACATCGGGCACCAGCGCGGTGCCGTCTGCCACCGCGACCAGTTTGCCCGCCGGTGCGTCCTGCGACAGGTCGAAACGGTGGATGCCCGCCGCTTCCTCGCCCACATACAGCATGTTGGTGCGGCCATCGACGACGCAGCCTTCGCTCTGGCTGGGGATGTCGAACACGCGGCTGGACAGAACGGTCGGCGCCGCGACCGTGCCGCCGATCACCGCCTCGATCACGGGGCCTTCCTTGGTCACGATATAGGCGCGGGCCAGTTGCCCTTCTTCATTGGTATGCGCCATGCAAAAGCCATAGGCTTCGCCCGTGCCGACCGACAGGCGTGCGCCCTTGGTCAGCTTGCCGTCGGTCGCCAGCGTGAAAAAGGCGATGGCGGGCTTTACCCCGTCGGTCCGGTCGCTGGCCGCGACCAGAACCGTGCCATCGGCCAAAGAGACCAGATCGACATTGTTGAGCAGGCCCGCGGGCACGAAATCGATGACCGTGCCATCCATCGCATAGGAATAGAGGCCGGCCTTTTTATCGGTGCCGAGCAGGATGCTTTTTGACGAATCCACCGGATTGCGCCAGATCGCCGGATCGTCGGCGGCATCGGCATTGGCAGTGCCGACAGGCACGGTCTCGACCGCGGCCTCGACACTGCCCGTGGGCCATGGCGAAGGCGGCCAGACCTTTTCCGATGCGCAAGCCGCCAGCAGGATGGCCGGGGCGATAACGGCCCCGACCTTGATTGCATTTTTCATGGATAATCCCCTGTTTATATGCGGCAGGATCAGAAATTCAGGCGCGCGCCGAACTTCATCGTCCAGTTATATTCCTCATACTGGTACAGGTTCTTCTGGCCCATGTAATTGTTATAGGCGAAATATTTCGCGTTGTTGATGTTCACCCACTCGTAATACAGCTGGACGCCTTCGTTCAGACGCAGTTTCGCGCTGAAATCCAGCTGGAAGTGATCGTCGACATAGCGGTCTTCTTCCGCATCGCCCCCCACTTCGTCCAGATATTTGTCGCGATAGGTGCCCGCCAGACGCAGGCTGACGGGGCCCTTTTCGTAACCGAGCACGCCGTTGACCGTGTGCTTGGACGAAGAGGGGAGCATGATTTCGCGATAGGTGTCGATATTGTCGAGGTCGGTGAAGTCGCCGTCCGCGATCTCTCCCGTGGCGTCGGTATAGGTATAGTTCGCCTGCACCAGAAAGCCCGAGAGGAAGCCCGGCAGGAAGTCCAGCGCCTGCGAGGCCGAGAGTTCGACGCCCCAGACCTTGGCGCTGGGCCCGTTGAACGGGATGGTCGCCTCGTCAAAGGCGATGCCCGCGAACACGCCGGGTTCGTCGATATTCACATCGACGATATAGTTCTTGATATCCTTGTAGAATACCGCCGCGCTCAACCCGCCATTGCTCGACATGTAATATTCGAGGCTGGCGTCGAAGTTCCACGCTTCATAGGGATCGAGGTCGGGATTGCCGAAGCTGCCCTCGATCTCGTTCTCGTCGTTCACCTCGACTTCGAAACGCGGAGCCAGCGAACCCAGCTTGGGGCGCATAAGGCTCTTGTAACCGGCCACGCGGACCAGCAGTTCGGGCGAGAGTTCGTATTTCGCGTTCAGGCTGGGCAGCCACTGGTCATAGCTCTTGTCGAACTGCACCGGAGCGACGCAGACGTAATCGTCATCCGCCTCGACACCGTCGCCAAAACCGCATTCCGCGCCCAGCGTCGAGCCTTCTTCGTAAATCGTGGCGGTATTGCCGAACAGCCTGTTCTTGGTGTTCTCGTAACGGACGCCGCCGATCACCGACAGGCGGTCGGTTTCGAACTTGCCCAGCAGGTAACCGGCCAGAATATCCTCGTCGGCGCGGTAATCCTCGACCGAGGAATCGAACATGGTGTCGATCTCGTTCAGTTCGAAGCTGTCGAAATTGGCCTCGAAATAATCGCGCGCACCGTGATAGCTGGGAACCGGATCGATGCTGGTCAGGCGATAGGTGCTGGTGCCCAGCACGTCGGCCAGCGTCATGTCGCTGTTTTCCCAGAACTCGACATTCTTGTCATAGGTCTTTTCGCGCCAGCGGCCCTTGAAGCCCGCCTGCACGGTGAACGTGCCTGCATCCATGAAGAAGTCGCGGCCAAAGTCGAACTTCAGCGCATATTCCTCGTCCTGCGCGTCGGACAGGGCGGTATATTCGATCTCGTTCAGCTCATAGGAAGAGGCGTCGCGGAATTCGAACCCGTTGCCCACCACGTCATACATGGGCACGCGCGGATCGCTGTAATCCATCGCGATGGCGACATTCTCGCCCTCGAAGTCGCGGCGGAACTGGGCGGGGTCGATCGATCCGTCCTCGCGCTCGGTCGCCTTGGCATAGCTGGCCGAATATTCGGCGAACCAGCCGCTATCCAACTCGGTCTTGCCTCCGAAGACGACATTCCAGATGCGCTGGCGTTCGAAGCGGTCCTTGACGTCGCGCTCAACGCGCAGGCGGCCTTCGTCCTCGACCGCGTCATAGGCATCGCCGACGGTCACGACATTGCCCGAAGCCGAAACATCGATGGAATCGGCAAAGTCGAACACCAGGCGGCGGCGGTATTCCTGATCGTCGAACTGGCTGAAAACGCCCTTTACATACAGCTCGGTCGTATCGCCGACGCGGAAATCGGCACCCAGTGTGGCCGACAGACGCTCGCGCTCGACGTCATAGTCGCGATATTCGAATTCCTCGGCATAAGGTGTGCCGTCGACATCGGTCCAGCTGTCAGCCTCGATATTGTCGGTTTCGAACTTGCGCTTGTAATAGGATACGCCGCCCGAAATGCCGAAATCGTCGGTTATGCGCGTGGCGAAATCCAGGCTGCCCTTGGGCGTTACCTCGTTGGCGTAATCGTTATAGCTGCCTTCCAGACGCGCGCTCCACAGGTCCTTTTCGCGGTCGAAGGCGCTGGTGGTCTCGATCTCGACCGAACCGCCGATGGTATCGCCATCCATGTCGGGAGTCAGCGATTTCTTGACCGTGATCGATTCGATGATGTCGCTGCTGATCACGTCGAGCGCGACCGAACGCACATCGCTTTCGGGCGCGGGCAGGCGCACGCCGTTCAGCGAGGTCGAGTTGAGTTCGGGGTCAAGGCCGCGCACCGACACGAAACGGCCTTCGCCCTGATCGTTCAGCACGTTGATGCCGGGCAGGCGGCGCAGCGATTCCGCCACGTTCTGGTCGGGAAACTGGCCGATGGCGTCGCGGGTCAGCACGTCGGACACCGTCTCGCCCGCCCGCTTGCGCGACAGTGCGCTGGCCTGGTTCGCCAGTTGGCCGACCACCAGGATAGAGCTGTCGGCGCTGCCCAGCGCGACGGTTTGTATGACGGTGCCGGTTTCGGGCATGGTCACGCTGATCGTTTCGGTCGGCGCGCCGACATATTTCACTTCCAGCGTATAGGTGCCGGCGGGCACTTCGGGAAAGCGGAACGAACCGTCGCGTTCGGACGAAACCGTGCGGCCCAGTTCAAGGATGGTGACCTGCGCGGCCTGGAGGGCGCGGGTGCCGGTCGCGTCGACGACCGAACCGTCCAGTGTGCCCGCGGCAAAGGCCTGCGGCGAAGCGATAATAGCGGAAAGCGCGCTGCCGATTACCAGCGCGGTGCGGAATTTGCGGTTCATAAAGCCCCCTGAAGGATAGCGGTTCGCAGGGGACTTGGCGCCCCTGTTGGCGCCGCTGGCTAGGGGCTGTTTGCGACGGTTACGCGACAGTTGCGTTTCAATTGCGTTACATTCGTTTCTTTTCAGTGCATAAATATTGCGAGAGGGCCGCAATGCGGCATTTGGCCCGGTCTATCGGCTTAACGAATGCGGAAATCCACGTCGGGATAGCCATGGCCTGCGGGCACACCGGTCCAGCTTTCGCTACCTTCATGGCGCACCACGGGCAGGATTTCGCGCACGGGGAACTGTTCGGCACTGGCCTTCGCATCTGCAAAGCCGTGGCCCATGGCAAGCCGCATCAATGTCGCGCGCGTCGGGCCGACCATCTTGATCCGCCCTGCATCATTGTCGCCCACCAGCGTCGATGCGCGCGCCCAGAAGGCGGCGGCATTCTCGGTCCTGTCGGGCGAGACTTCGGCGCCTGCCAGCGCGCGCACGACGTAAAACCGTGCGTCGAAGCGGCGGGCAAGGGTGATGCCCGCAGGCGGGCACCAGCGGGCAAAGGGCAATAGCGCATGGGCGTCGATCGCCCAGCCGCGATCGGCCAGCAGCGCATCGAAAGGCGTGCCGTCCAGCATCTCGCGCCGGGCAGCGGCGATGTGATCGCAGGCGGCGGGGCCTGTCGTTTCGTCCGACCCTGCCAGCCCGCACAGCAGGCCGGTTTCCTCGAATGTCTCGCGTATCGCGGCAATGCGGGCGACCGCTTCGGCAGGCGGCAGGCTTGGCACTGCACTGGCGGCCAGCGCATGGTCCTGCGCCTCGACCCGCCCGCCGGGAAAGGCGATCATCCCGCCCGCAAAAGCCAGTTTCTCTGCCCGTTCGACCACGAGAATCTCGTCCGGTCCGCCATCGGGGGCAGGGCGCATCGCGATCAGCGTCGCGGCGGGGATCGCATCTTTCAGCCGGTCGGCAAGGTCGGGCCTGTCGTCAAGCTCCATCGACGGGCGGCCGTTTATTCCGCCTTTGCGCAGCCCTGTTCGGTCATCAGCTGCTGCAATTCGCCGGCTTCGAACATTTCCATCATGATGTCGCTGCCGCCCACGAATTCGCCCTTTACATAGAGCTGCGGGATCGTCGGCCATTCGGAATAGGCCTTGATGCCCTGGCGGATTTCCATGTCCTGCAGCACGTCGACCGAGCCATAGGCCACGCCGCAATGTTCAAGAATGGCGACCGCGCGGCTGGAAAATCCGCACTGGGGGAAAAGGGGCGTGCCCTTCATGAAAAGAACGACATCGTCCTTGGCGACGATATCCTGAATGCGGCTGTTGATGTCGGACATGTTCGATCCCGATAAAACTAGAATGTGTCGTGGCCCTCAGTTGGGAACCGCGGTCGTCAGTTGCAAGGCATGCAGTTCGCCGCCCATGCGCCCCCCAAGCGCATCGTAAACGGCCTTGTGCTGCTTTACCCGCGTCAACCCGGCGAAACTGGCGGATACGACATGGGCGGCATAATGATCGCCGTCGCCCGCCAGATCGCGGATCGTGACGTCCGCGTCGGGAATCGCGGCGCGGATCAGGGACTCGATATCTTCGGCCTTCATCGCCATGGCAAATCAGCTCTCGCTCATCAGCTGGCGGCGGGCCTCGACCATTTTTTCCTCAAGCGCGGCGCGCACCATCGCATCGTCGGCATCGACGCCCGCGCTGGTCAAATCGCCCAGCACCTTGCGGATCACGTCCTCGTCGCCCGCTTCCTCGAAATCGGCCTGCACGACCGCCTTGCGATAGGCCTCGGTCTCTACATCCGACAGGTTCATCAGTCCGGCGGCCCATTCGCCCACCAGACGGTTGCGCCGCGCGGTCACGCGGAACAGCATTTCCTCGTCCATGGCGGCCTTGGCTTCCTCGGCGCGGCGGCGGTCGTTGAAATCGGTCATCTGTCTAAGTCCCCTAAAAACCGTAATGTGAAAGCCGCTTGGGCCTAGGCCGCGATGTCGCGCGGGCCGGAAAGAAAGGAAAGTTCGCCCGCGGCCTTCGCCTCATACGCGGAAATCGCGTCCTGCCGCGCCATGGTCAGCCCCACCTCGTCCAGACCTTCCAGCAGGCAATGGCGGCGGAACGGATCGATTTCAAAGGTGAAACGGTCCTGAAACGGGGTGGTGACGGTGCAATGTTCCAGATCGATGGCAATCTCGTCGGTTTGGGCCACTTCCATCAGCCGGTCGACCTGATCCTGCGGCAGCACGACGGTCAGAATGCCGTTCTTGAACGCATTGCCCGAAAAAATGTCGGAAAAGCTGGGTGCGATCACGGCGGTGATGCCCATGTCCAGCAGCGCCCATGCGGCATGTTCACGGCTGGAGCCGCAGCCGAAATTATCGCCCGCGATCAGGATCGGCGCGCCCGCATTGCGCGGATCGTCGAACACATTGCCGGGTTTCGCCCGCACCGTTTCGAACGCGCCTTCGCCCAGCCCCTCGCGCGTGATGGTCTTGAGCCAGCGCGCGGGGATGATCACGTCGGTATCGACGTTCTTCGCACCGAACGGGATGGCCCGCCCTTCGATCGTGTCAATCTTGTCCATGCAAAGGCCTATATGGCGAAGGGGCACGCGGCTCAACGCCGGAATGCCCTTCAATCGGTTTCGGGGTTCTCGCCTGTCGGCACGGTGGGGGCGGGCTTGCCCTTTTGCTTGGCCCGTTCCATCCGGCGCGAGGCATACATCACCGCCGCTGCCAGCGCCGCCGATCCGATGGCGGCCCCCGCCATCGCGGCTTTCGAAGTCCAGTTCTTGTCGTCGCTCATACCGTTGCTCGGTCTTTCTCTATCCGGTTCAGGCCCTCTCGGCCCCGGCCATCCGGCAGCGGGGCCAACCCTTCTGCCCTATCTGACCAGCGCCCGCCGAAAGGCAAGGGCGCGCGGGCGATTATTCACCGCTCCAGCCATTGTTTCAGCACCATCCAGCGCATCTGCTTGTCGTGCGGGGTGATCGCGCAATAGGCGGGGCTGGACGAAGGCAGGTCGACCAGCGCGACGCGACCGTCACCCGCCATCAGCCTGCGCCCGATCCGCGCCGCCGCACTGCCGTTAAAGGCGATGGCGCGCAGGGCAGGCAATGTCGCCGCCAGTCCGGCCAGATCGGTCGGCTCCACATTGCGCAAGGCGGTATCCAGACTGCCGCGCCGCGACCCGCTGGCGGCCACGTCCCACAGCCCGATGCCGCGCGACAACAGCGCCCTCAGCCGATCGTCATAGGGCAGGGCGGGCAATTCCGGCATGTCCGCCGCCGCGCCCAGCAAATGCCAGAACCGGTTGCGCGGATGCGCGTAATACCGCCCCGCCACCAGCGAGGCATCGCCCGGCAGGTTGCCGCAAATCAGCAACCGCGTGCGCGCATCGGCAACGGGCGCGAACCCGCGTTTCAGCGGTGCGTCCGGACAGGCACCGGCATTCGGCGTTCCGCCGGCGTCCGCGCGCACCGCCCGATCAGGCCGGTTCCGGCTCTGCCACGCCCAGCGTCCGCACATCGGTCAGGCGGCCGGTCACCGCCGCTGCCGCCGCCATGGCGGGGCTGACCAGATGGGTGCGCGCGCCCGGTCCCTGCCTTCCGACGAAATTGCGGTTGGAGGTCGATGCGCAGCGTTCGCCGGACGGCACCTTGTCGGGGTTCATGCCCAGACAGGCCGAACAACCCGGTTCGCGCCATTCAAGGCCCGCGTCGGTGAAAATCCTGTCCAGCCCCTCGGCCTCGGCCTGCATTTTCACAAGGCCCGATCCGGGGACGACGATGGCCCAAGTGACATTATCGGCCTTCTTGCGCCCCTTCAGCACGGCGGCGGCGGCGCGCAGATCCTCTATCCGGCTGTTGGTGCACGAACCGATAAACACGTTCTGGACTTCGATATCGGTCATCTTCATGCCCGGCTCCAGCCCCATATAGTCCAGGCTGGCCTGCGCCGCGGCCTGTTTCGACGGGTCGGCAAAACCGGCGGGATCGGGCACTACGCCAGTGATCGCCACCGTGTCTTCGGGACTGGTGCCCCATGTGACGGTGGGCTGGATATCGGCGGCGTCGATCACCACCGTCTTGTCGAACACCGCGCCCTCGTCGGTGGGCAGCGTCTTCCACCACGCCAGCGCCTTGTCCCAGTCGGCACCCTTGGGCGCCATCGGCCGGCCTTTCAGATAGGCATAGGTCTTGTCGTCGGGCGCGATCAGACCGGCACGCGCGCCGCCCTCGATCGCCATGTTGCATACGGTCAGGCGGCTTTCGATGCTCATGTCCTGAAACACCTTGCCGCGATATTCCACGACATGGCCGGTGCCGCCCGCCGTGCCGGTCACGCCGATCACATGCATGACGACATCCTTGGCAGTGACGCCGGGGGCCAGTTCGCCCTCTACCCGCACTTCCATCGTTTTCGACGGTTTCAGCAGCAGCGTCTGGGTCGCCAGCACATGCTCCACCTCGGACGTGCCGATGCCGAACGCCAGCGCGCCCAGGCCGCCATGCGACGCCGTATGCGAGTCGCCGCAAACGATGGTCGCGCCCGGCAGCGAGAAGCCCTGCTCGGGGCCTACGACATGGACGATGCCCTGTTCCGCGTCGGCATCGCCGATATAGCGGATACCGAAGGCGGGGGCATTCGCCTCAAGCGCGGCAAGCTGCTGCGCGCTGGCGGGATCGGCAATGGGAATGCGGTTACCGGCTGCATCGCGGCGCGCGGTAGTGGGCAGGTTGTGATCGGGCACTGCCAGCGTCAGATCGGGGCGGCGCACGGTGCGTCCTGCCAGCCGTAGCGCCTCGAACGCCTGCGGGCTCGTCACCTCGTGCACAAGGTGGCGGTCGATATAGACAAGGCAGGTGCCGTCGTCGCGGCGTTCCACGACATGGGCGTCAAAGATCTTTTCGTAGAGTGTGCGTGCTTTGGTCATGATGCATGCGCGATTAGGCGCGACCGCCGCGCAATTCAAGCGCGACGGTCGTGCTTGCCCGCGCAACATTCGTGCGCGGGCAATCGGGGGCGGGGATCAGCCGCGATGCCTGTCGCGGTCGCGCTGTTCGGAGCGCAGCGACCATTCGATCCGGTCGATCTTTTTCGACAGCGTGGCGACCTCCTGCCGGTTCAGCCCGTTTCGCGCATAATTGCGGTAAAGCCGCTGCAGATCACCGGTATCGCGGCGCAGCGCATTGGCTTCCTTGCGGCTGATGGACCGGTTGCGTTCGGCGCGGTCGATCCGGTTGTCCAACTGCGCGATATCGCTGCGCAGCGATCCGCGATCGTCGACCTGCTTGCTATAGCGCGGTGCATCCCTGTCATGCGCCGCCGCCATTGCGGGCACGGGGGTCAGCGCGGCCATGCCCAGCACGGCGATCGCGGGGGTGAGGATCGTGGCAAACTTACGCATAACGGCACTCCTTGTGTGTCATTTTCCGGGTCGGGAGCATCTTTCATCCGATGCGTCCTGTGCATTCAGAAATAGTCATGCGAAAATGAACGGCGGAGAAACCGACTGCATCGAAAAGCATCTGGATTGTAAGAGTTTGTCGCAAATCCGCGGGCCGGTGCTATAGGGCGAGCATGACGATCGTTTACGCCGTGCTGATCACTCTGGCCGCTTGCGCCGCGATGGAAGGCGTTGCCTGGGCGAGCCATAGATATATCATGCACGGATGGGGTTGGGGCTGGCACCGCGACCATCACGAACGGCACGACAATTTCCTTGAAAAGAACGATCTTTACGCGCTGGTCGGCGCGGCGATGAGCATTTCGATGTTCGCGCTGGGCAGCCCGCTGGTGATGGGCGACCTGCTGGGCATGGCCGCATGGTGGCCCGCGACATGGATCGGGCTGGGCATATTATTATATGGCGTGATCTACACGCTGGTGCACGACGGCCTCGTTCACCAGCGCTGGTTCCGCTATGTCCCGCGCGGCGGCTATCTGAAGCGGCTAGTACAGGCACATCACCTGCATCACGCAACACAGTCAAAGGAAGGCGGCGTCAGCTTCGGCTTCGTCATCGCCCGCGATCCCGCCGCGCTAAAGCGCGACCTGCGCGCGCAGCGGGAGGCGGGAACCGCGGTGCTGCGAGAGGGTGCGGGGGTTTAGGCTTCCGCAGGTTGGTCAGGCCAGCCAGCGATCCGGTGCAGTCATTCCTTTACCAAATGTCTTCGGGTTTCTGCACCTCGTTCCGTTCGAGAACTTCCAGATAACAATCAAGATTGGCGGAAATTTTTTCGAGAACTTTTGGAAAATAGGGAACCAGATCCGTAAATTGTTCAAAACCAGCGGGAGGTCCGCTGTGGTAGAACCGGCAATACTCAAATAATTCTGATCGTTCATTGGACGTCAAGTGTTCGAGTGGATCGCTATTGTTGTAGTCGTGTAAAATCGATAGATGAATGAACGCGCATCCGAATTTGTAAACATTTTGCGCCCAACCTTGTAGATTGCGTGCAAAATCTACCAATTCTCTGTCAGTCACCTTTGCTCGTGACCCTTCACGCGTCCATTTTTCGCCATTCACTAACGCGTCAATCAAGAGATTTCGGCGCTCAAGGGGCTGGGCAATCAGATAGATAGATCGGACCATGGAATCGAGTTCTTGCCGGAGGACGGCCACCATTTGACCGGCCAGCTTGGCATCCGCCAACAGTTGCATCGCCTTACCATGCTCTGACGAGCGATCTCTTATAGCTCGAATAAGCCGGTCGCGATTGGACATACACTCACCCCTTCGCCGCGGCAGCCTGTTCATGGTGCCGGATCACCTCGTCGATCACGAAGCGCAGGAATTTTTCCGAAAACTCGGGGTCCAGATCGGCCTCCACGGCAAGCGCGCGCAGCCGTTCGATCTGGCGCTGTTCGCGGTTCGGGTCGGCGGGGGGAAGGGCGGCCTTTGCCTTGTACTCGCCCACCGCCTGCGTGATGCGAAAGCGTTCGGCCAGCATGTGGATCAGCGCGGCATCGATATTGTCGATGCTCTTGCGAAAGGCGGCCAGCACCGCATCAGGTGCGGGGGCTGCCGGGTGTGCAGGGCTAGTGTCGTCGCTCATAATGACCGGCCCTATAATGGGGCGGGCGCTTCAGGCAAATTTTTTGCGCAAATACCCGCCCGTACGCATCTTTCGGAACGTGCGGGCGCCAAACTTGGTGCTTGCCATCAGGGCCTTGGGACCACTAGGGAGGCGCCGTGACTGCGACCGTCCATACCCTCCCGCGCAGCGATGCCTCGCTTGGCCCGATCCTTGCCCTGACGGCGGACGGGATGAACCATGTCAATGCGATCATCCTCGATCGCATGCAGTCGAAAATCCCGCTTATTCCGGCGCTTGCGGGCCATCTGATCGCGGGCGGCGGCAAACGCATGCGCCCGATGCTGACGCTGGCCAGCGCGGCGCTGCTGGAATATGAAGGCACCCGCCATTACAAGCTGGCCGCAGTGGTCGAATTCATTCACACCGCCACGCTGCTGCATGACGATGTGGTCGACGGGTCCGACATGCGCCGCGGCAAGCAGGCGGCCAATGTCGTCTTCGGCAATCCCGCCGCCGTGCTGGTCGGCGATTTCCTGTTCTCGCGCAGTTTCGAACTGATGACCGAGGATGGCAGCCTGCGCGTGCTGAAAATCCTGTCGAACGCCAGCGCCATCATCGCCGAGGGCGAGGTCGACCAGCTGACCGCGCAGCGCCAGCTGGAGACGAGCGAGGAGCGCTATCTCCAGATCGTCGGCGCGAAAACCGCCGCCCTGTTCGCCGCTGCCTGCCGCATTGCCGCCGTGGTGGCCGAACGCGACGCGAAAACCGAACAGGCGCTGGACGATTACGGCCGCAATCTGGGCATCGCGTTCCAGCTGGTCGACGATGCCATCGATTACGATTCCGAAGTCGCGGAAAGCGGCAAGGACAAGGGCGACGATTTCCGCGACGGCAAGATGACGCTGCCCGTGATCCTCGCCTATGCGCGCGGTTCGGACGAGGAACGCGCCTTCTGGCGCGAGGCGATGACCGGCAAGCGCACGTCGGACGACGATCTGGCGCATGCCATCTCGCTGATCGCAAGGCATGACGCGGTGGCCGACACGCGCGAACGGGCGAAATATTTCGCCAATCGCGCCATCGACGCGATCTCGGGCTTTCCCGCCAATCCCGCCCGCGCGGCGATGATAGAGGCGGTGCAGTTCGCGGTAGCGCGCCGCTTCTGATCCTTTTAGGCGGCTTGGGATGAGCGTGCCGCCCGAAACCCTACCCGTTCAGGCCATCCTGCCCGACCTGCTGGCCGCCCTGCGCGCCGGACCCAATGCCGTGCTGGTCGCGCCGCCCGGCGCGGGCAAGACCACGGCGGTGCCGCCCGCGCTGATCGGTGAGGGCTGGTGTTCGGGACAGATCTGGCTTCTGTCCCCGCGCCGCGTTGCCGCGCGCGCCGCGGCGGAACGCATGGCGCATATGCTGGGCGAGAAAGCGGGCGAGACCATCGGCTATCGCACCCGCATGGACAGCAAGGTCGGCGCAAAGACCCGCGTTGTCGTCATGACAGAGGCGATTTTCGTCAATGCCATCGCTGCCGATCCCGACCTGCCGGACGTTTCCGCCGTGCTGTTCGACGAGGCGCATGAACGCCATCTCGACAGCGATCTGGGCCTTGCGCTGGCATTGCAGACGCAGGACGTGCTGCGCGCCGATCTGCGCATTCTGGTGATGAGCGCCACTATCGACGGCGCGCGTTTCGCACGGCTGATGGGCCCCGACACGCCGGTGCTGGAAAGCGCGGGGAAGGCATGGCCGCTCGAACATCGCTGGCTGGGCAGCGATCCCGCGCGCCGCGCCGACGAGCGCATGGTCAGCGCGGTGCTGACCGCGTGGCGCGAGACGGATGGCGACATCCTCGCCTTCCTGCCCGGTGTGGGAGAGATCGAACGCGTGCGCGAAATTCTGGCCGAACGGCTGAAGGATACGCCCGTCCTGCCGCTTCACGGTCAATGCGAACCCGCCGCCCAGCGCGAGGCGATCCGCCGCGACGCGCAGGGCCGCCGCCGTATCGTGCTGGCGACCGCCATCGCCGAAACCTCGCTCACGCTGGACGGCGTATCGGTCGTGGTCGATTCGGGCCTGTCGCGCCATGCGGAATTCGATGTGGCGGCAGGGACCAGCCATCTCGTCACCCGCCAGTCCAGCCGCGCCGCATCGGACCAGCGCGCGGGCCGCGCCGCGCGGCAGCAGGCGGGCATTGCCTATCGCTTGTGGGAGGAAGCCGCGCATCAGGGCCGCCCTGCCTATGACCCGCCCGAAATCACCACGGCCGATCTCGCCCCGCTGGTGCTTACGCTGGCGCGGATCGGAGAGAACGACCCCGCCGCCCTGCGCTGGCTGGACGAGCCGCCTGCCGCCTCGATCTCCGGCGCGCGCGAAAGGCTGCGCGCCATGGGCGTGCTGGATGCCGACAATCGCGTCACACCGTTCGGGGAAGCGCTGGCGAAACTGCCGATGGACCCTGTGCATGGCGCCATCGTCCTCCATGGCGCCCGCGCGGGCGAGGCGCTGCCTGCCGCAAAACTGGCGCTGCTGTTACAGGAACGCGCGCTTGGCGGCAGGGGCGATGATCTGCACCAGCGCCTGATCCGCTGGGACGGGCAATCGGGCGGAAAGGCGGAACAGGCGCGAAGGCTGGCCGCAGGCTGGGCCAAGCGGGCCGAAGGCGTGATCGCCGCAGATCCGGACGCCCCCAATGGCCATCCCGGCATCCATCTGGCCATGGCGATGACGGGCCATGTCGCCAAACGCCGCGATTCCACGGGCGAACACTGGATCAGCGTCGGCGGGCGGGGCTTTATCCTCGACCCCGCATCGCCGCTGGCGCGCAGCGAATGGCTGGCCATCGGCAACGCGCAGGGACAGGCCAAGGGGGCGCGGATCACGGCGGCTTGGCCGCTGGAGGCCGCCGATGTCGAACGGGCACTGGGCGATCTGGCCGAAACGCGGCATCTGCTGCGCTGGAATGCGGGCGAACAGCGGGTAGAGGCGCGGCAGGAAAAGCGGCTGGGTGCGATCACGCTGTCGACCGGCCCCGACCCCGATCCCGATGGCGCGGCGATTGTGGACATGCTTGTGGACAGGCTGTTGGCCGATCCGGCAAAACATCTGCCGCCCGCCTTGCTTGCCCGCGCGCGCCATGCGGGGATCGATGCGCTGTCCCCTGATGCGCTGGCGCAAAATGCGGACATTTGGCTGCGGCCTCTGCTGACGGGCAGGCGCGATCTGAAACTGGCGAAGGGCGCCTTGACCGAGGGGCTGTTGAACCTGCTCGACTGGGATGACAGGCAAAAGCTGGACCGGCTGGCCCCGCGCGAATTTACCAGCGCGGCGGGCACGCATCACGCCATCGATTACGAATCGGATGGCGCGCCGCAAGTGGACGTGCGCGTGCAGGCCCTGTTCGGGATGGACCGGCATCCGGTGATCGGGCCCCATGGGCAGGAAACGCCCTTGCTGTTGCACCTGACCAGCCCCGCGGGCCGCCCGATTCAGGCAACGCGCGACCTGCCCGGTTTCTGGCGCGGCAGCTGGGCCGACGTGGCCAAGGATATGAAGGGCCGCTATCCCAAACACCGCTGGCCCGAACGGCCGTGGGAAGAAGCCGCCAGCCTGAAAACAAAAAACGCCTTCGCGCGCGGCAGCGGGAAGGGCTGAGAGCGGTCTTGAGAATCCCGCCAAGTTGGATTATCCGGCCCGCGAAGCGAGAGCCGCAAGGCCAACCGGCCGCCCGAGCTTTATGCGAGGTAGCCAAGCGGGCCGAACGGCCCGCGCCCGGCGTTTGAGGGACCAACGAACCATGCCAGCACGTATCTATCAGCGCCCCAAGAACGCGATGCAGTCGGGCAAGGCCCGCACATCCGACTGGGTGCTCGATTTCGTGCCCGCCGAAGCGAAAAAGCCCGATCCGCTGATGGGCTGGGCCGGTTCGGGCGATACGCAGCAGCAAGTCACGCTGTCGTTCCCCGACATGGATGCGGCGGCGGCCTATGCGGCGAAGTACGGGATCGAGGCAACGGTGATCGCCACCCCGCCCAAGACGCTGAAAATTCAGGCCTACGCCGACAACTTCAAGTAAAATTGCCGGCGTTTCCGGCCCCTCAGTCGCCCGAAGCGTCCAGATAGACCATTTCGCCGCGCCATTGCAGGCGGCCTTCGTCGAATGCCTTGCGGCAATCGCTGGCGTCATGGCCGACATCGTCGCCCAGCAGCGGCGTATCGGTCATGCCGATACCTGAAAAGCGCAGATCGTCGCACTCGCCATCCTTGGCGAAATCGCCCTTGTCGTCACCGAAATCGATGCCGCCGGTCTTCACGAACAGCGGGTTCACCTGCAGCTTGCCGCGCATGAAGGCGCTGCGGCAGTCGGTCGCGTCATTGCCAAGGTCTTCGGTCAACAGCGGCGTATCGGTCATGGCTTCACCCACAAAGCGCATGTCGTCGCATTCGCCGTCATTGGCATAATCGCCATTATCGCCGCCCCATTCGATCTGGCCGACGGCGCGGTAACCGGAATTATAGCTCAGCTCGCCGCGGAAAAACGCATTGCGGCAATCGGTGGCGTCATGGCCGATATCCTCTTCCAGCAGCGGCGTATCGGTCATGCCTGGGCCGGAAAAGCGCATATCGTCGCATTCGCCGTCATTGGTGTAATCGCCCGCATCATCCCCGAAATCGAGGGTCTGCGGCTGCGCCAGCACGACCGTTGGCATGGTCGCGACGGGCAGGGCACTGGCAGCGAGGATCAGCGAAAGACGGGTAAGGCGTGACAAATTGCATGCTCCGGTTCGGGATTGAGTGTCTGCGGCGCTGATAAAGCATAATTATTGCCATTGTGTATGCGCGGCCATGCATTTCTTGCCCGTGCAGCGGGGCCCTTGCTTTCCGCGCCGCGCGCCGCCATATGGCCCACCGGGAGTCGGGCGGACGTTCGCGTTCGCCAACCTGGTCAGGTCCGGAAGGAAGCAGCCACAACGGATTGCTGCGGGTCGCTCGGCTCCTATTTCACACCCATTCAGTCGGCAGGGACGAACACGCCATGACCGACCATTATGACGCGATCATCCTTGGCGCTGGCGCGGCGGGCATGATGTGCGCCCTGCGCGCGGGGCAACGCGGTCGCCGCGTGCTGCTGATCGAAAGGCTGGCAAGACCGGGCGCCAAGATCCTGATTTCGGGCGGCGGACGGTGCAATTTCACCAATATCCACACCGCGCCCGACCGCTTCATCTCGGCCAATCCGCATTTCGTGAAATCCGCGCTCAGCCGCTATACGCCGCGCGATTTCCTCTCACTGGTCGAGGGGGCATGGCATCGCATGGCACGAAAAGACGCTGGGCCAGCTGTTCTGCGACGGTTCGGCGCGGCAGATCGTCGATATGCTGGTGGCAGAGGTCGAGCAGGCTGGCGGAACCTTCGCACTGGGACAGGAGATCGCATCGGTCAGCCACGACGGCGAGAATTTCACCGTCGCAACGCAGGACGGAGCCTTCACCGCACCCAGACTGGTCATCGCCACGGGCGGGCCGTCGATCCCCAAGATGGGCGCGACCGGCTTTGCCTATGACCTTGCCCGCCAGTTCGGATTGAAGGTCGTCGAACCGCGCCCCGCGCTCGTGCCGCTGACGCTGAAGGGCGAGGATCTGCTGTTCCGCGAACTCTCGGGCGTCTCCAGCGACGTGATCGCCAGCGCGGGCAAGGCCAAATTCCGGGAGGCGGCCTTGTTTACCCATCGCGGCCTGTCCGGCCCGGCGATCCTGCAGATATCCAGCTTTTGGCGCCCCGGCGACAGCATCGCCATCGATTTCTTCCCCGACCGTCCCGCCGACTGGCTGCTGACCGCCAAGCGCGAGGAGCCGCGCCGCGCCATCCGCAACCTGCTGGGCGAAGGGCTGCCCGAACGGCTGGCCGCCGTGCTGGCGGAAAAGCTGGCGCTTGACGGTCCGCTTCAGGAAATCGCGGACAAACGGCTGCGCGCCGCGCAGGAACGCCTGTCCCGCTGGGCCTTTACCCCCAACGGCAGCGAGGGTTTCGCCAAGGCCGAAGTCACGGTTGGCGGCATTGCGACGGCGGAACTCTCCTCGCAAACCATGGAATCGAAAAAGCGCCCCGGCCTGTACGCGATTGGCGAGGCGGTCGACGTGACCGGCTGGCTGGGCGGCTATAACTTTCAATGGGCGTGGGCATCGGGCCATGCCTGCGGTCTGGCGCTCTGACCCGATCGTTACACTTGCAACCATCGCCGCTTTCCGCTTTGGCTTGCGCGACGCGAGGCGCTAGATAATCGCCCGCCGCATCGATGGGAGAAAGCACGCATGTCCGACGTCCACGCCAAGGGTAAGGGGCCTTCGCTGTCCGCATTCGACTGGGCGGACCCGTTCCTGCTGGAGGAGCAGCTGAGCGAGGACGAGCGCATGTTGCGCGATGCGGCGCGCGACTTTGCGCAGGGCAGGCTTCAGCCGCGCGTGATCGATGCGTTCCAGAACGAACATACCGATCCCGACATCTTCCGCGAAATGGGCGCGGCGGGCCTGCTGGGCGCGACCATTCCCGAAGAGCTGGGCGGCCTGAATGCCAATTACGTCACCTATGGCCTGATCGCGCGCGAGGTGGAGCGCGTCGATTCCGGCTATCGCTCGATGATGAGCGTGCAGTCCAGCCTCGTCATGTATCCGATCCATGCCTATGGCTCTCCGCAGCAGCATGCGAAATACCTCCCCGGTCTAGCGAGCGGGGAGCTGATCGGCTGCTTCGGCCTGACCGAACCCGATGCGGGCTCCGACCCCGCGGGCATGCGCACCACTGCGCGCAAGGTCGATGGCGGCTATGTCCTGAATGGCACCAAGACATGGATCACCAATGCGCCCATCGCCGATGTCTTCGTCGTCTGGGCCAAATCCGAAGCGCATGGCGGCAAGATTCGCGGCTTTGTGCTGGAAAAGGGCATGAAAGGCCTGTCGGCCCCGAAGATCGAGGGTAAATTGTCGCTGCGCGCATCGGTCACCGGCCAGATCGCGATGGACGATGTGGAAGTGCCTGAAGATGCGCTGCTCCCCAATGTCGAGGGCCTGAAAGGTCCGTTCGGCTGTCTGAACCGCGCGCGTTACGGTATTTCGTGGGGCGCCTTGGGCGCGGCGGAATTTTGCTGGCACGCGGCGCGCGACTATGGCCTTGAACGCAAGCAGTTCGGCAAGCCGCTCGCCGCCACGCAATTGTTCCAGCTGAAGCTCGCCAATATGCAGACCGAGATTGCGCTGGGCCTGCAAGCCGCGCTGCGCGTGGGAAGGCTGATGGACGAGGGCAAGGCCGCGCCCGAGATGATTTCGATTACCAAGCGCAACAATTGCGGCAAGGCGCTGGATATCGCCCGCACCGCGCGCGACATGCACGGCGGCAACGGGATTTCGGGCGAATATCAGGTGATCCGCCATATGGTGAACCTTGAAACGGTGAACACCTATGAGGGGACGCATGATGTCCACGCGCTGATACTGGGCCGCGCGCAAACGGGCTTGCAGGCGTTTTTCTGAGGGGGCTGACCGGTGGCCAGCAATCCGGCAGACCGCGTCGCCATCGTCCACGACAATTTCCTGCGGCGCGTCGCGGCGGGCGATTTCCCGCAAGGCGCGCCGCCCGCCGGTCCGCTGGACGATATCACCGCCGTTTCGATATTCCGCAGCGCCTGCCTGACGCGCGCGCTGGACCGTGAAAGCCGCAGGATGCAGGCGGCGGGGCAGGGCTATTACACCATCGGCCCGTCGGGGCATGAAGGGCTGGCCGCGCTGGCCGCCGCGCTGGACCCTGCCGACACGGCCTTCCTGCATTATCGCGACGCAGCGTTCCAGATCCAGCGGGCGGAGCAAGTCGGCGGCACCACCATCGCGTGGGACATGCTGCTCTCTTACGCGTGCTCTGCCGAAGACCCGATTTCTGGCGGGCGGCACAAGGTGCTGGGATCGAAAGCGCTGAACATTCCGCCGCAGACATCGACCATCGCCAGCCATCTGCCCAAGGCGGTCGGCGCGGCCTATTCGCTGGGCCTTGCCCGCCGCCGTCCGCCCGAATTCCGCGCCATGGCGGACCATTCGATCGCGGTGTGTTCGTTCGGGGACGCGTCGGTCAACCATTCCACCGCGCAAGGGGCGTTCAACACGGCGGGGTGGACCAGCTTCCAGTCGATCCCGCTGCCGCTGCTGTTCGTGTGCGAGGATAATGGCATCGGCATTTCGACCAAGAGCCCGCGCGGCTGGGTGCGCGCCAATTTCGAAAACCGCCCCGGTATCCGTTATTTCGCCTGCGACGGGCTGGACATGTTCGAAACCTATCGTGTGGCGGGCGAGGCCGCCGAATATGTTCGCACGCGGCGCAAGCCCGCCTTCCTCCATATGCGCACGATCCGGCTTTACGGCCATGCGGGCGCCGATATGGCGATGGCCTATCTCTCGCGCGAAGAGGTGGAGGCCGAGGAAGCCAGTGACCCGCTGCTCCACATGGTCCGCCAGCTGGCCGAGGCGGAGATCATGGAGCCTGCCGAAGCGCTGGCGGTCTATAGCGAAACCGCCGCGCGCGTCGCCCGCATCGCCGCGCAAGTGGTACAACGGCCAAGGCTGCAAGACGCGGATCAGGTGATGCAAAGCCTGATCCCGCCCAAACGCGATTGCGCCCCGCTGCCCGCGCCCGATCCGGCCCTGCGCGACGGCGTGTTCGACAGCGACATGGCCGCGATGCAAAAACCGCAGCCGATGGGCAAGATCATCAATCTGGCGCTGGCCGACTTGATGCTGTCCCACCCCGATATCGTGATGATGGGAGAGGATATTGCGAGGAAGGGCGGCAATTACGGCATCACGCAGCGCCTGTCGGCCCGTTTCGGCAAGGACCGCGTGATCGATACGCTGCTCGACGAACAGGCGATATTGGGCCTTGCCATCGGCATGGCGCAGAACGGGTTTCTGCCCATGCCCGAAATCCAGTTCCTCGCCTATCTCCACAATGCCGAAGACCAGCTGCGGGGCGAGGCGGCGACATTGCCGTTTTTCTCGGACGGGCAGTTCACCAATCCGATGGTCGTGCGCATTTCCGGTTTCGGCTATCAGCGCGGGTTCGGCGGGCATTTCCACAACGACAATTCGGTCGCGGTGCTGCGCGATATTCCCGGCCTGATCCTTTGCACCCCGTCAAACGGGCGCGATGCGGCGCTGATGCTGCGCGAATGCGTGCGGCTGGCACGGGAAGAGCAGCGGCTGGTCGTCTTCCTCGAACCCATTGCGCTTTATGCGATGCGCGACCTGCACACGGCAGGCGATGGCGGCTGGCTGACGCTTTATCCCGATCCGGCGGAATCCATCTCGCTGGGCGAGGTCGGCGTGCATGGAACAGGCACCGAGCTTGCCATCGTCACATTCGCCAACGGGGCCTATCTGGCGCGGCAGGCGCTGCCCCTGCTGGCGCAGCGCGGCATCGATGCGCGGGTGATCGATATCCGCTGGCTGTCCCCCTTGCCGGCCAGCGCGATTGCGCAGGCGGTCGCAGCCTGCCGCGCTGCACTGATCGTCGACGAAACGCGGCGCACAGGCGGCGTGGCCGAGGCGCTGATGGCGCTGCTGGACGAGAACGCCGACCTTCCCAAGGCGCGGCTGACGGCAGAGGACAGCTTCATCCCGACCGGCCCCGCCTATGCCGCGACCATGCCCTCCCGCGATAGCATCGTCGATGCGGCGGTGGCCTTGGTGGAGGGGCTGCGATGAAGACGGCGGTCGTCATCTGTCCGGGTCGCGGCACCTATAACGCGGGCGAGCTTGGCTATCTGGCGCGGCATTTTCCCGATCCCGCCATGCTGGCCGCGTTCGACGCGCAGCGCGCTGCAGCGGGGCAGGAAACGCTGACCGCGCTCGACGGGGCGGCGAAATTCTCGCCCGCCACACATACGCGCGGCGACAATGCCTCGGGCCTGATCTTCGCGGCATCGCTGGGCGATTATCTCTCGATCGACCGCGAACGTATCGAGATCGTGGCGGTTACCGGCAATTCGATGGGCTGGTACAGCGCGCTGGCCTGCGGCGGGGCACTGGCGCCGCAGGACGGGTTCCGTACCGCCAATACCATGGGCACGCTGATGCAGGACGCGCTGATCGGCGGACAGATGATCTATCCGTGGATGGATGAGGACTGGGTGCCCGATGCCGCGCGAAAGCGGGAATTGCTGGAACGGGTCGCGCGGATCGGTGCCGCGCCCGACCGGCAGTTGTACCTCTCCATCGATCTGGGCGGCATGCTGGTGCTGGCGGGCGATGCGGCGGGTCTGGACGCGTTTGAACAGGCGGTCGGCGAACAGGCAACAGCCCGCGTGCAGCAGCGCTTTCCCATGCGGCTGGCCAATCACGCCGCGTTCCACACCGCGATGCAGGAACCGGTGGCGGCGCGGGGCAGGGCGCTGATCGACCGCTCCCTGTTCGGACAGCCGCACACGCCGCTGATTGACGGGCAGGGCCGCATCTGGTGGCCGGAGGCCAGCGATACCGGCGCGCTTTATGATTACACGCTGGGTGCGCAGGTGACGCAATGCTATGATTTTACCCGCGCCGTCACCGTGGCCGCGCGCGAATTCGCGCCCGACCTGTTCGTGGTGCTGGGGCCGGGCACGACTTTGGGCGGTGCGGTGGCCCAGTCGCTGATCGTGGCGGGATGGGAAAACATGGCCGGCAAGCAGGATTTCCGCCGCGTTCAGGACCGGTCGGGCCTGCTGGTTTCGATGGGCATGGCAGAGCAGCGCGCCATCGTCGCCTGACCGGAAAACACCGGATTTACCGGTGCCTGGGACCGGATCCTCATCCGTCGATGAACATCGTCCTTAGCAATTGTTAAGCAATCACTCATGCGGGAAACGGCACAATTCTTCCTGCGGGCGGCACGAACCGCCTGCGGGAAGGAGAACCGCATGTTCATGGATGTATCGAGGCAGGAAGGCGGCGGCGGCGAGCCGTACGGTCCGCCCTGCCATAGCTGCCACCGCATCATCGGCCCCGGCGAAGGCGCGACCGAAATCCGTTTCGAGGATGGCGACGACCAACGCCTCCACACGCTGAACGGCCTGTACCACAGCGCCTGCGCGCAGCCGATCCTGAGCGTCAAGCGCGCATTCGATCTGCTGAAGCGCCCCGGCTGGCGTTAATCGCCGCCTTCGGCCGCACCCAGCAGATCCATCAGATTGCGTGCTGCCTCGCGCTCGCCCTCGTCCTTGAACGCAACGTCGAGATCGGGCGCCGCGCCCAGCGTATAGAGCAGCGCCCATAGCACGAAACGCTGCGCCGGATCGCTCGCCAGCCCAAGGTCCACGCGCATATGTTCGATCCCCGCCTCGCGCGCGGCGGGCGGAACGGCAGCCAGATCGGATGTGCCGAAATAGCGGCGCAATTGTTCGTCGAAATCCATCGCCCGCGTTTAGGCGATCGCACCGCCCGCGCCAAGCATTGCCCCCGACATAAGCAGACTGCCGGAACCAACCCCCTGCAAACAGGTTGCTTTTCGCGGCGAAGCGGCGCAATCATGCCGGACGGCCCGCCCTGTCCGCGGCGCTTACCGGAGGAACGCCGGCCCGCTTCGTTTCGACCTGCGGCCGGAGCGTATCTGCATGAATTTCGAAGCCCTTTTCGCGCTTTCGCCCAATCCCTATGTCGTGCTCGACGCGGAATTGCGGATCGCGTGGATGAACGATGCCTATCTTCAGGCGACGATGCGCGAACGCGCCGATATTCTGGGCCGCGCATTGTTCGATGCCTTTCCCAGCGAACCGGGCACCGACAGCTATGATCTGCTTCACGCATCGCTGCACCGCGTGCTCGACACGGGCGAGCGGGACGAGATCGCGCTGATCCGCTATGACATCGCCCAGCCCGACGGCACGATGACGCAAAGGTACTGGAGCGCGACGCATACGCCCTTGCTGGGCGATGACGGGCAGGTCACCCATATTCTTCAGCACACGGTCGATGTGACAGAGCTTCAGGCGCTACGCCGCATGCGCGACGAGATGGGGCTGATCCAGCGCGCGGGCGCGATCCAGGCACGCAACACCGATCTGCAAGCACAGAGCGAGCGTTTGCGCCGCCTGTTCGAACAGGCCCCCGGCTTCGTCGCCATTGTCGAGGGGGCGGATCATGTGTTCCAGATGGCCAATGCCGCCTATCGCGCATTGGTCGGGCGTGATGATCTGCTGGGCCGCCCCGTAGCACAGGCGCTGCCCGAAATCGTCGAACAGGGCTTTGTCGATCTGCTCGACGGGGTGCTGGCCAGCGGCAAACCCTATTTCGGGCGGAACGAGCAGATATTCCTCGAGATCGAGGGGCGGATGGAGGAGATGTTCCTCGAATTCATCTACCAGCCGATCTTCGGCGACGATGGCGAGCCGGGCGGCGTGTTCGTCCAGGGCTATGACGTCACCGAGGAAGTGCGCGCCCAGCGGCGGCAGGAATTGCTGATCAGCGAACTGAACCATCGCGTGAAAAACACGCTGGCAGTGGTGCAGGGGCTGGCCAGCCAGTCGTTCCGGTCCGTCGACCCTGAGGGGGAAGCGCGGCGCATCTTCTCGCAGCGTTTGCATGCGCTGGCATCGGCGCATGATCTGCTGACCAAGGGGAACTGGGAACCGGCATCCCTGCGCGATAGCTTGATCGCCGCCGTTACCGCCGCGACGGGCGAGGATGTGGCGCGCTTTGCATTCGACGGCCCGCCCGTATCGCTGACCCCGCAGATCGGCGTGTCGCTGGCGCTGACAATCCATGAACTATGCACCAATGCCATCAAATATGGCGCCTTGTCGGCGGATACCGGCACGATCGCGGTGGACTGGCATCTGCGAGAGGATGACGCGGGCCGCCAGCGCCTGACCATCGAATGGCGCGAACGGGGCGGCCCGCCGGTGACTGCGCCCGAACGCAAGGGGTTCGGATCGCGGCTGATCGAACAGGGCTTCGTCATCCAGCATGACGGCAGCGCGCTGCTGGATTACCGGCCCGATGGCCTGTGCTGCACCATCGAACTGGAACTGCCCGCCACGGCCTGATCGCGCACGCCGCCGGCTTGGACACGGCGGCGCTTGGCGCTATGGGCGGCGCATGGCCGATATGACATGCGAATCCGGCGCGCCGCTGACGGTGGCGGCGCTTTACCGCTTTACCCGTTTCGACGATCCCGCCGCGCTGCAGGCCCCGCTGGAGGCCGTGTGCCGCAGCCATGGCGTGCGCGGCACGCTGTTGCTGGCGGGCGAGGGGATCAACGGCACCATCGCGGGCACGGCAGACGGCATCGCCGCGGTGCTGGACCATATTCGCGCGCTGCCCGGTTGCGCGGCGACGGACGTGAAATTCTCGGCCGCCGCCACCATGCCGTTCCACCGGATGAAAGTGCGGCTGAAGCGCGAGATTGTGACGATGGGCCAGCCCGACATCGACCCCAATCGCACCGTCGGCACCTATGTCGATCCGCAGGACTGGAACGCGCTGATATCGGACCCCGATACCATCGTGATCGACACGCGGAACGATTACGAAGTCGCGGTCGGCACATTCGACCGCGCGATCGACCCCAAAACCGCCAGCTTCCGCGATTTCCCCGCCTGGTTCCGCAGCGAGCGCGAAAGGCTGCTGGGTAAAGGCCTGCCGGGTGAGGGAAAAGCGCCCAAGGTCGCCATGTTCTGCACCGGCGGCATCCGCTGCGAGAAATCGACCGCCTTTTTGAAGCAGGAAGGCGTGGAGGACGTGTTCCACCTCAAGGGCGGCATCCTCAAATATCTGGAAACGGTGGACGAGCGCGACAGCCTGTGGCGCGGCGAATGTTTCGTGTTCGACCAGCGCGTCACCGTCAGCCATGGGCTGGTGGAGGGAAGCTATGGCCTGTGCCATGCCTGCCGCCGTCCGGTCAGCGACGCCGACATGGCCTCGCCGCTGTATGAAGAGGGCGTCAGCTGCCCGCATTGCCATGCCGAACGGACCGACGAACAACGCGCCGCCTATCGCGAGCGGCAACGGCAGGAGGAACTGGCGGCGCAGCGGGGCGTGGCGCATGTCGGCGCGGTGCAAAAGGCGCGCGATGACTGAACCCGTGCTCTACAGCTTTCGCCGCTGCCCCTATGCCATGCGCGCGCGGCTGGCGCTGGCGATCAGCGGCACGCCCTGCATCCTGCGCGAGGTCAAGCTGGCCGCCAAGCCCGATGCCATGCTGGCCGCATCGCCCAAGGGGACGGTGCCGGTGCTGGTGCCGGACGATGCGGCGGTCATCGACGAAAGCATCGACATCATGCGCTGGGCACTGGCCCGCAACGATCCGGAAAACTGGCTGGAGCGCGACGACCAAGCGCTGGTCGCGGCGAATGACGGGGCGTTCAAGCACGATCTCGACCGGTATAAATACCCCGACCGCCACGGATCGGACCCGATGGCCCACCGCGAAAGCGCGCTGGAGTTTCTGGGCGGTTTGAATGATCGTCTGGCCGCGCATGGCCAGCTGGGCGGCGCGCGGCGCGGGCTGACCGATGCGGCGATCTTTCCCTTTGTCCGCCAGTTCGCGGCGGTGGCTCGCGACTGGTTCGACGCATTGCCGCTGCCCCATCTGCAAAAATGGCTGACGGGCCATCTGGAATCGCCCCTGTTCAGGGCGATCATGGTCCGCCACCGGCCATGGGCAGAGGGCGACGATCCCATCCGCTTCGCGCCGGACCCCGCGTAACGCACAGCTCTGTCCGGCGCGGGCTTGCAACGTGCCATCGGCGCGTTATCGTCGCGCTCCATGCACATCAAACAGCTCGCAGCATCGCTCGCCGCCGTCTCAACGCTGGCCCTTGCAACCCCCGCCGCCGCGCAATCGCTTACCCAAAGCATAGAGCGCGACATGCCCGAGCTGATGGAGCTTTACCGCGAGCTTCACGCCAATCCCGAACTGTCGATGCAGGAAGTGAAAACGGCGGCGCGGCTGGCGGGCATCATGCGCGGGCTGGGCTTTGACGTGACCGAAGGGGTCGGCGGCACCGGCGTCGTCGCGGTGATGAAAAACGGCGAAGGGCCGACCGTGCTGCTGCGCGCCGATATGGACGGGCTGCCGGTAACCGAACAAACGGGACTGCCATTCGCGTCCAAGGTTACCGCCACCGCGCGTTCGGGCGTGGAAAGCGGGGTGATGCATGCCTGCGGCCACGATACGCATATGGCGGGCTGGGTCGGCGCGGCGCGCCAACTGGCCGCGCGCAAGGATGAATGGAGCGGCACGCTGGTCATGATCGGCCAGCCGGGCGAGGAAGTGGGCGAGGGCGCGGGCGCCATGCTGGAAGACGGGCTCTATACCCGTTTTCCCAAGCCCGATTACGCCATCGCCTTTCACGATGCGGCGCAGATACCGGCAGGCGTCGTCGGCTATGCCAGCGGATGGGCGCTGGCCAATGTGGATTCGGTCGATATCGCCATTCCCGGCGTCGGCGGGCACGGCGCCTATCCGCACACCACCAAGGACCCCGTCGTGCTGGCCAGCAGCATCGTGATGCGGTTGCAGACACTGGTCAGCCGCGAACAGAACCCGCAGGACCCCGCCGTCGTCACCGTGGGCAGCATCCATGGCGGGGCCAAGCACAATATCATTCCGGACGAGGTGAAATTGCAGCTGACGGTGCGCAGCTATTCCGATGCATCGCGCGACGGGCTGTTGAAAGGCATCGAACGCATCGCAAAGGGAGAGGCCATCGCCGCGGGCATGCCCGAAGACAAGATGCCGGTTGTCACCGTCGATCCCGCCTTCACGCCCGCCACCTTCAACAATCCCGAACTGGTCGACCGTCTGGTGCCGGTGATGCAGTCGACATTCGGAGAGGCGCGGGTGATCGACACCCCCGCCGTGATGGGCGGAGAGGATTTCAGCCGCTATCGCCGCGAGGACCCCGACAATATCCAGTCGCTGATCTTCTGGGTAGGCGGCGTCACGCCCGAAAACATGGCGAAATCCGAAGCCGGCGAAATTACGCTCCCCTCGCTCCACAGCCCGTTCTGGGCCCCCGACGCCGACGCAGTGGTCGAAACCGGCGCGACCGTGCTGGCACAATCGGCACTGACGCTGATGGCAAAGCCGCCCGTGAATTAGAAAGCCGCCCGCGAATTAGGGCGAGCATTGCGCAGCAAGCGGAGCCCTAATTCGCCAGAGGCGGCGCCCCGGCTGACGGACGCAAGGGCGACAACGCCCGCAGCGATCCGTTCAACGTGACAGCCGCGGCTTTGCCGTGGCCGCGGCAGCTTTCGGTTCCTGAGGTAATAGGTGCTAATGACTGGAATGGGGTGGAAAGCTGATGATCAGTCCAGCCCATTCGGCAGTTTGCTCGAACACCATGGACAATACGAAATTGCTATAACGGACGACCCGCCGTCATGGATCATCGGTCCATAGCTATCGCTAGCTTCAGAGTAGTGGATCAAGCAATCTGGACATTCAAAACGGTCCAAATGCTGATCGCACGTATTCTCGATATTCGAGCGCACCTTCTCGCAACAGTGCTGGATCATGCTGCTCATTCTCACAGAGGCCTTGTGGCCGCGACCGGCCATCAGCAGACCTTCCGCTTCCACCCCACCATACAGCCAAAAACCCACCAAAATCCTACCCAACACACCTGAAAAGGCGTATATTTCCACCGTCAACGACTCCAGCGGTTGGAGCCGCGCTAAAATGCGGAACTGAATGCAAGGAGGAGATCATGCGTATCCCTCATGCGCCACGGATCGGAAAGCATGCCCAATGGCATGTTCAGGCACCCCATATGCACGCACCCCATATCGATTGGGCCCATGTGGCCGCGGGGCTGGCGGCATTGCTGCTTGCGGTTGTGGTGATGTGGTTCTTCTACCAGCCCTGATCGGGGTTGGCGGAAGGATGACGACATAGGCGGAGATGCACGGCCCCGCCCGCCACGGCCGGGCCGCGCATCACCAGCGGCATCCCGCCTTGACGGCGCGCCCTATTGATAGAGGGAATCTGTCAATTGCCATTCATTGATCGATTTCCTGAATTTTTCTGAATGGGTTTTCGTGTTTGGGGCCGCTGTCATCGCCATGTATGCTCCGCCCCATAAAAGGACGGGACAAGCTGCAGGAGAAGGAACATCATGGACGCCAAGACCAAAGACCCGCTGAAAGGCGGCTGCCCCGTTCAGCACGAGGCGCGCAAGTCCCTGCTGGGCCGCACCAACCGCGATTGGTGGCCCAACCAGATCACGCTGGATATCCTGCATCAGGGCGGCCAGAACCCGAGCCCGTTCGACCGCGATTTCGATTATGCCGAGGCGTTCAACGCGCTCGATTACGATGCGGTCAAGCGCGACCTGACCGCGCTGATGACCGACAGCCAGCCGTGGTGGCCTGCCGATTACGGGCATTACGGCCCGTTCTTCATCCGCATGGCATGGCACAGCGCGGGCACCTATCGCATTCAGGACGGTCGCGGCGGCGCGGGTGCGGGGCAGCAGCGTTTCGCCCCGCTCAATTCATGGCCCGACAATGCCAATCTGGACAAGGCGCGCCGCCTGTTGTGGCCGATCAAGCAGAAATACGGCAAGAACCTGTCATGGGCCGATCTGATGATCCTGGCCGGCAATGTCGCCATCGAATCGATGGGCGGCCCCGTGTTCGGCTTTGGCGGCGGACGGGCCGATAAGTACGAGCCCGAGACCGATGTCTATTGGGGCACCGAAGCCTATTGGGTGGGGGACGAGAATAACGAAACCCGCATCCAGCCCGACAAGGAAATGGCGCTGGAAGACCCGCTGGCCGCGATCCAGATGGGGCTGATCTATGTGAATCCCGAAGGGCCGGGCGGCGATCCCGATCCGATGGGCAGTGCGCGCGACATCCGCAAGACATTCGGCAATATGGGCATGAATGACGAGGAGACCTGTGCGCTGACGGTCGGCGGCCATACGTTCGGCAAGTGCCATGGCGCGGGCGATGCCGCGCTGGTGGGGGCGGAACCCGAAGGGGCCGATATCGCGATGCAGGGCCTTGGCTGGACGTCGGGCCATGAAAGCGGGATGGGCGACCACACCATCACTAGCGGGATCGAGGGGGCATGGACGCCGACGCCGATCACATGGGACATGTCCTATTTCGACATGCTGCTCGACCATGAGTACGAGCTGGTGAAGAGCCCCGCCGGTGCCCAGCAATGGACGCCCAAGGGTGCGCCGCCCGAAACGCTGGCCCCGCAGGCACATGATCCGTCGAAGAAGCAGCCGACCATCATGACCACCGCCGATATGGCGATGAAGGTCGATCCCGGCTTCCGCGAGATCATGGAGAAATTCCGCGCCGATCCGGACTATTTCGCGGACCAGTTCGCGCGGGCATGGTTCAAGCTGTGCCACCGCGACATGGGGCCAAAGGCGCGCTATCTGGGCCCCGAAGTCCCTGCCGAGGACCTGATCTGGCAGGACCCGCTGCCCGATGTGGACCATCCGCTGGTCGATGCCGCCGATGTGAACGCCTTGTCGGTGGCGATCGCCAACAGCGGCCTGTCGGTTGCGGAGATGGTTTCCACCGCATGGGCGGCGGCCAGCACCTATCGCGGGTCGGACCATCGCGGCGGCGCCAATGGCGGGCGCATCCGGCTGGCCCCGCAAAAGGACTGGCAGGTCAACGAACCGGCCAAGCTTGCCAAGGTGATCAAGGTGCTGGAAGGCATCAAGGCCGATTTCGACGCCAAGGCCAGCGGCGGGAAGAAAATATCCTTTGCCGATCTGGTCGTGCTGGCCGGCAATGTCGGGATCGAGGTCGCGGCGAAGCTTGGAGGGCACGAGGTCGAGGTGCCGTTCACTCCGGGCCGCGTCGATGCCACGCAGGAACAGACCGATCCCGACAATTTCGGCTGGCTGGAACCGCGCGCCGACGGTTTCCGCAATTTCCTGAAGACGCATCAAAGCGTGCCGACAGAGGAATTGCTGGTCGACCGCGCGCAATTGCTGACGCTGACGGGGCCGGAAATGACGGTTCTGGTGGGCGGTCTGCGCGTGCTGGGCGCCAATTACGGCGGCAGCAAGGATGGCGTGTTCACCGACCGGCCGGGCGTGCTGACCAATGATTTCTTCGTCAACCTGCTCGACATGAATACCGCGTGGAAACAGGTGGACGAGGATAGCGACGAATTGTTCACCGGCACCTGCCGCGATACGAACAGGGAGAAATGGACCGCGACGCGCACCGATCTGGTGTTCGGTTCCAATTCGCAGATGCGGGCCTTGTCCGAAATCTATGCCGAAAACGGGATGGAGGAGAAATTCATCGCCGATTTCGTCAAGGCATGGGTCAAGGTGATGGAACTGGACCGGTTCGACCTGCACCGCTGATCCGCGGCAAAACCCGCGAAAACCCTGCAAAAACCCCGCTGCGCTTTGTGCGCAGTGGGGTTTTCCTCTTGAAGCGCGGCGCGGGCCATAGCATTTAGGCATCATGCAAAGCGACAATCCCCGTATCTCGGACATCACCCGCCTGTTCACCGCCGCTGCCGGCACTTTCGCGGGCATGGGCCGCGAGGCGAGCGAGGCCGCGCGCGAGCGTTTCAAGGAAGCGATGGGCGGCCTCGATTTCGTGAGCCGCGAGGAATTCGACGCGGTCAAGGCGATGGCCGCCAAGGCCCGCGAAGAGAACGAGGCGCTGACCGCGCGCATCGCCGCGCTGGAAGCGAAGCTGGGCGACACCGCAGCCGCACCTGCGAAAAAGGCCCCCGCGAAGAAACCGGCACCGAAAAAGCCCGCTGCCGAATAGAGACGGTCGCGGAATAGGGGGGGGCGGGCGTTTTTCGTAAAAACGCTTAACATCGGGCAAGTCGGCGGGAACGCGTTTCGCTTCCCGCTCATTGATCGTGAAATCGCATTTGTCAGGATTTCACGCCCATGTTCACACAGCTTAATCCGACGATCCCAGTCCACGTCCTTGGCAAGGGGCACGGTTATGCATTCGGCATGATCGATTACGGACAGGAGCATAACCTAATCTGGGTCACCGCCATCGACGAGACGGGGGAGATCTGGTGCGCGCCCAATCCGCAGGTCCGGCTGGGCCGCAACTGGACGATGGGGCGGAGCGAAAACCCGCTGATCGCAGCGGACAAGGAAGCGGCCCGCCAGCGCAAGGCGGCAGAGCCCTGCGCGTGCGAGGCGGACATGGCCCAATCCGCGCCCGCCTGACCGCACATCGCCCGCCCCGGCACCTGATGCCTTGCCATCGACCGGCGCGGCGGGCATGCCCCGCCCATGCATCTCAGCGCCTCTGCCATCGTTTGCGCCGCGCGCCCGCATGGCGAGAATGCCGCCATCGCGCGGCTGCTGACAGAGGAATACGGGCTGGTCGCGGGCTATGTCGCGGGCGGGCGGGGGCGGGTGATGCGCCCCGCGCTGATCCCCGGCAATGTCGTCGCGGCCGATATCGCCGCGCGTTCGGCCAGCCAGCTGCCGTTTCTGAAGGCCGAGCTGGTCACCAGCCGCGCGCCTTTCCTGACCGAGCCTCTGCCTGCCGCCGCCATCGGCTGGGTCACCGCGCTAACCGCCGCGATCCTGCCCGAACGCAGTCCGTTTCCCGCGCTGTATCAGGCGCTGGACGCGGTGCTCGATGCGATCTGCCATGCCCCGTCCGCGCGCGGCTGGGTGCCCGCGCTGTCGGCCTATGAAGCGCTGATGCTGCGCGAGCTGGGCTATGGCGGGGAAAGGCCCGCGCTCGATCCGGCAGGGTGGGACGAAACGCTGGCCATATTCGACGCAACGGGCCGCCATGTGGAAAAGCGCCTGCTTGCAGACCGCGCCGGTCCTGTTATGGGCGACCTGCTGGCCGCCCGCGCAATCTTGCGCGCGCGGCTTTCGCGCATGGCATAGGTTTCACGAAAGTCAGGGATTACGACATGAAAATCGCGGTATTTGCAGGCGACGGCATCGGTCAGGAAGTCACCGCACAGGCCCTGCGCGTGCTCGAGGCGCTGCCGCTGCCGCTGTCGTTCCTGACCGGGGATGTCGGGGGCATGGCGTATAAAAAGCACGGCCACCCGCTGCCGCCCGAAACGCTGACCGTCGCGCGCGAATGCGATGCGATCCTGTTCGGCGCGGTGGGCGATCCCGATTGCGACAATCTGGAGCGCGACCTGCGCCCCGAACAGGCGATTCTGGGCCTGCGCAGCGCGATGGGCCTGTTCGCCAATCTGCGCCCCGCCAAGGTTTTTGCCGGTCTGGAGGGTGCGTCCGCCCTGCGGCCCGAAGTCGCCTCTGCCATCGATCTTCTGATCGTGCGCGAGTTGAACGGCGACGTGTATTTCGGCGAAAAGGGCATGCGCACGACCGATGCGGGCCTGCGTGAAGGCTATGACATCATGAGCTATGACGAGAGCGAGGTCCGCCGCATCGCCATCGCCGGTTTCGAAGCAGCGCAAAAGCGCCGCGGTATGCTGTGTTCGGTCGACAAGGCCAATGTCCTCGAAACCTCGCAATTGTGGCGCGACGTGGTGATCGAAACCGCCGCCGGTTTCCCCGATGTCACGCTTTCGCACATGTATGTCGACAATGCCGCGATGCAGCTGGTGCGCAATCCGGGGCAGTTCGATGTGGTCGTAACCGGCAATCTGTTCGGCGATATCCTGTCCGATCAGGCATCGATGTGCGTCGGCTCGATCGGCCTGCTCGCCAGCGCCTCTCTGGGAGAGCGTAAGACGGCGCATGGCACGTTCGGACTTTATGAACCGATCCATGGTAGTGCTCCCGATATAGCGGGCAAAGGCATCGCCAATCCGCTGGCGACGATCCTGTCGGCCGCCGAACTGCTGCGCCACTCGCTGGGGCAGGAGGAACAGGCTGCGCGGGTCGAACAGGCGGTGGCGAAGGTTCTGGCCGACGGCATTTTCGGGGCGGACCTTGGCGGCGATGCCGACACGGCCACCATCGGCGATGCGGTGCTGGCGCGTCTGTAACGCGGCGGGCCGCGAAAGGGCGAAAGGCAGGGCAGGACAGTTGCAACGCGTGCTCGACAGGATGGGTTGCGGCGCATGGCCGTGGACCCTGCGCGCATATGTGGCGTTTGCTTTTGTCGCGCCGCTATTGGCACTGGCGATTACACAGCCCCGCTTTTACCCGCAAACCTCGCTGGCGGGGGTGGCCTATGTGGCGGCGGCCCTGCTGTTCGTCGCCACACAGAACGATTGGGTGCGCTTTACGATCAGCGGGGTGCATTTCATTTTCTCTGGCTTGGTTTTGTACGGAATTGTCTTCATTCTGCCTGACCGCACGCCCGACGCGCTGTTTCCGCTGCGCGCAATCCTGATTTTTGGCGCGACATTGGTGACTACGGCGCTGCTGTGGCATGCCGATACGGGCCGCTGGGTGCATGGCGGGCGATTGCAGGGCAAACATCGGGAGTTGCGATGAGTCTGATGCCGGAACGGACGATTGCGGGCGACATGCCATGGACAGTGCAAGCCCATGTCGCGCTGGCGCTTGCGGCCGTTGTGACGGGTGTGTGGCTCGACCATGACGGGCTCGACCTGCACGAAGCCGCATTCGCTCTGTTCTATATTTCCGTGACCGCTGGTTATGTCCGTTTGCGCGCGAACTGGGCCGGTTTTGCGATGGCGGGCTTTCATCTGGTCACGCTGGGGCTGGGGATTATGGCGTTCTGGCTTGTCCCGCCGGAACTGGCTGCCGACCAGTGGGTCATCGCGCGGGGTGCTCTTGTCATTTTCGTCAGCCTTGCAATTCTGCTGCTGCAATGCACTCCCCCAACGCGATACTGGGTTGACCGCCGCTAAGGGCAGGATCGCGACTTATCGTCCAACTTGGTCCCGATCGCGCATAAACTGCGATTGTCATGCGTGCAGTGCGCGTCTAACCGCTTGGCCATTATGAAACGCACCACCGGAACCGACCGCTCGATCACCCGCAACTGGCGTCCCGCCACCAAGGCCGTGCGCGCCGGCACATGGCGCAGCGAAATGGGCGAGACGAGCGAGGCGATGTTCCTCACCTCGGGCTATAGCTATGACGATGCGGCGACCCCTGCCGCGCGCTTTGCGGGCGAGGAGGCGGGGATGACCTATTCGCGCCTGCAGAACCCCACGGTCGCCATGCTGGAAGAACGCATTGCGATTATGGAGGGGGCAGAGGCATGCCGCACGCAGGCATCGGGCATGGCCGCGATGACCGCCGCGCTGCTGTGCCAGCTGTCGGCAGGCGATCACGTCGTCGCCGCGCGCGCCGCATTCGGTTCGTGCCGCTGGCTGGTCGACGATCTGCTGCCGCGCTTTGGCATTACCGGCACGACCATCGATGCGACCGACAATGAAGCGTGGGAGGCTGCGATTCGGCCCAACACCAGGGTGTTCTTCTTCGAAACCCCGGCCAATCCCACGCTCGACATCGTCGACCTCGAATATGTCTGCGGCCTTGCCAGGGCGCATGGCATCACCACCGTGGTCGACAATGCGTTTTGCACGCCGGTCATGCAGCGGCCGATGGAATTCGGCGCCGACGTGATCGCCTATTCCGCGACGAAGCTGATGGACGGGCAGGGCCGCGTGCTGGCGGGGGCCGTTTGCGGTTCGGAAGAATTCATCAATGAAAAGCTGTTGCCGTTCCAGCGCAATACCGGCCCCAACCTGTCGCCCTTCAACGCATGGGTGGTGCTGAAGGGGCTGGAAACGCTGGAGCTTCGCGCGCGCCGCCAGTGCGATAATGCGCTGAAGATCGGGCAGTTCATGGAAAGCCGCGTGCCGCAGATCAAGCACCCCGGCCTTGCCAGCCATCCGCGCCACGAAATGGCGATGAAACAGATGGATATGCCCGGCTGCATCTTCTCCTTCGTGCTCGACGGCGGGCGCGAGGCTGCGCATGCGCTGCTGGACAATCTGCAATTGATCGATATCTCCAACAATATCGGCGATGCACGGTCGCTGATGTGCCATCCGGCATCGACCACCCATCATTCGGTCGGACCGGAAAAGCGCGCCGAAATGGGTGTGGACGAGGGGATGTTGCGGTTCAATGTGGGCCTTGAAGACGCCGACGATCTTATCGAGGATATCGACCGGGCACTCTCGGCCATCGGCCTGTAAGGGCGTGTTTTCAGCCAAGGACGGGGCCGTCGGCGCAAGTCCGGCACCCCGCCGCACGGGATCGCGATAATGCCGATATTGGGAAGCGGCGCGGTCGGCACCCCTGCCGAGGGGCTTCTGGCCGCGATCTTCAACAGCTGCGAGGATGCGATCGTGTCCAAGCGTCTGGACGGCACGATCACCAGCTGGAATCCCGCGGCGGAACGACTGTTCGGCTATAGCGCCGAGGATATCGTCGGCCGTTCGATCCGCATGCTGATCCCCGACGACCGCCAGCATGAAGAAGATCTGATCATCGAACGGATCATGGCGGGGGAGCGGGTGATGCCGTTCCACACGATCCGCCTGCGCAAGGATGGCAGCGAGGTCGAGGTGACCGTCACCGTCTCGCCCGTGCGCGATAGCGATGGCCGCATCGTCGGCGCCAGCAAGTTCGCGCGCGAGCTGGGCGAGCTGGACCTTGCCCGCAAGGCGCTGGCCGAAAGCGAAAACCGCTTTGCCATGCTGGCCGACAATATCTCCCAGCTGGCATGGATCGCCGACGCCGACGGGTCGATTTTCTGGTATAACCGGCGCTGGTTCTATTTTACCGGCACCACGCTAGACGAAATGAAGGGCTGGGGCTGGAAATCGGTTCACCACCCAGATCATCTTGGCCGCGTGGTCGATAAATACAGCCGCGCCATCGTCAGCGGAGAGCCATGGGAAGATACTTTCCCGCTGCGCCGCCACGACGGCGTTTACCGCTGGTTCCTGTCGCGCGCGCGCCCCATCACGGGCGCTGACGGCAAGATCGAATATTGGTTCGGCACCAATACCGACATCACCGAACAGCGCGAACAAAGCGACGCGATCGAGGTTTTGCTGCGCGAGGTGAACCACCGGTCCAAGAATATGCTGACGCTGATCATGGCGCTGGCGCGGCGGTCGGCACCGGGGAACGAGGAATTCCTGAAACGCTTTACCCGCCGGATACAGGCGCTGGCCGCCAATCAGGACCTGCTGGTCAAGCGCGCATGGGGCAGCGTGTCGGTGGCCGATCTGGTCGAGGCGCAGCTGGCCTTTGCCATCGATCTGGCCGGAACCGCCCTGTCGCACGAGGGGCCCAAGGTGAATATCGGCGCGCGCGCGGCGGAAACGCTTGGCCTTGCCTTGCACGAACTGGCGACCAATGCGCTGAAATATGGCGCGCTGTCGCAGGATAGGGGCGTGGGCAGGGTTACGGTGCGATGGGACACGGCGGACGGACGGTTCCGTTTCAGCTGGAGCGAAAGCGGCGGGCCGCCCGTGACCCCGCCCGAACGCGAAGGATTCGGCAGCGCGGTGATCCGCGACATTCCGGCGGCTTCGCTGGGCGCGGATGTGACGCTGGACTATCCGCCAGAAGGGCTTCGCTGGACACTGGACGCACCGCTGGAGGCGGTTCGGGCGGGGTAGGGCGACTGCCCGCGATCGACGTATCTGTTCACAATTCCCGCCCGCCAATTGCACGAACAGGCGAAACGGGCCTAGCCTGCCCTTCATGATAGAGCAGCTTTTCGAACATGCCGCGATATCGAACGGCATCACGGTGCGGGTCAGCGCCAGCTTCCTGCCGGAACAATCCGAAGTGTCCGAAGGGCACTGGTTCTGGGCCTATCACATCCGCATCGAAAACCACGGCGACGAACCGGCGCAGCTGGTCACCCGCCACTGGCGCATCACCGATGCGGCGGGCCGCGTCAGCATCGTGACGGGCGATGGCGTGGTCGGCGAACAGCCGCGCCTGTTGCCGGGCCGAAGCCATGATTACGTATCGGGCTGCCCGCTGGAAACGCCGCACGGCACGATGGAAGGCAGCTACAGCTTCCGCCGCGACGACGGCACCATCTTTGACGCCGCGATCCCGTTCTTTCCGCTTGCGGCGCCTGCCACCGCGCAGCGGTAATTGGGGCCACCGCCCAGCGATAGGGCGCTAACCCTTCCAATACATTGCCCAATCGGGCGCGGCGCATTATCAGCATGGGCACGATGAAGCGCACCCATCTCCCCCTTAACGGCCTGCGCGTGCTCGATGCCGCGGCCCGCCATCTGTCCTTTACCCGCGCGGCGGACGAACTGGCGGTGACCCCTGCCGCCGTCGGGCAACAGATCCGCGCGCTGGAGGATTTGCTGGGCGTCGTCCTGTTCCGCCGCACGCCCAAGGGGCTGGAACTGACGGACGAGGCGATCGCCGGCCTCGATTCGCTGCGCAGCGGTTTCCTGCGGTTCGAGGAAGCGGTCCACGCGATGCAGGCGGGCCAGTCGAGCCACAAGTTCACCTTTGCCGCCCCGCGCGACTTTTTCGGCGCATGGTTCGCCCGCCGCCTTGCCGCCTATCGCGCCGCCTTTCCCGACACGCGCTTCCACATGGCGGGCGGCCACGATACCGATTTCACCGAAGCCAATCTCGATTTCGCGGTTCGCCTGATCGACAGCCCGGGCGAGCTGGAGGGCGTGCCCCTGTCCCCCGGCAAAAGCATCGAGGTCGCCGCCCCCGGCGCGCCCGACAGCTGGATATCATGGCCCGGCAGTCCCGCTGGCAAGGACGGCGACGATGCCGAAGCCGCACTGCGCGTGGGTGCGACCGGTCAGGCGTTGTCGGCGGTGCTGGGCGGCATGGGCCGCGCCGTGCTGCCGCTGCAACTGGTGGAGCACGAGATTGAGACGGGCCAGCTGATCGCCCTGTCGGATGTGGCGGACACGCGCGCCACATACTGGCTGGTCGCCCCGCGCCCGCAATGGCGGCAGAAAAAGGTGAAGGCGCTGGTCGATTTCCTGACCGCCCAGACTAAGCCCTAATCCGCGAAACCGTCCTCCGGCAATTCCCCTGCCTTGCGGGCCTCGGCGCGGCGCATCTGTTCGCGGGCGCGGTCCAGCTTTTCGTTGATGCTGTCGATCACGTCCTGCTCGCTCATTTCCTCTGGCGCAGGGCGCAGCGCGGGCGGGCCGTACCGCGCGGCGCGGCGGTTGCGCAAAAGGAACATCACCAGCCCCTCGTTATGCACGCGATATTCGCCGATGATCTCGCCCCGCGCGACGATGGGGCGCAACTCTCCCTCGATCGCGCGGGCAAGAGCGGTGTCCTCCAGCCTTGCGATGCCAAGGTCGATGGCCTTTTCCCACGCGGCGGCGAATTCCTCGGCCCCGCCGCGGGCGCGCAGATTGTATAAAGCCTCGACACTCGCGCCGATGGCCCGCGCGGCCTGCGTTACCGATCCGCTGGCGGCCAGCGCCGCGATAAAGGCGCGCTGCCGGTCCGGCGTGATCGAATTCCTGCGCGGGCAGCGATGAAGGAAGGGGCGAAAGCCCAGCAGCGGATCGTCGGGATGCGGCTCCGGCCCCGTAAAGGCGGCACGGCTGGTCCGCCGCGACGGACGCGCCGACCGGCTGGCAAGATGGCCCGAATGATCGGAATACGCGTCGGCGGAATGCGGAAGGGCGGAGTTCGGGGCGGCGGAATAGGCACCGGAAGACTGCACCGACGGATCGGGCGGCGACAGCCGGAACGCATGCGGCACATGGCCCGTATGTCCGTCCGCCCCATCCGGCCCGCGCGCGTCCCGATCCCGCGGGTCCTGTTCCAAGCGGGCCTGCTCCAGTCGGGCCTGCTCCAGCCGCTGGCGCTCCATCCGGTTCTTGTCCCTGCGGCGTGCCGAGCGGGCCTTGCGCGCCGCCTCGCACCCGCGCGCCGCATCCCATGCCGCGCGAAAGCTTTGGCCCCCCTTCGGGTTCTGGCCTTTCGGGGAATAGCGCAGTTTCTCCAGCGCCGCGACGCTGACCCCCACTTCCTCGGCCGCCTCTGCCACAAGCCCCGTCCGCGCCAGCGCCGCAATAAACTGCCGCTGGCGTGCGGGCGTTAGCTTCCTTCGCGCGCGAGGGACGGGGGTGAAGGGGAATTCGGGCGGCGGCGTTGTGTCGGACATGCGGGCGCTCCTGCTGGGTGAGGGGCGCTTGGGGATATTGGGGGGAGGGGGTGTAGGAAAATAAAAGTCCTTTGGGATAAGGCAGTAGCCAATCGCCCGAAGAGCAATCTGGAATTTGATCTAATGGACATAATTACCTCACGCACCGGCAATACGCCCTTACGGTTTGAGCGGATTAATGTGCTTCTTGGATCAAATGGCACAGGAAAATCAAAGCTATTACAGGAATTAAGGGGGCAAATACCTAACATACTACCTGATCACAAAATTATAAATATTGAGGGTGGTCGTGCACTTACGATGTACGATAGTCTTGAATTAAATGCGCAAAACTTCAATAAATACCGGTCATATGACACAACATTTAGTCAATACTCTAAAAAGAGAGCTGGAACATTGCAGAGCCGGCTTTTTGATGGACTCAAGACATTAGAATTGTTGGCTGAAAATTCGCGAATAGAGCATTCCGATCGTGTAATGGAATGGTTGAAGGTTAATCCGGGGCGATCTGCTGACGAGGTGCCTCGGCGGCCTCTTGACCCAATGAGTCGTGTATTTGAAGCGTTCAACGATATATTTCCCACTATAACATTGCAGTATTCAGCGAGTGACAAGAGACTTCGATGTAATAAGGGTCAGCATAGATATGGACCAACTTCGCTCTCTGATGGAGAGAAGCAAGTTTTCTCAGTTCTTGTTGATGTTGTAGAGTTGGCTGAGGAGAAGTCGATATTATTCATAGACGAGCCAGAGTTAAATTTGCACCCTGGGCTAGCGAACAGATTGTGGTCGTCAATTGAAAGTATGTTGCCGCAATCGATGTTTGTATACGCGACGCATAGCGTCAGTTTCGCTATGCGCGATTCAGTAGAATACCTCTATGTTCTCAGCAACAGCAATGAAAACATCCAACAGATTGATAATCTAGATGAATTGTCAAAATCTGAGCAAGAGGAACTTTTAGGTAACATAACTTCCTTATTATCCAATAAGAAGTCACTAGTAGTTGAAGGTCAAGATGAATCCTTTGACTCAATATTCTACAATTTTATTTTGGGTGATAGCGAGATTGCGCCGTCCTCGGTAGGTGGGTGCGAAGATGTAATTGCAATCGTTTCGCGTTCTGGCAAATGGAATAGAATTTCACCGGATGTGCGGGTGGTCGGAGTTGTTGACCGGGATTACAAATCAGACGCTGAGATTGCTGAGATTGAAGGACCGACGCTCTTTGTGTTGGAATACCATGAAGCTGAAAGTTATTTGTGTGAGCCTGATTTAGTTCGGACGTTAGCTGAGCGGTTGGGGACTGTGGAAAGTATCCCAAGTTCAGACGAGATTTCATTTAAGATAATTTCTTTCGTTCGTCAAAATAAGCTGCAAATTGTCGCACGACGAATCTCAAGTAAGCTGGACACCTCGAAGAACCCAGTGATTTTATCGTGATCGCGTCAAAACGGGGCCCGAAGGCATTAAGGGCTTTGCTGTTTGCCCAATTTCCGGATGATTTTGATGTTTCCGGCACCTCCTTGGGGCCGTTTTGATGTCATGCAGACGCAGTTCGCCCCTCAAGCCATACCAGGCGTTGGAAGTTGTAGACCAGGTTGGCCATGCCGATCTTGATGGTGGCGCGGGCGATACCGATAGTGCGCACGACGAGACCCATCCGGTGCTTCTGCCCGGCGAACACATGCTCGACCTGCGCGCGGATTTTGGATCGCTTGGTGTTGGCCTTGGCGATCCGCTCGGGCATGGGCCGCATCGGCTTGCGCCTCTGGTGGATATGGCTCTTGAACATGCCGGCGGTGAGGAACGCTTCGTTCTTCTTCGACCGGTAAGCGGTATCCGCCCAGACGCCCGAGCCGGTATTGCCCTTGCTGATCAGGTCGGGCAGCCGCGCCCCGTCATGGGCGTTGGCGGCGCTGGCACCCCAGGTACGGATCAGACCGTGGGCCTTGTCGATGCCGATATGATTTTTGTAGCCGAACATCGGGATAGCGAGATCGACGGGCTTCGCTGCCTTGGGATCGGTCCCCTCGCGGACCTTGGCTTTGCTGTACTTGATCGACCAACGCGCATCCCTGTCCTTCTGTCGCGCCTTGGCCGGCTTCCAGTCCTCGGGGATGCGCCCTTCCTTGATGGCGGTCTTCTCGGCCTCGGTGTTACGTTGCTTGGGCGCCGGGACCACCGTAGCGTCGATGATCTGCCCGCCCATGGCAAGATAGCCGCGATCCTTGAGCGCAGTGTCGAAGCGGGCGAAGAGTTTATCGATCGCCTTGGCCTGGACCAGGCGCTCACGGAACAACCACACCGTCGTCGCATCCGGCACGGTGCCGTCGAGGCCGAGGCCCAGGAAGCGCTGGAACGACAGCCGGTCCTTAATCTGGAACTCCGTCGCCTCGTCTGACAGCGAGTAAAGCGCCTGAAGCACCAAGATCTTGAACATCAGCACCGGGTCGAACGGCGGCCGCCCGCCCTTGCCGCGAACGCTGCGTCGAAGCGCTGCCACTAGCGGCCCGCGGAAAACCTCGAAGTCAACCACCGCCGCCAAGCGCTCCAGCGGATCGCCCGCCGCACTCAGCGCTTCATAACGGTCCGAAAGATCAAAGAAACCGGGCTGTCCCGCCATCACTGCCTCCGCCGTATCACCGGCGAAGTGAATCAAATCTACACCTCAAAGACCAGAGTTTTTCGAGGTGTCCAGCTGTCCCTTAGGCTTGGTGTTTCCGTTCCATCGACCGCGCTCAAGAGGGTAAATAATGACACGGATTTGCGACGGCTTCTTATGCAGGACGTCGAGCGCCAGAGGGCGCATGTTACCAAAGCTTATGATCCATCATATATTGAAAAATTAATTGCAGAAGAGACATCAGGTTTACAGGCGGCGATTGAACTACAAGATATATCTAAGCTCTTGCGGTATGCCCCAGGAAAGGAACTGCTTGGTAGTCTGTCCAAGTCTATAGCCCGTCTTATTCACGGGGTTGGCTACGAAGGGTTGGCGGGAGTGGCATAAGCCTCTGATCTGAATTAGGAACTGGGTGTCTACACCGGCCCTGCTGCAGGGCAGAAAATGCCACAGGCCACACCCGCCATGAACGACGATATCGCAAGCCCCTTCCGATTCCCAGCGGTCGACCGCAAGAAAGTCACAGCCGCGTTCGACGGTGGTCGGCTCACTTCGGACGGCGGCGTTCTGTTGCTGTCGCAGGCCGAGCGCGCGATGGGTATCTGCCAGCGGCTTGCGACTTGCATTGCCGATCCGCGCGATCCTGCCCGGGTGATCCATCGCCTCGACGACATCCTGCGTGCCCGCGTGTTCGCGATCGCCTGCGGCTATGAGGATGCCGACGATCTCGATGCCCTGCGCGACGATCCGGGCTTCCGCCTGGCCCTGGGCAAGCTGCCGGGATCGGGCGCGGGGCTGGCCAGCCAACCGACGATGAGCCGGTGGGAGAATGCACCGATCACGCGCGAGTTGGCGAAGATGCTGGCCGCGATGATCGACATCTACTGCGCCAGCTATCCGGCCCCGCCGGCGGCGGTGACGCTGGATATCGATGATACCTGCGATGTCGTCCATGGCTATCAGCAGTTGTCGTTCTGGAATGGTCATCATGGCGAGCGTTGCTTCCTGCCGATCCATGTCTACGACACCGCCACTGGCCGGCCGGTGGCGATGCTGCTGCGCACCGGCAAGACACCGTCTGGTGTTGAAGCTGCCGGTCACATCCGGCGCCTCGTGCGCCACATCCGCCGGCAATGGCCCGAAACGCACATCACCATCCGCGGCGACGGGCACTATGGGCGGCCCGAGGTCATGGCCGTCTGCGAGGGTTGCGGCGTCGACTACGTGTTCGGCCTGCCGACCAACGCCGTGCTACGCGCCGATCCCGAAATCGTCGTTGCCGCCGATGCCTGTGCGGTCAAACGCGCTCAGCGCCAGTACCCGGTCCTGCGCACCTATGCCGAGACCCGCTACGGGGCCAAAAGCTGGAAGTGCCAGCGCCGCGTCGTCGCCCGGATCGAGGCCAGTACGATGGGCATGGACATCCGCTATGTCGTCACTTCGCTGACCGAAGGCTCGGCCGAGCACATCTATGATACGCTCTACTGCGCGCGCGGTCAGGCCGAAAACCTGATCAAGCTGCACAAGACCCAGCTGGCCAGCGATCGCACCTCGTGCCGCTCTCCCAACGCCAATCAGATGCGCCTCATCCTGCACACCGCCGCATACTGGCTCCTGTGGCGCATTCAGCAGGAAATCCCCAAGGCAGCCTCGCTCGCGACCGCCGAGTTCGCAACGTTGCGCCTCAGGCTGCTCAAGGTCGCTGCCCGCGTCATTGAGAGCGCCACTCGCATCCGTGTCGCCTTCGCGTCAGCCTGTCCCGATGCCTCCGTTTTGAAAGCCATCGCCACCAATCTCAGGCCTGCACCTACTTAGGCGGTGCGGCTGTGCCGCCGAACTCCGAGCTCCATTCCATCAACCTCGAAAAGCCCATTGATCCTGACGCGGTGAAAAATGCCGTCGAAGACGCTCGCCCGGACTACGCCGCCAACGTCAGATCAAGGCCCATCCACTTCGCTGCTGCGGCCTCATGAATAAACCGGGATAGGATGCGTCGATACGAACTCTGTCGCTCGCGCAGCTCGCACGCATTTGTTAGTTGAAGAATTTGAGAGCCTTCGTGACCTAAGGGCAAAACTGCGACCGGCTTTCCAAACTATATCGTGAGCCTTGACCCACACCCCGAATCCCCCTAAGGGCCGCGCCAACCGCTATCGGGGCTAACCCCCTACCGGCGGATAGAGCTGAACATTGCCGGTGAGTGAAGGTGGGCCGAACAGGTCCGGGCTTTGTTATCCGTCAAAGTAACCCGGCTGGACCCGGGTGGAGCGTTTCGGTTCGTGCGGCGATCGCCAGGGGTAGGGCCTTTTAAGGCCAGATGCCCTTTTCGCGTTTCCGGCACGGTCCTTCCTCCATCCACGGCAATCCATACGGCGGCTCGCAAGGACGAGTTTTCGCCGCTCTCGTCATGCGCCTCGGTGCAGACCTGTTCGGCAAGAGTGATTTCGCCGCTCGACCCCATCCACACGGTGCGGGGAAGGGCGGAACCTCATCAGTAAAAGTGGGAGCCACTTTTACGCCCGGATGAGGTGACCCCGAACGGGAAACCTCCCGTTCGGAAAAGTGACGCCGGGCCGCAAGGCCCGGAAACAAGGAACGTATAATATGCCGACTATCAACCAGCTGATCCGCAAGGGTCGCGAGCCGCAGAAGGCCAAGTCCAAGGTCCCTGCGATGGAGCAGAACCCGCAGAAGCGCGGCGTTTGCACCCGCGTTTACACCACCACGCCGAAGAAGCCGAACTCGGCACTTCGCAAGGTGGCCAAGGTGCGCCTGACCAATGGCCGCGAAGTCATCAGCTATATCCCCGGCGAAGGCCACAACCTGCAGGAGCACTCGGTCGTGCTGATCCGCGGCGGCCGTGTGCGCGACCTTCCCGGTGTGCGCTATCACGTGCTGCGCGGCGTTCTCGACACGCAGGGCGTGAAGGATCGCAAGCAGTCCCGTTCGAAGTACGGCGCCAAGCGTCCGAAGTAATAGACCCGGCGGCGGTCCACTCCCCCACCCGGACACCCTTGCGAGGGTATCCTTTGGGTGGCCGGGTGGGGGAGTGGGCCGGCGTCGCAGGACGCTTACGTATGTAAGCGGCCACTCCGAAGGAGTTCAAGAAAATGTCACGTCGTCGTCGTCCCGAAAAGCGGGTCATCCTGCCCGATCCCAAGTTTGGCGATCAGGTTCTGTCGAAGTTCATGAACAACCTCATGCTCGACGGCAAGAAGTCGACCGCAGAGCGCATCGTTTACGGCGCGCTGGAAACCGTGGAAACCAAGGCCAAGACCGATCCGGTCCAGCTGTTCCACGACGCGCTGGGCAACATCATGCCGCAGATCGAAGTGCGCAGCCGCCGCGTCGGCGGTGCGACCTATCAGGTTCCGGTCGAGGTTCGCCCCGAACGTGCGCAGGCGCTGGCCATCCGCTGGCTGATCACTGCGGCGCGCAACCGCCCCGAAACCACCATGGCGGCACGTCTGTCGGGTGAACTGCTCGACGCTTCGAACAACCGCGGCAACGCCGTGAAGAAGCGCGAAGACACCCACCGCATGGCCGACGCGAACCGCGCGTTCAGCCACTACCGCTGGTAAGACCTGTGCAAAGACGCCCGTTTCCGACCTGTTTGGGGAAATGGGCGTCTTTCGCCGGTCACATTTATCACTATATGGGGCCCATCCGGCTCCGTTGAGAGTCGGCAATAGAGCGGCAGGCAAGCTAACCGTCGCCCCGTTGCAAGCTTCATACTCTTCCCGAGGAATTTTCCATGGCCCGCGAATATCCGCTGGAACGCTACCGCAATATCGGCATCATGGCGCATATCGACGCCGGTAAGACCACCACGACCGAGCGGATCCTGTACTACACCGGCAAGTCCTACAAGATCGGCGAAGTCCACGACGGCGCCGCCACCATGGACTGGATGGAACAGGAACAGGAACGCGGCATCACCATCACGTCGGCCGCGACCACGACCTTCTGGGCCGCCGAAGACGGCCAGGGCCCGAAGCACCGCATCAACATCATCGACACCCCCGGCCACGTTGACTTCACCATCGAAGTCGAACGCTCGCTGCGCGTGCTCGACGGTGCGGTCGCCGTGTTCGACGGCGTTGCTGGCGTCGAACCCCAGTCCGAAACCGTATGGCGCCAGGCCGACAAATACGGCGTGCCGCGGATGTGCTTCATCAACAAGCTGGACCGTACCGGCGCGGATTTCTATTACTGCGTCCAGTCGATCGTCGACCGCCTCGGCGCGACGCCGCTGGTGCTGTATCTCCCGATCGGTGCGGAAAGCGACCTTAAGGGCGTCGTCGATCTGGTGAACAACCGCGGCATCGTCTGGGAAAACGACGGTCTGGGCGCGACGTTCAACTATGTCGATATCCCCGAGGATCTGGCCGACAAGGCCGCCGAATATCGCGAAAAGCTGATCGAAACTGCCGTCGAGCAGGACGATGAGATCATGGAAGCCTATCTCGAAGGCGAAGTTCCCGATGCGGCCACGCTTAAGAAGCTGATCCGCAAGGGCACCATGGCGCGCGACTTCGTTCCCGTGCTGTGCGGTTCGGCCTTCAAGAACAAGGGCGTACAGCCGCTGCTCGACGCAGTGGTCGATTACATGCCGTCGCCGCTCGACGTGCCTGCCATCGAAGGTGTGCTGCCCGACAGCGACGAAAAGGACTCGCGTCCGTCGTCGGACGATGCGCCGTTCTCGGCTCTGGCCTTCAAGATCATGAACGACCCGTTCGTCGGTTCGCTCACCTTCACCCGCATCTATTCGGGCAAGCTCACCAAGGGTTCGGTTCTGAACTCGGTGAAGGACAAGAAGGAAAAGATCGGCCGCATGCTGCTGATGCACTCGAACAACCGCGAGGACATCGATGAAGCGTTCGCAGGCGACATCGTGGCGCTGGCCGGCATGAAGGACACGACCACGGGCGACACGCTGTGCGATCCCGCAAAGCCGATCATCCTTGAGCGTATGGAATTCCCCGAGCCGGTCATCGAACTGTCGGTCGAGCCCAAGACCAAGGCCGACCAGGAAAAGATGGGCGTGGCGCTCAATCGACTGGCTGCCGAGGATCCGAGCTTCCGCGTCACCACCGATCACGAATCGGGCCAGACGATCATCAAGGGCATGGGCGAGCTTCACCTCGACATTCTCGTCGATCGCATGAAGCGCGAATTCAAGGTCGAGGCCAATGTCGGTGCGCCGCAGGTGGCCTACCGCGAATATCTCGCGAAGCCGGTTGACGTCGACTACACCCACAAGAAGCAGTCGGGCGGTTCGGGCCAGTTCGGTCGCGTGAAGGTCAAGGTCACGCCGGGTGAACGCGGTCAGGGCTTTGTCTTTGAAGACAGCATCAAGGGCGGTAACATTCCGAAGGAATATATCCCCGCGATCGAAAAGGGTCTGCGCGAGCAGGCCGAGAGCGGCTATCTGGTCGGCTTCCCGATCATCGACTTCACCGTCGAACTTTACGACGGTGCGTACCACGACGTCGACTCGAGCGCGATCGCGTTCGAAATCGCCGGTCGCGGCGCGATGCGCGAAGTGGCCCAGAAGGCAGGTATCAAGCTGCTCGAACCCATCATGAAGGTCGAGGTCGTTACGCCCGAGGATTACCTTGGTGACGTGATCGGCGATCTTAACTCGCGTCGTGGCCAGATCCAGGGCACCGACTCGCGTGGCAATGCGCAGGCTGTCGAAGCCAATGTGCCGCTGGCCAACATGTTCGGCTATGTGAACGAGCTGCGTTCGTTCACGCAGGGTCGTGCACAGTACACGATGCAGTTCAGCCACTATGACGAGGTCCCGGCAAATGTCGCGGCCGAAGTTAAGGAGAAGCTTGCGTAAGCAGCTTCATCGGTCTAGGGGCGGGCGCCTGATTCACGGGTGCCGGCCTCAAGTCCGCCCAATCATAATCACCGGATCAGCATATCCAGACGAATAGAGGTCTTTGAAAATGGCGAAAGCTAAGTTTGAGCGGAACAAGCCGCACTGCAACATCGGCACCATCGGTCACGTTGACCACGGCAAGACCACGCTGACCGCAGCGATCACCAAGGTGCTCGCTGACGAGTTCGGCGGCGCAGCCGTTGACTTCGCGAACATCGACAAGGCTCCCGAAGAGCGTGAGCGCGGCATCACCATCTCGACCGCACACGTCGAGTACGAAACCGGCGCGCGTCACTACGCACACGTCGACTGCCCGGGCCACGCCGACTATGTGAAGAACATGATCACCGGTGCCGCCCAGATGGACGGCGCGATCCTCGTGGTGAACGCTGCCGACGGCCCGATGCCCCAGACCCGCGAGCACATCCTGCTGGCCCGTCAGGTTGGCGTGCCTGCCCTGGTCGTGTTCATGAACAAGGTCGACCAGGTCGACGATCCGGAGCTGCTGGAACTGGTCGAGCTGGAAATCCGTGAGCTCCTGTCGAGCTACGACTTCCCGGGTGACGATATTCCGATCGTGGCCGGTTCGGCACTGGCCGCTCTGGAAGGTCGCGACGACGAAATCGGCAAGGACAAGATCCTCGAGCTGATGAAGGCCGTCGACGACTACATTCCGCAGCCTGCCCGTCCGGTTGACAAGCCGTTCCTGATGCCCGTCGAAGACGTGTTCTCGATCTCGGGCCGTGGTACGGTTGTGACCGGCCGCGTCGAAACCGGCATCGTGAAGGTGGGTGAGGAAGTCGAGATCGTCGGCCTCAAGGACACCCGCAAGACCACCGTCACCGGCGTTGAAATGTTCCGCAAGCTGCTCGACCAGGGCGAAGCTGGCGACAACATCGGCGCACTGGTTCGCGGCGTTGCCCGTGAAGACGTCGAGCGTGGTCAGGTCCTCTGCAAGCCCGGTTCGGTCAACCCGCACACCGAGTTCAGCGCAGAAGTCTACGTGCTGTCGAAGGACGAAGGTGGCCGTCACACGCCGTTCTTCGCCAACTATCGCCCGCAGTTCTACTTCCGCACCACCGACGTGACCGGCGAAGTGATCCTTCCCGAAGGCACCGAGATGGTCATGCCCGGTGACAATGTCACCATCGGTGTGAAGCTGATCGCTCCGATCGCGATGGACGAAGGTCTGCGTTTCGCAATTCGTGAAGGTGGCCGTACCGTCGGTTCGGGGGTTGTCAGCACCATCACGAAGTAATATAGGCCTGCTCGCCGGCAGGGAGTGATTCTCTGCCGGACAGGTTTTTGAGAGGGGGCCGCCCCTTCCCGGGTAACCGGTGAGGCGGGGCGGGCCTTTCTTTTTTTGAGGCGGGGCACTTTTTCCTCTTTGGGAAGATGGTCCGCTTCTTGGCTCTTTCGCATCGGTAGTTGGACATGGAAGCTCAGAATATCCGCATTCGCCTGAAGGCGTTTGATCATCGCGTTCTCGACACGGCAACGGGTGAGATCGCAGAAACCGCGCGTCGCACGGGCGCGCTTATTCGGGGGCCCATTCCGCTGCCGACGCGTATCGAGAAATTTACCGTGAACCGCGGCCCGCACATCGACAAGAAGTCGCGGGAGCAGTTCGAGGTTCGTACCTACAAGCGGCTGCTCGACATCGTTCAGCCCAACGCCCAGACGGTCGATGCGCTGATGAAGCTCGATCTGGCTGCAGGCGTCAACGTCGAGATCAAGCTGGCCTGATAGGCCGCGGGTCTCGCTGAAGGCCGAAAGGCTTTCGCAAGACATTGGGATACCGCCGGAGCGCCGCTTTCCAAGTGGCATAGGTTCTCCGGGCCGCGTCCCCCGTCTCGCTTCCATCATTCGTGATGGCGGCACTCAGCCCGGACGGGGCGATGCTTACATAATCGGGCTGGAACGGGCTGTGGCGGCGTGTGCTTCCACGGCTCTTCACGCACCCGGGGGTGGTCCCCGACGTGCCTCTGTCACCGGGCCTATGGCGAATGGTCGCTATGCCCATGTTTAGGAGTTTTGATCATGCGCACTGGCGTGATCGCCAAGAAAGTCGGGATGACCCGCCTGTTCCAGGAGGACGGTCGGCACGTGCCTGTTACCGTTCTGGCGCTGGAAGATTGTCAGGTTGTCTCGCACCGCACGCTCGACCGCGACGGCTATGTTGCCGTTCAGCTGGGCGCCGGTGAGGCGAAGCAGAAGAATGTGGCCAAGCCGCAGCGCGAGCATTTCGCGAAGGCTGAGGTTCCGCTCAAGATGAAGGTTGCCGAGTTCCGTCTTGAGGGCGAGGATGGCCTCCTTCCCGTCGGCGCATCGATCTCGGCCGAGCATTTCATTGCCGGCCAGAAGGTGGACATCACCGGGCACACGCAGGGCAAGGGCTTTGCCGGTGCCATGAAGCGTTGGGGCTTCGGCGGTCTGCGCGCATCGCACGGCGTGTCGCTGTCGCACCGTTCGCACGGTTCGACCGGCAACCGCCAGGATCCGGGCAAGGTCTTCAAGAACAAGAAGATGGCCGGTCACATGGGTGACCGCCAGCGTACCCAGCAGAACCTGGAAGTCGTGCGCACTGACGCCGACCGCGGCCTGATCTTCGTCAAGGGCTCGGTGCCCGGAGCGAAGAACGCCTGGCTGCTGGTTTCGGACGCCGTCAAATTGCCTCTTCCCGAAGGCGTGCCGTTCCCCGGCGCCGTGATCGAGAAGAACGCCGTGGCCGCTGCTCAGGAAGCGCCCGTCGAAGCGACCAACAATGACGCCGCAGAGGGCACCACGCCCGACGCCGGCGAGAACAAGGAGGGCTGATCCGTGAAGGTGAAGGTCCAGAAACTCGACGGCAAGGCGTCGGGTGACATCGAGCTGAATGACGACGTCTTCGGCCTCGAACCGCGCGAGGACATCCTCCATCGCGTTGTCACCTGGCAGCTGTGGAACCGTCGCGCCACTGCCCGCCCGACGCGTGAGCGTTCGGACGTGGCCCGCACCGGCAAGAAGTGGGGTCGCCAGAAGGGCGGCGGCACGGCTCGTCACGGTGACCGCGCTGCTCCCGTCTTTATCGGTGGTGGTAAGGCTCATGGTGCTCGCAAGCGTGATTTCGACATCTCGCTGAACAAGAAGGTCCGCTCGCTCGGTCTGCGCATGGCGCTGTCGAGCAAGGCCAAGGCCGAAAACCTGTTCGTGCTGGAATCGCTGGAACTGGCAGAAGCCAAGACCAAGGCGCTGGCAACCGACTTTGCGAAGCTGGGCTTCGGCAAGAAGGTTCTGGTGATCGACGGCGAGGCTGTCGAGGACGGTTTCCGCAAGGCTGCCGGTAACCTGGTTGGTGTGGACGTCATCCCCGCAGTGGGCGCGAATGTCTATGACATCTTGAACCACGACACGCTGGTGCTCACCCGCGCCGCTGTCGAAAAGCTGGAGGCGCGTTTCAATGGCTAAGGCTGAAATCGACATCCGGCATTACGACGTGATCGTCGCGCCGCACATCACCGAGAAGGCGACGCTTCTCTCGGAGAACAATGCGGTCGTGTTCAAGGTCGCCAACGACGCCACCAAGCCGCAGATCAAAGCTGCGGTCGAGGCTCTGTTCGGCGTGAAGGTCACGGGCGTGAACACCATTGTCCAGAAGGGCAAGAACAAGCGCTGGAAGGGTGCACCCTACAAGCGCACCGATGTGAAAAAGGCGATCGTTACGCTGGCTGAAGGCCAGTCGATCGACATCACCGAAGGCGTACGGGGCTAATCATGGCACTCAAGAACTACAAACCGACGAGCCCGGCCCGCCGCGGCCTCGTGTTGGTCGACAAGTCGGGGCTCTACAAGGGCAAGCCCGTCAAGTCGCTGACCGAAGGCAAGCGCAAGACCGGTGGTCGTAACAACAAGGGCCATGTCACTTCGCGTGGCATCGGCGGTGGTCACAAGCAGAAGTACCGCTACATCGACTTCAAGCGTCGTAAGTGGGACATGCCTGCGACTGTCGAGCGTATGGAATATGACCCCAACCGCACGGCCTTCATCGCATTGGTGAAGTACGAGGACGGTGAGCAGGCCTATATTCTCGCTCCGCAGCGTCTCGCCGTTGGCGATACCGTTGTGGCTGGTGAAAAGACCGATACCAAGCCGGGCAACGCCATGTTGCTCAGCCAGATGCCGGTCGGCACGATCTGCCACAATCTGGAGATGAAGCCGGGCAAGGGCGGTCAGATTGCCCGTTCGGCCGGTGCCTATGCACAGATCGTCGGTCGTGACCGTGGTCTGGTCATCGTGCGCCTCAACTCGGGCGAACAGCGTTACCTGCGCGGCGATTGCATGGGTACGGTTGGCGCGGTGTCGAACCCCGACAACTCGAACCAGACGCTGGCGAAGGCCGGTCGTCGTCGTTGGATGGGCAAGCGTCCGCTGACCCGCGGTGTTGCGAAGAACCCGGTCGATCACCCGCACGGTGGTGGTGAAGGTCGTACTTCGGGTGGCCGTCATCCGGTTACCCCGTGGGGCAAGCCGACCAAGGGTGCTCGCACTCGTCACAATAAGCAGACGGACAAGATGATCATCCGGTCCCGTCACGCGAAGAAGAAGAGGTAAGACCCATGGCACGTTCGCTTCGCAAGGGTCCGTTTGTCGAGCTTTCGCTGCTGAAAAAGGCAGAGGAAGCGCAGGAAAAGAACAGCCACGCGCCGATCAAGACCTGGTCGCGCCGCTCGACTGTCCTGCCCCAGTTCGTTGGTCTGACGTTCAACGTCTATAACGGCCAGAAGTTCATCCCCGTGTCCGTGAATGAGGACATGGTCGGCCACAAGCTTGGTGAATTCGCGCCCACGCGCAACTTCCCGGGTCACGCCGCAGACAAGAAGGGCAAGCGCTGATGAGCAAGCAGAAAGCTCCGCGCCGCGTTGCCGATAACGAGGCTCTGGCCGTCGGGACCACGATCCGTGGCTCGGCTCAGAAGCTGAACCTCGTTGCGGGTCTTATCCGCGGCAAGAAGGCCGAGGAAGCGATGAACATCCTCGCTTTCTCGAACAAGGCGATGGCTGTCGATGCACGCAAGGTGCTCGCCAGCGCGATTGCCAATGCCGAGAACAATCACAACCTGGACGTCGATGCTCTGGTCGTTGCGGAAGCATCGGTCGGCAAGTCGATCACCATGAAGCGTTTCCACACGCGGGGCCGTGGTAAATCCACGCGCATCCTGAAGCCGTTCAGCCGGTTGCGCATCGTGGTCCGCGAAGTCGAGGAGGCCTGATCATGGGTCAGAAGAGCAATCCGATCGGCCTGCGTCTGCAGATCAACCGTACTTGGGACAGCCGCTGGTACGCCGAAGGGCGTGACTATGCCGGCCTGCTCAAGGAAGATATCGAGATCCGCAAGTTCATCGTCGACACGCTGCCCCAGGCCGCGATTTCGAAGGTGGTGATCGAGCGTCCGGCAAAGCTGTGCCGCATTTCGATTTATGCAGCCCGTCCCGGTGTGATCATCGGCAAGAAGGGCGCGGACATCGAAAAGCTGCGCGCCAAGCTGGCGAAGATGACCGACAGCGAAGTGAAGCTGAATATCGTCGAAATCCGCAAGCCGGAAATCGATGCGAAGCTCGTCGCACAGGGCGTTGCCGATCAGCTGATCCGTCGTGTGGCTTTCCGCCGTGCGATGAAGCGCGCCGTGCAGTCGGCGCTGCGTCTTGGCGCCGAAGGCATCAAGATTGTGTGCGGCGGCCGTCTTGGCGGCGCCGAAATCGCCCGCGTGGAATGGTATCGTGAAGGTCGCGTGCCGCTCCACACCCTGCGTGCCAATGTGGATTATGCCGAAGCCGAGGCGCTGACTGCCTATGGTATCATCGGCATCAAGGTCTGGATCTTCAAAGGTGAGATCATGGCCCACGATCCGATGGCGCAGGACCGTCTGATGATGGAGGCCCAGACCTCCGGCGTGCGACCCGCGCGCTGAGGCTAGGCTGAGGTAAGAGCAATGCTGCAACCGAAAAAAACCAAATTCCGCAAGGCGTTCAAGGGCAAGATCCATGGCAACGCCAAGGGCGGCACCGCGCTGAACTTCGGTTCCTATGGCCTGAAGGCGATGGAGCCCGAGCGTATCACCGCACGCCAGATCGAAGCGGCCCGCCGTGCGATCACGCGTCACATCAAGCGCCAGGGTCGCCTCTGGATCCGCGTTTTCCCCGACGTGCCGGTTTCGAAGAAGCCTGCAGAAGTCCGTCAGGGTAAGGGCAAGGGTTCGGTCGAATACTGGGCCGCTCGCGTAAAGCCGGGTCGTATCCTGTTCGAACTGGATGGCGTTGCCGGTCCGCTGGCCGCCGAAGCGTTCGAGCGCGCCGCGATGAAGCTGCCCATCAAGACCAAGGTCGTTGCCCGCCTCGGCGACACCTCGCATCTGGGAGGCGAATGATGGCCAACAAGACCGAAGACCTGCGCACCAAGACCGACGATCAGCTGACCGCTGATCTTTCGGAGCTGAAGCGCGAGGCGTTTAATCTGCGCTTTCAGGCAGCGACCAACCAGATCGAGCGTCCCGCTCGGATCAAGGAAGTCCGCCGCGAGATCGCGCGCATCAAGACGCTGCAGGGCGAGCGCGCCCGCGCAGCGAACTAAGGAGCCAACCGATGCCGAAGCGTATCCTGATCGGGACGGTTGTTTCCGACAAGACCGACAAGACGGTGGTCGTGAAGGTAGAGCGTAAGGTGAAGCACCCGCTCTACGGCAAGATCATCCGCCGTTCGAAGAAGTATCACGCGCACGACGAAGACAATGCCTATCGCCCCGGCGAATGGGTACGGATCGAAGAGACCGCGCCGATGTCCAAGCTGAAGACGTGGAAGGTCATCGACCGCGTCGGCGGCAAGGCCGATGTCGCGCTCGAGGCGAACCTCGACGTCGAAGCCGCGGGCAACTGAGTCCGCTTTAAAATTTTGGAACTGCCGGGCATTTGGTCCCGGCAAGCCGAGAAGAAGGAACCGGATCGATGATCCAGATGCAGTCAAACTTGGATGTCGCTGACAACAGCGGCGCCAAGCGCGTCCAGTGCATCAAGGTGCTGGGCGGATCGAAGCGTCGCACCGCGAGCGTTGGCGATGTCATCGTCGTCTCCGTCAAGGAGGCGCAGCCCCGTGCCAAGGTCAAAAAGGGCGACGTTCACCGCGCCGTGATTGTGCGTACCAAGAAGGACGTGCGTCGTCCCGACGGTAGCGTGATCCGCTTTGACTCGAATGCCGCAGTCCTCGTGAACAAGTCCGAGGAACCGATTGGCACCCGTATCTTCGGCCCCGTCGTGCGCGAACTGCGCGGCAAGGGCTTCATGAAGATCATCTCGCTTGCTCCGGAGGTGCTGTAATGGCTGCCGCAAAGATCAAGAAGGGCGATAATGTCGTCGTGCTGTCGGGTAAGGACAAGGGCAAGACCGGTACGGTCGCCCAGGTCATGCCCCGTGACGGCAAGGTCGTGGTGGAAGGCGTGAACGTCACCACCCGTCACCGCAAGCCCACCCAGATGAACCCGCAGGGCGGCATCGACCGCGCTCCTGCGCCGATGGCGATCAGCAAGGTCGCCGTTGCCGATCCCAAGGATGGCAAGCCTACCCGCGTCCGTTTCGAAACGAAGGACGGGAAGAAGGTGCGCGTTGCCGTCAAGTCCGGGGAGACGATCGATGGCTGATAAATACACCCCGCGCATGCGCACCAAGTATGACGAGGAAATCGTCAAGGCCATGACCGAGAAATTCGGTTATGCGAACCGCTACGAAGTGCCCAAGCTGGAAAAGATCACGCTCAACATGGGCGTGGGCGAAGCGAGCCAGGACAAGAAGAAGGTCCAGACCGCTGCCGCCGAAATGGAGCTGATCGCCGGCCAGAAGCCCGTGATCACCAAGGCGAAGAAGTCGATTGCGCAGTTCAAGCTGCGTGAAGGCATGCCGATCGGTTGTAAGGTGACCCTGCGCCGCGAACGCATGTTCGAATTCCTCGACCGCCTGGTCACCATCGCAATGCCCCGCATCCGCGACTTCCGTGGTCTGAACCCGAAGTCGTTCGATGGTCGCGGCAATTACGCTATGGGTCTGAAAGAGCAGATCATCTTTCCCGAGATCAGCTATGACCAGATCGAGAAGGTGCGTGGCATGGACATTATCGTGACCACCACCGCGAAGACTGACGAGGAAGCCCGCGAGCTTCTGCGTCTGTTCGGATTCCCGTTCCCGGCCGAAGCGTCGGAAGAAAAGGAAGCGGCGTGAGCCGCCCCGGAAAGAGAGCTTAAGTCCATGGCGAAACTGAGTTCCGTGAACAAGAACGAGCGTCGCAAGAAGCTTGTCAAGAAGTACGCGAACCGCATTGCGAAGCTGAAGGCGATTGCTGATGACGAATCGCTTGACGATGGCGAGCGTTGGCTGGCCCGTCTGAAGCTGGCCGAGGTGCCCCGTAACGGCAACCCGACCCGCGTGCGCAACCGTTGCACCACCACTGGCCGCCCGCGTGGTTATTACCGCAAGTTCGGTCTTAACCGTATCGAGCTGCGTGATCTGGGCAACAAGGGCCTGATCCCGGGCCTGACCAAGTCGAGCTGGTGAGGAATTAACCTATGGCGATGACCGATCCCCTGGGTGACATGCTCACCCGTATCCGCAACGGCCAGCAGGCGAAGAAGGATTCCGTCCTTTCGCCCGCTTCGAAGCTGCGTGCGAACGTTCTGGAAGTGCTCCAGCGCGAAGGCTACATCCGTGGCTATAGCGAAGACGCGACCGGCAAGCACAAGGCGCTGCGGATTGAACTGAAGTATTTCGAAGGCGAGCCCGCGATCAAGCATCTCGCTCGCGTCTCCAAGCCCGGTCGCCGGGTCTATTCGGGCTCGAAGGAGCTTCCGAATGTCCGTGGCGGTCTTGGCATCACCATCGTCTCGACGCCCAAGGGCGTGCTCTCGGATGCCGAGGCACGCACCGAGAACGTCGGCGGCGAAGTGCTGGCGGAGGTGTTCTGATGAGCCGCATCGGTAAGAAACCGGTTGCGATCCCCGGTGGCGTCGAGGCGAAGATCGCCGACGGCGTGCTAAGCGTGAAGGGTCCCAAGGGCACCCTCACCATGGGGCTGACCGACCTGGTCACCTATGAAGTGCAGGACGGTCAGATCGCCGTTCAGCCGGTGAACGACAGCAAGAAGTCGCGTTCGTTTTGGGGCATGCAGCGTACGCTGGTGTCGAACCTGATCGAAGGCGTGACCGAGGGTTACTCGAAGACGCTGGAAATCAAGGGCGTCGGCTATCGTGCGCAGTCGCAGGGGAAGAAGCTGAAGCTTCAGCTCGGCTTCAGCCACGACGTAGACCTCGACGTTCCCGAAGGTCTGGACGTGAAGACGCCCGACCAGACGACTGTCATCATCTCGGGCATCGACAAGCAGGCCGTGGGCCAGTTTGCCGCCGAGGTTCGCCGCTGGCGCAAGCCCGAGCCATACAAGGGCAAGGGCATCAAGTACCAGGGCGAGTATATCTTCCGCAAGGAAGGGAAGAAGAAGTAAGATGGCCAAGCTTTCTCTTTTCGAACGCCGCCGCCGCCGGGTCCGCTCCGCGCTGCGCGCTCGTGGCAACGGTCGTCCCCGCCTGTCGGTGCACCGCACCGGCAAGCATATCTACGCGCAAATCATCGATGACAGCGAAGGCCGCACCGTGGCCGCCGCTTCGACGCTGGGCGCGAAGGCTTCGGGCGCGAATGTCGATGCCGCAACGCAAGTCGGCAAGGACATCGCAGCCGCCGCCAAGAAGGCGGGCGTGACTACGGTTGTGTTCGACCGTGGCGGCTTCCTGTTCCATGGCCGCGTCAAGGCGCTGGCCGACGCTGCGCGCGAAGGCGGGCTGGAGTTCTGATGATGGCAGAAGAAAACAACAACGAAACCCCGCAGGTCGATAACGCGGGTGAAACCCCGACCCCGACGGTTGCAAGCACCGAAGCGGCTGACAACCAGTCGACCGCTGCGGGCGATGCGCCGACCGAGCGTGAGGGTCGTGGTCGCCGCGAACGTGGCGATCGCGGCGGTCGCGGTCGCGGTCGTGGCCGTGACGACCGTCGTGGCGGTCGTGGCCAGCGCGAGGAAGAGGGCGAGGAGCTCATCGAGAAACTCGTTCACATCAACCGCGTTTCCAAGACCGTTAAGGGCGGTAAGCGTTTCGGCTTTGCCGCGCTGGTCGTGGTCGGTGATGGCAAGGGCCGTGTCGGCTTTGGCCATGGCAAGGCCCGCGAAGTTCCTGAAGCGATCAACAAGGCCACTGCTTCTGCCAAGAAGAAGATGGTTCGCGTTCCGCTCAAGGACGGCCGCACGCTGCATCACGACGGCAAGGGTCGTTTCGGTGCGGGTAAGGTCAATGTTCGCACGGCGCCTCCGGGTACCGGCATCATCGCCGGTGGTCCGATGCGCGCCGTGTTCGAGGCTCTGGGCGTTGCCGACGTGGTGACCAAGTCGGTCGGCACCTCGAACCCCTATAACATGATCCGCGCCACATTCGATTCGCTGACCAACCAGACTTCGCCGAAGTCGGTTGCCCAGCGTCGCGGCAAGAAGGTCGCTGACCTTCTGGGTCGCGGTGGCGCTAGCGAGGCCGAGGCGGAAGCCGAAGCCGCCGCCCTGGTGGAGTAAGCTATCATGGCAAAGGCAAAGACCATCAAGATCAAGCAGATCGGTTCGCCGATCCGTCGCCCCGAAAGCCAGAAGAAGATTCTGGTCGGCCTGGGCCTTGGCAAGATGCATCGCGTCGTCGAAGTGCAGGACACTCCCGAAGTGCGCGGCGCCATCGCCAAGCTGCCGCATATGGTGGCTGTAGTCGACTGATCCGGTTGACTATCGCGTCCGCCGAACGGCAAGCGATACTTGACATGAGGCGGCCCGGGCGCGTACCGGGCCGCCTTCATTTGAAGGCCGGAGCGCCGGTCTGAATTTTTCAGCGCGAAGAAAAGCGAAAGCGAGTGCAACTATGAAACTGACTGATATCCGTGACAACGAAGGTGCGCGTCACCGTCGTATGCGCATTGGCCGTGGCATCGGCTCGGGCAAGGGCAAGACCGGTGGTCGTGGCCAGAAGGGCGCGAAGAGCCGTTCGGGCGTTTCGATCGCCGGCTTCGAAGGCGGCCAGATGCCGCTGCACATGCGTCTGCCGAAGCGTGGTTTCAACAACCCGTTCGGCAAGGATTATGCCGAGGTGAACCTTGGCATGATCCAGAAGTTCATCGATGCGGGTAAGCTTGACGCCAAGGGCACCATTGATCACGCAGCGCTGCAGGCCGCCGGTCTGGCTCGCGGTGGTAAGGATGGTGTACGTCTTCTTGCCAAGGGTGAACTGACCAGCAAGGTCAGCTTCAAGGTCGCGGGCGCCTCCAAGGGCGCCGTGGCGCAGGTCGAAAAGCTGGGCGGGAAGGTTGAGACCACCGCTCCGGCCAAGGCTGCTTCAGAATAATCCGCAAGACTTTCTGCCGGCGGGGGTGTTAGCATCCCCGTCGGCATTCTATATGCGCGGGCGCAAGGCCCAATGGTCTTGCAGGAGGGGCGCGTCTGTTGTTAGCGCGTTCCGGTACTTCGGTCCGGTTGGATCGATCAGCCCGTCACCTGCATAGGCATTGATTACCGATGGCATCACGCGCCGATAATGTTGCGAGCTCTCTCAGCCTCGCCAATTTCTCGAAAGCGACCGAGCTCAAGCAGCGTATCTGGTTTACGCTGGGTGCACTGATCGTGTTCCGCTTCCTCAGCTTCGTGCCGCTGCCGGGCGTCAATCCGCTTATCCTGCAGGACCTTTACGACCAGACGCGCGGTGGCGTGCTGGATCTTTTCAACACATTCTCGGGCGGCAGCCTTGAGCGTATGAGTCTCATCGCGCTCGGCGTCATGCCCTATATTACCGCCTCGATCGTCGTCCAGCTGGGCGCGGCCCTGCATCCGGCGCTGGCGGCCCTCAAGAAAGAGGGTGAGAGCGGGCGCAAGAAGCTTAACCAGTATACCCGTTACGGCACGGTCGGACTGACGGCGGTACAGGGCTATTTTCTTGCTGTCGGTCTTGAAACCTATGCCGCGGCCAGCGGGCTTAACGCAGTGGTCGATCCGGGCCTGATGTTCCGTATCGGCGCAGTAATCTCGCTAGTCGGCGGGACCATGTTCCTGCTGTGGCTGGGTGAGCAGATTACTTCGCGCGGGATCGGCAATGGCGTTTCGCTGATCATTATGGCGGGTATCGTCGCCCAGTTCCCGACCGTCGGCGCGCAGCTGATGGAAGGCGGTCGTTCGGGCTCGATCCCGTCCTATCTGATCGTGATGCTCTTCGTGACGATCATCGGGCTGATCCTCTTCATTTCGTTCATGGAGCGTGCGCAGCGCCGGCTGTTGATCCAGTATCCCAAGCGCGCCCAGCAGCGCGGGGGCATGCAGGCCGACCGTTCGCACCTGCCGCTCAAGCTGAACACCTCGGGCGTCATCCCGCCGATTTTCGCCAGCTCGTTGCTGTTGCTGCCGCTGACGATCACGCAGTTCGCCGGTAACTCGGTCACTCCCGACAGCACCATGGGTGGCGTGCTGGTCACGTTGAACCAGTATCTGCAGCACGGACAGCCGCTGTATATGTTGCTTTATGCGGTAGGGATCATCTTCTTCTGCTTCTTCTATACGGCGGTTGTCTTTAACCCCGAGGAGACGGCCGAGAATCTGAAGCGCGGTGGCGGGTTTATTCCGGGCATCCGTCCGGGGCGAAACACGGCGAACTATCTCGACTATGTGCTGACGCGCATTACCGTGATCGGTGCTGCCTATCTGACGCTGGTCTGCGTTCTTCCGGAATATGTGATCGCGCAGACGGGACTCCCGTTCTTCCTCGGTGGAACGAGTCTTCTCATCGTTGTCAACGTAACCGTTGATACTATCGCGCAGATCCAGAGCCATCTGCTAGCACATCAGTACGGCGATCTTATCAAGAAGGCCAAATTCAAGGGTCGGTTGCGCTGACATCCTGTCCTAAGGTGTCGGTTCGATCAGGTGGGAGGAAGCGCAAGTGAATATCATCCTTCTCGGGCCTCCGGGGGCAGGCAAGGGAACGCAGTCGCAGAGGCTGGTGACCAAATTCGGCATGCGGCAGTTGTCTACGGGCGACATGCTACGCGCGGCGGTGAAAGCGCAGACGCCGGTCGGTATCCAGGCCAAGGCCGTAATGGACGCAGGTGAACTGGTTTCCGACGAGATTGTCTCGGCGCTGATTTCCGCGGAACTGGCCGCAATGGGGGATGATACCGGCGCAATTTTCGATGGCTATCCGCGGACTGCGGAGCAAGCACATTCGCTGGACGATATCCTCAAGGAACATGGTCGCACGCTCGACCATGTGATCGAATTGGAAGTGAACGAGGATGCGCTCGTCGAGCGAATTACGGGACGCTATACCTGTGCGAATTGCGGCAAGGGCTATCACGACGCATTCGAGCAGCCTAAACAACTCGGCATATGCGACAAATGCGGATCGACCGAGTTCAAGCGCCGTCCTGATGACAATGAGGAAACGGTGCGGACGCGTATGGCTGAGTATCGCGCAAAGACTGCGCCGATCCTGCCGGTCTACGAGGCGCGCGGCATCGTGAGCCGTGTTGACGGAATGGCCGATATCGATGAAGTGACTGGAGCGATTTCGAAAATCCTGTCCTGACCGTTTTATCGGTCGCTTTTGCGACTTCCCCTTGCAAGCTGTCCGGTCCCCGTCCTAACCAACGGGTGATCGAGCGATAGAGGGGACAGGGTAATGCGGGCCATCTTCCAATTTGGCGCAATCGTTGCCGCTTCGGTATTGGCGGCGGGCCCCGTCCACGCCGAAGTGGCCGTGCTGAAGGAAGACTTCTTTGTCGTCCGGCATACGGAGACTGTCGCTGCCAGCCCCGAGACGGCTTGGGACGTCCTCGTTTCGCCTGCCGATTGGTGGAGCGGCGAGCACAGCTTTTCGGGCGACGCCGAGAATTTTATCCTCGACGCGCGTGCAGGGGGCTGCTTTTGCGAGATGCTGCCCGCAGGTGATGAACGGCCCGAGCCGGGCAGTGTCCGCCACCTTGAGGTGATTTTTCTCGATCCGGGCAAGGCGATGCGTCTGAGCGGTGCGCTTGGCCCACTCCAGAGCGAGCCTTTGAACGGGGTGCTGACGATCACCTTCAAGCCGGTCGACGATGAAACGCGCATCCTTTTCGAATATGCGGTTGGCGGGCCATCGCGTTTTGATCCGCAATCCATTGCGCCAGCCGTGGACGCAGTGATCGGGGAGCAACTGGAACGGCTGGCGGCTTTGTTAGGGCAGGGGAAGGCGAGCACTGACGAAGTGCCGATCGAAGCCGCGCCTGCCGACTTGCCGCCGCAGCCTGCTTTGGGCGCGGAGACGAGGGCGGTGCCACCGATTGAACCGGTTCCAGATGTGGTCATGGACCGTGAGCCAATGCCCGAGGCATCCGAAGATGACGGGATCGGAGCCGATTTCCTGTCGGGAACCTGACAGACGATCGCAAGGTCGTGACATGGCCTGGCATTTTTGACCTTTGGCAAGCCTTGAGTTATATCCGCCAAGGATGAAGAAGCGGAGGCGCGCAAATCGTGCCGTCCGTTTTTCTGCATGCGTCAGACAGCCGTTGACATAACCGGCGAATCTGCGTAAGCGCGCCCCTCGCTCGTCTTTAAATGACAGTGGTCCGGCCGGATCGCGTGTTTGCGCGTTCTATCCGGGCTTTTTGCCGTTCAGGCAATTCGTCATTCAAATTCAAGCGATACGCGATGAGATAGGGGCCGTGATCCGCACTGGTGCGGAAACCGCGCAACCCCTGTGGAGCAGGAGAATTTTGTGGCTCGTATTGCCGGGGTGAACATCCCCACCAACAAGCGCGTTATCGTGGCGCTTACCTATATTCACGGTATCGGTTCGAAATCGGCCGTCGACATCGCCGACAAGCTCGGCATTGATCACACCCGCCGCGTGCAGGACCTGACCGACGCCGAAGTGCTGCAGATCCGCGAAGCGATCGACGCTGAATATGTGGTCGAAGGCGACCTTCGCCGCGAAACCGCGATGAACATCAAGCGCCTGATGGACCTGGCCTGCTATCGCGGCCTGCGTCACCGCAAGGGGCTGCCCGTTCGCGGTCAGCGCACCCATACCAACGCCCGTACCCGCAAGGGCAAGGCCAAGCCGATCGCCGGCAAGAAGAAGTAATTCACTACCCTTGGTAGCGAATTTCTTCCACTAGATCAGGATACGAGACAATGGCACGCGAACCTCAGCGCATTAAGCGGCGCGAGCGCAAAAACATCTCCAGCGGCGTCGCGCATGTGAACGCCAGCTTCAACAACACGATGATCACCATCACCGACGCGCAGGGCAATGCGATCAGCTGGTCCTCGGCGGGCATGATGGGCTTCAAGGGTAGCCGCAAGTCGACCCCTTATGCTGCCCAGGTCGCTGCTGACGATGCCGGCAAGAAGGCCGCCGAACATGGCGTCCGCACCCTGGAAGTCGAAGTAAAGGGCCCGGGTTCGGGTCGCGAAAGCGCTCTGCGCGCTCTGCAGGCGGTGGGCTTCACCATCACCTCGATCCGCGACGTGACCCCGATCCCGCACAACGGCGTGCGTCCGTCCAAGCGTCGTCGCGTCTGATACGGCTGGCGGGGCGTAGGATCCACGCCCCGTCTGTCCGCCTGCCCAAGGCTCATGCCGCGCCCTCACGCGGTTATGGCCACCCAAGAACAAACCCCAGGGGAAGCCCATGTCCGTCAATATGAAGAACTGGCAGGAACTGAAGAAACCCAACAATCTCGAGATCAAGGGGCAGGGCGACGCCAAGCGTCGTGCGACCTTCGTGGCCGAGCCTCTGGAGCGTGGCTTCGGCCTTACGCTCGGCAATGCGCTGCGCCGTGTGCTGCTGTCGTCGCTGCAGGGTGCTGCGATCACCTCGATCAAGATCGACAACGTGCTGCACGAATTCTCGTCGCTGGCCGGTGTTCGTGAAGACATCACCGACATCGTTCTGAACGTCAAACAGGTTGCGCTGAAGATGGAAGGCGAGGGCGTGAAGCGCCTGAATCTGTCCGTCACCGGCCCCGCCGAAGTGACTGCGGGCGACATTCAGGTGTCGGGCGATATCGAGGTGATGAACAAGGACCTCGTGATCTGCCATCTCGATGATGGCGCCACGCTCAACATGGAACTGACTGCGGACACCGGCAAGGGTTACAGCCCCGCCGTGGCCAACCGTCCGGCCGATGCGCCGATCGGTCTGATCCCCGTCGACTCGTTGTATTCGCCGGTTCGCCAGGTCAGCTACAAGGTTGAAAATGCACGCGTCGGTCAGGAACTGGACTACGACAAGCTTTCGCTGACTGTCGAAACCGACGGCACCGTGACGCCCGAAGACGCGGTGGCCTATGCCGCCCGCATCCTTCAGGACCAGCTGGCCCTGTTCGTGCACTTCGAGGACGGTATCCCGCAGGGCGCTCCGCAGACCGCTGGCGCGGCGGCTGCCGCCCCCGAGGAATCGGATGCGAACCAGCTCAACCGTTACCTCCTCAAGAAGGTGGACGAGCTGGAACTGTCGGTGCGTTCGGCCAACTGCCTCAAGAACGACAACATCATCTATATCGGCGATCTGGTGCAGAAGACCGAGGCGGAAATGCTCCGCACTCCGAACTTCGGCCGCAAGTCGCTGAACGAAATCAAGGAAGTCCTGTCGTCGATGGGTCTGCGCCTTGGCATGGATATCCCGGGCTGGCCGCCCGAGAATATCGAGGAAATGGCCAAGAAGCTGGAACAAGAGCTTCTCGGTTAAGAGCTTCCCGCCCTGGCGACGGCCGGGGCGGGAGACCGGGTATCGGGCTGGACCTTAATCAGCCTGGATCGGGGTACCTCATACGGCCCCCCTACGAACGAAGGAATGAATTATGCGTCACAAGATGTCGGGGCGTAAGCTCCAGCGTAAGACCGGCCACCGTAATGCGATGCTTCGCAACATGGCCGCGGCTCTGATCAAGCACGAGCAGATCAAGACCACCACGCCCAAGGCGCGCGAACTGCGTCCCTATGTCGAAAAGCTGATCACGCTGGCAAAGCGTGGCGGCCTGTCGAACCGTCGTCTGGCGCACAGCCGCCTGCTCGACGATGCGCAACTGACCAAGCTGTTCGACGTTCTGGCAGAGCGTTATGCCGATCGTGAGGGCGGTTACACCCGCATCATCAAGGCAGGCATTCGCGCTTCGGACGCGGCACCGGTTGCGATCATCGAACTGGTCGATCGCGACGTTGAAGCCAAGGGCCAGGACAGCGGCCCCGTGATGAGTGACGAGGACGGATACGAGGACGCCTGATCGGCCTCGGCTTCGGTCTGATGTATTGAAAAGGGCGTCGGCGGGTATCCTGCCGGCGCCCTTTTTCTATCAGCTTTGCACCCTAAAGAGTGCCAAGTTCATCAGAGCGTCGCAAAAAATGAACGAGCGCTGACGTCAAGGTTCAGCGCGCCATCATCGCCCGTCATGCATCTTGCGTTTCAACCGGTTGGATGGGCCCGACCGGATGAAAGGATCGCAAGCCATGAAAGCTCTATCCAAAGCCATCGTCGGAACGGCGGCGGCGGGCGCAATGACCGTCGCGGGAATTAGCCCCGCCTTTGCACGGCCGCATGATCGCGACAACGGCATCGATGGCGGTGACATTTTCGCAGGCGCGCTGATCATCGGTGGTATCGCTGCCGTGGCGGGTGCGTTCGACGGTCGTGACGACCGTTACAATTACCGTGACCGCGACCGCCGCTATTATGACCGTGACTATCGCGGGATGAGTTCGCGCGGGGCGGTGGAACGCTGCATCCGTGCGGCCGAACAGCGCGCCTATCGCGCCGGTTACGGGCGCGTCAAAGTGACCGATATCCGCGACGTCGACCGCAAGAGCTATGGCTATAAAATCAAAGGCCGCATCGCGGTCGATAGTGGCTATCGCGGCGGACGCTATGGGCGTGGCTGGGATAATGACTATCGCGGTTGGAACAATTCCATGCGCGGTTGGGACAGCGGCAAGTTCTCCTGCAAGGTCGATGGTCGCGGCGTTCGTGATCTGGACTATAGCGGCATTCGCGGTTTGCGCTGATAGGGCGAATATTTGCGACAAATGTCGCGGTTCAGGCTCCGTCAAGTGACAGGGTGTAGTCTGCCTGCGACAATCTGCCCGCTCGAACTGCGATCAATCGGGCGGGCCCCTGACCGGGGGCGCCTTCGTGGGGAGGGTGCGGTTGATGAGAGGGCTCGATCGATGAAGACATTTCACTGGCTCGTATCCGCGCCTGCCATGCTGGCCGCGACCGGACTGGCCCTGCCTGCGCAGGCCACCGTCATGCAGACCGCGGTCGATGTGGAGGGGCCAACCCTTTCCGTACTTGCCACAGGCAATCAGGCGGGCTGGGACCGTGGTCGCCGCTATCGCGGTCACGGCCATGGTCATGGACGCTATGACGATAATATCGATGCCGGTGATGTGATTGCGGGCATCCTTCTGATCGGCGGCATTGCGGCCGTGGCCAGTGCCATCGCCAATGACAAGGACAAGCAGCGCGACGAATACCGCGAACGTTATCCATATCCGGAGGATCGGTCCTATCCGCAGAACGGGCCATATCCCGATAATGGAAACGCCTATCCCGACGATCGCTACCGATCCGCCCCTGCGGCGGGTTCAGCGGCAGGCGGCGGCATTCAGGGGGCCATAGACCGCTGCGTGGCAGAGGTGGAGCGGCAGGACCGTGTGGCAACCGTCGATGATGCAACACGTAGCGGGCAGGGCTGGACCGTGCAGGGCGGTCTGCGTGATGGCGGGCAATATCGCTGCGAGATCGACGATGCGGGCAAGATCCGCGATTTGAACGTCGGGGGCAGCGAAAGCTATGGCTGGAGCGGAAGCGGTCGGCAAACCTCGTCCTATGGCCAGCAGGGCGACGATTATTATGCCAATGCGCGGGCACGGCAGGGTATGGGAACACCCGACCGGCCTGTCGGCAATGGCGATGTCCATGCTGGCGATGACTGGCAGGGCGATGACTGGCAGGCCGGTGACAACGGGCAGAGCGCTGCGGAAGAGCAGGATTGGCAGCGCGGCGAAAGCGACGATCGCTATCAGACTTCCAACGGAACGGTTGTCGCCCTGGCGAAGTAGTCCGGACCCGACATCAGTGACGCTCGGAATCGTGCTGATCGCCGGCAATCCCGCGCGCATAGGCCGGCAACTCTATTTTCCAGATCATCGCTGCACCCCTCAGGCCAAATCCTGCTGCGCTTGCCAGCAATAGCGCGGGAAGGCGCGGCATGCCGAGGCCGAGCGCAATCAGCGAAACCGAAGCCGCCAGCGCGGCGGCCGTGACGTAAAGCTCGGGCCGCATGATGATCGACGGTATGCCCGCCAGAACATCGCGCACGATCCCGCCGACGCAGCCCGAAATTACGCCTAGAACGATGGCGGGCAGGGGCTGAACGCCATATTCGACTGCCTTGGCCGTCCCCAGCGCGGCAAAGGCGGCTAGCCCTGCCGCATCAGCCCATTCCAGCACGCGTTCGCGCCACCAGCGCCCCGGCGTGAACCATACGGCCAGCGCCGAGAGCAGGATGACCAGCGCCACCAGCCTGTCGCCCAGCCACTCTGCCCTGATGCCCAGCAAAAGATCGCGCAGAGAGCCGCCGCCGACTCCCGTGACCAAAGCGAAAAAGCAAGCCGTGACGAAAGTTTGGCGCAAGCGCGTGGCGACCAATGCGCCCGACACCGCGAAAACTGCGACCCCGACCAGTTCCAACGCGGCAACGGGGGTGATCATGCGCTCACCCGGGTCTTGCGGCGGCGGAACATCAGCACGCAGCCGATGACGCTCATGATAAAACCTATGATTGCGAACAGGATGAGCACGGGATGGTGCGTATCTTCGCGCGTTTGCAGGTCCATGATATGCAGACCCCACATAAAATCGAACACCCGCCACCAACGCGTGCGGACTGCGGCGATCCGGCCGGTGTCGCGGTTGACATAGATATGGGTGCCATCGTGCAGTGCAACTTGCCACACGGACACCGGATTTCGGAAATCGAACGGCGGATCGCTGGCCGGAAACGCGGTGACGGCCGAGACCTGATCGCCGCCTGCTATGTCCTGCGCTACGGTAGCGCGGGCTTGTTTTTCAGAGATTTGCGGAAGTTGCCTGCCGTCGGCAGCGGAAAAGCGCGCGATGCTTCCATCGGAAAGCTGCACGATCATAACGGGGTCTTTACCGGCCATGACGACGGATAATTCGGTCGCAGGCGCGGGCAGATTCTTTAGCGCCGTCATGGCGGAGGTCAGGTCCAGAGCGGGCAACGCTTCGCTTTCATGCCCGATCCGCAAATGATTGCCGCGCACTTCCTCGATCGGGCGGGCAACCATGACCAGACCGGTCAATGTCCACATCACCAGCGGGACGCCAGCCAGCCATCCCAGCCAGATATGCCATTTGGCAAAGCGGCGCATGATCGCGGCCTGACCCACGTTGGAACCTCCCATTCTGAGCTGGGACAATCGTCCGGCAAAAGATGTGCGGAAACAAAAAGCCTCCGCGTTCCGTGTCGGCGCGCGGAGGCTTGTTCGTCAAGCGGCGAGGCGGGAACATACCCGCCTCTGGTGATCGCGATCAGATGTGAATGGGAAGGCCCTTGATGCCCATCGCCGCTTCCTTGATTGCTTCCGAATGGGTCGGGTGCGCGTGGCAGGTATAGGCGATGTCCTCGCTGGTCGCCCCGAACTCCATGGCTTGCGCGACCTGCGCCACCATCGTGCCGGCAACGCTGGCGATCATCCATGCGCCCAGCACGCGATCGGTTTCGGCATCGGCGATGACCTTCACGAAACCGTCGGGCTCGCGATTGGTCTTTGCGCGGCTGTTGGCCATCATGGGAAATTTGAACGATTTCACGCTGTGACCGGCTTCCTTGGCGGCAGCCTCGGTCAGGCCAACGCCTGCAAATTCGGGCATCGTATACACGACGCCGGGGATCACGGCATGGTTCACGATGCCAACTTCGCCAGCGATGTTTTCCGCTACGGCCAGACCTTCGTCTTCGGCCTTATGCGCGAGCATCGGTCCGGGGACGCAATCGCCGATGGCCCAGACACCTTCGACCTTGGTGGCGAAATCGTGGTCGATTTCGATCTGGCCGCGCTGGTTGGTTTCAAGCCCTATGGCGTCAAGGTTCAACCCATCGGTATTCGGCCTGCGTCCGATTGCGACAAGAACGGCGTCCGCCTCGATCGTTTCGGCATCACCGCCTGCTGCGGGTTCAATCGTCAGGTTGGCTTTCCCGCCCTTGACCTCGGCACCGGTGACCTTGGTCGAAAGCTTGAGCTCCATGCCCTGCTTCTTGAAGATCTTGCCGGCTTCCTTGCGGATATCGTCGTCCATGCCGGGAAGCAGCTTGTCGAGGAATTCGACCACGGTCACCTTCGCGCCAAGCCGGCGCCATACGCTGCCCAGTTCCAGACCGATCACGCCGCCGCCGATGACGACCATGTGTTCGGGCACCTTGGCCAGTTTCAGCGCGCCGGTGGAATCGACGATCACGCCGCCGTCATTGTCCACCTCGACCCCGGGGAGGGGCGTGACCGACGAGCCGGTCGCGATGACGATGTCCTTGGCGGTATAGTCCTTGCCGTCGACCTTAACGGTGCTGGCATCGACAAAGCTGCCCTTGCCCTTCAGCCAGGTGACCTTGTTCTTCTTGAACAGGAACTCGATCCCACCAGTCAGGTCCTTCACGGCGGCCGATTTCTCGCCCATCAGCGTGTCGAGATCGAGCGAAACATCCTTCGCGATCACGCCGAACTTGGCCATCGTGCCGTGTGCCGCTTCCTCGAACAGTTCCGATCCGTGCAGCAGCGCCTTGGACGGGATGCAGCCGACGTTGAGGCAGGTGCCGCCCAAAGTCTCGCGGCTTTCGACACAGGCGGTTTTCAGACCCAGCTGGGCGGCGCGGATCGCAGCCACATATCCGCCGGGTCCGGCGCCGATGACGATTACGTCGAAGTCAGTTTCAGCCATGATTTCAGTCTCTTTTGTCGTCTGGCTCTCAAAGGTCGATCAGCAGGCGCGTCGGATCCTCGATCGCTTCCTTGATGATCTTGAGTGCGGTCACAGCCTCACGCCCGTCAATGATACGATGGTCGTATGACAATGCGATATACATCATCGGCCGGATCTCGACTTTGCCGTTAATGGCGACAGGGCGATCCTCGATCCGGTGGAGGCCCAGCACGGCGCTCTGCGGAGGGTTGATGATCGGGGTCGACATCAGCGATCCGAACACGCCGCCGTTGGAAATGGTGAAGGTACCGCCCTTCATGTCTTCCATCGTCAGCGTGCCGTCCTTGGCGCGGGCACCGAAATCGGCGATGTCCTTTTCGATCTGGGCAAAGCTCTTCTTGTCTGCATCGCGCAGGACAGGAACGACCAGCCCGTTGGGAGCCGACACGGCGACCGACACGTCGACATAGTCGTGGTAGAGGATTTCATCCCCTTCCATCTGTGCGTTGACGGCGGGAACATCCTTCAGCGCAAGGCAAGCTGCCTTGGTGAAAAAGCCCATGAAGCCCAGGCGCACGTCGTGCTTCTTGGCAAACAGATCCTTGTACTTCGCACGCGTTTCCATGACGGCGGTCATGTCGACATCGTTGAAAGTGGTCAGTAGCGCGGCCGTGTCCTGCGCGCTTTTCAGGCGTTTCGCGATGGTCTGGCGAAGGCGCGTCATCTTCACGCGCTCGACATTGCGTCCGGCTGAAGGTGCAGCGGCGGGGGCAGGGGCGCTGGTCGATGCGGCGGGCGCATCTTTCTTTGCCTTGGCTGCGGCCAGCACGTCTTCCTTGGTCAGGCGACCATCCTTGCCGGTGCCCTTGATGGTCGCAGGGTCGATCCCGTGTTCCAGCACCGCACGGCGCACGGCGGGAGAGAGAACGACCGCATCGCCCTCGCCAGCCGGTTCTGCTGCCGGAGCAGCAGTGGGGGCGGGGGAAGCGGCAGGCGCGGCATCTGCCTTGGCGGCAGGCTTGGCGGCAGTGCCCGAACCTTCCTCGATCGTGGCGATTAGCGCGCCGACTTCGACGTTATCGCCTTCGGCCACCAGATGTTCGCCCATCACCCCAGCGACGGGCGAGTTTACGTCAACCGCGACCTTGTCGGTTTCAAGGCTGCAGATCGGCTCGTCCGCGGCAACGGCTTCCCCGGGCTGCTTCAGCCATTCGCCGACGGTCGCTTCGGTGATCGATTCGCCCAGTACGGGGACCTTGACTTCGGTGCTCATTCCAATGTCCTTTACGGTATTTCTTCGGCCTCAGAAACTGGGGCTGGGGCTGGGGCTCATTTCTTGTCCGCGGCGATCATGTCTTCGATCGACAGGCCGAGCGCATCGGCGACCAGCGCCTGCTGCTGCGCGACATGGCGAGAGGCAAGGCCCGTTGCGGGCGATGCCGCCGGTTCGCGGCCCGCATAACGCGGACGCGAAACGGATGCCTCGGCTTCGGCCAGTGCTTGTTCGATCTGACTTTCGACGAAGAACCAGGCGCCATTGTTGCGCGGTTCTTCCTGACACCAGACGACCTTTTTCAGGTTCTTCATCCGGCTCATGCGCAGGGCAAGCGGTTCGCCCGGGAACGGATAGATCTGCTCGATCCGGACGATGCTGGTATTGTCCAGCCCCGCCTTGTCACGCGCTTCGATCAGGTCATAGGCGACCTTGCCCGAACACAGCACCAGACGTTCGACCTTCTCGTCGGGAATATCGGTGGTGTCCGATACGATCCGGCGAAAGTGCGATTCGCCCAGGAAGTCTTCCTTGGCCGATTTCGCCATCGGATGACGCAGCAACGACTTGGGCGTCATGATCACCAGCGGCTTGCGGAAGCTGCGAAGCATCTGGCGGCGCAGAACATGGAAATAGTTCGCAGGCGTGGTGATGTTGCAGACCTGGATATTATCGCCCGCGCAAAGCTGCAGGAAACGTTCCAGACGGGCAGAGGAGTGTTCTGGCCCCTGACCTTCGTAGCCGTGCGGCAGCAGCATCACGAGGCCGTTTGCGCGCAGCCATTTGGCTTCGCCGGCTGCGATGAACTGGTCGATCATGATCTGCGCGCCATTGCCGAAATCGCCGAACTGCGCTTCCCACAGAACCAGCGATTTGGGATCGGCCAAAGCATAGCCATATTCAAAACCCAGCACGCCATATTCGGAGAGCGGGCTGTCATAGACTTCGAAATGGCCATGCGGCACATGGCAGAGCGGAATATATTTCTGCTCGGTTTCCTGATCGACCCATACGGCGTGGCGCTGTGAAAACGTGCCGCGACCCGAATCCTGCCCCGAAAGACGGACGGCAAAGCCCTCTGCCAGCAGCGAACCGAAGCCCAGCGCCTCGGCCGTGGCCCAGTCAAAACCTTCGCCATCGGCGAACATCTGGCGCTTGGCATCCAGAACGCGGTTCAGCGTCTTGTGGATCTTCACATCGTCGGGAACGGTGGTGAGGGTCCGACCAAGGCTGTCGAACAGCTTCGGTTCAATACCTGTGGTCAGGTTGCGACGCGCGGTTTCGGGGTCTGCCGGCTTGTTAAGGCCGGTCCAGCGACCGCCGAACCAGTCGGCCTCGTTCGCCTTATAGCTCTTGCCCGCCTCGAACTCTTCTTCCAGCTCGTGGTGAAAGGCGTCTTCCTGCCCCTTCAGATAGCCGGGCTCGATCACGCCTTCTTCTTCAAGTCGCTGGGCATAGAGCGCGCTGACACCGGGGTGCTTGCGGATCTGCTTGTACATCAACGGCTGGGTAAAGCTGGGCTCGTCGCCCTCGTTATGGCCAAAGCGGCGATAGCACCACATGTCGATCACGATATCGCGACCGAAACGCTGGCGATATTCGATGGCCAGCTTGCAGCAGAAGGTGACCGCCTCGGGATCGTCGCCATTGACGTGCAGGATCGGTGCCTGAACGCCCTTGGCCACATCCGACGGGTAAGGTGAAGAGCGCGCGAATTGCGGGCTGGTCGTGAAACCGATCTGGTTGTTGATCACGAAATGGATGCAACCGCCGGTATTGTAACCGCGAATGCCCGAAAAGCCGAGGCATTCCCACACGATCCCTTGTCCCGCAAAGGCCGCGTCGCCATGGATCAGTACGGGTAGGACCTGCTGATGCTTGCCTTCGCCGATATCGTCGCGGAACTGCTGTTGCGCGCGAACCTTGCCCAGAACGACAGGGTCGACCGCTTCGAGGTGCGATGGGTTGGGCACAAGGCTCATATGCACCTTTACCCCGTCGAATTCGCGGTCGGTGCTGGTGCCGAGGTGGTATTTCACATCGCCCGAACCGCCCACGTCTTCGGGATTGGCTGAGCCGCCTGAAAATTCGTGAAAGATGACCTTGTACGGCTTGCCCATCACATTGGCGAGGACGTTGAGGCGGCCGCGGTGGGCCATGCCATAGACGATTTCGCGCACGCCCATGGCGCCGCCGTATTTGATCACCGATTCCAGTGCTGGAATCATCGCTTCGCCGCCGTCGAGGCCGAAACGCTTGGTGCCGACATATTTCTTGGCGAGGAACTTTTCGTACTGCTCGCCGCGGATGACCGCGCCAAGGATCGCCTTCTTGCCCATGATGGTGAAGTCGATCGACTTGTCGGCGCCTTCCATGCGTTCCTGCAGGAAGCGGCGCTCTTCCACATCGGCGATGTGCATATATTCAAGGCCGACCTTGCCGCAGTAATTCGCGCGCAAAATCTCGACCAGCTCGCGCACGGTCGTCCACTCAAGACCGAGATTGCCGCCGATATAGATCTTGCGATCAAGATCGTTCGGGCCGAACCCGTGCCATTCGGGCGTGAGATCCTTGGGCAATTCACGATGCGACAGGCCCAGCGGGTCGAGTTCCGCCGCCATATGGCCACGCACGCGATAGGTGCGGATCAGCATCATGGCGCGCACCGAATCGTCGGCAGCCGCCTCGATCGCCTTTTCGTCGATCGGCGCGCCCTTTTTCTTGGCCGCTTCCTTCAACGCCGCCTTCATCCCCGTGGGATCGAGCGCCTGCGTCAAATCGTCGAAGCCGTCCGCGCCCGTCAGTGGCCAGCTCTTGCGCTGCCACGACGGTCCGGGCTGGGCCACATCGGGCTCCAGTTCGGGAAGGAAGGTCTGATGCTCTTTGCCCATGGGTTTCTTCCGTGGTTGCCCGCAAATGGTGCGGGGCTTGAAATTCGGGTGCCTTGGCCCGCTTCCTCCTCCCCAAGGAAGCAAGCCTCAGCGGATCAGGTCAGGCGAGTTCCTTGAGGAGCCCGTCAAGCGTTTCGCCCAGCAGCGAGGGCGAGGGCGAGACACGGATGCCAGCCTCTTCCATCGCAGCGATCTTGTCTTCGGCGCCGCCCTGGCCGCCCGATACGATGGCGCCCGCGTGGCCCATGCGGCGTCCCGGGGGAGCCGTGCGGCCCGCGATAAAGCCGACCATCGGCTTCTTGCGGCCCTTCTTGGCCTCGTCCTTCAGGAACTGCGCAGCTTCCTCCTCGGCCGAGCCGCCGATTTCGCCGATCATGATGATCGACTTGGTCTCGTCATCAGCGAGGAAGAGTTCGAGTACGTCGATGAAATTGGTGCCGTTCACCGGGTCGCCCCCGATGCCGACCGCGGTGGTCTGGCCAAGGCCGATGTTCGAGGTCTGGAACACCGCTTCATAGGTGAGCGTGCCCGAACGCGACACGACGCCGACCGAGCCCTTCTTGAAGATGGAGCCGGGCATGATGCCGATCTTGCATTCGCCGGGCGTCAGCACGCCGGGGCAGTTGGGACCGATGAGGCGCGACTTCGAACCCTGCAGCGCGCGCTTTACGCGCACCATGTCGAGCACGGGGATGCCTTCGGTAATGGCGACGATCAGTTCCATTTCGGCATCGATCGCTTCGAGGATCGAGTCGGCAGCGAACGGCGGTGGAACATAGATGCACGAAGCGGTGGCACCGGTCGCGGCCTTGGCCTCTGCTACGGTGTCATAGTTGGGCAGTCCGATATGGGTCGTGCCGCCCTTGCCGGGGGTCACGCCCGCAACCATCTGCGTGCCATAGGCCAGCGCCTGTTCGGTGTGGAACGTGCCGGTGGCACCGGTCATGCCCTGAGTAATGACCTTGGTATTCTTGTCGACGAGAATGGACATTTAACGCTCTCCTTGCAGGGAGGGGCGGGCGACGCAGCGCATCGCCCGAAAAGAATGGATGGGCGCGATCAGGCCAGCGAGCCGTCGAGGCCCTTGCAGGCTTCCAGCAGTTCCTCGACCGCATCGACCGAGACCTTGAGGTTCTTGGCTTCTTCGTCCGAAAGTTCGATTTCGACCACGTCCTCGATACCCTCGGCACCGATTACGGCGGGGACGCCGACATACAGGCCGTCAACGCCATATTTGCCTTCGACATAGGCAGCGCAGGGCAGGATGCGCTTCTGGTCGCCCAGATAGGCTTCGGCCATGGCGATCGCGCTGGTCGCGGGTGCGTAATAGGCCGAACCGGTCTTGAGCAGGCCGACGATCTCGCCGCCGCCCGAACGGGTACGCTGCACGATTTCGTCCAGACGGCCCGCATCGACACCCTTGATCTTGGCAAGGTCGCCAACTGGAATGCCGCTGATGGTCGAGTAGGAGAGGACCGGCACCATGGTGTCGCCGTGGCCGCCAAGAACGAAGGCGTTCACGTCTTTCACCGAAACGCCGAATTCCCAAGCAAGGAAAGTGGCGAAACGCGCCGAGTCGAGCACGCCGGCCATGCCGACGACCTTGTTGTGCGGAAGGCCGGAGAATTCACGCAGCGCCCACACCATCGCGTCGAGCGGGTTGGTGATGCAGATGACGAAAGCGTCGGGTGCGTTGGCCTTGATGCCTTCGCCGACCGACTTCATGACCTTGAGGTTGATGCCCAGCAGGTCGTCGCGGCTCATCCCCGGCTTGCGCGGCACGCCGGCGGTGACGATGATGACGTCTGCGCCTGCGATATCGGCATAGTCATTGGTGCCGGTGATGTTCGCGTCGAAACCCTCGACCGGGCCGCATTGCGACAGGTCCAGAGCCTTGCCCTGCGGCATGCCTTCGGCAATGTCGAACAGGACGATGTCGCCCAGTTCCTTCTTCGCGGCCAGATGGGCGAGCGTGCCGCCGATCATGCCCGAACCGATGAGGGCGATCTTCTTGCGTGCCATCGACTCTCTTCCTCTTCTTCTTCCCGTGGGTGCGCCCGCCAGAATTTACGAAGATGGGCGCTGTTTCGGGCAAGTGCCGTAGGCCCCGAAATAGGTGATTGCAACCGGCAAAAAAGAGGGCGGGCGGATTATCTTTGATAAGAGTTCGCAATATCAATAAACGCGGCAAATTGCAGGTTTAGTCTTGCCGCGCTTGCCAAGTGCGCGGCTCGTGGCTAAGCGGCGCGCCATCGTTATGGGTTGGCTGGCCGCACGATTATGTCGCGCGTCTGGCCCTAAGAGGGAAGATCGGTGCGCCGCGACGTGCATGAAACGCGCGTAAAACGGCAAAACCGGCACTGCCCCCGCAACTGTAACCGGTGAGCGTCCGCCAATCGTGCCACTGGTCCCGAAAGGGGCCGGGAAGGCCGGCGGAACGCGGTGATCCGGAAAGTCAGGAGACCTGCCCGTAACGGTCGTTCGAGCCAGCGGGCGGGGTGTACCGAAGGCATCGGATAGGCGCGCGTGCGTCTTCCGACAGGAGCGACATTCGTTCTTGTCGGAGGATTTATGCTTTCTTATTTCCGTATTGCCGTGTCCACCCCTGCCATTGCCAGTGCTGCCATTGCCAGTGCTGCCATCGCCGGTGCTGCCATTTCCGCGCCTGCCGCTGCGGAAGAGGCGATTACCGTCACCGCGACGGGCCTTGAAACCTCGCTCGACGATACCGGCCAGCCCGTAACCATCATCGAATTGCCCGAAATCCAGGCGATCCAGGGGCCTGACCTTGCCCGCGTACTGCAACGCCTGCCGGGTGTGACGATAAGCCGCAATGGCCCAGCGGGCAGCTTTACCGGCGTGCGCGTCCGCGGCGCGGGGGCAGAGCAATTGCTGGTGCTGATCGACGGAGTGAAAGTGGGCGATATGGGCGCGCCGGGTGGCGGGTTCGATTTCGCCAATATGCTGGCGGGCGATGTCGAGCGTGTGGAACTGCTGCGCGGCCCCAATTCGGTGATCTGGGGGTCGGATGCGATGGGCGGGGTAATGAACCTGACCACGCGGCAGACCGGCGGCATTGCGGCCAGTGCCGAATATGGCGCGTTCGACACCGCCTATGCCACGCTGTCGGGCGGGATCGTGACCGGGCGTGTAGAGGCAGGACTGACCGGCAGTTTTTACGATTCCGACGGATTCAGCGCGGCCGATACCGGAAGTGAAAAGGACGGTTTCCGCCAGTGGCAGCTTACCGGTCGCGGCCGGTTCAACCTGTCCGACAGCTTTTCGCTGACTGCCAATGGTCGCTATGCCGACGGGCGGCTGGAACAGGACGGCTATCCCGCGCCGCTTTATGCGTTTGCCGATACCGATGATCTTCAGGATACCGAGGAATATTCGGGCCGCATCGGTGCCGATTATACCGGTGACAGGCTGACCCTGCGCGGCGGCTATGCCATGTCCGATACGACGCGGCTTTATACGGGCGAAAGCTATGGCGATTATCCCTATGAAACCAAAGGCCGTCTGGAACGCGCCGAATTGTTCGGGCGCTATGCAATCGCCGGCAATCTCGGCGTTGATTTCGGGGCTGACCGCGAATGGATGAGCTTTGAGGATTCGGGCAGCGACCGTTCGACGACTCTGACGAGCGGGCATGGCCAGTTGTCATGGACCGGCGCGGCGCTGAAACTGGCGGCCGGGGTGCGCTATGACGATCATGAGCTGTTCGGAGACGAATGGACATTCGGGGCCAATGGCGCGTTGGAACTGGGCGCGGGGCTGCGGCTGCGCGCGTCCTATGGCGAAGGGTTCAAGGCACCGACGCTTTACCAGCTCTACTCCTTTTACGGCGACGAGGGACTGAGCCCCGAACGCAGCAAGGGCTATGATCTGGGGCTGGAAAAGGGGCAGCGCGACGGGCCGTTCTTTGCTTCCGTCTCGCTCTATCGCCGCGACAGCACCGGGTTGATCGACTTCGACCTCGTCAATTCGGTCTATTACAATATCGGCAAGGCTCGTGCGCAAGGCGTGGAACTGGAACTGGCGGCGCGACCCGACAGCAATCTGCGCCTCGGCCTGGTCTATTCCTATCTGGAAACCGAGGACCGGACCGAAGGTGGTGCTTATGAAGGCAATGACCTCAACCGCCGTCCCGGCGATGCGGTGACGGCCAGCATCGACTGGACATCGCCGGTCGGGCTGGCGCTGGGCAGCGACGTGCGCATGGTAGGCGACAGTTTCGACGATCGCGGAAACGTCACGCGGCTTGACGGCTATGTCACGGTGGATTTGCGCGCCGCCATGCCGCTGGGTGACAATCTGCAAATCTTCGGCCGGATCGAGAACCTGTTCGATACGGGGTACGAGACGACCGCAGGCTATAATACGGGCGGCGCAGCGGCCTATGGCGGGGTGCGGGTGAAAATCTGATGATGATTCGGGCGGCAGTCGTGTGGGCGGGGGCAGCGATGCTGTCCGCCTGTGCGCCTGCCACCCGGCATGAGCAGAAAGATGCGCCGGTCATCGTATCGCTCAACCCCTGCACCGATGCGATACTGGCCGAAATCGCACCCGGTCATCTTGCCGCGATTTCGCATTACAGCCACGATCCGGCAGGGTCCTCGATGCCGCCGGATCTTGCCGCCCGCTTTCCCGCCGTTTCCGGCAATGCAGAGGAAGTGGCTGCGCGACGGCCCGATATCGTGGTCGCCGCCATGTTTCTGCCCCCCGCGACCGAACAGGCTTTGCAGCGCATGGGCATTCGTGTGGTGAAGACCGGCTCGATCGCCAATGTCGATGATGCCATCGCGCAGGTCCGCGATCTGGCGTCGCTGGCGGGAGAGGTCGCGGCGGGAGAGCGCCTGGTGCAGCGGATCGAAGCCAGCCTGACTATTCAGGGCAATGTCGATCCGGTTCCCGCGCTGGTCTGGCAATCGGGCGGTCTGGTGCCGGGCGAAGGCGTGCTGATCAGCGATCTTCTGACCCGTGCGGGCTTTACCAACTGGAGCGCGGGGCGCGGTCTTGGACAGGGCGCAATCCTGCCGCTGGAGCAAGTGTTGGCCGATCCGCCTCCGCTGATCATCGCGGCTGGAAAGGGCGGCGAAGAGAACCGCAAGCTGCGCCATCCGGCCCTGAACGCATTGCACGATACGCGCCGCGTCGATTTCGACCCCAAGCTGCTTTATTGCGGCGGGCCGACCATTCCGCTCGCGATGGCGCGGCTGACCGAAATCCGCGCAGAGGTGGCGCCATGAACCGGCTCAATGCGTGTTTGCTGGCGACGCTTGCGGTGGCCTTGCCCTTATCCCTGCTGGCGGGGCGCATATGGATCGCGCCGTGGAGCGATCCTGTCCCCAATGCCGCGATCATCCTTGCCGAATTGCGCCTGCCACGCGGGATATTGGCGCTGGTCATCGGCGCGGGTCTGGGCGGCGCAGGGGCGGCGATGCAGGGCTATTTGCGCAACCCGCTGGCCGATCCGGGCCTGTTCGGCATCGCGCCGGGGGCGGCATTTGGCGCGGTGATGGCGCTGTTTCTGGGGATTGCCGCCGTGCCATTCACCCTTCCGGCCTTTGCCTTGGCGGGAGCGGCGGGGGCGATGGCGCTGTTGGCGGTGATCGCGGGGCGTACCGGCGGAATCGCGCTGTTCACTTTGGCAGGGCTGATGATCGCCAGCCTTGCGGGTACGCTGACCAGCCTTGCGATCAGCCTGTCGCCCAATCCGTTTGCCATGTCGGAAATCGTGACTTGGCTGATGGGCGCGTTGACCGACCGGAGCTGGGCCGACGTATGGATCGCCGCGCCTTTGACCCTGACGGGGCTAGTGGTGCTCTATCTCTGCGGCCCGTCGCTCGATGCGATGATGCTGGGCGAAGAAGCCGCGCTGTCGCTGGGTGTCGAGGCTCGTCGGCTGCAATGGGCCATCGTTGCCGGCATTGGCCTGACCATCGGGGCTGGCGTGGCGGTTGCGGGGATCGTCGGCTTCGTCGGGTTGATGGTGCCGCATATGGTGCGCCCCTTTACCGATCGCCGTCCGTCGAGCCTGCTGGTGCCGGGCGCACTGGCCGGGGCCTTGCTGGTGCTGCTGGCCGATACAGTTTGCCGCGTGCTTCCGATGGCAGGCGAATTGCGGCTGGGAATCGCCCTGTCGTTACTGGGCGCACCGTTTTTCCTTGGCTTGCTGTTGCGGCTGCGACGAGGTTTGGCCTGATGATCGAGGCACGACTTCTTTGCGTCCGGCGCGGTGCGCAAATGGTGCTGAGGGATGCCCGATGCACGCTCGAAGCGGGTCAATTGCTGGCCATTTGCGGTCCTAACGGTGCTGGAAAGTCTAGCCTGTTGACCGCCATGGCGGGTCTGATCGATCCAGCCGGAGGCGGGGTGTCGCTGGACGGCAGGCCGCTGCCCTCGCTCGCGCCGCGCGAACGGGCACGGACCATCGGGTTCCTGCCGCAGCAGGCCGAAGCGGCGTGGGACGTCAGCGTTCGCACTTTGGCCGGGCTGGGCCGCTTGCCGTGGCGGGCCGTACCGGGCAGGCCGGCGCGGGCGATGCGCAAAGCGGACGACGCCGCGATTTCAAACGCGATCGCCGATATGCAACTGGACGACCTGGTCGACCGGCCTGTTTCGCAATTGTCGGGGGGTGAAAGGGCGCGGGCCATGATGGCGCGGGTTCTGGCTGGCGAGCCGCGCTTCATCCTTGCCGACGAACCATTCGCCAGCCTCGACATCGGGCACGCCCGCGATCTGGCTGGCTTGCTGCGCCTGCAAGCGTCGCGTGGCAAAGGCGTTGCCGTGGTGATGCACGATCTGGCCATGGCGATGAACCATGCCGACAGGGTGATCGTTCTCGATCAAGGTCGGATCGTGGCCGATGAAGTCCCCGAACAGGCGCTGGACGAGGCAGTGATCAGCCGCGTCTGGAACACAAATGCGCGCTGGTTGGGCGACAGGGGCGCCCGTGCGCTGACGGTTTAGCGCAGCGGATAGGCCACAACCGGATCGTATTGCGACCCCTTTGGCGTCAAAGTGCTTTCATACAAAAAGAACCGTTCGACTCTGAAGGTGTCAGTGCGCAGGGCGGCGTGCTCGACCAGAAAAGGCGCGATCGCCCCCGCGCTGCCAGACAATCGCGCCAGAGTCACATGGGGTGCGAACACGCGCTTCTCCTGCGCGATCCCCGCCGACCTGCACGCGCTCTCGACACTTTTTTGCAGGGTCAGCAAGGCTGGCGAATGCGCGACCCCTGCCCATAATGTGTGCGGTTTGCCCTTTTTCTCGAAATGGCCGACACCGCGCATCTCAAGATCAAAGGCAGGGGAGCGGATCTGCCCCAGCGCATCGGCCAGATCATTGGCCAATGGCGTATCGACTTCGCCTGCGAAGCGCAGGGTCAGATGCAATTGCTCTTGGCTTTGCCAGCGGGCGTTATCGACGCCTTCCATCGTGTCTATCAGCCGGTCGATCACATGCGGCGGAGGCTTGATGGCAACGAACAGGCGATGGGTCATGGATAGGCAGCCGCACGGGCGAGCGGGGAGCTATTTCGCCTTATACACCTGCTCCTCGCCCGGAAAGCTGCGGGCGCGGACGTCGGCGGCATATTCGCCCGCCGTGTCCGAAATGATTTTGGCGATGTCGTTGTAACGCTTTACGAAGCGCGGTGTGCGTTCGAACATGCCCAGCATATCCTCGGCCACCAGAACCTGACCATCGCATTGCGCCGATCCGCCGATCCCGATGGTGGGGATGGCGATTTCCCTGGTCAGGGTGATGGCAATATCCTCGACCACGCCTTCGATTACGATGGCGAATGCTCCGGCCTGTTCCAGTGCCTTTCCGTCCGCGACGATCTTGGCTTCCTCCGCCTCGCTTCGCCCGCGCGCCATATAGCCGCCCAGCGCGTTCACTGCTTGCGGGGTCAGGCCAACATGGCCCATTACCGGAATGCCGCGCTGCGACAGGAAGGACACGGTTTCGGCCATGGCTGTCCCCCCTTCCAGCTTGACCGCCGCAGCGCCGGTTTCGGCCATGATGCGGCTGGCGCTTTCGAAAGCCTGTTGGGGCGAAGCCTCATAACTGCCGAACGGCATGTCGATCACCACCAGCGAATGATAGGATCCGCGCACCACTGCCGCGCCATGGGCGCACATCATGTCGAGCGTGACCGGCAGGGTCGACGGCAGCCCGTAGATCACCTGCCCCAGCGAATCCCCCACCAGCAGCATATCGCAATGGGGGTCCAGCAATTGCGCCATGCGCGCGGTATAGGCGGTCAGCATGACAAGCGGTTCTTCGGTCACGCCGTCCTTTTTGCGCTGCATCACCTTGGGCACGGTCAGGCGCTTCATCGGGGCGGGGGTGGGATTGGCGCGGCTGGTCGCGGTGTCGAGCTGGAAGGTCGTGGACATGGGCGGCGTTCTAGCCGCGCTTTGCCATGTGGGAAAGGGCGCGCAAGCAACGCCTGTTTGGCACCGCCATGTGGATGCGGTGCACGCAGCGGGTTTTCAGCGGGCGTTTCACCTCTATAAGTCAGGTCCGTTACAGATGAAACGGAGGGTTGAATGGCAGGTGCGACCGGACAGGCCGGAGAACAGGGCTGGTCCTCGCGGACGGCATTTTTGCTGGCTGCCATCGGTGCGGCGGTCGGATTGGGCAATATCTGGCGCTTTCCGACGCTGGCGGGCGAAAACGGGGGCGGGGCATTCGTTCTTGTCTATATCGCCTGTGTTTTCCTGATCGGCCTGCCGCTTGTTTTGTCGGAAGTGATGATCGGGCGCACCGGGCGCGAGGATGCGGCGGGATCGATCGCCCGCGTGGCCGAAAAATCGGGCGTGTCGCGCAAATGGAGCCTGTTCGGCGGAATCGAGATTCTGGCCGCTTTTCTGATCCTGTCGTTCTATTCGGTCGTGGCGGGCTGGGCGCTGTATTACGTGTTCGTGATGGTCGGCGATGTCGCATCGTCCATCGGGGCGGGTGCGCCGTTCGGCGCGGCGTTTCAGGGCGAAACGCAGGATGTGATTACGGGGCGCATGGGCTCTTTGTTCGGCAGCCTTGGCACCATGATCGGGATGCACACGATTTTCATGGTGGTAACCGTGATGATCGTCGCCAATGGCGTGCACGACGGGATCGAAAAAGCGGCCGGCACGCTGATGCCGGCCTTTTTCGTGCTGCTGGTGGCGATCACCATCTATGGTGCGTTTACGGGCGAATTCGCACAGGCGCTGGCCTTTCTGTTCACGCCCGATTTCTCGCAATTGACGCCGACCGCGGTGAACGAGGCGTTGGGGCAGGCATTGTTCTCGCTGTCGCTGGGGTCGGCGGCGCTGATCACCTATGGCGCCTATGTGGGCGACGACGTGAAGCTGGCCCCCACGGCAGGTATGATCGCGGCGGCGGATACGGGTGTGGCGATGCTGTCGGGCCTGATGATCTTTCCCATCGTGTTTGCGGTGGGCCTCGATCCGGCGGCTGGGCCGGTGCTGGTGTTCCAGTCGCTGCCAGTCGCTTTTTCGCAGATGCCTGCCGGTTCGCTGATCGGGCTGGCGTTCTTTGTCCTGATCTTCTTTGCCGCGCTCACCAGTTCGATTTCCCTGCTGGAAGGGCCGGTCGCGTGGGTCATCGACCGGTTCGGGGTAAAGCGCCTGCATGCAGCCTTGCTGGTCGGCGGGAGTGCCTATGCGATCGGGTTGCTGTGCGCGATGGGTTATAATGTGCTGTCGGATGTGCGGCCGCTATGGTTCTGGGGCATTTTTGCCGAGAACGATATTCTGGATTCGATCGACGGCATCACGGGTAAGGTGATGCTGCCGCTGGCGGCGCTGGGCGTGTCGCTGTTCATCGGCTGGCGCGCGGATCGCAGGCTGGTGGAAACGCAGACGGGACTGTCGGTGGGCATGCTGGGTCTGTACCGTTTTGTGATGGCGTGGCTGGCCCCTATGGCGGTGGCGCTGATCCTGCTGTTCGGCCTGTTTCCCGGTCTGCTGGGCTGATGGCAAAAGGGGCGCTCCGCGATGGAGCGCCCCTTTTTCGTTTTACGGCCTTCATCATTTTATAGCGAAGTCTCAACATGTTTGTCGCGGACGTCGCCCGTGACATCCTTGCCCAGCATCATCTTGGCGGTTGTCGTGATTCCGATGCTGGCATCCCAGATCGATGCTTTGCCCAGATCCATACGCAGCATCAGCAGGTTGGGGTCGTCCTTGCCGCCCGGGAACCATGCCTCGGTCATGTTGCTCCACTCTTTCTCCATCCGTTCGCGGCTGGTTTCTTCGACGAGTGTTCCGCGGAAGCGGGCGAATACCGAATGGCCGCTGGAGGAGAATGTGGCCGTGGCGGGGCCCATCGCAGCGAAATGGCCGGTGCGATAGGTGAAGAACCAGATCGCGTGATCGGCATCCTTGTCCAGTTGCGCGGTCATGGGGGCGGCGCTGTCGGGATCTCCGTCAAGCTGCAGCATCACAAAGGGGGATGAGGCCAGTTCCTTCCAGAACTTTTGCTTCAGCTCGTCGGCTTTTCCTTCCTTATATTGCATGGGTTGGTCCTTTCGGTTTGTTCTTCCCTGATGCAACGGTGGAAAGGGCAGGCTGTTCCGTTTTTTCGGATGGGTCAGTGGACGCAACGAATGGAACATAATAAGAACATTGATCGTTTTCATGTCCCGATTCGATTCTTTTAATGGAGCCTGTCATCGCCGGTCCCGATCCCCACGCAGGTATATGCCCTGCCGATCCGGTTCCCTTGCCCGAAGGGGTGTTTCCCGCTGCCGATCTGGCCGGTTCGCGCTGGCTGGAGGGTGGGGACAAGGACGGGGACGGGCGCGGCTGGAACCCTGCCATCGCCTTTCGCGGAGCGGGGGAGATCTTTGCAAACGGCGACGACGGGGCCGGGGCGGCGCTGGCGCTGGAACTGGCGCGCGGGGCACCGCGACCCTTGCACGAACGGGCACTCACCGAAACGAGCGACGAGCGTGCCTTTCTGTGGGTGCAGGACGCCGCTTCTATCCGCGCTGGCGGCCGGCCGTTCTGGCCCGGCCTGCCGCGCGATCTGGCGCATCGGGCGATCCATGTGGCCGTGCGCACGGCAGAGGATGCCTTGTTCGCGCTGGAAGAAGGCGTGCGCTGCCACGATCTGGCCTTTGTGATCGGAGAGATCGCGGGAAACCCGCGTGCGCTGGATTTCACGGCCTCGCGCCGGCTGGTGCTGGCGGCAGAACGGCATCGCGTGCCGCTGTGGCTGGTACGGGTGGATGCGCAGCGCGATCTGGGCGCGGCACGGATGCGGTGGGATGTATGCTCTGCCGTATCGCAGCCGCCGCGCTGGAACCCGCAGGCACCGGGCCTGCCGGGCTGGCGCGGCGAATTGTTCCGCGCCCGAGGCCTGCGCCCCGGCGCATGGTGGATCAGGCCCGAACGCATGACAAGTGATGGAGGGGGTAATGGGGGATCGATCCTCTCCGCCCGTCCGGTCGATCATGACGCCGCCGACCATGGCGGGCACCTTGCAGCCGGACAGGCGGGTGCTGGCGATCTGGTGCGCGCGGCTGGCGATCGATCGCTGGCGGCAGGCTGAAGCGGGAGGCGAGGCGGAGCCGGATGTTCCGCTCGCGCTCATTACCGAAACCGCGCATGGCCCCCGCATCGCCGCTGCCACGCGCGCCGCCGGGGCGGCGGGTGTGCGCATCGGCACCATGCTGGCCGATGCCCGCGCCTTGTGTCCCGCGCTGGAAGTGCGCCCTGCCGATCCGGCGGGCGATCTTGCCTTTCTGGAACGGCTGGCCGTGTGGGCGCAACGCTGGGGGCCATGGAGCGCGCTGGACCCGCCCGACGGGGTGATCGTCGACATCACCGGCGCGGCCCATCTGTTCGGCGGCGAGCAACGCCTGCTGGATGATGCGGCGCGCGTGTTCGCGGCGCGCGGTTTGACGGTGCGGCTGGCCATCGCACCCACGGCAGGCGCGGCATGGGCGCTGGCGCATTACGGGAGAGCCCGTCAGGGAAAGGGCGGGCTGGTGCTGGACGGGGGAGAGGATATCGCTGCCAGCCTGGCCCCTTTGCCGGTCGCGGCACTGCGGCTGGACGACGATGTGCTGCTGGTGCTGCGACGGCTGGGGCTGAAACGGGTGGGCGATCTGGACGGGATCGGCCGCGATGCGCTGTCGCGCCGGTTCCGCAACCGCCGTTCGGCCATGGCCAATCCGCTGATGCGGCGCGACCAGATGATCGGACTGGTCCCCGAACCCATGCTGCCGGTCATCGGCAATCCGCCCGCCATGGTGCAATTGCGGCTGATGGAGCCGATCCGCCACTTGCCTTTGTTGGAAGTCGTGCTGGCCGATCTGGCCGCCGCGATGATGCGCATGCTGGAAGGGCGGGGCGAAGGGGCACGGCGGCTGGAACTCGCATGCTGGCGTGTCGATGGCGAAATCGCGATCCGCACGCTGGAACTGGCCGCCGCGACGCGCGATGCCGCCCATGTCTGCCGCCTGTTTGCCGAACGGATCGCCACGATCGATGCAGGGCTGGGGATCGAAATGGCGCGGCTGGTCGCCCGCTGGGCCGAGCCGCTGGGGCTGGCGCAGGCCGATCTGGATGCCTCGGCAGAGGTGCATGGAACCAGCCTTGCAGCCTGTATCGACCGGCTGTCGGCACGGCTGGGCACGCGCGCGGTGCGGCGACCGGTGCCTTTTGCCAGCCATGTGCCCGAACGCGCCCAGCGCTGGCAGGCGCCGCTGGAGCCGGTGCCCGCAGCGCAGGAGAGCTTTGCCTTTCACGCCCGCCCGTTCAGGCTGCTGGACAAGGCAGAGCCGATCGCGGTGCTTTATGCCACGCCCGACGGTTTGCCCCAACGCTTTCGCTGGCGCGGTCATGTCCACGATGTCGCGCGTGCCGAGGGGCCGGAACGGATCGCGCCCGAATGGTGGCGCGAAAAGGGTGCGGCGCGGCTGCGCGATTACTACCGGATCGAGGATGGCGAGGGACGGCGTTTCTGGATCTATCGGCTGGGGCTGGCCGGCGACGGGCGGGGCGGAGCACCTGACTGGTTCATGCAGGGCCTTTTCGCCTGAGCTTCGTTCGCCTGGGCATTCGCCGACAGGTGTTTGACGCGATCACGCACGATCGCATTGCCGTGCAGCCTCAAAGATACCGGATGATGCAATGATGCAACAAATGCGAAGGGCGACGAGGTCAAAACCCCGCCGCCCGCACACGGAGGCCTTCCGTGCTATCTGTAAATGGCGCGATGCAATGGTTAACGCCAACATGCAAGCGCTTTGGTGCGAGTGGTATTTTCGCCACTATCGCCCTGTCCTGCTGCGGAATCCAGCATATCTTTTGCGAAGTTTGCGCGGCTGCAGCGCATCGATTGATACTATGTCATGACATGATTGCGGCCTTGTCTGTCATAATATTGCGATTGGTCTGAACGCCCTCGGTTCGTCGATTTTGCGGCGAGTGGGGCTAGCCAGCATGGCGCAAAGAACATAAAGTGAACACTGGAGTCGCAATGGCACAGAAATCACTTATCGAACGACTGAAAGTCCTGGCGGATGCCGCCAAATATGATGCGTCCTGCGCATCGTCGGGCACGTCGAAACGCGACAGCCTGAACGACAGGGGGCGGGGCGGCAAAGGCATTGGATCGACCGAGGGCATGGGCATCTGCCACGCCTATGCGCCCGATGGTCGCTGCATATCCTTGCTGAAACTGCTGCTGACCAACCATTGCGTGTTCGATTGCCATTACTGCGTGAACCGCAAGAGTTCGAATGTGGAGCGCGCGCGCTTTACCCCGCGCGAGGTCGCCGATCTCACCCTCTCGTTCTACAAGCGCAATTATATCGAGGGGTTGTTCCTATCCTCGGGCATCATTCGCAATTCCGATCACACGATGGAGCAATTGGTCGAAACGGCGCGCATCCTGCGCGAGGAGCATGATTTTCGCGGCTATATCCATTTGAAGACCATTCCCGAGGCCGATCCCGAAATCGTCCGGCGGGCAGGGCTTTATGCCGATCGCATCTCGATCAATGTCGAATTGCCGACCGATGCGGGGCTGGCCCGGCTGGCGCCCGACAAGAATGCGCATCGGATCGATGGCGCGATGGGCGCAATGCGCAATGCCATTGCCGAAGGGCGCGACGCGAAGAGGCGTTTCCGCCATGCGCCGGCATATGCGCCCGCGGGGCAGTCGACACAGATGATCGTGGGTGCCGACGGGGCCAGCGATGCCGATATCGTAAGCCGCGCCAGCGCGCTTTACGGGCGGCACCGGCTGCGGCGCGTCTATTACTCGGCCTTCAGCCCCATTCCCGATGCCAGCGCGGTGCTGCCGTTGAAACGCCCGCCACTGGTGCGCGAGCACCGGCTTTACCAGTCGGACTGGCTGATGCGCTTTTACGGGTTTTCTCCGGCGGAAGTGGCCGATGCCGCCGGGGCGGACGGTATGTTGCCGCTGGACATCGACCCCAAGCTGGCATGGGCACTGAAGTTCCGCGACAGCTTTCCCGTCGACGTCAATCGCGCTTCGAAAGAGGCTTTGCTGCGGGTACCGGGACTGGGAACGCGCGGCGTGGCCCAGATCCTTAGCGCACGGCGGCATCGCGCCTTGCGACTGGACGATGTGGCCAGGCTGACCGTGTCGGTTGCAAAGCTGCGTCCCTTTATCGTCACGGTCGACTGGCGGCCCGTCGCGCTGATCGACCGCGCCGATCTGAAGGCGCTGGTCGCGCCCGATACGGGGCGGCAACTGGACCTGTTCGCATGACTGCGCTGCAACATGTGCGGCTGGGTGCCTATCACGTGGTGCCAATGGCCTCGCCCGACGATTTCGACGAATGGCGCGATCATGCGCGGCGTATGGTCATGGCCGATGTGCCGCCCGACCGCGTGGCATGGACCGAACCGGGCGGACCGGCGGGCAATCTGTTCACGCATGGTGACCGCCGCTTGCCCGCACCCGACCGCGAGGCGCCGCCGCCGCGCGTATCGCGGCGTTTTATCGAAATTGCGAAGACCGTGATCCTGCATGCCGATACCGACAGGTTCGCACTGCTGTATCGCGTGCTGTGGCGATTGCAGTCGAAACCCCGCCTGATCGAGGACGGGGCCGATGCGGACATACGCGCCATGGCCGATATGGCGCGGGGCGTGCGGCGCGACATTCACAAGATGCGGGCCTTTTTACGCTTCCGCGAGATCGAGCATGAGGGCGGCGAATATTTCGTCGCATGGTTTGAACCGCAGCATCACATCCTGCGCCATAATGCGGGTTTCTTCACGCGTCGCTTTGCCAATATGCGCTGGTCGATCCTGACCCTGCGGGGCAGCCTGCATTGGGATGGCGATACGTTGCGCGAAGGGCCGCCCGCCACGCGCGCCGATGCGCCGAACGGCGATCCGGTAGAGGGGATGTGGCGCGCCTATTACGCATCGATCTTCAATCCCGCTCGGTTGAAGGTCGACGCGATGCTGAAGGAAATGCCGCGCCGATACTGGAAAAATATGCCCGAAACGCAGCTGATTCCCGAACTGATCGCGGGGGCGCAAGCGCGCGAGGCGGCCATGGTTTCGGCAGGCGCGATGGAAAATGGCGAACGGCCCGCAACGCTGGATGCGGTGGACAAGGCGATCCATGCCTGCGCGCGCTGCCCCATCGGCGCGCTGGAAAACCGCGCGGTGATGGGTGAAGGGACGCCCGATGCCCCGCTGATGATCATGGGCGAGCAACCGGGCGATATCGAGGACCGGCAGGGACGCCCTTTCGTCGGTCCGGCGGGGCAATTGCTGGACGTGCATCTGGAACGCGCGGGGATCGACCGTCGTGCGGCCTATGTCACCAATGCGGTCAAGCATTTCAAATATGTGTCGGGGGATGTGCCTGATCGGGGCGTGCCAAATCGTGGCGTATCCGGTCGCGGCGCATCCGGTCGCGGCAAGCGGCGCCTGCACCAGAATCCCTCTGCCCGGGAAATCGACATCTGCCGCTGGTGGGTAGAGGCGGAGCGCGCCATCGTGCGGCCAAAGCTGGTGCTGGCGCTGGGCGCCAGCGCGGCGCGCAGCGTGTTGGGCAAGACAATATCGGTCACCAAGGCACGCGGCACGCCTGTGCCGCTGGACGATGACAGCGAGCTGTGGGTGACGGTGCACCCGTCCTATCTGTTGCGGTTGGAGGGACCTGCGCGCAAAGAGCAGGCGCGGCTGTTCGACGCCGATCTGGCGGCCGTCGCGGCGCGTCTTCGGGAACTGGCGTAATGGCGCGCTGTGGACTGTCTGTGGATAAAGCTGTGCGCAAACCTGATGATAGTGCTGTGGACGGGGCGGCAGAACGTGGGGGTAACCGGCCTGTTTTCGCGGTGACCCGTCCGCTTGTCAGGGGCCTGCCGGTGCCGCCATGCCCGACGCGCCGTTAACGCCCGATCGTCGCCGGATAGAGATCGATACCGATGCATTGGGTGCGCCGCCGCGAGCGCCCTTTGTCGAACTTGGCCTCGTCTCGTGCTTTTCCTTCCTGCGCGGCGCGTCCGACGCGGTCGATCTGGTGATGACGGCGCGCGCTATGGGCTATGACGCCATCGGGATTGCCGATGCAAATTCGCTGGCAGGCGTGGTCCGCGTACATGGCGAGGCAGAGACTTTGCGTTTGCGCCCGGTGATCGGCGCGCGGATCGAAACGGTCGAGGGGCTGGCCTTTCTTGCCTATCCCGAAACGCGCGCGGCCTATGGCCGGTTGTCGCGGCTGATCAGCAAGGGGCGGATGCAGACCTTGTCGGGCGCATGGCAGGACAAGGGCGTGTGCGAGATCGATCTGGCGATGCTGGCCGAACATGCGGCGGATGATGGCGGGCACGGCGCCTTGCATCTGATTGCCTTGCCGCCACCCGATCTGGATACGCCGTTCCGCGTCAGCCTGCCGGGCAATGTGATGCCGATTGGCGGGGGGCAGGCAGAGCCGGTTGCGCAAAGCCTGTCCTTTGCCGGCCTGGTGCCGCATCTGGCGCAATTATTGCCATCGCTGGGCCATATCGCGGCCAGCCATCTCTATCGCGGCGATGATGTGGCGCGGATCGGCAGGCTGGATGCGCTGGCGTGCGCCCATGGGCTGGGCCTGCTGGCCACGAATGACGTGCATTACCACGCACCCGACCGCCGCCCGTTGCAGGATGTGATGACCGCGATCCGGCACAAGACCACGGTGGCAAGGGCGGGGCATTTGCTGCACGCCAATGCCGAACGGCATCTGAAAGCGCCCGAGGAGATGCAACGCCTGTTCTCGCGCTGGCCGCATGCGATCCGCGCCGCCCGCGATCTGGCGGACCGCTGCCGGTTCAGCCTGAACGAATTGCGCTATGAATATCCCGATGAGATCTATCCCGAAGGCCGCACCCCGCAGCAGCATCTGGAAGTGCTGACATGGGAAGGCGCGGACAGACGTTATCCCAGTGGTTTGCCGGAAACCATTCGCGCGACGCTGGAGCGTGAACTGGCGCTGATCGCAAAGCTCGACCTCGCGCGCTATTTCCTGACGATCCACGATATCGTCCGCTTCGCGCGCAGTGTCGATCCGCCGATATTGTGTCAGGGGCGCGGGTCGGCGGCCAATTCGGCGGTCTGCTATTGTCTTGAGATTACGGCCGTCGACCCGGCGCGCCATGCGCTGCTGTTCGACCGCTTCATTTCCGAAGAGCGCAAGGAGCCGCCCGATATCGACGTCGATTTCGAGCATGAGCGGCGCGAGGAAGTGATACAGCATATTTACGAGAAATACGGTCGCCACCGCGCGGGACTGTGCGCCACGGTCATCCATTACCGGCCACGCATGGCGATCCGCGAAGTGGGCAAGGCGATGGGCCTGTCGGAAGATGTCACGGCCAAACTTGCGGGCACCGTATGGGGCGGTTGGGGGCGCGAGATCGGCGAGGCGCATGTGGCCGAAACCGGCATGGACATCAGCGATCCGCATTTGCGGCGGGTTCTGAAGCTTACCCAGCAGATGATTGGAATGCCGCGACATCTGTCTCAACACGTGGGCGGCTTTATTCTGACGCAAGGCGCGCTGACCGAAACCGTGCCCATTGGCAATGGCGCCATGCCCGATCGCAGTTTCATCGAATGGGACAAGGACGATATCGAGGCGCTGGGCATATTGAAGGTGGACGTGCTGGCGCTGGGCATGCTGACCTGCATTCGCAAATGTCTTGATCTTGTGCGCGATCATCATGGCCGCGCGCTGACTTTGGCCAGTGTCCCGCGCGAGGATCCGGAAACCTATGCGATGCTGCGGCGCGGGGATTCGCTGGGCGTTTTCCAAGTGGAAAGCCGCGCGCAAATGAACATGCTGCCGCGGCTGCGCCCGCGCGAGTTCTATGATCTGGTCATACAGGTCGCCATCGTGCGCCCCGGTCCGATTCAGGGGGACATGGTGCACCCCTTCCTGAAACGCCGGAGGGGAGAAGAGCGGGTGGAAATTCCGGCCCCGGGCCCCGCGCATGGTCCGCCTGACGAGCTTTCCAGCATTCTGGGGCGTACATTGGGCGTGCCGATCTTTCAGGAGCAGGCGATGAAGATCGCGCTGGACGCGGCGAAGTTCAATTCGGCCGAAGCCAACCGGCTGAGGAAAGCGATGGCGACGTTCCGTTCGCGCGGCATGGTCGATGAATTGCAGGACATGATGGTCGAGCGCATGGTGAAGCGCGGCTATGACCGCGATTTCGCGCAGCGCTGTTTCAACCAGATCAGGGGGTTTGGCGAATATGGCTTTCCCGAAAGCCACGCGGCCAGCTTTGCCCATCTGGTCTATGTGTCGAGCTGGCTGAAATGCCATTACCCTGCCGCTTTCGCCTGCGCCTTGCTGAATTCGCAGCCGATGGGCTTTTATGCGCCCGCCCAGATCGTGCGCGATGCGGCCGAACACGGAGTAGAGGTGCGACCGGTGGATGTGAACCTGTCGCAATGGGATTGCACGCTGGAACCCGCGCGTGGCGATACGGTGGCGCTGCGGTTGGGGTTGCGACAGGTGGACGGACTGCCCGAACATGTCGCGGCGCGGCTGATCGCTGCCAGGGAAGAACTGAACGGTGAGGATAGGGCCGCATTTTCCGATGTGGCCGCGCTGCGCGAATATTCGGGCATTCCCGCGGCGCATATCGAACGACTTGCCAGTGCCGATGCGTTCGGTTCGCTGCGGATTACCCGCAGGCAGGCCCTGTGGGATGCGCGTTCGATCGTTTCGGCCCCGCCATTGCCCCTGTTCGAAGCAGCGCGTGCCAGAGATCCGCGGGTGCGGGACGAAGGGGCGGAGGTCACGCCTGCCATTCTGCCCGCGATGCCCTTGTCCGAAGAAGTCGTCGCGGATTACCAGACCACGCGCCTGTCGCTAAAGGCGCATCCCATGGCGTTCCTGCGCGCAGGCCTCGCCGAACGCGGCTTTATCCGCGCCTGCGACCTGCGCGAACGCAAATACCGGTCGAATGTGCAAGTGGCGGGCGTTGTGCTGATCCGCCAGCGGCCCGGCAGCGCCAAGGGCGTGTGCTTTATCACGCTGGAGGACGAGACGGGGGTGATCAATCTGGTCGTCTGGCCGCATCTGAAAGAGAAATATCGCCGCGTGGTGATGGGGGCGCGGCTGATGGAGGTGCGCGGGCGGGTCGAATATGACGACGATGTCGTCCATGTGATCGTCCAGCAGATGTTCGATGCCAATCACGCCCTGCATGCCTTGTCGGACGATGTCATGCCCGCCGTAATGGCCCGTGCCGATCACGTGCAAAGCCCGCTGCCCGAGAAATCCGGACGCGGAGGTAACTTGTGCGACGATCCGCGCAAGGACCGCCCGGCCGACCCGCATGGTAGCGCGCCCGACGGGGCGAAGCAGCCGATCGATCCGTGGGAGCCGCCGCCCGCAGGCAATCGCGAATGCGGGTTTCAGGGGCGCCATCCGCGCGATATGCGCATTATTCCGCGGATCCTGCCGCCGTCTCGGGACTTTCACTAGGGTGACTATCCGCAAACGCCTGCCGGCCCGCCCTTTCCGTATCGATCGCGCTGTCATCGCACTGCTTGTGCTGTTGGCATTACTGGCGGGAGGGCACGGCTGGCTGAAAGCGCACCCCGAGCATGATCCGCGTGCGCCGGTCGACCTGAACGGGCCCGAAGGCTGGGCGACTTCGATGAAGCTGGCGGGTTTGCGCGGTGATCCCGTGCAATGCCGTCAGGCGCTGGACCGCGCAGGGATCGGCTTTACCGCACTCGACCCCACGGGTGAGGGGGCGTGCCGACGCGACGACCGGATGCGGATCGCGAGTGATGCCGAACGGGGCATGATACTGACACCGACCATGCCCGAGGCAAGTTGCAGCGTGAATGCCGCGCTGCACTGGTGGATGCGGCACCGCGTGCAACCGGCGGCAGAGGATATTCTGGGGAACAGGGTCGCCAGCCTGCAGCATCTGGGCACCTTTAATTGCCGGCGCATCAATGGAGGCACGCAAGGCCGGTGGAGCGAGCATGCGACGGGCAATGCCATCGACATAGCCGGGTTCACATTGGAGGATGGACGCCGATTGACCCTGTCGGCGGACTGGCAGAACGCCGGAAATCCGGAAGGCGCATTTTTGCGAGCGGTACGCGACGGTGCCTGCGATGCGTTCGGGACAGTGTTGTCGCCCGACTATAACGCCTTGCACGCCGATCATTTTCATCTGGATCAGGCAGAGCGCGGGTTTGGCAGTTTTTGCCGGTAAGGGCAGGCGGGTGCGACCCGAACCCCGCCCGACCGGTCAGTCGCGGAATGTCATCGACCGCAGCAGCATCGAACCTGCCAGATGACGATATTCGGCGCGTTCGCCCGACGCGCTTTGCATCTGCGTTTCGGTCATCGCCATATGTTTGCGATAGGCCTCGGCGCGCGCCTCTTCCTCTTCGGGGCTTTCCCATTCGGTCCAGCGGGTGATCAGATAGACGTCGGGTTCACCTTTGCGCGGGAAAGAGTTCACCAGCACCTCGTATCCGGTGATCCAACCTTGTTCCATCGCAAAGGCCTGACCCTTGCGCCACATGCCCGCCAGATGATTGGCATAATCGAGCCCGTGCCCGTCCTCGATCTCGATCCCCGAAACTTCGACATATTCGCCGCTGACGAACGGCCACTCGCTCTGCGCATGGGCAAGTTGCGGGCAGGCAAGCGCCATCGATGCCGCAAACAGCGGCGCAAGTAATTTGACAGTCTTCATCAATCATCCCCTTCGCGGAACATGTGCAAGACGCACAGGTTTCCCTCGGGCAGTCCCGGTGTATTTACGATGTTCGGAAAAATACCCGATCGGGTCAGGCTGCGCGCCCGTTAATCTTCTGTCAATCTTGCAGCGCAGCAAAAATGATCAGGCAGCTTCGAATGCGTAACCGGCCGAACGGACGGTACGTACCGGGTCCTTGCTGCCTTCGACCGACAAGCCCTTGCGAAGACGGCGAATATGCACGTCGACCGTACGCAGTTCGATATCGCTGCCGGTGCCCCATACGGCATCAAGCAATTGGCCCCGGCTGAAGACGCGTCCGGGGTGTTCCATGAAGAACCGTAGCAGGCGGAATTCGGTCGGACCCAGTTGCAGCGAATGGCCGCGACGGGTGGCTTTATGGCTGGTGGCGTCCAGCTTGATATCGCCGACCTCCAGCACCTCGCCCGCAAGCGCAGGACGCACGCGGCGCAGCACCGCCCCGACGCGGGCGATCAGTTCGCGTGGAGAGAACGGCTTGGTCACATAATCGTCGGCGCCGGTTTCAAGGCCGCGGATGCGGTCATCCTCGCTTCCGCGCGCCGTCAGCATCACGATGGGAACATGCGCCGTTTCCTTGTCACGGCGCAGGCGGCGGCAGATTTCGATGCCGCTGGTCCCCTCGACCATCCAGTCAAGGATGACGAGGTCGGGCGCTTGTTCGTCGGCAAGGATCAGCGCCTCGTCACCATCGCCGGTGACGTGCACTTCATAGCCTTCGGCCTCAAACCGATATTGCAGCAACTCGGCAAGCGAGAGATCGTCTTCGACGAGAAGCAGGCGCGGAGCGGGCACTTCTACGGATCCTTATCAGTGGCGGTACGTCACCCCATCACACGCCTTTTATTACCGGCTTATGACAAGAGCGTGAATATTACACGACTGTGGTCCGGCAATCAGCTCTCGTGATCCTCGCGATCGGGCGGATAGGTGCCGGTGGCCGAGAAATGCACCATTTCCGCCACATTGGTCGCATGATCGCCGACGCGCTCAATATTGCGCGCCACGAACAGCAATTGTGCCGCGCTGCCGATGGTGGCGGGGTTTTCGACCATATGGGTGACCACATTGCGGAAGATGCTGTCGTAAAACGCATCGACGCGCGCATCGCGGGCGATCACTTCCTTGGCCAGCATCGGATCGCGCGCGGCATAGGCAGTCAGCACATCATGCACCATCTCGACCGCGATTTCGCCCATGGCGGGGATTAGCGCGAGCGGTTCGAACCGGCGGCGGCCTTCGATGCGGTTGACGCGCTTGGCGATGTTCTTGGCGTAATCGCCGATCCGTTCGACCACGCCCGCGATCTTCAGCGCGGCGATCACCTCTCGCAAATCGTCGGCCATGGGCGCGCGCAGGGCGATGGTGCGAACGGCCAGACGGTCGATCTCCATCTCCAGCGTGTCGATTTCCTTGTCGCGGGCGATGACGCGATTGCCCAGTTCCTCGTCGCCATTGACGATGGCTTCGAGCGATTCCTGGACCGACAGCTCGGCCAGTCCGCCCATTTCAGCGACCAGACCGCGCAGGCGGGTAATGTCTTCCTCAAACGCTTTGACCGTGTGTTCCATAATCAGCCGTAGCGCCCCGTGATATAATCCTTTGTCCGTTCTTCGCGCGGATTGGTGAAGATGTCACTCGTCTTGCCGTACTCGACCATTTTTCCCATGTGGAAAAACGCGGTCCGTTGCGAAACGCGGGCGGCCTGCTGCATCGAGTGGGTGACGATCACGATGGCATAACGGCCGCGCAATTCGTCGATCAGCTCTTCGATACGCGCGGTGGCGATCGGATCGAGCGCCGAACATGGCTCGTCCATCAGGATCACTTCAGGGTCGACCGCAATGGCGCGCGCGATGCACAGGCGCTGTTGCTGGCCGCCCGAAAGCGCTGTGCCCGAATCGGCAAGGCGGTCCTTCACTTCGTCCCAAAGGCCGGCGCGTTGCAGCGACTCTTCTACGATGCGGTCCATTTCGGCCTTGCTGGTCGCAAGCCCGTGGATGCGCGGCCCATAGGCGATGTTTTCATAGATCGACTTGGGAAACGGGTTCGGCTTTTGAAAGACCATTCCGACACGCGCGCGCAATTGCACGACATCCATCCTGGAGCGATAGATATCCTCGCCGTCCAGCAGGATTTCACCTTCGACCCGCGCGCTGGCAATCGTGTCGTTCATGCGGTTCAGCGTGCGCAGAAAGGTCGATTTGCCGCAGCCCGACGGGCCGATAAAGGCCGTCACATAGCGCGTGTGCACGTCGATCGAGACATCGTCGATCGCCTTTTTCTCTCCGTAGAAAACGGAAACGCCATTGGCCGAAATCTTCGGCTTGGCGGCAGCGGTCTGCGTGGTGGCCTCGGCCAGTTCTTGTTCGGGCATGGTCATCTTCATTAGACGGTCTCAGGGATTACCAGCGGCGTTCGAATTTGTTGCGCAGGTATATGGCGAGGCCGTTCATGGCCAGAAGGAACAGCAATAGCACGATAATCGCGGCAGAGGTACGCTCTACGAAGCCGCGATCGATCTCGTCCGACCACAGGAAGATCTGAACCGGCAGAACGCTGGACGGAGAGGTGAAGCCCGCAGGCGGCGTGGCGACAAACGCGCGCATGCCGATCATCAGCAGCGGCGCGGTTTCGCCCAGCGCGCGGGCCATGCCGATGATCGTGCCGGTCAGAATACCGGGCAGGGCCAGTGGCAGCACATGGTGAAACACCACTTGTACCGGCGAAGCGCCGATTGCCAGCGCGCCGTCGCGGATCGAGGGCGGGACCGATTTGATCGCATTGCGCCCGCTGATTACGATGACCGGCATGGTCATCAGCGCCAGCGTCATGCCGCCGATGATCGGAGCGCTGCGCAGATTGGGAAAGATCCAGAGAAACACCGCAAGGCCCAGCAATCCGAAGATGATCGATGGAACTGCGGCGAGGTTGTTGATCGAAACCTCGATAATATCGGTCCATTTGTTCTTGGGGGCATATTCCTCAAGATAAACGGCTGCCAAGACGCCGATGGGAAAAGCCAGCACCAGCGTGACGATCATCGTGAGCAGTGAGCCTTTGAGCGCGCCCCAGATGCCCGCTTCCTGCGGGTCGGTGGCATCGGCACGCGACAGGAAGCCCCAGTCGAAAGCGCGCGACAAAACGCCTTCGTCCTTCAGCCGCGATGCCATCGCCTGCAATTCGGCCGGTCCTTCGCCGCGATAGGCCGCGGCCAGATCGTCCTCGACCGGCACGGCCACGGTGACATCGCGGGTCAACATGTCGGGATCGGCCACGATCTTCGCCGCCAGATCGCGTGAAGCACCGCCGCCCAGTTGCGAAGCGACGTCATCGCCATAGGCCTGCGTCGCGGCAAATTGCAGCGCGTCGGTCAACCCTGCCGAACGCAGCATCGCTTCGGCACCGGGCTGGCTGAGCTGGCTTTGATCGACAGCAAGGCCGAGTTCGGTAAATTTCACCGGCACCTTCAGTTCGGCACGGGTGAAGCCGGCAATACCGTTCGACGTCATCGCGACCAGCAACACGGCCAGCACCGCGACGGAGACCAGCACCGACAGCATCGCCAGCAATTTGAAGCGCCGTTCTGCCGCGTAGCGCTTCTTCAACCGCTTTGCGACAACGGCATTGCGCTGCACACGCTGCCGGTCGAGTTCGGACAAATCCTGCATCTGTGCGGGGGACGGGGAGGCGGTGTTCATCGCATCCTTACTCATAGGCTTCGCGGTAGCGCTTTACGACGCGCAGGGCGATGAAGTTCAGGGTCAGCGTCACGGCGAACAGCACCATCCCCAATGCAAAGGCGGAGAGGGTGGCCGGATGGTCGAAGCTGCCTTCGCCCGTCAGCATGGCGACGATCTGATAGGTGACCGTGGTCATGCTTTCCAACGGATTGGCCGAAAGGTTTGCCGACGCGCCCGCAGCCATCACCACGATCATGGTTTCGCCGATCGCGCGCGATACGGCCAGCATCACGCCCGCCACAATGCCGGGCAGGGCAGCGGGGATCAGCACCTTGCGGATGGTTTCCGACTGCGTCGCCCCCATGGCAAGGCTGCCGTCGCGCATCGCGGCGGGGACGGCTGCAATCGAATCGTCGGCCATCGAGGATACGAAGGGAATGATCATCACGCCCATAATCAGGCCTGCTGCCAAAGCGCTTTCGCTGCTGGCGCTGGAAATGCCGATCGACTGCGCCACATCGCGGATAAACGGCGCCACCGTCAGCGCAGCGAAATAGCCGTACACGACGGTCGGCACACCGGCGAGAATTTCAAGGATCGGCTTGAGCCATTTACGCAGAGTGGGCGACGCATATTGGGTCAGATAGATCGCGCTTCCCATGCCCAGAGGGATCGCAACAATCATGGCGATGATCGCGCCGATATAGATCGTGCCCCAGAACAGCGGCAGGGCGCCGTAATCCTCACCCGTCGTATAGGCCGGATCGCGCATGGGATCGGGCGACCAGTGCGTGCCGAACAGGAAGTCAATGGGGTTGACCATGCCGAAGAAGCGCACGGTTTCGAACAGCAGCGACGCCAGAATGCCGAAAGTCGTCAGAATGGCGACTAGCGAGGCGAGCAGCAGCAGGCCCATGACCATGCGCTCGACCTTGGTGCGGGCGGTAAAATCGGGACGCAGTTTCAGAAAGGCATAGGCGCCGCCTGCAAAGCCCGTCACCAAGGTGACGGCCAGCCCGATGATGCCATAGCGCGACAGGGCCGCCGCGGCCGGTTCGACCAGAGGCTGCGCGCGCGGGTCGAACACCGCCTGCATGTCGCCGCTGGCAACCGCGATCGCCTCGCCAAGGATGGTATTGCGGGCAAGACCAAAGGGCGGCAGCGAACCGGCGGCCGGATGCGAGAGCATGGCCTGCAACACCAGTTGCGGGCTGAACGCGCTCCAGATCAGGGCGAACAGCATTGCGGGCACAAAGGCCCACAGTGCGACATACCATGCGTGATAGCTGGGCAGCGAATGCGGACGGCTGTCACCGCTGCGAAACGCATAGGCGCGCGAGCGAGCCGCCAGCCACCCGGCCAAACCGAGGCCGAGTGCGAGTAGAACGAGAATTGCTGGCGACATCGCTAGGGTATTAAGCTCGCTTTATTGCAGATCCGTGGCCTGAATCACGGTCAGATTCGAGGCCACCTCGGCGTTGCGGGCTGCCGCTTCGGGCGTGGAAGCGATCATGCCCTTGCTCGTAAGCAGGCCGTCCTTGCCCCAGTTCTCGACCCAAGTCGAGAGATACTCTTTCAAACCGGGCACGGCTTCCACATGCTGTTTCTTCACATAGATATATAGCGGACGGGCACCGGGATACTGTCCGCCCGCGATATTATCATAGGTCGGCTCGAACCCGCCAAGGCTGAGGCCGCGCAGCTTGTCTGAATTTTCCTCGAGGAAGGAATAGCCGAAAACGCCGATCGCCTTGGGATTGGTGGCCAGCTTCTGCACGATCAGATTGTCGTTCTCGCCCTGCTCGACATAGGCGCCGTCGCTGCGGACTTCGGTGCAGATCTGCTCGTAACGGTCTTCGTCGGTTTCCTTCAGCGCCTTGGTCGCGGCATCGGTGTTGCAACCGGCAGTCAGGATCAGCTCGGCCAGCGCGTCGCGCGTACCCGATGTCGGGGGCGGGCCATAAACAAGGATCGGCTCGTTCGGGAACGAGGGGTCGATATCCGACCAATTCTTGGCAGTCTGCGGCTTGCCATAGGGCTCTGCCGCCAGCGCCTGATAGACCTGTGCGGGGGTCAGGGAAAAGTTCTGCCCTTCCTTCGATTCGGCGATCGCAATACCGTCGAGGCCGACTTCAAGCTCCACAACCTCGGTCACGCCATTGGCCTGACAGGTTTCGAATTCCGACAGCTTCATCCGGCGCGAGGCGTTGGCGATATCGGGATATTGCGTGCCGACACCGCCGCAGAACAGCTTGAAACCGCCGCCTGTGCCGGTCGATTCGATGATGGGCGAGGAGAACTGCGGATAGCTGCGGCTGAATTCCTCGGCCGCGGCCTTGGCGAAAGGATAGACGGTGGACGAACCCACGGCCTTGATCTGGTCGCGGCCGGCCGACTGGGGGCCGCCGCAGGCCGCAAGGGTCGCCGCCGACAGGGCGGCCAGAAGAAGGGGCTTCATCATGCGCATGGGATTGGTTTCCTTTCGAATCGCCCGCGCCAATATGGGCTTAATATGACAGTTATGTGACATAATGCTGCACGCCGTACGCGTAAGCTTTTGAAATTGCGTGATTGCTGGAATTGCAAAATCGACACTCCGGTCAGAAATCCAGCTGTGCGCGCGCTCCGAAGCTGTTCACGCCGTAAGACGTATCGCCGCTGGCCGTTGGATAAACCGCGCCATCATACTCGATATAGGCGTAGTTCAACAGGAAGCGGGTGTAGTCGGTCGGCGTCCAGATCAGCGATATCCCGTAAAGGTTCTGCTGGCCGCCCGCGATATCGACATCGTCGAGGTCGAGATAATCATAGCGCAGATTGACCTGTAATGCGCCCATGCCGCCCTCGTTCACCGGATTCGCTGGGCGGATACGGTCGAACAGGCCCTTTTTATACCCGCGCCGGTCGCCCGGCGTCAGGAAATAGCCAACTTCGGCATAACCGCCGAAAAATGTGGGGTCGGCAAAGCCGGTCCGTTCGACATGCTGCCAGAAAGCTTCGCCCGCCACGTGGAACGGACCCATGATGGCAGATGTCTCGACACCCAGACCGGTTTCGCTGTCGGCCGAGAAAAAGCCGGTGTCGATAAAGCGCGAATTATTCGGATGTTCGAGCGGGCGCTGGCGATAGCGGACCAGCCCGTCATCTTCGATATCGTTGTAATGGACCGAGCCGCCGATATGCAGCTGTGTGTCCCCGACCTTGGGCATATAGGCAAAGCGGATGTCGCCGCCAGCGTTCTTGTTGTCGCGCAACACTTCGATATTGTCGGTGAAGAACCCCGCCTGCACCAGCCAGTCGTCGGTGATATATTGCGCCGAGATCCCCACGCGGCGTTCGAACACAAAGGCATCGGTAAAGGCCGCGCGTTCGATGAAAGAGGTGTGGAGCGAGCTGGACAGTTCTTCCATCGACTGGAACGTGTTGTGCTGTCCGGCAATGATGGTGAGATTACCGTCAGTATAGTCGATATAGGCGTCGGTAGTGACGGTCACTTCCTGCGCGAAATCGAATTCCGCCTTATAGCCGAAACCGCCCGGTACTGTGCCTTCGATGCCCAGGCGAATGCGACGCGCCTCGCTGGAATAGCCGTCGTCATGGCCGGTCGATTCGGGTGCCGAGATATAGGCGGCGTCGTAGTTGAAGCGCCCGCGCGGCTTAAAGCTCCATCCGTCGGGATGCGATATGACCGGCGCACCCTTCCATGCGATTTGCGTCTGCGGCTCTTCCTGCGCGGCAACGGGCACCGGCGCGGCCACAGGCGCCGCTGACGCGACAGGCTGCTGCGCATCGGCGTTGCGAGTGTGGGCCAGTTCTGCCTCAAGCTCCTCGATCCGGCGGTTCATTGCCTCCATGCTGGCCCGCATAGCGGACAATTCAGCCTGGATAGCATTCACGTCTACCGTGGCCTCTTGAGCCATGGCGGTGTGGGCCGCCATTAGGCTGGTGGTCGCGAGGAGCGATAATGTGATTGCGTGTTTCATCGAATGTTACAGTTCAGTGTCGATTCCATGACCGGGAGGCGACGCCACTATGACGTATCAATGACAGTTTTGTTACAGTGTGTGTCCAGGATAGGGCCAAGCACCTGCTAAACAGGCTGAAATCTGCGGAACAGTGCGGATCAAAAAAATTTACACTCGCCAACGTGGCGGACTGGTGGTGCCCGCTTCAAGCGCCTTTTGCCTCTTCGTCGACATGGCGGGGCAGTCGGATGGTGATCGTTGTGCCGACGCCCAACTCGCTCGCGATATCCATCCTGCCGCGATGGCGTTCCACAATATGCTTCACGATGGCCAGCCCCAAGCCGGTTCCGCCTGCCGCACGGCTTCGTCCGGGATCGGTACGGTAGAAGCGACGCGTTAAGTGGGGCAGATGCTCGGGCGCGATACCTTCGCCTTTGTCGGTTACGGTCAGTTCGTAACTCGCGTCACTGTGCTTGACCGACACATGGACCGGTTCGGTCTTGGATCCATATTTCATGGCGTTGTCTATCAGGTTTCGGGTCAACTGGTCCAATTGTTGCGTATCGCCCCTGACTGGCATCGGGCGCGGGTCGACATCCAGAAAGACGCGGTCCTTGCCATGCAGCGAAGTCACTCCCGATACGACATGTTCGGTCAGTTCGCGCAGATCGAGCACGGTCGGGGGCAGATCGTGTTTGCCCGCCTCGACCCGCGAGAGGCTCATAAGATCTTCGACCAAAGCCTGCAGACGCTTGGCTTCCTTGGCGACGATTTCAAGAAATCGATGGCGGGTGGCCGGTTCCATCGGTCGGCCGTCGTCGACGTCGGCCTCCAGCATAGTTTCGACATAGCCAATGATCGAGGAGAGCGGCGTGCGCAACTCGTGGCTGGCATTGGCGACGAAATCGGTATGCGCGCGGCTGATATCGGCCTCTGCAGTGCGATTCACCAGTTCGATCGTAGTCCGCGCATCGTCGACCGGGCGGACGGATACGTTCCAGATGGACCGGGGGCCGGATAGCCCCTTGATCGTTGCGCTGCCGCCCCCCTTGCTGTCGAGCAAGCGGATCGCTTCGGGATGGCGCACCGCAACGCGCGCGTCCTGTCCCACGATATGCGGGCCCAGCACGTCGCGCGCAGCACGATTGGCAATCGTGATGCGCCCTTTTTCCATCATCAGATAAGGCTGCGATAGCGGCTCGATCAATTCGCGGGTCTGTTCGGGACCCAACGTGCCGCGTGCGGGCGGTTCGGGTGCCGGTGGAGGGTCACGGCGGCGCAGCAGCAGCGAGCATATCCAGACGAGCAGGATCGCCCCCGACAGCGCGGCATCATAAGTGGTCAGCCAGATCGCCAGCGTGCCGAGCAGGGAGAGTAATATGCCGCCCCATGGCAGTCCTGCCATGATCACGGGATGAACCGAAGTGTCTGAGCGGGGAATCGGTGTTGGGATACCATCCGCCTTGCGATAATGTCGTGCGGCAAGAGGCGCCAGTCCGAACCCGTACTTTGTCGCTTTAGCGTCGGAAAAGAGATTGATCGGGAGCGCGCGACCTTGCCATTCACCTGCGAAGATATGGCTCGTTCAAACCGATGATGGTGGAGAAGGTCGTGGTGACCCCTACGGGAATCGAACCCGTGTTTCAGCCGTGAGAGGGCCGCGTCCTGACCGCTAGACGAAGGGGCCGTGCCTGTCGGCAAGCCCGCACCTTGGTGACCCCTACGGGAATCGAACCCGTGTTTCAGCCGTGAAAGGGCCGCGTCCTAACCGCTAGACGAAGGGGCCTCCGTGGTGCGGAATGGCCCTCTAGATAGCAGACGGTCGGGGGTCAAGCGAAGATTGCAGAGTTTTTACAGACTTGCCGAAATTTCTTTTCACGCAGGGTTGAAGGGGCTCCGGCGATACCGATCTAAATAGCCTAGCCAGCTGCCCCGAAAAATTACGCCAGAGATGCAACAAATGCGCGACTGCCGCATTGTTGGGTTATCAAGGCGCGAAGGACAGGGCTTTGCGCGGAACAATCGAACATGACCAGCAGCGGACGAGAGCATCCATGCCCCATGAACCAAGCGGAATTCTTCCGATCTCCCGCCGCAGCCTTTTGGCAAGCAGCGCAGCCTCGGTCGCTATGACGGCGACACCGCCGATGGCCTATGCGCGCACGCCTGCCCCGGATGCGGTGCCGACCGAATCGGTTCGCTTCATCGTCAACGGCTCTGCACAGACGCTCGAACTCGACACGCGCGTCACCCTGCTCGACGCCTTGCGCGAGCATTTGAAGCTGACGGGGACCAAAAAGGGATGCGATCACGGTCAGTGCGGAGCCTGCACGGTGATCGTCAATGGCGAGCGGATCAATAGCTGCCTGTCTTTCGCGGTCATGCACGAGGGTGACGAGGTTACAACGATCGAAGGTCTGGGAACGCCCGACGACCTGCACCCGATGCAGGCGGCCTTTATCGAGCATGACGGATATCAATGCGGCTATTGCACGCCGGGACAAATCTGTTCCGCCGTCGCCGTGCTCGACGAAATCCGCGCCGGTATCCCCAGCCATGTGAGTGATGACATCACCGGATCTTTCGCGCCGACCGAAATGGAAATGCGCGAGCGGATGAGCGGTAATATCTGCCGCTGCGGGGCCTATTCCAATATTGCCGAAGCCATGGCGCAAGTCGCGGGAGAAAGCGCATGAGGGCCTTTACCTATGAGCGCGCCCAATCGCCGGCGGCGGCGGCAAAGGCAGTGCAGGGGCGGGCGGGCGCCAAATTCATTGCGGGCGGCACCAACCTGATCGATCTGATGAAGATCGAGGTGGAGACGCCGACGCATCTTGTCGATGTGAACGGGCTCGGCCTCGACAAGGTCGAGAGCGACGGGGACGGCGGTCTGCGGATCGGTGCGCTGGTGTCGAACACTGCGCTTGCTGCCGATGCGCGGGTGCGGCGCGAATACGGCGTCCTGACCCGCGCGATTGTGGCGGGCGCATCGGGACAGCTTCGCAACAAGGCGACGACCGGCGGCAATCTGCTGCAACGCACGCGCTGCCCCTATTTCTACGACACCAACCAGCCTTGTAACAAACGTAGCCCGGGGTCCGGTTGCGGCGGGCATGAGGGCTATTCGCGCCAACTGGGTATCATGGGGGTCAGCGATCAGTGCATCGCCACCTATCCGGGCGACATGGCCGTTGCGCTGCGCGTATTGGATGCGGTGGTGGAAACGGTAAGGCCAGATGGCCAGACGCGTGCCATCCCCATCGCCGACTTTCACCGGACCTGGGACAGCGCGCCGGAAAAGGACAATGTGCTGGATAAGGGCGAGCTGATAACCGGTGTCACCTTGCCCAAGCCGCTTGGCGGCACGCATATCTATCGCAAGGTGCGCGATCGTGCATCCTACGCCTTTGCACTGGTGTCGGTCGCGGCGGTGATCCAGCCCGATGGCACGGGGCGTTTCGCGGTCGGCGGGATCGGTTCCAAACCGTGGCGCAGCGCCGAGGCTGACAAGCAACTGCCCAATGGCGCCGCTGCCGCCGCCCGCGTGCTGACGCAAGGTGCGCGCACGACCGAGGATAATGCGTTCAAGGTTCCGCTGGTCGAACGGACACTGGCCGCCGTTCTGGCAGAGGCACGCGGGAAGGGAGATGCGGCATGAAGTTCGATACACCCGCAGGCGCCAATCCGATCGATCGCATGAAGCTGGTCGGCAAATCGACCAATCGCATTGACGGTCCGCTCAAGACCACCGGTCTTGCGCCTTATGCTTATGAACGCCACGACGTCGCCGAGGGGCAGCTTTACGGCTATGTCTTGGGCGCTGCCATCGCCAAGGGACGAATCCAGTCGATGGACCTTTCCGAAGCGGAAAAGGCGCCCGGTGTGGTCGGCATTCTTTCCACCCTCGATCACCAACCGGTGCCGCTGACGGGGTTCAATACTGCCAATCTGTTCGGCGGGGCACAGATACAGCACTATCATCAGGCCATCGCGCTGGTGGTGGCCGAAAGTTTTGAGCAGGCACGCGCCGCATCGGCCTTGATCCGCGTGAATTACCAGCGCGAACAGGGCCAGTTCGATCTGTCGGCCATCGCACCCTCGGCTCCCGTCAAGGAAGACAGCGTCGTCCGGCACGGCGATTTCGACAATGCCTTTGCGAAGGCGGCGGTGAAGATCGAGCAGACCTATACGACGCCCGATGAAAGCCATGCGATGATGGAGTGCCATTCCAGCCTGGCGCATTGGCAAGGCGAGAAAGTGACCGTCTGGACGTCGAACCAGATGATCCAGTGGAACAAGCGCGCGTTGGCAAAGGCGCTTGGGTTGCCCGAAGAGAACGTGCGTGTGGATTCGCCATATCTGGGTGGCGGATTTGGATCCAAACTGTTTCTGCGCGCCGATGCGGTCATGGCTGCTTTGGCGGCAAAACAGGTCGGCCGGCCGGTCAAGGTGATGCTGCAACGCCCGCTGGTGTTCAACAATACGACCCATCGGCCCGCCACAATCCAGCGGATCAGGCTGGGAGCAGGCAAGGACGGCAGGCTGATCGCGATTTCGCATGCATCGGTCAACGGGAACCTGCCCAATGGCGACACCGAAGGTGCGACGGCGCAGACCGAATTGCTCTATGCGGGCGAAAACCGGCTGACGCAGTTGCGGCTGGGTGTGCTGGACTTGCCTGAGGGTAACGCGATGCGCGCTCCGGGCGAGGCACCTGGCATGATGGCGCTGGAAATGGCGATGGACGAGCTGGCCGAGAAGCTGGACATGAACCCCGTCGATCTGCGCATCGTCAATGATACCCAAGTCGATCCGGTAAACACCGAACGCCGTTACAGCCAGCGCCAGATGATCGAATGCCTGCAGCGTGGTGCTGCAGAATTCGGGTGGAGCGATACGAAAAATTTCCCGAGGCCGGGCCAGCGGCGCGAAGGAGAATGGCTGATCGGAACGGGCATGGCAGTGGGTTTCCGCAACCATCTTGTGATGAAATCCGCCGCGCGCGTCCGCCTGTCGCCAGAAGGGCGAGTGACCGTGGAAACCGATATGACCGATATCGGGACCGGCACCTATACGATCATCGCGCAGACCGCTGCCGAAATGATGGGCGTGCCGCTCGACATGGTGACGGTGACGCTTGGCGATTCCGATTTTCCCGTTTCGGCAGGATCGGGCGGGCAATGGGGCGCGGCGAATTCGACGGCGGGTGTCTACGCGGCATGCGTCAAATTGCGTGAGCAGGCCGCCGCCGCCGCCGGTTTCAACGCCGCCGACGATGTCGAGTTTGTCGACGGTGAAATTCGCGCGGCGGGCCGTTCGGTCCCCTTGGGCGAAGCAGCCGGCTCAGGCGAACTGGTCGCCGAGGATGCGATCGAATACGGCGATCTGGATAAGAAATTCCAGCAATCGACCTTTGCCGGCCATTTTGTCGAAATGGCGGTCAACGCCTATACCGGAGAGCCGCGTATCCGCCGTATGCTGGCTGTGTGCGCTGCGGGGCGGATCCTGAATCCGAAATCGGCTCGCAGTCAGGTTATCGGCGCGATGACCATGGGTGTCGGCGCCGCGCTGATGGAAGAACTGGCGGTCGACAAACGCTTCGGCTTTTTCGTGAACCACGATCTGGCCGGATATGAAGTGCCGGTCCACGCCGATATCCCCCACCAGCAGGTGATCTTTCTGGAGGAGGAGGATGCAACCACCTCGCCCATGAAGGCCAAGGGCGTCGGTGAACTGGGCCTGTGTGGTGTGGGCGCGGCCATTGCGAACGCGATCTATAACGCGACCGGTGTGCGGGTGCGCGATTACCCGATCACGCTGGACAAGCACTTGGCCGATCTGCCGGCCATCGCCTGATCTGGTCGGCTGGTTTCCGGCTCAGCGTCCGGTGCTGCCGGGCGCCAGCCCTGCCACCTGCATCGCAGCTTCCAGCTCCATGACGGCCTGTTGCAGCGCCTCGACATAGGGCGCTGCAACAGCGGCGGCGCAGACGGCAGCGCGATCGCTTGTGCGGTCGAGCAAAGCAAGCAGCAAGGCTTCCCCTTCGGCCACCACGGGGCAACAGGGGCGCGCAAATCCCAACTGCATTTTGGCATGCACGGCCAGCAGCGTCATCGCGCGGTAGAACGGGGCGAGGGCCGCGATCATGCGTCGGTCGAGGAAAAGTGGGGCGATAGCGTCTGCCGGACATTTGCGATCGGCCACGGCCATCACCCAGCCCCGCACGGATTTCACCGCGAACTGTCCACCTTCGTCGAGAGCCGACAGGCGCTGATCGAGGAATCGGTACATGGTCTCTCCGTCATTTGTTTCGGGGTGCACGATTCCACGCCTGACGAATTAATGCAAGAGACTCGCAATAGCATTTTTTGGTGTTCTACGACGATCGGTGGCGGGAGCGGTAAGAAGTGGGACTCGGCCCTCAAAATGCGCTAGTGGTAAGGTGTCAGATGCATCGAGCTTGGAAAGGGGATGTCCATGCGTATTGCCATTTTGCTGCCCGTGGTTGCGGCCGCAGCGCTGGCGGCCTGCGGTTCATCAGGCGACACAGGTGCCGAAACAGAAGCCACACCCTTCGAATTTCCGCCCAGCCTGTCACCTTTTGGCGATGGCTATCCAGTGGCAGGCGATCCCTGCCGCCAGATCGGGGAGAGCGAAGCGGTCCTCGATCTCCTCGACGATAGTGCGATGCTGGTCGGCTGTCCGACCGTGGAGCAGGCCGAGGCGTTGGGCGGATCGCTTGTCGCGACGATCGACGGGGTCAGTCTCGTTTCCGTTCCGATGGGCGATGCGAACGCCGGGATGGGCGAAACGGGCGATGCTCTTGTGGCCGGAACCGATTACAATGCAACGACGATTCTGTCCTGTGCCTTTGACGGGGCGGCCAGTTTTTCGGATTGCAACGCCGGAGTGAAGCGCAACTGGGGCGATGACGGCACCTCGCTGGTCGAAGTCTCCAAGCCTGATGGCACGACGCGGGCGATATTTTTCAACGGCACCGAAGCAACCGGCGCCGACAGCGCGCAGGCCGACGGATCCGCCGCTTGGGACTTCAAGGTCGAGCGAAAGGGCGACGAAAGCACGGTCACTTTCGGGCCGGAGAAATATATCATTCCCGATGCGCTGGTCGTTGGCGGATGAGGGTTATCTGCGGTCTGTTCGGCTTGCTCTATCTGGGCGCATTGGGTTTGCTTGCGATCGGCACGTTCGGCCTTTTCGGTCAGGAACAGGACCCGCTTTCGGGCGTATTTCTGATTCCGCTGGGCATGCCGTGGATATGGCTGGCGGACAAGGTCGGCCTGAGCGGCGCGCTGGTGGCGATACTGGCGCCGCTGATCAATCTGCTAATCCTGTTCGCCCTCTGCCGAATGATGAACAGGCGACGCGCAGCCAAGCGCGAGGCGACACCCTAACCGCCGCCCGCGTGCTTCGGGCCAAGCGGCTTTCCGCCCTGCGCCTCGACGATTTTCTCGCCGCCCGAATGGGGCTTGCCGACCTTGCCGTCCCATTCGATGTGGTAAAGATCGAAACGCCGGTCGGCGAGGTTCTTCACCGTGCCTTCGGCGCGCGCCCATGACAGATCGGCAAGATTGACGTCGCTGATGGTCAGCGTTTCGACATTTTCGCTTGCCTCTGCCGCGATACCGTCGCGGGCGAAGGGGAAGTCGCACGGCGTCAATATACAGGACTGGGCGTACTGGATGTCCATATTGCCGACATTGGGCAGGTTCCCGACATTCCCCGCCATCACGACATAGCACTGGTTCTCGATCGCGCGGGCCTGCGCGCAGTAACGCACGCGCAGATAGCCCTGGCGGCTGTCGGTGCAGAAAGGCACGAAGATGATCCGCGCGCCTTCATCGACCAGTCGGCGGGCGAGTTCGGGAAATTCGCTGTCATAGCAGATGAGCACACCGATCGGACCGCAGTCGGTCTGGATCGCGTCGATACTGTCGCCGCCCTTGATATTCCACCAGTAATCCTCGTTCGGGGTCGGGTGGATCTTCTCCTGCTCGTGGATCGATCCGTCGCGTAGGCACACATAGGCGACATTGTGGATGTCTCCGTCCTCCATGCGCGTCGGGTGCGAACCGCCGATGATATTGATGTTATATTCCAACGCCATCTTGGACAGCGCCTTGCGGATTTTGGGCGTGTACCAGCTCAGCGCCTCGATCGCTTCCTGCGGGCTCAGCTCTTTTTCCGCGAAGGAAAGGAGGGGCAGGGTGAACAGCTCGGGAAAGAGGATGAAATCCGCTTCGTAATCCGCTGCGACATCGACGAAATATTCGATCCCGCGCATGAATTCATCATAGTCCTTCACCTGACGCGCCTGCAGCTGGCACGTGGCGATGCGGACTTGCTCGACGCCGCGCGGTAAGCGGAATTTCTTCGGTTGGTCGCGGTCGACGAAGGGGTTTCGCCACACCATGCGCACGGCATAGGCCTTGGATTTCTTATCCTCGGGCAGATAATCCTTCATTACGCCGTCAGGCTCGAAGCCATTGGCCATCTGGAAACGCAGAACGGGGTCGTGCAGCTTTCCTTCTATGACCTTTTCCAGATAGTCCTCGGCCCCGTCGACGCGCCGCCAGAAGCGGCTGAGATTGGGCATGCGTCCGGCAAAGACGATGCCGGTCAGTTCCAGCTCCTCTGCCAGCGCGCGCCGTTCTTCGTAAAGGCGCCGTCCGATGCGCGTTCCGCGCACCTTGGGGTCGACGCACATCTCATAGCCGTAAAGCCAGTCGCCGGTAGGATCGTGGCGCGATCCGAAACCATTGCCGGTAATTTCGTCCCAGTCATGCAGGCTGAATGCCAGCCCCTGCGAAACCCGCATCGACGCGCAATAGCCGACGACCTTGCCGTCCAGCTTGGCGACGAAACAGCCCTCCGCGAAATTGTTCATCTGACCGCGAATCTCACCATAGGTATAGGCGGGCATATCCTCGTAAACGCGGCGGATCAGGGCGGCGATGCCCGATACGTCAGAGGATCGTGCCTGGCGGACTTCCAGGCGGGCGCGGGTGTTGGCCATGGGTACTTCCGGTGTTTTGGACAGTCTGAATGCGAAAGCACCGGCCCCACCTGTTGGCGGAGCCGGTGCCCTTCTAACGCACGAAAAGAGAAATCAGGCCCAGCTGGCCATTTCCTTTTCGAGATTCTGAACGATCGCTTCGAAGAACTGCTCGGTCGTCATCCAGCTCTGCGAAGAACCGATGAGCAGGGCAAGATCCTTGGTCATCGCACCGCTCTCGACGGTTTCGATGCAGACACGCTCAAGCGTTTCGGCGAACTTCACCACGTTAGGCGTATCGTCGAACTTGCCGCGATACATCAGGCCGCGGGTCCATGCGAAGATCGACGCGATCGGGTTGGTGCTGGTTGCCTTGCCCTGCTGGTGCTGGCGATAGTGGCGGGTGACGGTGCCGTGGGCGGCTTCTGCTTCGACGGTCTTGCCATCGGGCGCCATCAGGACCGAGGTCATCAGGCCGAGCGAACCGTAACCCTGCGCGACGGTGTCCGACTGCACGTCGCCGTCATAGTTTTTGCAGGCCCAGACGAACTTGCCGCTCCACTTCAGCGCCGATGCGACCATATCGTCGATCAGGCGGTGTTCGTAAGTGATGCCCTTTTCAGCGAACTTTTCCTTGAATCCTTCGGTGTCGAACACTTCCTGGAACAGATCCTTGAAGCGGCCGTCATAGGCCTTCATGATCGTGTTCTTGGTCGACAGGTAGACCGGCCAGCCAAGCCCCAGACCATAGTTGAACGAAGCGCGCGCGAAGTCGCGGATCGAATCGTCGAGGTTGTACATCGCCATGGCGACGCCGGGGGCGGGGAAATCGAACACTTCGAGGTCGAGGTCGTTCTGACCGTCTTCCGAATCGAAGACGAGGCGCAGCTTGCCCTTGCCGGGGATCAGCGTGTCGGTGGCGCGATACTGGTCGCCGAATGCGTGACGGCCCACGACGATCGGGTCGGTCCAGCCCGGGACCAGGCGCGGCACGTTCGAGATCACGATGGGTTCGCGGAAAACCACGCCGCCAAGGATGTTGCGAATAGTGCCGTTAGGCGAACGCCACATCTTCTTAAGGTCGAATTCCTCGACGCGCTGTTCGTCGGGCGTGATGGTCGCGCATTTCACGCCGACACCATATTGCTTGATCGCATTGGCCGCATCGACGGTGATCTGGTCGTCGGTTTCGTCACGCTTGGTAACCGACAGATCGTAATATTTCAGATCGACGTCGAGATAGGGAAGAATAAGGCGTTCGCGGATCCATTCCCAGATGATCCGCGTCATTTCGTCGCCGTCGATTTCGACGACGGGGTTCTTTACCTTGATCTTCTCCATGGGGCTTTCATCTCTCTTCGTGAGTTAGGGAGGAGCACGATGTTTTTGGCATCGCGCACGAATGAGTCGAGCGGGTCTTAGCAAAGCGCGCCGCTGGCGCAAGGGCGCTTGCCAGCGGATATGGAAGCGGGATCCGGGCGGACAGTGGTATTGCGACGCGCTTGCACCTACATCGGCGCGGCAAATAGCGACAAGGCAGGACCCATGAAATCAGTTCAGGCGCGGATCGAGGAAACCGGCGGGCCGGAGATTATCCGCTTTGCCACAGTCGAAACCGGCGAACCCGGACCGGGGCAAGTCCTGCTGCGGCATGAGGCGGTGGGCGTGAATTTCATCGACACCTATCACCGCTCGGGCCTCTACCCAGTGCCCTTGCCAAGCGGTCTGGGGCAAGAGGCCGCAGGAGTGGTAGAGCAGGTCGGCGAAGGCGTCGTCAATGTACGGACCGGCGACCGCGTTGCGACGTTCAAGTCGGGGCTGGGCGCCTATTCCTCGGCGCGGATCGTCGATGCGGAATGGTTGGTGCGGTTGCCCGATGCGGTCGGGTTCGATCAGGCGGCAGCATTGATGCTGAAAGGATGCACGGCCGAAGCGTTGATCGAACGCTGTGCCAGGGTACAGGCGGGCGCCGTCGTGCTGGTCCACGCCGGTGCGGGCGCGACAGGGCAGATCATGATCCGCTGGCTTGCGCATATTGGCGCGCGGGTAGTGGCAACGGCCAGTACTGCCGCGAAGCGGGCCATCGCCCGTTCGGCGGGCGCGCATTTCGTGTGCGGCTATGTCGAAGACGAGGTGATCGAAACGGTTCACGCCGCCAGCGAGGGACGCGGCGCGGATGTCGTCTTCGACGGCGTAGGCGCGGACAGCTGGCAAATATCGCTGCGTGCGGCGCGGTGCAGGGGGATGATCGTCAGCTTTGGCAATGCCAGCGGCCCCGTCACCGGCGTCAGTCTGGGCGAGCTTGCCAACCATGGCTCTCTGATGGTGACGCGTCCGACGATGATGCATTTCTATGCCGAAAAGAGCGAGTTTCGGACCGGCACCCAGCGTTTGATGCAAATGATTGCCGACGGGGTGATCAATGCCGAGATCGGTCAGCGTTTCCCGTTGGAGCAGGCGGCAGAAGTCCACCGCCTGCTGGAAGCGCGCAAGACAGTCGGAGCCACGATCCTGATCCCCTGACCGCGAGAGTCAGAGGCATCAGATACTCGGACAGTTAAGTTAGTCGCAATCCATTACGGTCAGCGATTGCGTATTGCTGATTGCATTGTTCTGCCGCCCACGCACGTTGAACGCGCTTTCGTACCGGATAGTGGTGGCGGGGAAAAAGCCGGTAGTGACAAGCGGCTGGTAGGCATAGGTTACTTCCGCAAACATCAGTGCGGTGCCTTGCATGGCGGCAATGCTGTGCCCATCCGCGCCCAGACCGGTGGCCAGCGTGGCATCGAAGCGTCCGTCACCCTGCTCACCATAGGCAGGGTCGACATCCATATCGCCCCAGCAACGCTGCCAGCGGATCATTTGCCCTGCGTTCGAACCGGACTGTCCATTCGCTTCCAATGACGAAAGAATTACACGGCCGTTCGCCTCGAAGTCGATCGATTCACCGATCACCTGCGCGCCCGAAAACACTTCGTAGATATCGGCCTCGTCCACGCCCGACATGACGCGGCCTGCATTGTCGGCCACCGTCATTGCCAGATTGCTGACCCGCAAATGGGCCAGAGCCAGATTGGTCGCTTCGATCCCGCCGACACTCAGGGTGAGGAAAACCGGCAGGCCTATTGCAAATTCGGCCATCGCCATGCCGCCCTTGTCGCGGCAAAAGCGCTGTAAAAGTGACGTTCGGGGCATCAATCGTCTCCGCAAATGACAGCCGGCGTCGCCTGAAGCGCATAGGGCTGGTTGCGAACCGCGGTTTTGACGGTGAAGCTGGTAGTGTTCGAGACGGCCATGAAATTATAGATCGGCAATAGGCGCGGCATCGCGATATTCGCTTGGTAAAACGCGACATCGCTGGCGCCCCCGATCCCTTCGCCGCCGGCATCGGTGTCATAGCTGCCGTTGCCGTTCATATCCTCGAAACAATCGCCGTCTGCGGCGTCATATTCGCCATTGCCATCCTTGTCGGTCATCAGCTTTTCGGGATTGCCGATGTCGCTGAAGTCCGAATAGCTCGACTGCGAAGTAATCACGACTTCGTCCACAGCGACCAGTCCGACGGTGCTGGTGATGTAATTTGCCACCTGCTCCTCGACAGTGTCGCCTTCGGAATCGAGCACGGGGTCCTCGACCGCGGCAAGACGGGCGGCATTGTTGAGCGCGCCCTGCGCCAGCGATTTGACATAGGCGACATAACCGAATTCCATCGCGCCCAGCAGGATGATCAGCAGCGGCGTCAGCACCAGCGCGAATTCGACGGCGGCCGCGCCGCGTTCGTCGCGCCGCCAGAATTTCAGGCGTCGGAGGGCACTCATCGCGTCAGCCTCAGATTACCGATGCCCTGGCCGATATCCTCGAAGATTTCTTCAAGGTCGGAACCGTCGCTGGTGTAGAAATGGCCCGGGCTGGTCGCGCAATCAGCAACATCCTCGGTATCGGTCACGTCGAGCGCAACGACCCAGATCGTCATGCCCATCGACTTTGCCACCGAGCAGGCCGCCCAAAAGCGGTTGATATGCTGCGTGTTCTGCGAGCCTGTGCCCTTGGTGCGGTCCTGATAGGTCTCAACACCATGGGCGGAATAGAGCGTGCTGCCGGTGTCCAGCTCACCATCGGTCATGAACACGATATGCTTGTTCACCGGCACGCCATCGATTTCGGTCGGATTGTCGGCCGAGAAGAAGCCCGACGAAGACAGAAATCGCGCGCCCCAGAGAATGCCGACATCGTGATAGGTGCCGCCCGTTACATTGGCGGTCGCGCTATTAACGGCATTCTTGAACGCGGTTTCGCTGGCATAGCTCGTCAGTCTGATCGATTCTCCCGGACACCCGTCCTGGCTTTCGCCTTCTTGCACGTCGGGATCGTAGCGTCCGAATTGCAACGCATTGTCGGCAGAATCTGCGCTGCGATTATCTATGTCAGCGCGCTTGATTGTATCATCGATCTCGATAGGCGAGAATGCGTTGCCGACCGAAGGGCGTTCTTCGATACAGGCGCTGCCGCTGGTGCGGAAGGCGTCCTTGTTCTGGGTCAGGCTCCAGCTCGATTTGCCCCAGCTGGAGTTTTTCACCAGCGTCGTTTTGGTGCCATAGACCCATTTGCAGTTTTTGCCTTTGCTATTGCAGGACTGATAGCGGCTGACATATTCTTGGCTGTCGAGAATATCGTTCGCCGCAAGTGACCGCCCGACATTCACCGTATGCGAATAGGAAACGATGCCGAAGCGCGTGACCGATCCGTTTTCGGAATCGTCGAGCGCGCGGAAGATGCCCGCCGCACCGGTCCGCAGACGGCTAATCTTGGACGCGCCGCCGATCGATGGGGCATAGGCCATCGAGCCGGTGGTATCGAGCACCAGCAGCACATCGTTATGCCCCAGATCCCGCTTTGCATTGCAATTGACGGCCACGTCCATGGTATTAAAACCGAACATATGCATGACGATGGTCGGGATGATGGCGCTTGCCTCACCCAGCAGTTCGGCGCGGTCGTCCTCGTTCTGCTCGATATCGAAGTCGAGGTCGGTGGCGTGATTGGTACCTGCGGGGAAGTTGAAGTCGAAGAACTTGTCGGCCTCGACCTCCACCGCGCCCGTCCATGCATTGCCTTCCATCGACTGCCGTCCTGCCAGGACGGCGGCATCGCAGGCATTCTGCAGCTTGGCGCGCGCGGAATAATAATTGGCGATATCGACGGCGCCGCCGATCATCAGCAGCAACGGGACCAGCGCACCCGCATAGAACATAAGCACATTGCCCGATTCGTCATCGAGCCAAAATGTGATGATTCGCCTTAGCGTTTTCATCGCCGCAATCCTGAAACACCCCTAGATATTGCCAGTCTGTCACGAAAACAGTTAACATCTGTGTAAGCAGCGGGGTTTATTTTCGCGGCCGTGTAATTAAACAACAAATCATTATTTCTAACAGTCTCTCAGCAGGGCTGCATGGAATTTGTTAGAAAGATTAATGACAATTGTTGTGAATGCGACGGGCGGCGGCAAGTGAGGGGCAGCGCCGAGCATGCGCGAGATGCGTCACTAAATTATATCGGGAAGCGAAGCCGCGATGGTGGGCGTAGGAAGGATTGAACTTCCGACCCCTGCGATGTCAACACAGTGCTCTACCACTGAGCTATACGCCCACTCTATCGCCAGGCTCTGCTGGGCTGCCGACCGTTTGTTCCGGGAGGCAGGCGCGATCCCCTAGCGGTGGTTTTCGCGCTGTTCAAGCACAAACATGGGCAGAACAGAAAATTCCGGCGATCAGCCTTCTGCGGTCGCGACATTCTCGTCGAACAGGCGTTCAACTTCCAGCACCAGATCGCGCAAATGGAACGGCTTTGACAAAACGCGTGCCTGCGGTGCTTCCCGGCTGGCCTTCATGGTGACTGCGGCAAAGCCGGTGATGAACATGACCTTGGTAGCTGGCGAAACCTTGGCGCAGCGTTGCGCCAGTTCGATACCGTCCATTTCGGGCATGACGATATCCGACAGCAGCAGATCGAAATGTTCGTTGGTCAGCAAAGGCAGTGCATGGGTGCCGCGGTCAACGGCTACAACGTCATACCCCGCATTTTCGAGCGCGCGGGCGAGGTAGGTCCGCATCGATTCTTCGTCTTCGGCCAATAGGATACGAATCATGGATGTCACTTGGGCCCCTCTTATCCTTGCCGTCACCGTGGCCTGCCATGGGCGGGCCGATATCACCATGCCGCCCCCGCCGGGGCAGGCATGTCTTGAACCGGTGCGGACTATATCCAATGTTGTCGCAGTGCGGAAAAATTCGCGCATGTTGTGCACCTTTGGAACAGGCGGCCATTGACCTGCGACATCACAGGCCGCAGCCTTGCAGGCATGAGCGATGCCGCGCCGCAGCACAACCGGGACGATCCAGCCAACCGCCATGCGGCCAGCACCCGCTGCGAGGCACTCGAATCCGGCGGATCGGTGCCGGGTCTTTCGCGGGCCGCCTTTACGTTACAGCGGTTCGGGACAAGGGCGGTGGAATCTCCGCTTCCGGTGGTGATCGCCGTGCCGCACGCAGGGCGCGCCTATCCTCCCGACACATTTTCGACGCTGCGCCATGGCGAAGCGGCCGCCCACCGGCTGGAGGACCGCTTCATCGATATGGTCGGCCGGTCGGCAGCGGCGGCGTGCGGAGCCAGCCTGCTGGTCGCGCATATGCCCCGTGCGCTGATCGACCTGAACCGGGATGTCGGCGATATAGACAGCGGCATGTTCGCGGGGCCTCCGCCTGCGCGACAGGGCGATGTTCCGGGCATGCCGCGCCAACAGCCGCGCGCGGGGCGGGGGCTAGGCCTGTTTCCACGCCGCTTGTCGGGAATGGGCGAATTATGGCGCGATCCTCTCACTGCGGAAGAGGCAGAGCGCCGCATTGCCTGTGTGCACAGGCCCTATCACGCGGCTCTGCAGGCGGAACTTGTGCGTCTGCGTGACATGCATGGGCACGCGATCCTGATCGATCTGCATTCCATGCCCAGCCTGCGGGGTCAGGGTGACGAAGGGGGGGCATCGCATGTAGTGGGCGACCGCTTCGGTGCCAGCTGCGCCAGCGCGCTTTCGGCAGCAGCGATGGATTTGCTGACCAGGGCCTATGCGCAGCCCGCCTATAACCGACCCTATGCGGGTGGCTATGTGCTCGACCGTCACGGACGTCCGCGCCGCGATATTCATGCGTTGCAACTGGAAGTCGATCGCGCGCTGTACCTGACCGGCGCGGGCGCACCTTGTGCCGACGGTATCGCCGCGCAGGCAAGAATCGTCACCGATCTGGCGCATCTGCTTTCTGTCGTGCTTGCCGGCAGAGGCGCTGGCAGTAGCTGGGGACTGGCCGACGCCGCCGAATAGGGCCCCATGAAAAAACCACCCCGTGCACATGGCACGAGGTGGTCAAGGTTCAGGGAGGTGGTGCAATCGCTCGCACCAGTCCGAGGGGCCATGAGGGAAGCCCGCGCCGGACATTCGTAATATATGCGATTGGGCCTGCTGTTGCAAGAAGGCATCAATCAATAAAAATTAGTACGTCGGGCGATTCTGCCGCATTTCAGGACAAAAACGCGGCAGGGCGCCTTGGAGCGTCGATCAGGCGTTAGCCGGCTGTGCCGCGACCGGGCCCTTGCCCTGACGAATCTGACGCGCGAAAATTTCGCGCGTCAGGTCGAGCGAGAACAGATGCGCGAAAATCAGCGCGATCAGGCCGTTTTGATTCCAGCTGCGAAGCACATCGCCGCGCACTTCGCGCAGCTTGGCTTGATCGACCATCTGGAAACCGCGATACACGAACGGCTGCTCGCTGTCGTCGCGGCGAATCGAAACCTCGCCGTCCATCAGCAGGTCGTGTTTCTTCAGCTCTTCCATGAAGTTCTGGGTCTTCATGCCGGCCTGTTCGAACTGTTCGTTGAACTTCAGAATGTTCTGCGTGGCGGTGCTGGGCTGACCGTCGGTGAACAGCGGTTCGCCTTCGTCGAATTCGCCGACAAGACCGCTGTCGGGATCGAGGCACAGCGAAAGCTGGTCGTTATTCGCGTCAAGCTTTGCCAGAAGAAACGGATAGCGGCGGACATAGGCCGGCACATAGACCTGATCGATCATCGTGCCTTCGTCGTCGAAGAACGTGTTCACGCCTTCGTTCAGGCCCATCAGCGCGATCGGCACGGGGCTTTCGCCCGCCGTGAACACGATCGGAAAATGGCGCTGCGCCTGGGGAAATTCCTCAACCGTCAGCGGAATGGCGTGGTTCTTGCCCAGCCACGGAGCCTTGTCGGTGCTTTTCGCGCGCCAGTTGGCATGCGTGTTCGAATTCAGCGGAACGAGGTTCTTGTAGAACAGCGGCAGATTGGCGTTTTGCGGCGCGCTCGCCATGGGAAATCTCCGGTAAAGTCATGAAATGGGTCGGGCCGGATGCGCGGGGAGCGCAGGCTCTGGGGCGTGGCTTTAGGCGCTGTTCGGCGCGGGTGCAAGGCAGGCGAGGGTGGCGGCGGGGGTTTCGGGGGAAACTGCCCGCCGCGCGCGATGGTCAGACCAGCTTGCCGGGATTGAGCAATCCGCCGGGATCGAGCGCCCGTTTGATGGCACGCATCACCTCCAGTGCCGCCGGATCGCGGGTTTCGCGCAGGGTTTCTAACTTGTCCTGCCCGATCCCGTGTTCGGCACTAATCGATCCGCCGATATCGGTGACCATGCGATAGACATGCCTGCTGACATCCTTGCCCGGACCCTGCTCCCACTCTTCGGCGTCGACACCTTGGGGGGCAACGGTGTGAAGATGGATGTTGCCGTCCCCCAGATGGCCGAAACCGACCACCTGAATGCCGGGGAAGAGCGCGGGTATGTCGCGTCCGGCCCGTTCCATCAATTCGGGCATCAGCGCAACGGGGACCGATATGTCGTGCTGCTTGGCGGGGCCGCGTTGTCGTTCGGCGGGGGCGACATTCTCACGCAGTTCCCAGAACGCTTCGGCCTGTTTCTCGTTCGCGGCGATGACGGCATCGGCGATTAGTCCGCGCTCCAGCGCATCGGCCATCGCGTTCTCGACCGTTTCGCCCAGCGCGTCGGCGCGATCCGGTCCCGCGTCGAATTCCATCAGCACGTTCCACCCATGCCGGTCGGCCAGCGGCGGGTGGGCATCGGGCATATAGTCAAGCACATGGTCGAGGCATTCTCGCGGGATCACCTCGAACCCCTCAAGCTCTTCGGCCAGAGCCTGCTGGCAATGGAGCAGCAGGCTGCGCGCCTGGTGGATGGTTTCGATCCCTGCCCATACCACGCGGCGTTCCGCGATGGCGGGGATCAGGCGCAGCACCGCGCGGGTTACGATACCCAGCGTTCCTTCCGATCCGATCCACAATTGCTTGAGGTCGAAACCGCGATTGTCCTTTTTCAGCGCCGATGTCAGATCGAGGATCGACCCGTCGGCCAGAACAACCTCAAGCCCTTCGACCAGTGCGCGCATGGTGCCATGGCGCAAGACCTGCGTGCCGCCCGCATTGGTGGAGATCAGCCCGCCGACCGTGGCCGACCCCTTGCCGCCCAGCGAGAGGGGGAAGCGCAGCCCTTGGCTCTCGGCCGCTTCGTGCAGGGTTTGCAGCACGACGCCAGCGCCGCATTCGGCGATCGAGGCGCCCTGATCGATGCGCAGCGATTGCATCCGGCGCAGCGACAACAGGATCGCTTGCCCGCTGTCGTCGGGGGTCGCGCCGCCGACCATTCCGCTATTGCCGCCCTGCGGAACCAGCGGGACGTTTTCCCGCGCACATAGCTTGACCAGCGCCGATAATTGCTCTGCCGTTTCGGGCTGGGCAAGGGCGCGCGCCTTGCCGCGGTACCGGCCCCGCCAGTCGGTCAGCCACGGTTCGATGGCATCGGCACCGGTAACGATACCGCATGGACCGAGCAGGCTGGCGGCTTCGGTCAGAAAGGGATCGGTGATCGCCGTCTCGGGGGCTGGTTCGGGCACCATGGTCGTCTCGCTCATCCTGCGCTTTTGCCAAAACGCGGCAGGGGCCGCAATCTTGCTGCGGTTCAGCGAACGTTAAATGCCGATGGGCAATGTCACCGCCGGGACATGTCGTGCCGCCGTTTTCGCGGGGATTGGGTGCGGCCGGAAATGATAGGGATTCTTGACTGCCTATGGCGAGCGGGCTTGCCTTTCTTGCAGCGATCTTGCTCGGCAATAATGCCGTGCCCGCCGGGATGCCCGATACCCGCCCCGCCAGCGAACCCTTGGCAGAAGCCGCCATTTTCGCCGAAGCGTTTGACCCCGTTCAACATCAGGTACGGATCGAACGCCGCGTTATCGTGCGCATCACCCCTTTCAGCGCGCGCCGGGCCTCCAGCGAGATGTCGATACCCGCTCCCCAGTCGGCACCGCGCAATTTCACCGCCGCGACCGAGGTGAAGGGCGGCTGCATTCCGCTGTCCGAAGTGGCTGGCGTACAACTGGGCGAGGGGCGGCGGCTGTTGCTGTTCATGCGCGACCGGCGCGTGATAACCGCCAGCTTCGAACGGTCTTGTCCCGTACAGGGCTTTTATTCGGGGTTCTACGTCGAACGCCCCGCCGATGGCATGCTGTGCGCCGGACGAGAGAGATTGCACGCACGATCGGGCGCGGATTGTACCTTGGGCAGCTTTGCCGAGTTGCAGGAAAGCCAGAACGACGACGATTAGGGTTTATGCGGGCCTCCGACTCGCGCTTTCCCTTGACTTTTCACCCGCTGCGCGCATAGGCGGCTGGCCGGTACGCCGGTGGTCGTTCCGACGGCGCGTTTTCGCGCATCCGGTGTCGCCCGTTTTGGCGAAAGTGGCTTTGCCCTTATCCGCCGCCCGTCCGTTTTGATACGTCCAACAGGATCACTGAATGAAGTTTGCCGATCTCGGCCTCTCCGACGAATTGCTGCAATCGGTCGCCGCGGCCGGTTATGACGAGCCGACCGCGATTCAGGCGCAGGCGATTCCTTCGGTACTGATGATGCGCGATCTGATCGGGATCGCCCAGACCGGCACGGGCAAGACGGCCAGCTTCGTTCTGCCGATGATCGACATTCTGGCGCATGGACGCCGCCGCGCGCGCATGCCGCGATCGCTGATCCTGGAACCGACGCGCGAACTGGCGGCGCAGGTGGCCGAGAACTTTGAGAAATACGGTTCGAACCACGATCTGAAGATGGCACTGCTGATCGGCGGCGTGCAGATGGGCGATCAGGTCAAGGCGCTGGACGAAGGCGTCGACGTGCTGATCGCCACGCCGGGCCGCCTGATGGATCTGTTCGAGCGTGGCAAGATATTGCTGACGGGTTGCGATCTTCTCGTCATCGACGAGGCGGACCGTATGCTCGACATGGGGTTCATCCCCGATATCGAGAATATCTGCACCAAGTTGCCGCCCAACAGGCAGACGCTGTTGTTTTCGGCAACGATGCCGCCGCCGATCAAGAAGCTGGCGGACAAGTTCCTCTCGAACCCCAAGTCGATCGAGGTCAGCCGCGCGGCCAGCACCAACAAGGATATCGAGCAATTCAAGGTTCGTACCTCTGCCCGCGCCAAGCGCGAGGTGCTGAGGAAGCTGCTGCGCGAGGATAACGTCAATACCGCGATCATCTTTGCCAATCGCAAGACCACTGTGCGCGAGCTGAACAAGAGCCTGCAGCGCCACGGTTTCGCGACTGGCGAGATCCACGGCGACATGGACCAGTCCGCGCGTCTGGCCGAACTTGCCCTGTTCAAGGAAGGCAAGATCAACATCCTGTGCGCCAGCGACGTTGCCGCGCGCGGACTGGACGTTAAGGGCGTCAGCCATGTCTTCAACTTCGATACGCCGTGGCACCCGGACGATTACGTGCACCGCATCGGCCGCACCGGCCGCGCCGGTGCCAAGGGCCGCGCGTTCACTTTCGTAACGGCAGAAGATGCCGAGGCGGTCGCCAATGTCGAGAAGCTGACCGGCGCGGAAATTCCGGTGTTCGAATTGACCGACAGCGAACCCGAGCACGAAGAGCGCGAAGAAAAGCGCGAACGCAAGCCGCGTGGCGACAGGTCGCGCGGCGACAAGCCCCGCAGCGGCAAAACTGGACGCGAGTCGAAGCCGGGGAGCGAGGACGTCCCGGTGCGTGCGCGGGAATCCAACCGCAAGGAAGCCCCCCGCCGCGAACGCCGCGATCAGCGTGAAGAACCGAGCAAGCCCGGCGAATGGAACGGCCCGATCCCCGATTTTCTCGGTGTATCGGCGGGTTGATCCTGCAGGTTTCGGGGTAATGGCCCGCTAGTCGGCGGGCTTTACGAAACTGTCGAGCAGGCGCTTCGTACCCGCCTGTTCGAAGTCGATCTCCAGCTTGTTGCCTTCTTGCGCGACAACCGCGCCATAGCCGAACTTGTCGTGAAACACGCGCTGCCCGATGGCAATATCGGTGCGCGGCTTCGCGGCAAAGCTGGCGGCGCTGCGATGTGTTTCGGCAATGCGTTTGGGTGCGGGATCGAACTGCCCCTGCGAAGCGCGGCGGAAACCCGGACCACGCGTCATGGTGCGCGCAGGCTGCGCTGCGGCGACATGGGCGAACGGATCGTCACGCTCGGTAAAACTGGCCCGCCACAATGATGCGCCGCCTGTCATCGTCGTTTCGATATCGACCATTTCTTCGGGCAATTCCTCGATAAATCGAGAGGGGATGGCGCTGCTCCACTGGCCATAGATGCGGCGGTTCGCGGCATGCAGGATGGTGCAGCGCTTGCGCGCGCGCGTGATCGCAACATAGGCAAGCCGGCGCTCTTCCTCCAGCGACTTCAATCCGCCCTCGTCGATCGCGCGCTGCGACGGGAAGACCCCTTCTTCCCAGCCGGGCAGGAACACATAGTCGAATTCCAGTCCCTTGGCGGCATGCATCGTCATGATGGTGATCGTGTCGGCATCGTCTGCCGCATCATTGTCCATCACCAGCGACACATGCTCCAGAAATGCGCCGAGGGTTTCATATTCCTCCATCGCGCGGGCCAGTTCGGACAGGTTTTCAAGCCTGCCCGCCGCCTCGGTGCTCTTTTCGGCCTGCAGAGCTTCGGTATAACCGCTTTCGTCCAGCACCACGCGGGCAAGCTCGGCAGGGGCCAATGTCTTCGCTTCCTCGCGCCAGCGGGCGAAATGGCGCATCAGATCCAGCACCGTATTGCGCGCACGGGCAGGCAATTCGTCGGTATCGCAAATATCGAGCGCGGCGGCAGCCAGCGGCATATCCGCATGGCGCGCATGGCGATGCAGCTTTTCCAGCGCCTTTTGGCCCAAGCCGCGTTTCGGCGTGTTGTAAATCCGTTCGAACGCCAGATCGTCCGACGGCTGTGCGATCACGCGCAGATAGGCGAGAGCATCGCGGATCTCTGCCCGTTCGTAAAAGCGGAAACCGCCGATGATGCGATAGTTGAGGCCGATCTGGATGAAGCGGTCCTCGAACTCGCGTGTCTGGAACTGGGCACGCACAAGGATGGCCGTGCTGGACAGGCGGATGCCGCCGCGCATCAGCGCCTCGGCCTCTTCGCCCACGCGGCGGGCTTCCTCGGGACCGTCCCACACGCCGATCACGCGCAGCTTCTCCCCCTCGGGCTTTTCGGTCCACAGCGTCTTGCCAAGCCGCTCGCTATTCGCGCCGATCAGCGTGGAGGCAGCAGCAAGGATCTGCGGAGTCGAGCGATAGTTCTGTTCCAGCTTGATGATCTTCGCGCCGGGAAAATCACGTTCGAACCGCAGGATATTGGCGACTTCCGCGCCGCGCCACGAATAGATCGACTGATCGTCGTCACCCACCACGCAGATATTGTGGCCAGCGTCGCCCTTCACTTCGGCCAGCAGGCGAAGCCACAGATACTGGACGGTATTGGTGTCCTGATATTCGTCCACCATGATATATTTGAAACGGCGACGATATTCGGAAAGCACGTCGGCGTGCTTTTTCAGGATCGTCACCATATGAAGCAGCAGATCGCCGAAATCACAGGCGTTCAGCGCCCTGAGCCGGTCCTGATACAGGCGATACATCTGCTCGCCGCGGCCATTGGCATAGGCCTCGTTTTCCACCGCATCCAGGTCGCCGGGCAGCAGGCCGCGGTTCTTCCAGCGATCGATCAGTCCGGCTAGCTGACGCGCGGGCCAGCGCTTTTCATCAAGGTCGTTGGCATTGATCAGCTGCTTCAACAGCCGGATCTGATCGTCGGTGTCGATGATCGTGTAATTGGATTGCAGGCCGACCAGTTCGGCATGTTTGCGCAGCATACGGGCGGCGATGGCGTGAAACGTGCCCAGCCACGGCATCCCCTCAACCGCAGGGCCGATCAGATTGCCAACGCGCTCGCGCATCTCGCGCGCGGCCTTGTTGGTAAAGGTGACGCACAGAATTTCGCCGGGCCATGCGCGGCGGCTGGCGACCAGATGCGCAAGTCGTGCGGTTAACGCCGCCGTCTTGCCGGTGCCTGCGCCCGCCAGCATCAGCACCGGCCCCTCGGTCGTCAGCACCGCCTCTCGCTGCGGGTCGTTCAACCCCTGCAGCCACGGCTCACCCTGATGGACCGGTGGTGTGCGCGGGGGCGTAAGGGCATTGTCGGACATGGTGAACAGTTAGGGAACGAAACCCCGTCGCGCAAGCCGGAGAGCGGCCATTGCCAACCAACTTCCCCGGAACGATTTACCGAATGGAAACGTAGAAAAGGCAAGGAAGAGGCCAAGTTCAACGAGAGGCCGTGGCAAACGAAGGAGAGCCCTCATGCGAAAACTCATTCTGACCGGAGCCGCGCTGATGCTTGGCACGGCACCGGTTGCCATTCAGGCGCAGCCCGCGGCGATCCAGCTGACCGAAGCACAACAGTCGGAATATGCCGGTTGGTCCGATGCGAAAAAGGCCGAATTCGCGACATGGCCGACCAGCTATCAGGCCTATTACTGGGGCCTGACGCCGACGCAGCAAGACGCCTATTGGACGCTGCCCATCGAGCGACGTGCGCAGCTTGCCGCCATGGCGCCCGCCGAAGAGGCACAGGCGTGGAGCGAGATCGAGGCGAAATTCGCCGCCGATTCGACGGCTGGCACGGTCGAACCGGTCTATCTGATGCAAAGCAACGAAATGTCGCAGGCCGCACCCCCTGCGCAGGCGGGCGAGTATCCCGTCTGCAGCGACGGCATGACCGACGGCTGCATCAACCCGCGCGAGGCGGGCAAGGATTACGGGAATGTCCCGCTGGATTACTGGCCGGGCAAACCCGCCAGCCAGATGACGCCTGAGGAAAAGATGCAGCACCAGAAGGCACAGGCCGCCCCGCCGCAGCCATAGGGTTTTTGCGTTCTTCGCGCAGCCTGTGGGGGCATTCGGCGGCGCGCGGGACGCACAGGGGGAGGAGGGCGGTCCGCCATCGGTGTGGCCGCCCTTTTCCTGTTCCGGATCAATCGGCCCTGCGCAACAAATGCAGCCGTGCCTTGCCGCAATCGCGGACGGTCTCTGCCTCGAAACCCTTGACGGTAACATCCTCGTCGCGGCCGGTTTCGATGCTGATCCAGGTGGCCGGCGCGATCCATCCGATCCGGTTGAGCCTGTCCAGCGCCACCGCGCCCGCACCGGTGCCATAGGGCGGGTCCATCAGCAACAGATCGGGTGCATCGTCGGTTTTCGTCAGCGAGAGCACCGATCCCGCGCGGACATCGCATCGCGGCTGGGCCTGAAGGGTGGCGATATTGCCGCGCAGGGCGCGGATCGCGGCGGGGTCCTGCTCGACAAACAGGGCGCGCGCCGCTCCGCGTGACAATGCCTCCAGCCCCAATGCGCCGGAACCGGCGAACAGATCGGCCACGAACAGCCCTTCGAAACTGCCCAGGCGGCTGAGCAGCATCGAAAACAAGGCCTCGCGCGTGCGGTCAGCAGTGGGGCGGGTCGCATCGCCTTCGGGTGCGTTTAAACGCCGACCGCGCCAATCGCCCGCAATGATGCGCAGGCCCGTGGGCTTACCCTGCTTCACGCGCCCTTGTCCGTCTTCAGCGCCTTGCGCAGCCGCTCGACATCCTTTTGCGGCACTTCAGCCGCTTGCCCGCGGGCCAGATCGCCCAGCACGAACGGGCCATAGGACAGGCGCAACAGGCGCGATACTTTCAGGCCGAGATGCTCCAGCACGCGGCGAACCTCGCGGTTCTTGCCTTCGGTCAGGGTCAGCTCGATCCATTGGTTGCGGCCCGTCCGACGCTCCATATTCGCATCGATCTGGCCATAGTGGATGCCGTCGATCTCGATCCCGTCCATCAACCCTTCCAGATCGTTCTGGGTGATGTCGCCGAAGGTGCGGGCGCGATAGGTGCGGGGCACGCCCGTGGCGGGCAATTCAAGCGCGCGCTTCAACTCGCCATCGTTGGTAAGGAGCAGCAAGCCCTCTGTATTGAGGTCGAGCCTGCCGACCGGCATCAGCCGCGGCGCGCCTGCAGGCAGGGCATTGCGCAAGGCGGTGTAGATCGTGGGCCGACCGGCGGGATCACGCTCCGCCGTCAACAGGCCCTGCGGCTTGTGAAACCGGAACAGGCGCGCCTGTTCGGGCGCGGCGACCGGTTTTCCGTCCACGGTCACGCCTTTCAGGCTGGTCAGCACGGTCGCGGGCGTGTCCAGCACCTTGCCGTCGATCGCGATGCGCCCGTCCTCGATCATGCGCTCCACCTCGCGGCGGGAGGCAATGCCAGCGCGGGCAAGCAATTTGGCGATCCGGTCCCCGTCGCGCTTCGGCAAATCGGGGGAGGGCGGTGTCGGTCCTTTCGCGCGCGGCTTTGCGGGGCCGCGGGCGGGGCGGCGGGTGCCGGACTTGCCGCCCGCGTTGCCGCGTGAGGGCCGGTTGTTGCGCGTAGGGGGGCGTTTGTCGCCGGTCACATGCAGTCGCCTGTCGTTAGGAAGGGTTCGTTCAGCCGCGCGCCATGCGCCATCGCGCACTCTGGCGCAAGTCGGGTGACATGCTGGTCGGGGCCCGTGCAAGTCGGGTGACAAGCCGGGGGCGGCAATTGCGTGGCGGCGGCGAAGCGTTTTACACCGATCCACCAATGCAAGGAGAGCGGATGAGCAGCACCCCCGTCACCGGCGACACCGCGCCCGAAGCCGAAACGCCGCCGGCCCGGAAAAAACCCGGCTGGCGCGCGCTGGCCGCTGCGCTGAAGAACCGCAAAACAGCCTATATGCTGCTGTTCGGTTTTGCCTCGGGGCTGCCCTATACGCTGCTTCTCTCCACGCTCTATGCCTGGATGAGCGACACATCCATCGATCTGGAGACGATGGGTGTCTTCTCTCTGATCGGGCTGGCCTACAGCTTCAAGTTCCTGTGGTCGCCGGTGCTGGATCAGGTCAACCTCCCGATTATCAAGCGGCTGGGGCATCGCAAGCAATGGATCGTCACCGCGCAATTTCTGTTGGGCGGAGTATTGTTGTTCGTGTCGCGGCTGGATCCGGCGGGGGCGATCGGTGTGTTGTCTTTGATGGCGGCCATCGGCGCGTTCGCGGGTGCGACGCAGGACGTGGTGATGGATGCATGGCGCGTCGATGTCGCGGACGAGGAAGCGACCATCGATATGCTTTCCACCGTGTATCAGCTGGGCTGGCGGACGGCCGTTCTGGTTGGCGGCGCGCTGGCATTGGTGATTGCGGACCGTACCGACTGGCCCACGGTCTATGCGATCATGGGCGGTGTTATGATGCTGATAGCCTTTGCCGCCATCTTCGCGCCCGAGGCGGAGCAGAGCGTTGCCACCATCGCGGCAGATGACGAGGCGCTGAAGGGCCTGCGCCGGACGGGGCAGTTGCAACCGAAAATCCGCGGCTGGGCACTGGCCATCGTTGGTGTGCTGTGGGGCTGGGCGCTGATTACCGTGGGCGTATTCATGTTCCGTTCTCTCAGTTCCGATCCCGATGCGCGGCCCGATTCGGTCGAATTCATCACCGGCATGGGACCGGTGATCGTGATCGCCACCGTGGTCGTTCCGGTGATCATCGCCGCTGTATTGGAGAACTGGCGACGCAAGGGACGCTATGTGCTGACGGGCGACGCGGCAAAGTCGGGCGCATTCGACGGGTTTGTCGACCATGGCTATCGTGCGCTGATCCTTCCTTTGACCGAATTCGTCGGTCGGCTGGGGTGGGCGGTTATCATCGTGCTGACGCTGGTGTTGTCCTACCGCTTTACCGATACGGTGTGGGGCAGCTTTGCCTATCCGTTCTATCTGGGTGAATTGCAGTATTCCAAGGACGAGGTGGCGATCGCGTCCAAGGGGTTCGGGGTTGGCGCGCTTATGTTCGGCATCATGCTGGGCGGCGCATTGTTCAGTTTCATCGGCCGCATGGCGGTGCTGTTCATCGGCGCGCTGACGGCTGCACTTTCGAACCTGCTCTATGCCGATCTGGCGCTCGGCGGCTCCTATATGGAACTGGTGTCGAACCTTACCGGCTTTTCAACGCTGGTCGAATGGCTTGGGGGCGATCTGCGTCTGGCAAAGCTGATGATGGCGATTGCGGGAGAGAACGTGGCGGGCGGTCTCGCCGGAGCGGCATTGGTGGCCTATCTCTCCTCGATCACGGCCAAGGGTTATTCGGCAGTGCAATATGCGCTGCTGTCGTCGCTTACCTTCCTCATCGGCACGTTGGGACGCGGCGCATTGGGGCAGATGATCGATGAGGAAGGCTATTACCCTGTCTTCATCCTGACCACGGCGCTGGGCATGATCGCGGTCGCCGCCTGTATCATCGAATGGGTTCGGCAATCGCGGCTTGGCAAACGCGCAGGGGTGGTCGCGCCCGAAGCAGTCTAGTCGGGCAGTTCCCCGTTTGCCCGCAGCACACGGCCTGCCAGATAGAGCGAGCCGCAAATCAGGACCGGAGTATCGGTGCCCGTTACTCGCGTCAGGGCATCCTCGACCGACAGGGCCGTGCCGGACGCGAGACCCAGATCGGCCGCAGCTTTTGCCAGATATTCCGGCGAGTGGCAGGCATGGCCCGGGATGGGCACGGCCGTCAGACCGGCGAGATGCGGCGCCAGCGGAGTAAGGAAGCCGCGCGCGTCCTTATTGTCCAGCATCGCGCAGATCGCGTGCGGTTTCCGGTCGAGAGCGGCCAGATATGCGGCGAGAACCCGTGCCGCATCGGGATTATGCCCGCCATCCAGGAGCACGCGCGCAGGCGCGGTCAGCGCAGTTAGCGGACCGTCTGACAGCCATTGCAACCGCGCGGGCCAGCAGGCGTTCTCGATACCTTGCACCATGGCGGCAGAGCTGACGGTCACCCCATCCTGATGGCGCAACATGGCGACGGCCAGCGCTGCATTGTCGGCCTGATGCGCGCCGGGCAGGGCGGGCATTGGCAAGGCCAGTTCACCGTGCCGGTCGCGATAGTCGATTGTGTCATTCGATACCGCGTCCCAGTCGCCACCGCGCATATGCAGCTGACAGCCTTTGCTCGCGGCAACGGCGGCAATCGCGTCGCCGGCCTCGGGCCCATAGGCTTGCGTCACCAGTGGCACGCCTTGCTTCGCTATCCCTGCCTTTTCAAATGCGATGCGCGCCATCGGATGTGCGGGCGCGCTGTCATCGGGGGCCAGCAGAAAGCGTTCGTGATCCATACCCAAAGTCGCGATCCCGCAGACGGCGGGACGGGCCAGCACGTTGGACGCATCGAAACGCCCGCCCAGACCGACCTCTATCACACAGGCATCGGCTGGCGTTCTGCTGAAGGCTAGGAAGGCAGCGGCGGTCGTCACCTCGAAGAAGCTGGCGCCGACATCTTCGCCCGCGTCGATCACTTCGGCGAGCAGCGTCGCCAGCGCGTCGTCGGAAATCAGCGTGCCCGCCAGCCTGATGCGTTCGTTGTACCGCACCAGATGCGGGCTGGTGAACTGGTGCACACGCTTGCCGTCAGCCTCCAGCATAAAGCGCAGGAAGGCACTGGTCGAACCCTTGCCGTTCGTGCCCGCGATATGGAACGCGGGCGGCATTGTGTTCTGCGGATTGCCGATCCTGTCCAGCAGCGCGCGGATCGCATCGAGCCCCAACCGGCCTTGAGGCACGGACAGCGCCTCAAGCCGGTTCAGCTGCGCCTGCACGCGCGGATCGTCTGACACGGCGAAATCGCGCATCTGTTGGGCTTTGCGCTTGGCCTCAGGCTGCCTGTTTGGCGGTCATCAGATAGTCGATGGTCTTGGCCAGCGTTTCGCGGATTTCGGCGCGCGGGACGACCATGTCGAGCATGCCGTGTTCGTGCAGATATTCGGAACGCTGGAACCCTTCGGGCAATTGCTCGCGGATGGTGTCCTGAATGACGCGCTGGCCCGCAAAGCCGATCAGCGCATTGGGTTCGGCCATTTGCACATCGCCCAGCATCGCATAGCTGGCGGTAACGCCGCCCGTGGTCGGATCGGTAAGCACGACGATATAGGGCAGGCCCGCCGCATGCAGCCGCCGGATCGCCACCGTGGTTCGCGGCATCTGCATCAGCGACAAAATGCCTTCCTGCATGCGCGCGCCGCCCGCTGCGGTAAAGATCACATAGGGGCAGCCCGCCTGTACCGCGCGGTCGACGCCCGCGACGAACGCATCGCCCACGGCCATGCCCATCGATCCGCCCATGAAACCGAAATCCTGAACGCCGACGATGGCCCTGCGCCCCTCGATCGTGCCTTCCGCCGTGGTCAGCGCATCGGGATGCGGCGCGTTATGGCGCGCCGAACGCAGGCGGTCGGTGTATTTCTTGGTGTCGCGGAACTTCAGCGGGTCTTCCTTGACCTGCGGGGCGGGCAGGACGGTATAGCCGGCGTCCATCACCTGCCCAAGGCGCGTGTCCGCGCCGATGCGGCCATGATGCTCGCAGCGGGGGCAGACCCACAGATTATCCTCATACTCCTTGGTAAACAGCATTTCGCCGCAACCGGGGCATTTGCGCCAGAGATTATCGGGCGTATCGCGCTTGGGTGCGAAGGGCAGGCGTTTGCGGACTTCACTCAGCCAGCTCATGATGCAGTCTCCCTCGCCGCGTGCACGGCATCGGCCAGCGCGGCGGTCAGTTCTTGAATATATCGGGGGGCTTCGTGGCCGTGCCGGGCCACAAGGTCAACCAATGCCGATCCGACGACGACGCCATCGGCCACGCGGGCGATCTGGCTTGCCTGTTCGGGGGTACGCACGCCGAAACCGACGCAGACGGGCAGGTCGGTCGCTGCTTTCAGCCGCGCGACGGCATCGTCGATGCTGGCCTGCGCCGCCTGTTGCAGCCCGGTGATGCCCGCGACCGACACGTAATAGAGGAAGCCGCCCGCACCATCGAGAATGGCGGGCAGGCGCTTTGCGTCGCTGGTGGGCGTCGCAAGGCGGATCGCGGCCAGCCCCTCGGCGCGCAGCGCGGTGCCGAGCGAATCGTCTTCCTCCGGCGGGATGTCGACGCAGATCACCCCATCGACGCCTGCGGCCTTGGCTTCGCGCGCGAACCAGTCCGCCCCGCGCCGTACCATCGGATTGGCATAGCCCATCAGGACAAGCGGAATATCGGGATGCCGAGCGCGGAAATCACCGGCGATTTTCAGCACATCGGCGGTTTTGGTGCCCGCACCCAACGCACGCAGATTCGCCAGCTGGATCGCCGGACCGTCCGCCATCGGATCGGTAAAGGGCATGCCCAGTTCGATCACATCGGCACCGCCCTCGACCAAGGCGTCAAGATTGGCCGCAGTATCGCCATCGCCCGCCGTGATGAAACAGACGAGCGCAGGTTGCGGCTTGGCGAAGGTTTTTTCGAAGCGGGTCATTTTGAAGGGCTCAGAAATCGAAATGGGACCAAAATTGCAGAACGCGCCAGATGTTGAAAAACAATCCGATTACGAAGGTTATCACTGATGCATAAGAAACTAAGTGGATTGCATCCCAGATTGTGAAATTCCAGTCGCCCAAAAAGACGAGAAAGGCAAAGAGCGAATAGATCGGGATGGAAATGAGGAAGGAGATTGTAGCCCGCTTCACGCTAATCATGGAGAGGAGTCCGGATAAAAACCCTTTTGACATGCCCTCTCGGTGATCCTGTTCCCACATTGGGTGGGGTTTGCGCTTGGGCGCTCGCTTCCTCAAATCTCCACCCCCAGCGCCTTGGCCACAGTGAAGATGTCCTTGTCGCCGCGTCCGCACAAATTGCACAGCACGATCTGGTCCTCGTCCATTTCGCGCGCACGCTTCACCACGGCTGCGATGGCGTGGCTGGGTTCGAGGGCAGGGATGATGCCCTCGGTCCGGCAGAGCAGTTGGAAAGCGTCCAGCGCCTCCTTATCCGTCGCGCTGGTATATTCGACGCGGCCCACATCGCGCAGCCACGCGTGTTCGGGGCCGATGCCGGGATAGTCCAACCCTGCGCTGATCGAGTGCCCCTCGATAATTTGCCCGTCATCGTCCTGCAGCAGATAGGTCTTGTTGCCATGCAGGATACCCGGCGCGCCGCCTGCCAATGATGCGGCATGCTCCTTGTCCAGCCCGTAACCGGCGGCTTCCACGCCCAACAGGCCGACATCCTTGTCGTCGAGGAAGGGGTGGAACAGGCCGATCGCGTTCGATCCGCCGCCGATCGCCGCGACGCATACGTCGGGCAGGCGGCCCACGCGCGACAGCATCTGCTCGCGCGCCTCGCGCCCGATCACGCTTTGAAAATCGCGGACCAGTTCGGGATAGGGATGCGGACCCGCCGCCGTGCCGATGATATAGAAGGTGTCGTGGACGTTCGCGACCCAGTCGCGCAGCGCCTCGTTCATCGCGTCCTTCAGCGTGGCGGCGCCCGCCTTCACTGGCACGACTTCGGCGCCCAGAAGCTTCATGCGGAACACATTGGGCTGCTGCCGCTCGACATCGGTCGCGCCCATATAGACGACGCAGGGCAGGCCGAAACGCGCTGCGACAGTGGCGGTCGCCACACCATGCTGGCCCGCGCCGGTTTCCGCGATGATGCGCGTCTTGCCCATACGGATCGCCAGCAGGATCTGGCCGATGCAATTATTGATCTTGTGCGCGCCGGTATGGTTCAGCTCGTCACGCTTGAACCAGACTTGCGCCCCTTTTCCGGCGGGAGCGTCCTTGCGTAATTCCTCGGTCAGCCGCTCCGCGTAATAGAGCGGGCTGGGCCGTCCGACATAATGTTCCAGCAGATCGTCGAACTGTTCCTGAAACGCGGGATCGGCCTTGGCCGCGCGATATTCGCGTTCCAGATCGAGGATCAGCGGCATCAGCGTTTCGGACACGTAACGACCGCCGAACTGGCCGAAATGGCCACGCTCGTCAGGCTGGTTCGCAAAGCTGTTGGGCAGATCGCTGATGATGGTGTCGGTCATGGCGTGCGATTGGCAGAGCGGGCGGGGCTTGTCCAGCGTGACAGCATTGTTTCAGCCCGACCGGTGGACCGGATTTCAGGCGGCCCGCACGGCCTTGGCAAAGGCCGCGATCTTTGACGCATCCTTCACCCCCGCCGCGCTTTCCACGCCCGAGGATACATCCACCAGCGGAGCGCGGGTCCGGCCGATCGCTTCTGCCACATTCGCCGGATTGATCCCGCCGGCAAGGCCCCATGGCAGCGCGCCACGATAGGCGGCCAGCAACGACCAGTCGAACGACAGTCCCATGCCGCCGGGCAGCGTGCCCTTGGGCGTTTTCGCGTCGAACAGCACCAGATCGGCAGCGCCCGCATAATGGGCCGCCCGGTCCACATCGCCTGCGCTGGCGACCGCGATGGCCTTCCACACCTGCAGTCCGAAACGGCCCCGCAACTGGGCCGCACGCTCGGGCGTCTCCGATCCGTGGAGTTGCAACGCATCAAGCCTGCCCGCAGCGACAGCCTCTGCAATTGCGGCATCGTCGGCGTCGACGAACAGGCCGACACGGGCGATGCGGGTGCCCGACCGTTCCGCAAGGCGGGCGGCCTGCTCGCTGCCGACATGGCGGGGCGAGGGGGGGAAGAACACCAGTCCCGCATAATCGGCGCGCGCTTCGATCACCGCGTCCATTGCCGCGCCGTCGCTGATGCCGCAAATCTTGATTTTCGCGCTGCTCATGCCGGTGCCGATAGGGTCAAAGCTGCTTTTCGAAAAGGCGGAAGTACAAGGGCGCGGGCTGCGGCGTGGGAAATGCCTCGCGCGCGCCGGTGTCGGCATACCCCTTGCGCTCATACATGGCGATCAGCTCGTGGCGGTTTTCGATCACCGATATCTCCATGATACGCGCGCCGAAACCGCGAGCCAGTTCCTCCGCCGCAAGGATCAGGCGAGAGCCAAGCCCGCTGCTTTGCATGGGCGGATCGACGCATAGCATGCCGAAATAGGCGCGCCCGCCGCCCTTGTCGGTTACGGCGATGCAGCCGACGGGGTTCGCTTCGTGCTCGGCCATCAGGAAATGAATGGCCGGATCGGCCAGCATTGCGGCCAGATCGGTCGCGGCGATGCGCTCGTCCTCGAGAATATCGGCCTCATGCGTCCAGCCCCGCCGCGCGGAATTGCCGCGATAGCCTCCCTCGATCAGGGGTTTCAGCGCTGCCGCATCGGCAGGACCGGAGCGCCGCAGGCTAAGGCTGTCCGGCGCAATCACGGCGCATAGACGGGCCAGAAGGGACCGCCCAATGCGCCGTTAAAGGCAATATGGGTGATCCGGCCTGTCGAAACGTCGAATTCCACGCCAAAAAATGCAGGTCCGCCATCGCAGACCACCGTGGGCATATGGCGCTGGTCGGGCATGATGTCCGCAGGAACGAAATTGGCGTAGACTATCTGCTTGCCGCCGCGAATGATCCCGAAAATCTCGCGCTGCCAGCGCGGATCGTTGACTGTATAGGTCAACGGATCGGGGTTCTCGGTTCCCGCAGTATAGCCGTTGCTGCGTGCCAGCGAGGGGAGGATTTGCGCCAGTTCCGCTTCCATCGCGCCGATTTCGCTGTCTTCCACTTCCCAGCCGCCATGGACCGGCCCTGCAGTAGAGCGTGAGCAGGCGGGAAGCTGGAAGCCTGCTTGCGGGCCCGCAAGAATGCTCGTTTTGGGCGGCAAGGGTGGCGGCGGCAGTTCGACCTGCGCCATGCTGGCCGCGGCGAGAAGGGATGCGAAGAGAATCAGAGCGTCGCCTCGATCTTGCGGGCGGCGGCCAGCGGGTCCTCGGCCTTTGAAATCTCGCGACCGATGACGAGCACGCTGGCACCGTCGTCACGCGCCTGACGCGGAGTAACGACGCGTTTCTGGTCGCCCACCGAATGTCCCGCAAGGCGCAGGCCGGGAACGACGAAATAGCCGTGCTTCCACTGCTTGTGGACCGCGCCCACTTCCTGTCCCGAACAGACGATCCCGTCGAGGCCCGATTTCTCTGCCAGTTCGGCAAGACGCATCACCTGATCGTGGGGCGTGCCGCCGATGCCGGTTGCGGTCAGGTCATTCTGATCGAGGCTGGTCAACATGGTAACCGCAACGACCTTGGTGTTTTCGCCCGCAGCGGCCTTTGCATCTTCCATCATGGCCCGCCCGCCGCCGGCATGGATGGTGACGATGGCGGGTTCCAGCACATGGATTGCCTGCATCGCGCCTGCCACGGTATTGGGAATATCGTGCAGCTTGAGATCGAGGAAGATGGGCAGCCCAAGCTGCGCAATTTCATGCACGCCGTGGTGGCCATGCGCGCAAAAGAATTCGAGGCCGAGCTTCAGCCCGCCGACATGGCCTTTGACCTTGCCGACCAGTTCCTTGGCCGCAGCGATCTGCGGCACGTCCAGAGCGAGATAGACCGGGTTGCTCATGGAGTGGTGCCCTCTGGCCCCAGCGTGTCCGGAGCCGTGGCGACAGGTGCGGGTTCGGCAGCGGGACCTGGCGCGGGAGCGGGCGACTGGCTGGCAATCAGCGAGCGCTGCGACGCTTCGAGCGAGGCGATGCGCCGCTTCAGCCGCCAGGTGGTCGTGCGATGGGTCAGCCACATCGGACCATAGCCGAGCAGGAAGGCAACGAGGATCAATACCGGAAGCTTGGTTTCCAGCACCAGGCTCTCCCAGATCTGGATATCGACGGAAGTCCAGTTGAACGCCGTGAACAGGGCAAGCGCGACGATAACGACGACCCACAGGGCGGTGCGTAAGATCTTCATGAATTCTCCCGTCTGGCGCGGCGTTGCGGACCCTTTAGCCAGCTGACCCTAAGCGCGAAATCGGGGCTTGACCAGCCCGCCCCGACGTCGGCCGACCTGCTGCTGGCGATCAGCCGAACACCCGCGCAAAGATCGTGTCGACATGCTTGAAGTGATAGTCGAGGTCGAATTTCTCCTCGATCTGCTGCGGCGTCAGCGCTGCGGTCACTTCGTCATCCGCCTTCAGCAGTTCGAGCAGCGACAGCGCGCCGTCGCTTTCCCAGACCTTCATCGCATTGCGCTGGACAAGGCGATAGGCATCCTCGCGGCTGACACCTGCCTGGGTGAGGGCGAGCAGGACACGCTGTGAATGGACAAGCCCGCCCATGCGGTCGAGGTTCTTCTGCATGCGTTCGGGATAGACGAGCAGCTTTTCGACCACGCCGGTCAGGCGGGCGAGGGCGAAGTCCAGCGTGATGGTCGCATCGGGACCGATGAAACGCTCGACCGAAGAATGCGAAATGTCCCGTTCGTGCCAAAGCGCCACGTTTTCCATCGCCGGAACGGTCGCGCTGCGCACCACGCGGGCCAGACCGGTAAGGTTTTCGGTCAGGACGGGGTTGCGCTTGTGCGGCATGGCCGACGAACCCTTCTGGCCGGGCGAGAAATATTCCTCTGCCTCCAGCACTTCGGTTCGCTGCAAGTGGCGCACTTCGACCGAAAGGCGTTCGATCGACGATGCGATGACGCCCAGCACGGCGAAAAACATCGCGTGACGGTCGCGCGGGATCACCTGTGTCGAAACCGGTTCAACGGTAAGGCCCATCTTTTCGGCCACATAGGCCTCGACGCTGGGGTCGATATTGGCGAAAGTGCCGACCGCACCGGAAATGGCGCAAGTGGCGATTTCCTTGCGCGCGAATTCCAGACGCTCTTTGCAGCGCGAGAATTCGGCATAGGCTTCCGCCATCTTCAGGCCAAACGTCACCGGCTCCGCATGGATGCCGTGGCTGCGACCGATGGTGGGCGTATATTTGTGCTCTTCTGCGCGGGTTTTGATCGCGGCCAGCAGCCTGTCCAGATCTTCCAGCAGGATCGCAGCCGCGCGGTCGAGCTGAACGGCCAGCGTGGTGTCCAGCACGTCAGAGCTGGTCATGCCCTGATGCATGAAGCGGGCCTCTTCGCCCACGTTCTCGGCCACCCAAGTCAGGAAGGCGATTACGTCATGCTTGGTCACTGCCTCGATCGCGTCGATGGCTTCGACGTCGACCTTGGGGTTCGTCGCCCACCAGTCCCACAGCGCCTTGGCCGCGGATGGCGGCACCACGCCCAGTTCGCCCAGCTTTTCGGTCGCATGCGCTTCCAGTTCGAACCAGATGGCGTATTTCGCCTCCGGCTCCCAGATGGCGGTCATGGCGGGGCGGGCGTAACGTGGGACCATGGGTCAAGGGCTCCGGTCTGCGATTGCGGCTTTGCGCGGGTTGTGGCGCGGCTAGGCCGGAGAGGCTGCGATGGCAAGAGAAAGCGCGCCCGTGGCAAGGCGCTAACCACAGAAAAGGGCGCGACCCGTGCGGATCGCGCCCCGTCAGATTTAAAAGAGGAGAGCGCTCAGGCGGCCTTGTCTTCTGCGTCGCTGTCCTTTTCGGACCCGTCGATCACGCTCAGCTTTTTGGAGCCATTGATCGCGATCTTCTTGGGCTTCATAGCCTCGGGCACTTCGCGTTCGAGATCGATCACGAGCAGGCCGTCGGCCAACTGTGCGTTACGGACCAGCACGAAATCGGCCAGTTCGAAGCGGCGTTCGAAACCGCGCTGGGCAATGCCGACGTGCAGATATTCACGCTCTTCGGTCTCCTCGGCCTTGCGGCCCTGAACGGTGAGCATGTTCTGCTGCGCCGTGATGTCGATATCCTCGGGCTTGAAGCCGGCAACGGCCAGCGTGATGCGATAGGCATCTTCGCCGCTGCGTTCGATGTTAAAGGGCGGATAATTATCGCCCTGACCCGAACGGGCGTTGTTTTCGAGAAGGTCGAACAAACGGTCGAAACCGACGGTGGTGCGACGATAGGGGGTAAAATCGAAACGGTTCATCTTGCAAATCCTCCGTAAGAAGCAATCTAGCGGCAGGAAACAGTGGCAAACCCCGCAAACGGGCATCGGCCTGTCCTGCCAGACGAAGCGGTCGGACATCCGGAACCGGCATGTCCGTCCGCGATTGCTATCTGGGAAGGGGCGAGACGCTATTCAAGTGGGTGCAACGCCCATAAAAGAGCGGTTAACGCCCGCATGGAAAAGGATATTCGAGTGAACGGTCAATCCACGCCCCCCAAGGTCGAGATTTATACGCAGTTCGGCTGCCCCTATTGCCATCGCGCCATCGCGCTGCTGCGGCAGAAGAATGTCGAATTTACCGAATATGATGTGACGATGGACCGCGCCAAGCGCACCGAGATGGTCGAACGCGCTCCCGGCGCGCGCACGGTGCCGCAGATTTTCATCGACGATCGAGCCATCGGCGGCAGCGACGACATGGCGGCGTTGGAACGCGAAGGTAAGCTTGATCCGATGCTGGGACTTTAACGGGCGATGGTTCGCATCGCGGTCTATCAGGCCAACACCGGGATCGACCCCGCGGCCAATGCGGCGCGTCTTGTTGATGCGGTCGAAGAGGCTGCGGCGGGCGGGGCGCAAATGCTGTTCACGCCCGAGATGTCGGGGATGCTCGACCGCAATCGCAAGCGCGCTGCGGCCCATGTGACCGGTGAAGCGGATAGTCCGGTGCTGAAAGCTGTGGCTGGCGCGGCGCGTGTGCACGGCATCTGGGTCGCGCTCGGCTCTCTGGCCGTGCGGCGCGATGACGGGGAAGACCGCTGGGCCAATCGTTCCCTGCTGATATCGCCGGAAGGCGCGGTCGCGGCGCGCTATGACAAAATCCATATGTTCGACGTCGATCTGGACGACGGAGCAAGCGGTGAAAGCTGGCGCGAATCGAACGGATTTGCGCCGGGCGAACGCGTGGTCACGGCGAAAACGCCGCTGGGGCGCCTTGGTCTTGCGGTCTGTTACGACATGCGCTTTCCCGCGTTGTGGGGCGCGTTGGGCGATGCGCGTTGCGATGCGATCGCCTGCCCCGCCGCATTTACCCGCCCCACTGGCGCTGCGCATTGGCACGTGCTGCTGCGCGCCCGCGCGATCGAGGCGAGCGCCTATGTCATCGCCGCCGCGCAGGTCGGCGAGCATGAGGACGGGCGCAAGACCTATGGCCATTCGCTGGTCGTCGATCCGTGGGGCGAAGTATTGCTGGACATGGGCGGCGATCGGGCAGGTGTGGGTTTTGCCGAGATCGATCCTGCGCGGATCGCCAGCGTGCGCGCCCAACTGCCCAGCCTTGCCAACCGGCGTGCAATCACTAAGTGACATTTGTCATGATTGTTTTCGATCTTCACTGTCGCGAGGATGGCACGCGTTTCGAAGGATGGTTCCGTTCCTCCGCCGATTTCGAACATCAGCGCGAAGGCGGGCTGCTGATGTGCCCGCAATGCGGCGGGGATCAGGTGGAAAAGGCCGTGATGGCTCCTGCCGTCGGGCGCAAGGGCAACCAGCTGGTCGAAAAGCGCCCCGCGCAATCCGCCTCTGCCAAAGCCGTGCCGATGGACGCACAGCCGCAGGAAACCGCCGTTGCCACCATGGCACCCCTGTCTGACGAGGCGAAGAAGGCACTGGTCGCCATGGCCGAGATACAGCGCAAGGTGCTGGAAAAATCGCGCTGGGTCGGCGGGAAATTCGCCGATGAGGCCCGTTCAATGCATTATGGCGAGAGCGAGGCGCAGCCGATCCATGGCGAGACCAGCATTGAGGAAGCCGAGCAATTGATCGAAGAGGGTATCGAAATTGCCGCTTTGCCATTTCCCGTCGCGCCGCCCGACGCTGTCAACTAAACTGCGTCGGCAAGTCCCACTACCGATTGCCATTTAAGCTGTCCGCCCGTAAACGAACCGCGGCGCGCCCGTAGCTCAGCAGGATAGAGCATCAGATTCCTAATCTGGGGGCCACAGGTTCGAATCCTGTCGGGCGCACCAAGCAGGGTCCGTTTCTATTTTAGAGGCGGGCCTTGTTCGTTCAGTTTTCGGTGGTTCGGCTGGCCGAATTCGTTGCTGATGACTGCAGCGGTCCGGATGTCGCGGGTCAGGCTATGGGCGGATCGCTGCCGAACAGCTATAGTCTGTTCAATCCGACCTTGCCGACGACAGGGACCGCATTCGTGATCATGCAACAAAAGATGCGGGTCCTTTGGGCGGCGGGCCTGCTGGGCTGTTCTGCTGGCGTCGCCAAAGGGGCGATTGCGCAGGAGCAGCAGGATATCGGTGCTGCTGACGAGCTTGATTCGGTCACCGCCGCAGGCCTCGACCCCGGGCATGAGGGCGGTTCGGACAGCGACCGCGTGATCGTTCCGGTGCCATTCGTCACGCCGCAACTGGGTGCGGGCCTCGCGGTGGCGGGGGCGTGGTTCTATCAGCCGGACAGCAAATCGCGCCCCTGGGCCAGCGGAGTCGGCGCGCTTTATACCTCGAACGGCAGTCGGGGTTTGGCCGGGTTGCACAAGATGTCGCTCGATCAGGACCGGATCAGACTGGATATTCTGGCCGGCTATGGCGAAATCCATAACCGCTATTTCGCGGTCGAAACCGATGACCAATGGGTTGAGACGAAGGAAAAGACCTTTGTCGCATCTGCCACGGGACGGGTCCGCATCGGTGAGGAAATCTTCGTCGGGGGCAGGGCGCGTTTTCTGTCCAAGGATTCGCGACCGCGCGATCAATCCGATCCGCCGCCGGATTTCGACCAGAGCGGGTTCGAGGACGATGCCGGCTTTCTGCAGCTGAGCCCGATCTTCACCTATGACACGACGGCCGATGCCTTTGCCCCGCGCAAGGGATCGATCCTGAATGCGCAATGGACATTCGCCATACCGGTTCGTGGCGGGGATGCGCATTACAACAAGAAGCAGGCCTATGCCCGCCATTACATTCCGGGAAAGGGGCGAAGTTCCGCCGCGTTCCAGATCAAGGGGTGTTCTGCCACGGATCAGGCACCTTTCTTCGACCTCTGTTCGATCGGGCTGCGCGGATATTCCAGCGGGCGGTTCCGCGACCAGTCCAGCTGGTCGATAGAGGGCGAATGGCGTCAGCCTGTATCGCGCAGGTTCGGTGTGGTGGGTTTTGCGGGGCTGGGTGCGACGGGTTCGGGGTTCGGCGACGCGCTGGGCGGTAAGATCCTGCCCGCCGTGGGGGCAGGCGTGCGTTATCTGGCGGCAGAAGACTATGGCATCAACCTGCGTGTGGACGGCGCGGTCGGGCGTGACAGCAGCGCCGTCTATGTGTCTATCGGAGAGGCATTTTGAAATGGCGACAGGCCATATTGCAGCGCAACTTGCACATTATTTCGCCTATTCACCGCAATTCGTCGTGGCTTGATGGAAAACCGCTGCAAGCCGCTTGATTCCGGACGCTTAGTGTGATTCTGCTGTAAGTCATGAACGAAGGGGCAAATCACACACGCGGCGAACCGAAGGGCGACCAGAGCCTGGTGAGGCGCGGGCGTCGCATTGCCCCGCAGCCGCGTGCGCGCAAGCGCAGCATCGGCCAGATCGCGGCGGGTGTCGGCATCGTCGCTTTTGCGGCGCTGGCGCTTGTCGGACCCACCGGGATAAGCGCTTGGGCGGATTCGCGGCAAAAGCTGGAACACCGCGGGGCAGAGCTTGCGCAATTGCAGGCGGAGCGCGACCGTATCGCCAATCGGGTCGAATTGCTCGATCCCGATAATGCGGACCCCGATCTGGTGGGCGAATTGCTGCGCAACAATCTCAACGTCGCGCATCCGGATGAGATTGTCGTTCCGCGCGACTGGACCCGCCGGAATCGAGGGTTGTGCATTTTCTGCAACTGACCGCTCGACATGCTCATTTGGATTTGCGGGTCAATCGCTTGCACCCATCGCCCAAGTGATAATATAGCGTCCTCGCGAAATCAGGGCCTCCTCCCTATAAGCCCTGATGCGAGACGAGGATACTTGACTTGGCAGCCGATAGCGTAACGCCCCCGACTGACGATCCCGACTTCAAGCTCCACAGCCTGCAGGAAGCCTACGAAAAGGCTGGCCCTTACAAGGCGACGGATGAAGAGCTGATGTCGCTTTATGAGCAAATGCTGCTTATCCGCCGCTTTGAGGAGAAGGCCGGGCAGCTCTATGGCCTTGGCCTGATCGGCGGTTTCTGCCACCTCTATATCGGTCAGGAAGCTGTGGCGGTTGGCCTGCAATCGGCACTGGCCGAAGGCAAGGACAGCGTGATCACCGGTTACCGCGACCACGGCCACATGCTGGCCTATGGCATCGACCCCAAGATCATCATGGCCGAACTGACCGGACGTCAGGCGGGCATTTCGAAGGGCAAGGGCGGTTCGATGCACATGTTCAGCACCGAACATGCGTTTTACGGCGGTCACGGTATCGTCGGCGCGCAGGTGCCGCTGGGCGCGGGCCTCGCTTTTGCGCACAAATATCGCGAAGACGGCGGCGTGTGCCTTGCCTATTTCGGTGACGGCGCGGCCAACCAGGGCCAGGTTTACGAAACCTTCAACATGGCTGCCCTGTGGCAGCTTCCGATCATCTTCGTGATCGAGAATAACGGCTATGCGATGGGCACCAGCACGGTGCGTTCGTCGGCCGAAACCGAATTCCACCGTCGCGGCACGGCCTTCCGCATCCCCGGTATGGATGTCGACGGGATGAATGTGCTGGCCGTTCGCGGCGCGATCGAGGTGGCGCTGGACCATGTACGTGGTGGTGGCGGTCCCGTGCTGATGGAACTCAACACCTATCGCTATCGCGGCCACTCCATGTCCGATCCGGCGAAATATCGCACGCGTGAGGAAGTGCAGGAAATGCGCGAGAAGCACGACCCGATCGAGGCGGCCAAGGCCGAGCTGCTGAAACGCGGCGTTGACGAGGATACATTGAAAGAGCTTGAAAAGACCATTCGTTCGCAAGTGAACGAAGCCGCCGATTTCGCGGAAAGCTCGCCCGAGCCGGAGCCGTCCGAGCTCTACACCGACGTTCTGGTGGAGAATTACTGATGGCGACCGCAATCAAGATGCCCGCGCTTTCCCCGACAATGGAGGAAGGCACGCTGGCCAAATGGCTGGTGAAGGAAGGGGACAAGGTTTCGCCCGGCGACATTCTGGCCGAGATCGAGACCGACAAGGCAACGATGGAGTTCGAGTGCATCGATGAAGGCACCGTCGGTGCAATCACCGTTCCCGAGGGGACGGAGAACGTCAAGGTCGGCACCGTGATCGCGGTGCTGGACGGCGATGCCAGCGATGTCGGCGGCGATGCCGCACCTGCGCCTGCGCCAGCGCCCGCACCGACCGAGAACAGCGCCGAGGCGGCGCCCGCTCCGGCAGCGCCCAAAAAGGAGCCCGCTTCCGATCCCGAGATCGCGGAGGGCACCTCCATGACCTCGACCACTGTGCGCGAAGCTTTGCGCGACGCCATGGCCGAGGAAATGCGCGCCGATGACCGCGTTTTCGTCATGGGCGAGGAAGTGGCCGAGTATCAGGGCGCCTATAAGGTGACGCAGGGGCTGCTCGACGAATTCGGGCCGAAGCGGGTGATCGATACCCCGATTACCGAATATGGCTTTGCCGGCATCGGCACGGGCGCGGCCATGGGCGGTCTTCGCCCGATTGTCGAGTTCATGACGTTCAACTTCGCCATGCAGGCGATCGACCACATCATCAACTCGGCGGCAAAGACGAACTATATGTCGGGTGGCCAGATGCGCTGTCCTGTGGTGTTCCGTGGCCCCAATGGCGCGGCAAGCCGCGTTGGCGCGCAGCACAGCCAGAACTATGGCCCTTGGTATGCCAGCGTTCCCGGCCTTATCGTCATCGCGCCCTATGACAGCCGCGATGCCAAGGGCCTGATGAAGGCGGCAATCCGCTCGCCCGATCCAGTCGTGTTCCTCGAAAACGAACTGCTTTATGGCAAGAGCTTCGATGTGCCCGATACGGACGACTGGGTCCTGCCCATCGGCAAGGCGCGGATCATGCGCGAAGGATCCGACGTGACCATCGTCTCCTACTCCATCGGCGTCGGTTTCGCGCTGGAAGCAGCCGAAAAACTGGCGGGCGAGGGGATCGATGCCGAGGTGATCGATCTGCGCACGCTGCGTCCGCTGGATACCGAAACGGTTCTGGCATCGCTGAAGAAGACCAACCGGTTGGTCGTTGCCGAAGAAGGCTATCCGACCTGCTCGATCGCCAGCGAAATCAGCGCTGTCTGTATGGAACAGGGCTTCGACTACCTCGACGCTCCTGTCCTGCGCGTCAGCGATGAGGATGTACCGCTGCCCTATGCGGCGAACCTTGAAAAGCTGGCACTGATCGACGCCGACCGCATTGTAAAGGCGGCGAAGAAGGTCTGTTACAAGGACTGAACATGACGGGGCCGCGCGCTCCGTCCACTGCGGTTAGTGCAAAAAGAAAGGGCCCGCCGTTTTGGCGGGCCCTTTTCGGTTGCGCAGCTGAAGAGAGGGTCAGCCGTTCGCGACGAAAATCGATTTTGTATAGGTCAGCTGCAGAGGGCCCATATTCACAAAGGCCATGACGCTGGGCACCTTATAATTCAGCTTCAGCTCGATCTCGCGGACATTGCTGATCGGTTGGGTTGCCGAATTGGTCGCGGTTGCGGCCAGCTTCGCACCGTCCAGCAGATAGGGAGAACCGGTTGCCCGTGCAAAAGCAAGCGTTTCAAGCTGGGTGTTGGTGATTTTGTTATCCTTTTGATATTCCACCGACATATAGCGGCTCATATCCCCGGCGACGCCACTCAGCGCATTCTGCGCCTGCATATACAGGCCGATCTGCATCACACCCAGCAGCATCATGATCAGCGCAGGGGCCAGGACGACAAATTCGATCGCGCTGGCTCCGCGATCATCGCGCCAGAAGCGTTTGGCAATGTTGAGGGGGGTGTATGCCATGACTTACCCGATCTGGACCGACTTCTCGACCCGGTATTGCAGTTCCTCGCCAATGCCGAATTCGTTCCAGACGGGCGTGTATTTGTCACGCAGCAGGAAGACGACGAAGCGTTCCGAATTGGGCGAATCGGTGCAGCCGGTATCGGCCTTTTTGAAGTTTTGGGCATTGCCGCAGCGATAGCGGGTCATCACATAGCCCACATCGTTCTTCGTTTCGTCTGGCTCGACATTCGAACCGATGGCGCTGGTGTCCAGCCCGGTATCATCCTCGATCGCGGCGGCAAGTTGTTGCATCACCACCGACAGTTCCGCTTCGTCCTTGGGGCGGGCAGCCATCATGATCTCGGCTGCCTTGGATGCTGCGTTCTGCAATTCGTGCTGGCGCTTGACCATATTGGCCACTTCTACGCCGCCCAGACTCATCACGATCAGGACAGGCGCAACAAAAGCTGTCTCGATCAGAGCCGAGCCGCGATTGTCATACCTGAAACGGCTGAGGAAGAAGCGCAGTCCCATCATGCCACCAGCGAGACATTGCCGTAAATGATCGTGGTCGGATGGTTCGGCGGATCGGGGCACCAGCTGGTCATTTTCAAAGTACCCGTCAGATTGACCTTGTTGGCGACCAGCAAAAGGCAGGCGTTCGCAACGTCTGCGGTGCCCGACAGGTCCAGCTTGTTGACCTTGGTATAGATTGCACCGTTGAGATAGGTGTTGCTGTTGCCGTTCAGGATCGACCCCTTGCCCTCGCCATTGTCGGGGCTTTCAAAGATCAGCATCGTGTTGATCTTGTGGGCTTCCTCGGAAGTATAGCCCAGATCCATCAGCGTTTCTTCGGTCATGCCGGTCAGGTTTATGTCGGCGCCGCCATTGATCTTGAAGTCGGCGCCGTCCTCCAGCACGAACATCACTTCGCCCGCGCTGGTGGCGGTGTGATTCCCGTTGATCGTCAGCGTGCCGCCACGAATGAAATAGACGCCCCCCTTGAACACAGTGTCGCAGCCAAGCGACAGCCCGCCCTCGTAAACGCCGGGGTAGGCCGTTCCGAGTTCGAGCGGTTCGGTGTGCGTGTTGTTATATTCGTCGATGACCTTTTTTGTCTTGCCGGTCGACTTGCAGACATAGGTGCCCGCTCCGACGCCATCGCTCGACGGCGGATCGACGCCTTCGAAGGGGTCGGCCAGATTGGTCGCGCCTTCGATGATCGTGTCGCCATTGGCCTTGGCCTTTTCTTCCAGCGAGTCGCTTACAGTGCCAGCTGTGGCGATCGAACCTGCCTTGATTTCATAGCTGTTGCCATTGTCGTCGATGGCATCCTCGCCCGTCCAGCCGAGACAGGTGCCGCTGGTATCGTAACCGCCCGTGCAGACCCGGGATGAATTGGACAGGGCCGCGATGCCGCATTGCGCGGTGAAGACAGCGTTGCCGCCAATGGTAACGGTGCCTGCGTCCTCTTTGTCGACAGCGATCAGGCAACTGTTGATCGTCGCGCCGCCGGTAAAGGCAGCCTGGCTTGACACACTCACCGTCGTCGCGCCCTTGGTGAAGAACGAAGTAAACGGCAGGCGCTTGGTCGCGCTGGATGTGACGATCACCGAGTTGCCAACACCGCCCGCATAATTGGCCAGCTTGACGACCGGATCGGTGTTGAAATCTGCCGTGATCTGCTCATTCACGGCAAAGGCGTTCTTGGCGCGATCGGTCATTTTGGCAGAGCTGCCGCTGTCCAGAACTTCCCATGCCGCCGCGATGGCCGCCTGATCGTTGGCGAACTGCAGCTCGCGCTTCCACAGATAGAACTGCGCGAAATCGATCGCCATGCCGCCGCCGCCGATTACCATCGGCATGGCGAACGCGACCAGCATGGTGGCGTTACCTTTACGGTCGCCCAGAAAGCGGCTCGTGCCGGTGCTGGCCGCGCAAGACTGCAATGCGCTGACAAAGCGCGTCAGGCGTTTGCGTCCGGTTGTGATGCTCGTCATAAGCGCGCGGGCTCCCTGCTGAATATGTCCGACTCACTGCGGGCGGAGACGGAGCGTTCAGTTAATTTCATGACAGAAAATAGCGCGGCTCTGGTAAGCACGATCCGAAGAAAGATGGTAAACCAAAACTTAACCGAGAATAGCGCGCAAGATCAGGGCGATAGTTTTGCAAGTTCCAATGGTCTTGCATCTGCGGATGCATTGCCACCCCCTTGGCAGCTTGCGCTCGCCTATGCGCCGACGCGAGCAAGGGACCAGTGGAGGGCGCTGTTGATTCTGGACCGGCGGCTTGCGCGGATCGTGGCGCAAGCGAGCGAACCGATGCTGGCGCAGATCAGGCTGGCATGGTGGCGCGAGATGTTCGGTCGTCCGGTCGCTGACTGGCCTGTGGGAGAGCCCTTGCTGGCGCGACTGGCAGCATGGGGCGAAGAATGTTCCTCTCTGGCGGCACTGGCCGACGGGTGGGAAGCGATGGTCGGCGATGCGCCATTGCCCGCCACGGCTTTTGCAGCCTTGTCCGACGGACGCGCGCGGGCGATGGCGGGGCTGGCACATGTGACGGGTAGCAGGACCGCCCGGTCGGTCGTTCAGAGCCATGCCTATCGCTGGTCGCTGGCAGATATCGCGATCCATCTGGCCGATGAACAGGAACGGGCCCGCGTGATGGCGCTGCTGAAAGCGGCCGATCGCGCCGAGGGAAGTGTGGACAAGGCGATGCGCCCGTTGAACGTGCTGCGCGTGATGGCAGAACGGGCGGCATCGGCGGTGCGGCCCATCGGCGGTTTGGGGGACTTTCTGGCTGCGATCAGGGCGGGTCTGACGGGTCGATAGCGTTCCCTTAACCCTGCGGGCCCTATGCGATTGCCGGATAGCGGGACGGAACGGATCGGACCGGAAAGGGCGTAGATGAATCGCATGGTATTGGGCGCTTTCGGCGCGCTTCTTCTGGTCGCCATCGGCGTGTTCTGGTGGCAGGGCAGGGCGGTCGAAAGCCCCGCCGCGCCGTTGCCGGAGGCCGAGGAAGCGGGCGCTGCCAGGCCCGATGCAGATGCGATCCCCGCGGCCGATGTCGGCGGCATGCAGGGCCCCGCGCTTCCCACCGCAGTCGAAATGACGCGCGAGCAGGAGCGGTTCTTTCGTTATGACCGCAACCGCGACCTTGAAATCACGCGTAACGAGATGCTGTCGACCCGCGTCGCCGCCTTCCGCAAGCTGGACAAGGACGGCAACAACCTGCTGACGTTCGAGGAATGGGCCGTCACCACGGTTGACCGGTTCGAGAAGATGGACGCCGACCACAACCAGCGCCTGACGCCCGCCGAATTCGCCACCAGCGCGCCAAAGCGCACTGCCCGCAAGCCCGCCAGCAAATGTTCGTGCTGACCGGTCAGGCGGGTTCCGCCGCTTTGGCGGTGCCCAGCCATGCCGCCATGTCGCGTTTGGCGCGGTCGGTATAGGCGCGCTTGCGTTCCTTTTTCTTCACATCCTCGTCCGGCATGGGGAACAGGCCGAAATTCACATTCATCGGCTGATAGGTCTCCGCCTCGGCATCGCCGGTGATATGCGACAACAGGGCGCCCATTGCGGTCGTGCGCGGCGGCGATTGCCAGTCGCGTCCTGCCAGTTCGCTGGCCGCCATCATCCCTGCCATCAGCCCGACGGCCGCGCTTTCGACATAGCCTTCGCAGCCGGTGATCTGGCCCGCGAACCGGATATGCGGCGCTGATTTCAGCCGGAGCTGCCGGTCGAGCAATATGGGAGAATTCAGGAAGGTGTTGCGGTGCAAACCGCCAAGGCGCGCGAATTCGGCATTTTCAAGCCCGGGAATCGTGCGGAACAATTCCTTTTGCGCGCCGTGCTTCAGCTTGGTCTGGAACCCGACCATGTTCCATAATGTGCCCAGCATATTGTCCTGCCGCAGCTGCACGACGGCATAGGGCCAGCGGCCCTTGGGAAATTCGGGCGTGGCCGTGTGCGGATTGTCCAGCCCCACCGGCTTCATTGGACCGAAGCGCAAAGTGTCCTCTCCGCGCGCGGCCATCACCTCGATCGGCATGCAGCCTTCGAAATAGGGGGTGTTCGCTTCCCATTCCTTGAACTCGGTCTTTTTGCCATCCAGCAGGCCCTGCCGGAAGGCGAGATATTGCTCCTTGTTCATCGGACAATTGATGTAGTCTTTCGTATCGCCCTTGTCCCAGCGACTGGCCATCCAGCAGATATCCATGTCGACCGTATCGCGATGGACGATGGGTGCGATGGCATCGAAAAAGGCGAGGCTGTCCGCACCCGTCGCCGCACCGATGCTTTGTGCAAGCGAAGCGGCAGTCAGCGGGCCGGTGGCGACAATCACATGCCCTTCGGCAGGCAAAACATCGATCCGTTCACGCACGATGGTGACATTGGGCATTTCGGCCAGCGCCTTTTCGACATGGGCCGAAAATATGTCGCGATCCACTGCCAGTGCCGAACCGGCGGGCACCTGCGTCTCTGCTGCGGCTCGCATGATCAGCGAATCGCATTGCCGCATTTCGTAATGCAACAGCCCGACCGCGTTCGAGGTGTCGTCGTCCGAACGGAAGCTGTTCGAACAGACCAGTTCGGCCAGCCCGTCGGTGTGGTGGGCATCTGTGGTGGCGCCGCCGTCCGGCAGATTGGCCCCGCGCATTTCGGACAGGCGAACATGGAAACCGCGCCGCGCCAGTTGCCAGGCCGCTTCGCTTCCAGCCAGGCCGCCGCCGATGATATGGATCTGTTGTGCATTTGTGGTCATGCGCGCCGGTTAGCGATTGCGCCCATGGCTTGGCAAATGCAATCAGGCGGCCCCGATGCAAGAAAACCGGCCTGATGGAGCCCAGATGGTAAAACGCGCCCTGATCGAACGCCGCCCCTGGCTGCTTTTATCCATCGTTTCGGCCATCGTCTGGTGGCTGGCGATCGACGGAACGCAAACGCCCGGTGCCTATCAGCTGGTGTTGAAGGGCGTGCCGGTCGGATTGCTGGCGGTTTACGCCTGGCAGCGTTCGCTTGGCACCGACGGCACGCTGGTCGCGCTGACCATGCTGGTCGCGGCGATTGGCGATGCGCTGATTACGCTGGAATATGGCTGGGGCGGGCTGGTCCATGCGCTGTCGCAGCTGATCGTGATCGCGCTCTATTGGCGCAACCATCGGCCCGGTGTGAAACCGGCGGTGATGGCATCGGGTCTGGCTGCCGTGGTGGTCGCGCCCGTGCTGGCATGGTTTCTGATGGTGGGCGAAACAGGGCAGGGCGCGGTCGCGGCGTCGGCGGCATTGCTGGCAATCACGGCGGCCATGGCGTGGCTCAGCCGGTTTCCGCGCCAGCGCGTGGGGCTGGGGGCCTTGCTTTATCTGCTGTCGGAATTGCTGTTGATCGCCGTCGGCGCGCGTTTGGTGCAGGGCGGGGCGCTGGAGCAGTCGGCCCGCGAACTGGTGTGGCCGCTGTATTATATCGGCCAGTTGCTGGTCACGACGGGCATCGTCACCACACTGCGCAACGAACGGCGATAGGGAAGGACAGGCCGGGCGGCAGCCTGCCGCCCGGCGCTATTCCTATTCCTCTCCCGGTTGCTCGTCGTCGCGGTCCTGCGTCGGATCGGGCTGCGTTTCTTCTGCGTTCCGGCCGACCATTTCCTCGACGATGGCTTCCTCGGCCTCGGTCTCGGGTGCTTCTTCCTCGTCGATGCGCGCGACCGAAACGACATGCTCGTTCTTGCCCACATCGAACAGGCGCACACCCGCCGTATTGCGGCCCAATACACGCAGCGAGGCGAGATTGATGCGGATCAGCTTGGCCTTGTCGGTCACCAGCATCAGCTGGTCCGAGACATTGGCGGCAAAGCTGTTCACCACGGGGCCGTTGCGGGCGATATTGTCGATATTGACGATGCCCTGACCGCCGCGACCCGTCTTGCGATATTCATAGGCGGAGCTGATCTTGCCGTAACCGTTGGCACAGACGGTCAGCACGAATTCCTCCGCATCGGCCATCGCCTGTTGATCTTCGGTCCGTTCGGCCGCGTCGTCCTTCCACGGCGCGACCTTCAGATAGGCGTCGCGCTGTTCGGAATCGGCCGTCAGCTCTTTCAGGATCGACAGCGAAACAACCTCGTCCCCGTCCTTCAAGGTCATGCCGCGCACGCCGGTCGAAGTGCGCGACTGGAATTCGCGCACATCCTCTGCGGCAAAGCGGATCGCCTTGCCGTTGCGGCTTGCCAGCAGCACGTCATGCGAGGAATCGAGCAATGCCACGCCGATCAGCCGGTCGCCCGAAGCCTCGTCGAAGCGCATGGCGAATTTGCCGTTCGACGGGATGTTGGTGAACGCGTCCATGGAATTGCGCCGCACGCTGCCCAGCGCGGTTGCGAACACCACGTGGAGTGCGCCCCAGCTGTCCTCGTCCTCCGGCAGTGGCAGCACGGTGGCGATCGTTTCGCCCGGATCGAGTGCGGGCAGTAGGTTGACAATGGGCCGCCCGCGCGTGGCCGGACCGCCCTCGGGCAGTTTCCAGACCTTGAGGCGATAGACCTTGCCGCTGGTCGAGAAGAACAGCACCGGATTATGCGTGCTGGTCACGAAGAGCGAGGATACGGCATCCTCATCCTTGGTGCTCATCCCAGAACGGCCCTTGCCGCCGCGATGCTGCGCACGGAAGGTGGAGAGCGGAGTGCGCTTGATATAGCCGTCCATGGTGACGGTTACGACCATATCGTCGCGCTCGATCAGATCCTCGTCGTCGACGCCGTCCCATGCGGGCGCGATCTCGCACTTGCGCGGAGTGGCGAATTTCTCGCGCACTTCCAGCAATTCGTCGCGCATCACGCCGTACAATTTCACCCGGTCGGCGAGGATCGAGAGATATTCCTTGATATCGACTGAGAGCTTTTCGAGCTCCTCGCCAATCTCGTCCCGGCCCATTGCGGTCAGGCGGTGGAGGCGCAGGTCGAGGATGGCGCGCACCTGCCGCTCGGACAGGCGATAGGCCGCGGCATCGCCCGCGTCCTCGTGGTCCTCGATCGCTTCGACAAGGCGGATATAGGGCGCGATCTCGCCCATTTCCCACTCGCGCGCCAGCAGCGTTTCGCGCGCCAGTTGCGGCGTGGCGGATCCGCGGATGATGCGCACCACCTCGTCAAGGTTCGACACCGCGATGACGAGGCCAAGCAAAATATGCGCCCGTTCGCGCGCCTTGTTCAGTTCGTACTTGGTGCGCCGCGTGATGACATCTTCGCGGAAATGGATGAAGCTTTGCAGAATGTCGCGCAGGTTCAGCGTTTCGGGCCGTCCGCCGCGGATCGCCAGCATATTGGCGGGAAAGCTCGACTGCGCGGGCGTGTAACGCCAGATCTGGTTCAGCACGACCTCGGGCGAGGCATCGCGCTTGAGGTCCACGACCACGCGCATGCCGGCACGGTTGGATTCGTCGCGAATATCGGCAATGCCCTCGATCCGCTTGTCCTTGGCGGCTTCGGCGATCTTCTCGACCAGACCCGCCTTGCCGACCTGAAACGGGATCGACGTCAGAACGATCGACTGGCGATCGCCGCGCCGTGTCTCGATCTCGTGCCGGCAGCGTTGCAGGATCGATCCGCGTCCCTCGCGATAGGCTGCGCGCGCGCCTGCCTGACCAAGGATCAGCGGCGCGGTCGGGAAATCCGGACCGGGGATGATTTCGAACAATTCGTCGATCGAAATCGCCGGATTGTCCATCATCGCAAGACAGCCGTCGATCACCTCGCCCAGATTATGCGGCGGGATATTGGTCGCCATGCCGACCGCGATGCCGCCCGCGCCATTGACCAGAAGGTTCGGGAAGCGTGCGGGCAGGACAGAAGGTTCCTGTTCGGAACCGTCGTAGTTATCGACGAAATCGACCGTATCCTTGTCGAGATCGTTCAGCAGCGGTTCCGCAGCCTTGGCCAGACGGCTTTCGGTATAGCGCATGGCTGCCGGCGGATCGGGGTCCATCGAACCGAAGTTCCCCTGACCGTCGATCAGCGGCAGGCGCATCGACCAGTCCTGCGTCATGCGGGCCAGCGCGTCATAAATCGCACTGTCGCCATGCGGGTGGTACGAACCCATCACCTCACCGACGATCTTCGCGGATTTGCGGAAGGGGCGGTTCGAATGGTAGCCGCCGACCTGCGCGGCATAGAGAATGCGGCGGTGAACCGGCTTCAGCCCGTCGCGCACATCGGGCAGCGCGCGGGCCACGATCACGCTCATCGCGTAATCGAGATAGCTGGTCTTCATCTCGTCGACGATGTCGATCGGTTCGATGTCGGGGCCAGGCTGCGAGGGAAGCTCGGTAATATCGTTCACTGGGGGTCTGCTCTATAGCGTCTTCTGACTGTCTTATCGGTCTGGCAGACTAGGCGAGGGCGCCCGCCAAGGCCAGCGAAGCAAGGCGTAACCGGGCGTTCGGCGCAGCGTTTTCCACAGTCGCCCGCCCAGTCTGGCGCGCTTTGGTCCGGCACAGGGCACCAGAGCGTCCGTGGTGCGTTCCCATTCAATCCGCGTTCAGTCGCTTTCGCGTATGAAGGGTGCGTGATTTAAGAAATATAAGGCGCGAACCGGTTGCCATGCGGGACATTCCCCGCCATCTGGTTCGCGCTTTTTTATGAGAGATACGGCCCGTCCGCGCTTCCCTCGGCGCGTGGGCCACAGCCTGAAAGCCTAAAGGAGTTTTTGATGAAGCGTTCCGTTTCGCACGTGGCCATGGCCCTGGCGCTTACGCTGGGCACTGCTGGCGCCATCGGCGTTGCTGCCCCTGCCTATGCGCAAAAGCAGCCCAAGATGGAGATTTCCAAGGAATTTCAGCCCCATGCAGTCGCCATTCAGGAATCGGTGAACGGTTCGGCCGAAAATCCGCAGGTCGCTGCCAGCCAGCAGCAGGCCATGGATGCGCTGAACAAGGTGCTGGGCGCACGTGACGATGCTTCGCGCGCGGCCGCACAGGCCGAACTGGATGCGGCGCGTGCCAATGTCGACCAACAGATGGGCGGCGTTCTTGCAAAGTTAAATGCCGGTCGCCCGACGTTGTCGACGGCGGATGACAAGCTGTTCTTCGGTCAGATGGAGCAGAACGTCGGCCAGAAAATGGCCGATTTCGCCATGCAGCAAAGCGGCATCCAGCTGATGATCGACAGCGGCAAGCTGCCGCCCGAAGAACTGCCGAAATATCATTATTTCGCCGGTCTTTCGGCGTTCAACTCGCAAAACTATGCCGATGCGCGCACGTCGCTGCAAAAGGCAGTCGACGGCGGCTATGTCGACGGCGGGGCAGAAAAGATGCTGGTCGATTCCTATTTGCGCGACAATATGACCGCAGAGGGGCTGACCAAGCTGAAATCGATGATCACTGCCAAGATGGCCGCCGGTCAGCCGGTGCCCGAAGGCTGGGCATTCGATGGTCTGGCCGCGTCGGTGAACCAGAACCAGCGCGATCAGGCGTTCGACTGGGCGTTGCTGACGCTGCAGACCGACAGCCGTGCGCAGGCGCGCGGGCAGGCCTATAATATTTTCGAGGCCTATACCCCGAACTATAGCGACGAGGAGCAGCTCGATGTGCTGCGTCTTATGTCGCGTGACAATGGCATCACCGAAAGCCGTCAGGCGCTGACCTATCTGGAACTGATGCAGCCACTGCGTCGTCCGGGCGAGGCGAAGACCTTTACCGACAAGGGCACGCAGCTTCCCGCCGGCCATTCCATGGTGACCGAAGCCAAGCGCGTGGGCGCGGAGCGTTACGATTCGACGCTGCGCGAACTGAACGCCGACGCATCGGGTGCGACCGGCAATGGCGCGGTGGCAATCGCTGACACCTATCTGGGTTACGGCAAGGCTGCCGAGGCCGAAGCGGCCTATCGCAAGGGTCTGGAAACCGGCGCTGCCGACAAGGCAAAGGCACAGATGGGCCTGGGTATCGCGCTGGCCGATCAGGGCAAATATGCCGAAGCCAAGCAGGCTTTCGGTCAGGTCACGACGGGCAATCGTGCATCGCTGGCAAAGGCGTGGATCGCCTATGTCGACAACAAGGCGGGCTGATCTGCCGATTATCGACACGGAAAGGGCGGCCTTTGCGGGCCGCCCTTTTTCGTTGGTTCGGTGCTGAATTGTTTCAGCGCAGGCGTTTGACGACCAGATGGCCGTCCTTTTCCTTTACCTCGAAATGTTCGAGCGAGCGCAGCAAATCGCTCAGTCTTTTATAGCCATAATTGCGCACGTCGAAACTGGACCGGTTGCCCGCGATCTGGCCGACTTCGCTCAACCGCGCATAGCCTTCGCCATCGCGCCGGGCATTGCGCCATGACTTGCCCAGCAGATCGATCATCTCGTCATCCACTTTCGGCTTGCTGTCGGACTTGGGCTCGGTGGTCGGGGTTTCGGTTTCCTCGACTTCCTCGTCGCCTGCGATCAGCGCGTCGATATCGATGAAACGCGTGCAGGCATTCTGGAACGCCTCGGGCGCCTTGGCGCTGCCGAATCCATAGACTGTCAGCCCGTCCTGCCGCAGCCGGGTGACCAGCGGGGTGAAATCGCTGTCACTGCTCATAATGCCGAAACCGTCGACCTTGCCTTGATACAGCAGATCGATCGCATCGATGGTCATCGCCATGTCCGTGGCGTTCTTGCCCTTGGTCAGGTCGAACTGCTGCTGGGGGCGAATGCCATAGCGATTGGTAAGTCCGGCCCATTTCGTCAGCGCGGGCTTGGCCCAATTGCCATAGGCGCGGCGGATGTTGACCTGTCCCAGCTTGGCCAAGGCGGTCAGGACGGGATCGATACCGCGCGGCGTGGTGTTATCCGCGTCGATCAGCAGGGCGATGTTCTTAAGCGATTCTTCGGTCATGAACCGCGATGTGTGGCTGCGGCGTGCCGATTGCAAGCGGGCCTTCGCCTGTAACCGGAATCAGCCGCGACGGCGACGACCGCGTGCGCGCGGCTGCATTTCGTCGACCAGCTGGCGGAACAGATCGGGACGGACGATTCGTTCGAACTGGAAACCGGCGCGGCCATCGGCCACCCAGATGACATGCGCCTCAATCCGGCCGATGACAGGCAGACGGATCAGCACGCGCTCGCCCCGACCCAGCGGGCTTTCGCCCGCAATCATAAATCCGTTGGCCGAAAGATTGACGATCTGGAGATGCACGTCGCCCAGCCGGCGATGCTCTGCCAGAACCGGAAAGTCGACCGGGTGCCGCGCTGCGCGCCGAAGATCGGTTACCGATAGTTGCGCCCCGCCAAGCACTGCTCATCTCCTTCAAGGTCCGGAAGACCGAGCCTAAGCGGAAATGGCGAATAAAACGTTAAATATGTTGTGTTTGGAGTCGGGTGCGGCTCAGGCTTTCCGGGTCAGCAGTCCGTGCCGCTTTTTCCCCAGCGACAGCTTGATCGTCTGTCCGCCCGCAGGCTGCACGATCATCTGCGGATCGCCGACGGCGGCATCGTCCAGCCTGACCGCGCCTTCGGCCACCTTGCGTTTTGCCTCGCCATTCGACTTGGTGAAACCGATGGCGGTCAGCGCGGCGACTAGCGGCATGCCTTCGGCAGGGATGGCAAGTTCGGGCAGATCGTCGCCCACGCCGCCCTTGGCGAACACATCTTCTGCCGTTTTTCGCGCACTGGCGGCGGCATCCGCGCCGCGGCACAGGCTCGTCACCTCGTCCGCAAGGAGGATCTTGGCATCGTTAATGGCACTGCCTTCCAGCGATTCCAGCTGCGCGATTTCGTCCAGCGGGACATCGGTGAACAGGCGCAGGAAACGCCCGACGTCACGGTCGTCGCAATTGCGCCAATATTGCCAGAAATCATAGGCGGGCAGCATGTCTTCGTTCAGCCAGACCGCGCCCGCGACCGTCTTGCCCATCTTGGTGCCATCGGCCGTGGTCAGCAGCGGAGTGGTGACGCCGAACACCTCGGTCCCGTCCATCCGGCGGGCCAGTTCGACGCCATTGACGATATTGCCCCACTGGTCGCTGCCGCCCATTTGCAGGCGACACCCCATCCGCTGCGACAATTCGCGGAAGTCATAGGCCTGCAGGATCATATAGTTGAATTCGAGGAAGCTGAGCGATTGCTCGCGGTCGAGCCGCATCTTCACCGAATCGAAGCTGAGCATCCGGTTGACCGAGAAATGGCGGCCCACCTCGCGCAGGAAAGGGATATATTCGAGCTTGTCGAGCCAGTCGGCATTATCGACCATGACGGCATCGGTGGGACCGTCGCCAAAGGTGATGAATCGTTCGAACACGGTACGGATCGAGGCGACATTGGCCGCGATCTTTTCCTCGCTCAACAGGCTGCGTGCTTCATCCTTGAAGCTGGGGTCGCCGATCTTGCCGGTGCCGCCACCCATCAGCACGATCGGCTTGTGCCCGGCCTGTTGCAGGCGGCGCAGCAGCATGATCTGGACCATGCCGCCGACATGCAGTGACGGGGCGGTGGGGTCGAAACCGATATATCCGGATATGATCCCGCGACTTGCCAGCGCGTCGAGCGCGGCGGCATCGGTCATCTGGTGGATATAGCCCCGCTCGTCCAGCAGGCGCAGCAGATCGGAAGTGTACTGGCTCATAATGGCGGCGCGGTTAGCACGGGTGGGGCCATGCGCAAAGGCGTCACGGCGAAAAGGCGCAGTTTTCACACAGGCTGCATCGGGGGAGATTGCGCCGCCGCGAAGGCTTGGGCAGGAAGGGGCGATGTCCCGCCTGATCTGCCATCCCGAAACCCCGCCTCTCGCTGTCGAGAGGGTGGAGGCGCAACTGATCCGCCTGCCTGCCGCAGGGGCGAGTACGGGGGCCTTGCTGGCGCGTTACCGCATCACCGGTATCGGCAGGCTGGTGATGCCCGCATTTACGGGGCGCGGGCGCGAGGACGGGCTGTGGAAGCATAGCTGCGCCGAATTGTTCCTTGCCCCCGAAACGCCCGGCTATCGCGAATATAATTTTGCCCCCACCGGTCGCTGGGCCGCCTATGATTTCCGCGACTATCGCAAGCCTGCGGGGGAATACGAGCCGTTGGAAATCCCCGAAATCTCGGTCCGGACCGGCGACACCATGGCCGTATTGGATGCAAGGCTTAACCCGCGCGAGATTACCGGCTTCGTCCGCGCCAACCTGTCGATGGTGATCGAGGAAGAGGGCGGTCATCTGTCATACTGGGCACTGGCCCATCCGGGCGACCGGCCCGATTTCCATCATCCCGATTCCTTTCTGCACCAGATCGAGCCTGCCTGATGTCCTATCCTTCCGTGAAATTCGGTATCGACCGACTGCTGGCCGATCCGGCCCTGCGCGCGCCGCTGCGGGGCAAGCGCGTCGCGCTGGTCGCGCATCCGGCGTCGGTGACGGCGGAGCTGACGCACTCGCTCGACGCATTGATGGCCTGCGACGATATCGAGATCACGGCCGCGTTCGGCCCGCAACACGGGCTGAAGGGCGACAAGCAGGACAATATGGTCGAGACGGCGGACGAGACCGATCCGGCCTACGGCATTCCGGTTTTCAGCCTTTACGGCGAAGTCCGCCGGCCGAGCGGTCAGATGATGTCGACGGCGGATGTGTTCCTGTTCGATCTTCAGGATCTGGGCTGCCGGATCTACACCTTTGTCACCACGCTGCTCTACATGCTGGAGGCCGCGGCCGAGGCAGGGAAAGAGGTATGGGTGCTCGACCGGCCCAATCCGGCGGGGCGTCCGGTGGAGGGAACACTGCTGCTGCCCGGGCAGGAAAGTTTCGTCGGGGCAGGGCCAATGGTGATGCGCCACGGGCTGACACTGGGGGAAATGGGGCACTGGTTTGTGCGCCACTTCGGTCTGGATGTGGCCTATCGCGTGATCGAAATGGACGGCTGGCAGCCCGATGCCGCAGCCGGTTTCGGCTGGCCCGAAGATCGTATCTGGATCAACCCCAGCCCCAATGCCGCCAATCTCAACATGGCACGCGCCTATGCCGGCACGGTGATGATCGAGGGGGCGACGGTTTCCGAAGGACGCGGCACGACGCGCCCGCTGGAAGTGTTGTTCGGCGCGCCCGATCTGGATGCCAGGGCCGTGCTGGCCGAAATGCAAAGCTTTGCGCCCGAATGGCTGGCAGGGTGCGCGCTACGCGAATGCTGGTTCGAGCCGACCTTTCACAAGCATGCCGGAACGCTGTGTTCGGGGCTGATGGTCCATGCAGAAGAGCCGTTCTATGACCATGCCGCTTTCCGCCCTTGGCGTTTGCAGGCACTGGCGTTCAAGGCGATCCGTAGGCTCTATCCGGATTACGACCTGTGGCGCGATTTTCCCTATGAGTATGAATTCGACCGGCTGGCTATCGATGTGATCAATGGCGGTCCGGCCTTGCGCGAATGGGTCGACGATCCGGCGTCCACACCCGCCGGTCTGGAAGCCGTCGCGGGCGCGGACGAAGCCCGCTGGCGCAGGGAAATCGCACCTTTCCTGCTTTATTGAAGCGTCGCGAACGAGGCGGGGTCGCCGAAGCCGACCGACGTCATCGAAAGCGCGCCGTCGATCGTGTCGTTAAAGAGCGACACGGCATCGCCCGCAAGCCGCGCCCCTGCGGCATAGAGTAGCGGCAGATAATGTTCGCCGCTGTTGATCGCCTTGGCGGCGGGCTGGTCGTCGGGAGCGAAACCGCTGATCGCATCGTCGTCGCCCGCGATCAGCGCCCGGTTGATGCGCGACTGGAAGTCGATCGCCCAGTCGGGCCGTGTGCCGGCGCTTTGCCGCCATAGCGCCAGATTATGGACGATATTTCCGCTCGCCGCGATCAGAATGCCTTCGTCGCGCAGGCTGCCCAGCTTGCGGCCGATTTCCAGATGGCGCGGCGGGGGTGCTGTCATATCCACGCTCATTGCGACGACCGGGATATCGGCATCGGGGAACATCGGCAGCAGCGTGCCCCACACGCCATGGTCGAAGCCATAGGCATCGTCGAGTTCGGCATTGCCGATCATCTCCGCAACGCGTGCCGCCAATGACGGATCGCCCGGCGCGGCGTAGCGCATATCGTACAAGGCTTGGGGAAAGCCGCGAAAATCATGGATCGTCTGCGGCGAGGGCGAGCCGGTCAGCCGCGTACCGCCGCGCGTCTCCCAATGGGCGGTGATGCTGACGATCGCCTTGGGACGGGGCAGGGCACGGCCCAAAGCCTCTAGCCCCGCGCGTTCGGGATTGTCGGTGATCATGGTTATGGGCGATCCATGCCCAAGGAACAGGGAATGCTGTCTGGTCATGCCGCCCATGTGGCAAGAGCAGACCATGTCGCCAAGAAGGCACAGGAATGTGCCTGGGCCTAAGGGAGTCTCCGGCTCATCCCTGCTTGCGGCTCAATTGTCGCATGGCATCCTCGATCCCGCCCAGCGTCAGCGGATACATGCGATCGTTCAGCAATTGGCGGATCATGCGGTTGGACTGGCTGTACCCCCACGCGCGCTCGGCTTCGGGGTTCAGCCAGACGGTGGCGGGATAGGTATTGGCCACGCGCTGCAACCAGACCGAGCCCGCTTCCTCGTTCATATATTCGACCGACCCGCCGGGGTGAGAGATTTCATAGGGGCTCATCGCCGCGTCGCCCACGAAGATCACTTTGTAATCATGGCCATATTTGTGAAGAATGTCCCAGGTCTGGGTGCGATCCTGCCAGCGGCGCGCATTATCCTTCCACACGAAATCGTATAGGCAATTGTGGAAGTAGAAGAACTCCATGTTCTTGAACTCCCCCGTGGCGGCAGAGAACAGTTCCTCGACCAGCTTGACATGCGGGTCCATCGAACCGCCGACATCCAGAAACAGCAGCAGTTTCACCGCATTATGGCGTTCGGGCCGCATGCGAATGTCCAACCAGCCCTGTCGCGCCGTTCCTGCGATCGTGGCGTCAAGGTCCAGTTCTTCGGCGGCGCCTTCGCGCGCGAAACGGCGCAGGCGGCGCAGCGCGACCTTGATATTGCGCGTGCCCAGTTCACGCGTGTTGTCGAGATTGGCGAAATCGCGCTTTTCCCAGACTTTCAACGCTCGTTTGTGCCGCGATTGCCCGCCGATCCGCACGCCTGCGGGGTTGTAACCCGAATGGCCAAAGGGGCTGGTCCCGCCCGTGCCGATCCATTTGTTGCCGCCCTGATGGCGCTCTTCCTGCTCTTCCAGACGCTTTTTCAGCGTCTCCATGATCTCGTCCCAGTCGCCCAGTTCCTCGATCCTGGCCATTTCCTCGGGGCTCAGGAACTTTTCGGCCACGGCGCGCAGCCATTCTTCGGGAATATCGGCACGCGTTTCGCCGATATCGGATAATATGCCGTTGAAAACCTTTTGGAAAACCTGATCGAACCGGTCGAGCAGCCCTTCGTCTTTCACATAGACCGAGCGGGAGAGGTAATAGAAATCTTCCGGACGGCGTTCGATCACGTCGCGGTCCAGCGCTTCCAGCAACAGCAGATGCTCTTTCAGGCTGGCCGGAATCCCCGCGCTGCGCAATTCGTCGAGGAAATTGAGGAGCATGCAATGATGGCCTTGTGCAGCGGAACGGTCAGACCGCCCACCATAGGCACGGATACGCCGGATGGGAAATTGTGGGCGGCGATACCGCCACGGCATCGGGATAAAGCCTGATTGTGGGGCTGCCGAAAAGGCGCAGTGTGTACGCCACATGCGCGACAACGCGCGCTGGGAGCGTGCATCGATGAAAAAACTTCTTCTCGCCGGGTTCTTCCTGCTGGTTCCGTTGGTCGTTCTGGCCGTGCTGGTCGAAAAGGCGTTCGAGTTCTCGTTGAAACTGACCCGTCCGCTGGGGCGCTTCGTGCAGATCGACACCTTGGGCGAGATGGCGGTGGCCAATATCATCGCGGTTCTGGCCATCCTGCTGGTGTGCCTGCTGGCAGGGCTGGTGGCGCATATGACGCGCTTTTCGCACAGGCTGGACCGTCTGGACCGCGTCGTGGTGGCGGCCGTGCCCGCCTATGCCGTCGCCAAGGTCGCGCTGGGCGCAGCGGCCAGGGGCGCGCAGGGCGAGGGCAATATGACGCCGGTGCTGGTGCGGTTCGACGATTATTCGCAGATCGCGTTCGAGATCGAGCGGAACGAGGATTACGCTATGCTCTTCCTGCCGGGCTCGCCCACGGTGTTCGCGGGCGCATCGGTCAGGGTGGAAATAGAACGCGTAACCCCCATAGACCTGTCGTTCGGCGAGGCAGTCGGTATCCTGCAATTGCTGGGCAAGGGGAGCCTTGGCGTGCCGCGTATTGCGGCGCCTGAACTATACCCCGCCTGAACTATCTTCCGCCCGCAGCGGAACTACCGCTCGCGCCGCGCCATGAAGGCCAGCCGTTCGAACAGCATCACGTCCTGCTCGTTCTTCAGCAAGGCGCCGTGCAGCGGCGGGATCGCCTTGGTCGCGTCTTTCTGTTGTAGCACGTCGAGCGGCATATCCTCGACCAGCAGCAGTTTCAGCCAGTCGAGCAATTCGCTGGTGCTCGGCTTTTTCTTGAGGCCGGGCACATCGCGGATTTCGTAAAACATCTCTAGCGCCTTGGCCACCAGACGCTGCTGGATGCCGGGGAAGTGAACCTCGACAATCTCGGCCATCGTCCCGGGGTCGGGGAATTTGATGTAATGAAAGAAACAGCGGCGCAGGAAGGCGTCGGGCAGGTCTTTTTCGTTGTTCGAGGTGATAACCACGATCGGCCGTTCCCTCGCCTCGATCCGCTCGCCCGTTTCGTAAACGTCGAATGTCATGCGGTCGAGTTCCTGAAGCAGGTCGTTCGGAAACTCGATATCGGCCTTGTCGATCTCGTCGATCAGCAGAACGGGCAGTTCGGGCGAAGTGAACGCTTCCCACAACTTGCCCTTGCGGATGTAATTGGCGATGTCGTGCACACGCTCGTCGCCCAATTGCCCGTCGCGCAGGCGGGCGACCGCATCATATTCATACAGCCCCTGCTGCGCCTTGGTCGTGGATTTGACGCCCCATTCGATCAGCGGCGCGCCGATGGCCTTTGAAATCTCGTGCGCCAGAACGGTCTTGCCGGTGCCGGGTTCGCCCTTGACCAGCAGGGGACGGCGCAGCGTAACGGCCGCGTTGACAGCCACCTTCAGATCGTCGGTCGCCACATAGTTTTCGGTGCCGGTAAAGCGCTGCATCCCAAATCCTGTCGATTGTCTGTTTGTCGTCACGCTAGATATTGCATCGCAGCATGGCAAGCGCGTGGCGGCGATATGCGCGTTCAGTATCCGAACAGACGCGGATAGCGCCGGACAAAGCGCCGTAGCCAGAAATCGGTCCGGTCGCGCCGCGCGCGATGCATATAGCGCCAGCCGGCCAGCGCGATCACTGCCGATCCCAGCGTGTCGACGATCAGGTCCCACATCGTATCGGTCAACCCCGAAGGATCGCCCAGCATCGGCTTCTGCATGTTCATGCCTAGCAACTGGTCGGCACCGAACTCAACGATTTCCCACAACGCGCCGATACCGACGCCGAAAAAGAACGCGAATAAGGCGACGAAGCTGGGTTTCATGGTCACGTCGACCAGCTCGTTCTCGTTCACCAGATAGACGAACAGAAAGCCCAGCATGCCCAGCAGCACGCCCGAACTGGTGTGCAGGGCAAGGTCCCACCACCAGAAGCGTTCGTAATAATCGCGCACCTCGCCAAGGAACAGCGTGGCGAAGATGAAGAGGACGGTGAAGATCTGGATCTCGACCGGAATGAAAACCGGCAGCTTGCCCGGAAACAGCGCCGGAACGCCGATGAGTACCATCAGCATCAGGACAAGGAAAAGGCCCATGAATTGCCGGTCGACCGCCAGCGCGATCAGTTCGCCCGCCATCATGAATTCCATCACGGCCACGATGATCAGATGCAGCCGCCGGACCAGCGGATCGGGCCGATTCTCGGCAGTACCCGGACGGGCCGGTCCGGTCACGCGTCGATCATGTCGCGGTCAAGCTCGCCCGCGCGGTTCTGGATGAAGTTGAAGCGGTGTTCGGGGTTGCGGCCCATCAACTCGTCCACCAGACGCGACACGCCTGCGCGCTGTTCGTATTCGTTGGGCAGGGTGATGCGGATCAGGCCCCGGCTTTCGGGGCTCATCGTCGTTTCGCGCAATTGCTGCGGGTTCATTTCGCCCAAGCCTTTGAAGCGACCGACCTCGACCTTCTTGCCCTTGAAGACTGTTTCCTCCAGCTCCTTGCGATGCGCGTCGTCGCGGGCATAGCGGCTCTCTTTTCCCGCAGTCAGGCGATAGAGCGGCGGCTGGGCAAGGAACAGATGGCCGCGCCGGACGACTTCGGGCATTTCCTGAAAGAAGAACGTCATCAACAATGTCGCGATATGCGCGCCGTCGACATCGGCATCGGTCATGATGATGATGCGGTCGTAACGCAGATCGTCGGGATTGCAGTCCTTGCGGATGCCGCAGCCCATGGCCAGCGTCAGATCGGCGATTTCCTGATTGGCGCGGATCTTGTCGGCGCTGGCGCTGGCGACGTTCAGGATCTTGCCGCGGATTGGCAGGATCGCTTGCGTCTTGCGGTCGCGCGCCTGTTTCGCGCTGCCGCCCGCACTGTCGCCCTCGACGATGAACAATTCGGTTTCGGCATCGCTTTCGCCGCTGCAATCGGTCAGCTTGCCGGGCAGGCGCAGCTTTTTCGCATTGGTCGCGGTCTTGCGTTTGATCTCGCGCTCCTGCTTGCGGCGCAGACGTTCGTCCATCCGCTCCATCACCGCGCCCAGCAGCGCCTTGCCCCGTTCCATATTGTCGGCAAGGAAATGGTCGAAATGGTCGCGGATCGCGTTTTCCACCAGCCGTGCGGCTTCGGGCGAAGTCAGGCGGTCCTTGGTCTGCGACTGGAATTGCGGATCGCGGATAAAGACTGACAGCATCACCTCGCTACCCGTGACCACGTCGTCGGGGGTGATGTCCTTGGCCTTTTTCTGGCCGACCAGCTCGGCAAAGCCGCGCAGCCCCTTGGTCAGCGCGGCGCGCAGGCCCTGTTCATGTGTGCCGCCGTCGGGAGTGGGGATGGTGTTGCAATACCAGCTGTAGGAACCGTCGGACCACAGCGGCCACGCGATGGCCCATTCCACGCGGCCCTGCTGTTCCCCTGCCTCGTTCGCGGGAAAGTCCTGCGAGCCGGAGAAGAAGTCGGTGGTGACGCATTCGCGGGTGCCGACCTGTTCCTTCAGATGGTCGGCCAGACCGCCGGGGAACTGGAAGACCGCCTCGGCCGGCACATCCTCTCCCGCCAGTTCGGGGTCGCATTTCCAGCGGATTTCGACGCCTGCGAACAGATAGGCCTTGGACCGCGTCAGGCGGAACAGGCGCGCGGGTTTGAATTTCTGCGCGCCGAAAATCTCGGGGTCGGGGGTAAAGCTGACCGTGGTGCCGCGCCGGTTGGGCGCCGCGCCCACTTGCTGGATGGGACCAAGCGGATGCCCCTTGGCAAATTCCTGCGCATAGAGCTTTTTATCGCGCGCGACTTCCACGCGGGTCAGGGTCGACAGCGCGTTCACCACCGACACGCCCACGCCGTGCAGGCCCCCGCTGGTGGCATAGGCCTTGCCCGAGAACTTGCCGCCCGAATGCAGCGTCGTCAGGATCACCTCAAGCGCCGATTTGCCCGGATATTTGGGGTGTTCGTCGATCGGCATGCCGCGACCATTGTCGGAAATGGTGATGCGGCCTGCCGTGCCGTCCTCGCCCTTTTCCAGCGTCACCTCGATCCGGTTGGCATGGCCCGCGACAGCCTCGTCCATGGAGTTGTCGAGCACTTCGGCGGCGAGATGGTGCAGCGCGCGCTCGTCAGTGCCGCCGATATACATGCCGGGGCGGCGGCGTACCGGCTCCAGCCCTTCCAGCACCTCGATCGAAGAGCTGTCATAACTTTGCGCGGCGGCGGCAGCCTTGGCGTCGAACAGGTCGTCGGAATTATCTTGTGGCATGGCGCTAAGACTATGCCCGCCATGGGGCCGCGATCAAGCGGATGCGGGAAGTTATGAGCAATCCTGAGTGCGATTAATCGCAAAACCCGATTTGTGTATCAGCTTTTTCGCATTTTCCCGAACAACGCGCATGTGGCATAGCCCAATCAATCAGCAGGACGCTGCATAGGCGGTCTGCGGGTTTGTCCCTTCGGCTTCCCGTCCCCCGACCCGACTCCCCCTCGGGTGGAAGCCGTTATCGGGGGCGTCGCCTCGCTCTTCACCCACCCTCGAACGCTTGGCGGCGCCCCTAGGGGCTTCGCCGCCAGGTCGAGAAGGGATCAATCGAAGCTGGTCGGTGCGGGCGAAACCACTTTCATGCCGTTCACCGTCACCTCGCGCACTTCGAACGCGCGCTGCACCACCCCGTCGTTAAAGCGGAAGGCACCGTCGAGGCCGAGGAAACCGCCACGATCGTTCAGTTCCGATACGGGAAATGCCGTGCCCGGTTGCCAATCGCGCGCGATACGGATCGTCAGCAGCACGGCATCATAGCCAAGCGCGGAGACGCGATAGGGTGCCGAACCGAAACGGCTTTTATAGCTGTCCGAAAGGCGCTGGAACCGCGCATCCGATACGGCGGAAAACCATGCGCCGCGCAGGGCGGGGGTCTGTGCGATCTGCGCATCGCCGCTCCACAATTCGGTGCCGAGAATCCTTGCCATCTTGTCGGCATCGCGGATCAGCGGGCCGGCGCGCACGGCGATCCGCGCGCCATCGGCAATCAGGATCGCCTGATAATCGCCGTTTTCCTGCAAGCGGCGGACGGCCGAGGTCAGCGAATTATTTTCGCGGTTATAGGTTTCGATGGCGGCGATCTGTGTGCCGGTGCGGCGCGCGGTCGCCAGCATCGCATCGGATGCGCGCTTGCCATATTCGCCGCTGGGCACCAGCGCGCCGAACCGGCTGATGCCGTTCTGCTGGGCGAAGATCATTGTCCGTTCGATCGACTGCGCCGGGATCTGGCCCATCACGTAAACGCCGTCGCCTGCGACCTCGCTATCGTTGGAAAAGCTGATGATCGGCACGCGCGCGGGCTTTGCCACGCCCTTTACCGCATCGACATTATCGCCCAGCAGCGGGCCGAGGATCAGCCGGTTTCCATCCGCGATCGCGCGCCGCGCCGCGCCCGCCGGATCGCGGGCCGTGTCATAGCTGGTGATGCGGATATTCGCCGTATTGGTATCGAGCAGCGCCATATTGGCGGCATTGGCCATGCTTTGCCCCACGGCCGCATTCTCGCCCGACATCGGCGCCAAAAGGGCGATGCGGTGGCGCGCCTCGTCCACATCGGGCAATTGGCCAGCGACCGGCCCTTCGACCGGCGCGGGGCCGGTGGTGGGCACATTGCCGCCATCGGGGATGATGCCCTTACAACCGGCGAGCACCAGCGCGCCAAAGCCCATGACCCCCAGCCGTAGGGCGCGGCGGCGGTTGGCGTTCTTGCCGGAACCGTCCGTGCCCGAAACATTTTTGCCCGAAACAGGCGCGGCAATGGGTGCGACCCGCGTGTTCATGCTTGCATCTCCCAGAGTATGGCGTGCATCAGCGCGGGCCATGGACCAACGCGATGAATCCCTTGAACCGGGCCTCTATATAGTTGCCACGCCTATTGGCAATCTTGGTGACATCACTCTGCGCGCCATTGCGACATTGCGCGGCGCGGAGGCGGTGGCTTGCGAGGATACGCGGGTAACGGGGCGGCTGATGCAGCATCTGGGCCTGAAAAAGCGGCTGATCCGCTATGACGACCATGCCGACGAACAGGCACGAGACGGCCTGCTGGCATTGGCGGCAGAGGCGGCGGTGGCGCTGGTGTCGGATGCGGGCACGCCGCTGATTTCCGATCCGGGCTACCGGCTGGTCCATGCGGCGCGCGCGCAAGGGCTGAATGTTATTGCCATACCGGGGCCGAGCGCGGTGGTCGCGGGGCTGTCGATATCTGGCTTGCCGACCGACCGCTTCCTGTTCGCCGGTTTTCTGCCGCAAAAGGCTAAGGCGCGTGCCGATGTGCTGGCCGAACTGGGCGGGGTGCGCACGTCGCTGGTATTCTATGAAACCGCGCCGCGCCTCGTTTCCGCGTTGCAGGCGATCGGCGATGCCTTGCCGGGCCGAATTGTTGCGGTAGGCCGCGAACTGACCAAGCTGCATGAGGAATGCCGGACCGGCACGACAGATGATCTGGTCGCCCATTATACCGCCCATCCGCCAAGGGGAGAAATCGTGCTGATGATCGGCCCTCCGGTCGAAGCGGATGCCGGGGATCTGGATATCGACGCCTTGCTGGTAGAGGCGCTGATGACCGACAAGCCCAGTCAGGCGGCGGCAAAGCTGGCCAGGGCGCATGGGCTGGACCGCAAGCAGCTGTATTCCCGCGCGATGGAACTGAAAGCGTGAAACCCGAAGCCATCCGCCGCATCCGTGCCGAGAAACAGGGGCGACGCGGCGAGGAGGAGGCCGCATTGTTCCTGCACGCGGGCGGTTGGGACATATTGGCGCGGCGCGTGCGCAATGCGGCGGGAGAGGTCGATCTGGTGGCCCGAAAAGGGCGCGTCGTGGCCTTTATAGAGGTCAAATGGCGCCAACATGTCGCCGGACTGGACAATGCCATCGACGCGCGCCGTCTTGCCCGTGTATGCGCGGCGGCCGAAGCGGAGGCCCACCGCTTTGTGCAAGAGGGCGATGACATGCGGATTGACGTGCTGCTGCTTGCACCCGGCCATGCGCCACGCCATCTGGAGAATGCGGGCCTGTTCTGACGCCTGCCGAAAAAGGAACCGACGTGCCACAGCCCCTGCGTATCGCCGTCCAGATGGACCCGATGGAATCGATCAATATCGCTGGCGATTCCAGCTTTGCCCTGATGCTTTCGGCGCAGGAACGCGGTTACCGGCTGTTCCATTACGACGTCCGCAGCCTGAGCTGGAAATCGGACGGGCAGGGCGGCGGACGGGTTACAGCATGGGCCGCGCCCGTTACCGTGCGCCGCGTGAAGGGCGACCATTTCGACATGGGCGAGCATCGCAGCATCGACCTTGGCAGCGATGTCGATGTGGTGCTGATGCGGCAGGACCCGCCATTCGACATCGGCTATCTGACCGGTACATGGCTGCTGGAACGGTTGAAGGGTGAAACGCTGGTCGTGAACGACCCCGTATCGGTCCGCAACGCGCCGGAAAAAGTCTATGTTCTGGACTTCGCCCGATTCATGCCGCCCACGCTGATCACCCGCCGGATCGAGGAAGTGCGCGACTTTATCGCCGAACATGGCGCGGTGGTGATCAAGCCGCTGCACGGCAATGGCGGCAAGGCGGTGTTCAAGGTGGATGCCGACGGCGGCAATCTCTCCGCGCTGGTCGAGATGTTCAACCAGACATGGCCCGAACCCTTTATGGTCCAGCCATTCCTTCCCGAAGTCAGCAAGGGCGACAAGCGCATCGTGCTGGTCGACGGGGTGGTCGCGGGCGCGATCAACCGCAAGCCGGGCGAGGGGGAGTTCCGGTCGAACCTTGCGCAGGGCGGCTATGCCGAAAGCGCGCTGCTGACCCCGCGCGAACAGGAAATCTGCGACGCGATGGGACCGCAACTGAAAGAGCTGGGCCTCGTCTTCGTCGGTATCGATGTGATCGGCGGCAAATGGCTGACCGAGATCAATGTCACCAGCCCGACGGGCATCGTCGCCATCGACAATTTCAACGGCACCGATACCAGCGGCATGATCTGGGACGCGATCGAGGCACGGCTGGGCCGCTAGGCGCGGAGCCAAAAGCGCGCTGACGCATTGAGCGGGTAATGACCGACTGGATCATCACCATGATCGAGAGGGGCGGCTATCTCGGCATCGCCTTTCTGATGGCGATCGAGAATATCTTCCCGCCCATTCCCAGCGAGGTAATCATGGGCGTGGGCGGCCTGTTGGTCGCGCGCGGGTCGATGTCGTTCCTGCCGCTGCTGGTATGGGGGACGGTGGGATCGGTCGCGGGCAATTATGTCTGGTACTGGATCGGCCACAAATACGGCTATCGGCGGCTGGAACCGTTCATCGAACGCCATGGCCGCTGGCTGACGCTGGACTGGCAACATATCGAGGATACGAGCCGCTTTTTCCGCAAGCACGGCCAATGGGTGGTGTTCTTCCTGCGCTTTTCGCCGCTGATGCGCACCATCGTCTCGCTACCGGCGGGGCTGGCGCATATGAATGTCTGGAAATTCCTGATCTTCACGGCGCTGGGTGCCGCGATCTGGAACACGCTGCTGATCGCGGGCGCGACCCTGCTGGCGGGCTTCGTCAAGGATTTCGAGGTGTGGGTCGGCATCGGCACATGGGTGCTGATCGGCGCGATGCTGGTGGGCTATGTCTTCCGGGTGGTGACGTGGAAACCTAGGGATCGGGAAGAGCAGTCAGGCACGGAGGGTTCAGAAACTTGAACCCCAGCTATAGCTGAACCGTAACAAACCGAAGGATGTCATGTAATAGCTGGCGATGGGATTGCCCTCGCTATCAAGGGCGGGAAGGAACTTCGTATCTTCCATCAAAACCTCGCAGACGAATTCGTCGAGCTTGTCATAGCTCATATCATCATAGGTGTGGCAGCCCGTCGGTAGCCCTGCTTCGTCCAAATCGACGCGAACCACCGCGATGAGATTGTCGGGGGCATGTTTGGATCGGAATTGCGGAGCGTCGATCATCTTGTCGAACATGTCGCGATAATCGACTGGCGCGGCGCGGCGGGTCAGATTTGCGTGCGCGGCAATATCAATTCCCCAGCTCTCGACGAGATTATCAGTGCACCTATCCATGACGCTCATCGGTGCGCGCAAACTGCCAGTCTTCACTACCAGCCTTTCGCCGCGAATTTCGACTTCTAGCCTTTCCATGGCGGCAGTCAGTTCCTCGCGTTCGCGATCGGTCCATATTGGACGGGCATTTTCATCATTCACATCGGGCAAGCGCGGACGAAGTGAAAGGCTGACGAATGCCGCCGGCACCGAGTCCCAATCCAGCGTATGATAGGATTCATATTCACGGAAGTCGGTCGAGGTGCCGACGCGTGCGCGAAATTTTGACCGACCGAATTTCTTTTCCGACGCCATTAGAAGATGGATTGCGTCGCCCGGTTGATACTGCACGAACTGAAGCCGGAACTCTCGCTCTCCCGATTTGAACAGGCGGGTCAGCAGACATCTGTTCTCGGCAAAGTCGACGAGCCAGTCGGTGCTGGGTTCAAAAATGACCTCTTCAGGCGGCTCCTTCGCCAAGACATTCGGGACAAAACCCGGCCATATGACCAGCGCAGCAGCAGCAAGAATGGTTCGCATGACCGGAACGATATGACCGAGGCATTGCCAAATCAATAAGCCCCGCGCAGTCATTCGGACCTAATCCTCGCGCTCCCTTGGGTGCGCGTCGCGATATACGTCGAGCAGGATCGCAGCATCGACCTTGGTGTAGATCTGGGTCGAGCCGAGACTGGCGTGGCCCAGCAATTCCTGAAGGCTGCGCAGATCGGTGCCCGCCGCCAGCAGATGCGTGGCAAAGCTGTGGCGCAGCGCATGCGGCGTCGCGCTGGGGGGCAGGCCCAGCGCAGTGCGCGCGCAGGCGGTGGCCTTTTGCACCATTCCTTGCGACAATCGCCCGCCTTTCGCGCCGCGAAACAGCGGATCGCGTGCGCCAGCAGGCCATGGCTGGCGGGCGAGATAATCCTCCACCGCCTGACGGACGAGAGGGAGGACAGGCACCACGCGCTGCTTGCGGCCCTTGCCGGTGACGGTAATCGCCTCGCCCATCGGCATGATCCCGCAATCGAGCGACAAGGCCTCATCAATCCGCAACCCCGCGCCATAGAGCAGCAAAAGGACGGCACGATCGCGCGCGCCGATCCAGTCCTCGTCCGCGAATTCGGCAGCGGTTTCGGCCAGATTGACCGCCTCGTCCGGCGTGACCGCGCGGGGCAGGCCCTTGGCCACGCGGGGCCCGCGCAGGCGGGGCGGGGCCAGATCCTCGTTCCCCGACTGCGCCAGTGCGAATTTGATCAGGGCCTTCAGCGCCGAAAGCTCGCGCGCGGCAGAGGCGTTGGACAGTCCGTCGCCGCGCCGCATCGCCAGATAGCGGCGCATATCGGCCGCCTTTGTGCCCGCGACCCGACGCCAGTCCACCTCGTCGCCCAGCCATTCCAGAAAGCGCCGCGCCGCATCGCCATAGGCACGCACCGTATGGGGCGAACGCCGCAAGCCGAAGGCGAGATGGTCGTGCCATTGCTCCAGCAAACCGGCGCGCGATTTCATGGCGGATACAGTCATGTCGCGGCCAGCAATTCGCCGGACACCAGCTCGCCCAGCAAGGCGTCGAGCAGAACCATGCCCGCCGGTTCGACGAACAATCGCGTGCCCTCGCGGCGGATCAGGCCCAAATCGCGGTAAAAGCGTGCCTTGGCATCGTCGATCAGCCCCTCGACGGGCAGGCCGAAGCGCTGCGCCATGGCGGCCAGATCGACGCCTTCTTCAAGGCGCAGGCCCATCATCAGCGCCTCTGCCGCCTGTTCGCGGGCGGGAAGGGGGCGGCTTTCCGACATTCCATGGCCGTTGCGCACGGTGGCCGACAGGAAATTCTCGGGCTTTTTGTGCCGCTGCGTTGCGATTGCGCGCCGCCTGCCATGTGCGCCGGGGCCGATGCCTGCATAATCGCCATAGCGCCAATAGGTCAGGTTATGGCGGCTTTCCTGTCCCGCGCGGGCATGATTGCTGACTTCATACGCGGGCAAACCCGCCTCTGCCGTCATCGCGCGGGTCAGGGTGAAGATGGCGGCGGCGGTATCGTCTTCGGGCAGGGCAAACCGGCCGAGGCGGTAATCGGTGGCGAAACGCGTCCCCGGTTCGATGGTCAGCTGATAAAGCGACAAATGCCCCGTTCCGAATGCAAGCGCGCGTGAAAGCTCGGCCTGCCATTCATCGGCGCTTTGATCGGGGCGGGCATAGATCAGGTCGAAACTGACGCGGTCGAACGCGCGCTGCGCCACCTCCAGTGCGGCGATCCCTTCGCGCGCGTCGTGCAAGCGGCCAAGGAAGCGCAGCGCATCGTCATTCAGGCTTTGCAGTCCCAGCGACACGCGGTTCACGCCCGCCCGTGCCAGATCGGCAAAAGCGGCAGCCTCGACCGAAGAGGGATTGGCCTCCAGCGTGATTTCCAGATCGGGGGCGGCCGGCCAGTGCCGCGAGGCGGCGGCGATCAGCGTCTCGACCAGAGCAGGCGGCATCAGCGATGGCGTGCCGCCGCCAAAGAAGATCGACGTCAGCGTATCGGGGCCGGTCGCCTCCCGCTCATGCGCCATATCGGCGAGCAGCGCCGCCTCCCACGCGGCCATATCGACGCCGTCGCGCACATGGCTGTTGAAGTCGCAATAGGGGCATTTCTTCAGACAGAAGGGCCAATGGATATAAAGCGCCAGCGCCATGGCCGCGTTTCAGCACCTGTTCAGCGGGCGAAGTCAAGCTTGGGGGCGAAACAAGTTCACATGGACGGACGGATGAAACGCTGGGTTGCGACGGGATTGGCGGTTTTGGGCATGGCAGGAGGCGCGATCGCGGGGCCTGCGGTGGCGCAGCAGCAATGGGGATATTCCAGCAAATATCCGCGCGTCGATAGCGTGCCCGCGACAAGCTTTGCCCAGCGCCTGCTGGACACCCATAATGCAGAGCGCGAGCGCGTCGGCGTTCCCGCCCTGCAATGGGACGCAAAGCTGGCTGGCGAGGCGCAGGTCTGGGCCCGCGAAATGGCCCGCAGGCAAAAGATGACCCATGCCGATCCCGCCGCCAGACGCGGCGCGGGAGAGAACCTGTGGATGGGGACCAAGGGCTATTACACCGCCGAGGAAATGATCGACACCTTCGTCGAGGAAAAGCGTTTTTTCCGGCGCGGCACGTTCCCCGATGTCTCGACCACCGGACAATGGCGCGACGTGGGCCATTACACGCAGCTGATCTGGCGCGGCACCGAAAAGGTCGGTTGCGCGGTCGCAGCTGGCGGAGGGCAGGACTGGCTGGTGTGCCGGTACTGGCCGGCAGGCAATACGATGGGGCGACCCGTTCTTTAGACGGCTGGCCAGCGGAAGTAGACTGTGCGAGCAGCGACCGGCTGCGCCGCGGCATCGAAACTGCGTTCGGTCATCGTGCCGGTGCCATCGCGCGCAATTGTCACCAGCGTGCTGCACCGTGTGCCATATTCGGGATTGTTGATGAATACCGGCGCGTAATCCGGTTCGGGCGCATGCAAGGGCGCGGGATCGTCGGGGCGTGGCGTTTCCGTCCGCAGCGCCGTAAATAGCGGCCCGGTATCGGCCACATCGCCATGCAGCCAAGCGGCCAGCGCATCGCATAGCTGGCGCGTTTTCGGCCATGGCGTATCGAACGCGCCATTCGATATGCCATGCACCCCCGCGCCAAGACCGTGTTCCCGCACCTCGGGATGGTTGGTGATGATGCGCGCCTTGCCCGCTTGCGCGTGAAAAACATTGAGCGGGTTCATGGCCCCGATGCCTGCCGGTTCGCGGCCCCGCAGCAGATCGGTGACCACCGATCCGCGCGAAGGGCGCCCTTCGGTCACACGGCCGAGATCGCGGAAATTGGTCAGCAGGGCGAAATGGCCGCTCTCGGAAACGCCCAGCCATGTGCCGCCACCGCGCAGGTCGCGTCCGGCGATAATGCGCGGATCGCCGGGCCAGCGGTCGAGTGCCGCTGTCGGGCGGGCGTGGAATTCATCGCGATTGGCGATGGCAACCAGCACAAGTTCGGGATGGCAATCCCATGCCACGGCTGCAACGCACATGATCCCGACCCCGCTTGTCCCGTTATGACAGCGGGCGGCCTAGCCGATCAGCGCGCATACTTCCATAGAAGTGCGCGTCAGATCCGTCAGCAACAGGCGCGGATGACGGGCTTCGGCTTGGCAAGGCGTACTTCGAAATGCGCGCCGCGCAGGCGTGCCAGCACAAATGTATGCACAGCAGGATAGAGCGGATTGATAAAGCGCAAATGAGCCGCCTGACCGCGTTCGATCCATTGCACCTCGGCATCGATGGCCGATAATCCGCCGAACGAGATGGTCAGCCTGTCACGCGGTCCCAGCTGGCGTGAAATCCCCTCGATCCGGGCGCCCTCCTGCGTCAGTTCGACCAGATTGGCGGGGAAGGAAATTCCGGTTCCGACGCGATAGCGGCAGCGGGCCTTGATAGCCTGCTGATCGATCGTCGGCATTACTTTGAAGCGACCCACGTAAATCTCCCTGAGCACGAGATTTCAGAGGGAATTGTGCGGGTGCGGGCGTTTAAATTCTCTTAACGCGGGGGTCCCGCGCCGCAAGTTGCTGTGCATAACGGACAATTGTTTTGCGCAGCGCAGCAATCCCTTTCGCGCATCGGGAACGATACGGCGCTACTGCCCGGCTCAAGCGGTGAACTGATCGGCGACCAGCTTTGCGAAGGCGTCCGCGCGATGGCTGATCGCGTGCTTTTCCGCCGGATCGATTTCGGCAAAAGTCTGCGTGCGGCCCTCGGGCACGAAGACCGGGTCATAGCCGAATCCCAATGTGCCGCGCGGCGGCCATGTCAGCGCCCCTTTGGCGCGCCCTTCATAGATCGCGTAGCGGCCGTCGGGCCATGCCAGCGCCAGCGTGCAGGAAAAATGTGCACTGCGGTCGACATTCGGCCCCTGCTGCGCAAGCAATCCTTCGACCTTGCCCATGGCCATATACCAGTCGCGGCCCGGATCGCCTTCGAACCATTGCCGTTCGGCCCAGTCGGCGGTGTACACCCCCGGCCTGCCGCCCAGCGCGTCAACCGACAAGCCGCTATCGTCGGCCAGCGCCACGATCTGCGACGCCTCTGCCGCGGCGCGCGCCTTGATCAGCGCGTTTTCCGCAAACGTCGTCCCCGTCTCGGCCGGTTCGGGCAGGCCCAGTGAGCCTGCCGAAATGCAGTTAATGCCATAGGGCGCGAGCAGGGCCGAAATCTCTTTCAGCTTGCCCGCGTTATGGGTGGCGATGACCAGCGAACCGGAACCGAGGCGGCCAGTATCCGATTGGGGAGCGTCGGTCATGCGCCGGCGACTGCGGCGGCTTGCGCCTTGAAGATTTCGTCGCAACCCGTGCGGGCAAGGCGCAGCAGGCGAAGCAGCTGTTCCTCGTCATAGGTCGCGCCTTCGGCGGTGGCCTGAACCTCGGCGATATGGCCGCCTTCGATCAGGACGAAATTGGCGTCGGCATCGGCGCTCGAATCCTCGTCATAATCAAGGTCGAGGACGGGCGTGCCGTTATAGATGCCGCAGGACACGGCAGCGACCTTGCGGGTCAGCGGATCGTCCTTGATCGCGCCCGATTTCATCAGGCCATCGACCGCAAGGCGCAGCGCGACCCATGCGCCGCTGATCGATGCGGTGCGCGTGCCGCCATCGGCCTGGATCACATCGCAATCCAGCGTGATCTGCCGCTCGCCCAGCTTTTTCAGATCGGTCACCGAACGCAGCGAACGCCCGATCAGGCGCTGGATTTCCTGCGTGCGGCCCGATTGCTTGCCCTTGGCTGCCTCGCGGCTGCCGCGCGTGTGGGTGGCGCGTGGCAACATCGAATATTCGCCCGTGACCCAGCCTTCGCCCTTGCCGCGCAGGAACGGGGGCACGCGCTCATCCACGCTGGCGGTGCACAGCACCTTGGTCTCGCCAAAGCTGACAAGGACCGATCCCTCGGCATGTTTGGTGAAGCCGGTCTCGATCGAGATGGCTCGCATTTGGTCGGCGGCGCGGCCGGATGGGCGCATGGGATTACCTTTGCAACTGGTGTTCGTGATGAAATGCGTTTGTGGCCGCCCCTGTGAAAGTTTTGGCCGCATGGTGCAAGGTGCGATTGCGGAGTGCGAGCCATGGGTAGAACAATGGTTTCGCGCAGTGCGGGCAAGCATCGATTTCACGCGATGCACCCCCTTGCAAGGATCGGCGCCTGCGCCTAACCGCCATCGTTCGAATATTACCCAGCAAGCGAGTACGCGACCATGGCGACCAGCGCCGCAGAAAAGACCGGTTTCACCACTCTGGCACATCCCGCGCCCGTCCCTGGTGAAACGCGTGCGCAATTGCTGGCCAATCCCGGTTTCGGCACGCTGTTCACCGACCACATGGTGGTGATCGACTGGACCGAGGGGGAGGGATGGCACAATGCCACTATCGGTCCGCGCCAGCCCATCTCGCTCGATCCTGCCGCCGCCGTCCTGCATTATGCGCAGGAAATTTTCGAAGGCATGAAGGCGTATCGCCACCCCGACGGCACCACGGCGCTGTTCCGGCCCGAGGCGAATGCCAGGCGCTTCAACGATTCCGCGCGCCGCATGGCGATGCCCGAATTGCCGGAGGAACTATTCCTCGAAGCCGTGCGCCTGCTGGTCGAGACTGACGGTGCGTGGATTCCCGAAATGGAAGGCGCATCGTTGTATCTGCGCCCCTATATGTTCGCGTCAGAGGCGTTTCTGGGCGTCCGCCCTGCCAAGCAGTATAAATTTATCGTGATCGCCAGCCCTGCAGGCAATTACTTCAAATCGGGTGCGCCCGCGGTGTCGATCTGGGTGTCGAGCGATTATACCCGCGCGGCCCCCGGCGGCACGGGTGCGGCCAAATGCGGCGGCAATTACGCCGCCAGCCTCGTCCCGCAGGCCGAAGCGATCGATCGCGGCCACGATCAGGTCGTGTTCCTCGACGCAGCGGAACGCAAATGGATCGAGGAGCTGGGCGGCATGAACCTGTTCTTCGTGTTCGATGACGGCACGGTGCTGACCCCGGCACTGACCGGCACGATCCTGCCCGGCATCACGCGGCACAGCCTGATCACCCTTTTGCGAGAGGAAGGGCTGAACGTCGAGGAAGGCCGCTACAGCCTTGAACAATGGCGGGAGGATGCGACCACGGGGCGTTTGGTCGAATGCTTTGCCTGCGGCACGGCAGCGGTCGTCACCGCGGTCGGCAAAGTCGCGGGCCATGACGGTGAATTCACCATCGGCAGCGGCGGTCCGGGTCAGTTGACGCAAAAGATGAAGGACCGCCTTACCGGCATCCAGCGCGGGTTGGTGCCCGATACGCATGGCTGGGTGACGAAGCTGGGCTGACGGCGCCGTCAGGCGGCCAGCAATTCGGCCGCTGCGGGGCTTTCTTCCAAAAGGGCGATCAGCGCGCGTTCCTCGCGGCTCTGCCAGCGGGTCCTGCGGGGGAGCCTGAGCTTTGCCCGCCAGCGTAACTGCCGGTCGACCAGCGCAATCACTGCAGGGTGGATATAGGCCTTGCGCGTCACGGCAGGCGTATTGCCCAGCCTTTCGGCGACCGCGTTCAGCAGCGCCTTGATCGGAACGCGCCCCTCGGCCCGCGCCAGTTCGGTGAAGGCCAGCACGCTGCCGCGGAAGGTTCGGAAGTCCTTTGCGGTAAAATCTTCCCCCATCGCTTCGCGAAGATAGGCGTTCACATCGCTCGAACACACGGGATGCGCCTCGCCATCCTCCCCGACATAACGAAACAAATGTTGACCGGGGAGTTCGTGCATTTCGCGCACGGTTCGGGCAAGGCTTCGGTCGGTCAGCGTTGCCTCGCGGTTCTGGCCCGACTTGCCCTTGAACCGCAAACGCAACCTGCCGCCTTTTAACTCGGCGTGGCGGTTGCGCAGCGTGGTCGCGCCAAAACTCTCGTTTGCCTTGGCATAAGTTTCGTTCCCTATCCGCAACCGGCCAAGATCGAGCAGGCGAACGACGCTGGCAATGGCCCGGTCGCGCGACAGCCCGCTGCTTGCGAGATCTTCCTCCACACGTTTGCGGACCAAGGGCAGCGCCTTGCCGAATGCGAGGCAGCGGTCGAATTTCTCGCCATCCTGATGGCTGCGGAAATCGGGGTGATACCGGTATTGCTTGCGCCCCTTGGCATCCAAGCCGGTTGCCAGAATATGTCCGTTGGCGGCGGGGCAATACCATGCGTCGGTATAGGCGGGCGGCAGGGCGACGGCGTTCAGGCGGTTGATTTCGTCCCGATCGGAAATGCGATTGCCCTTGGCATCGTAATAGGCCCATCCTTTCCCGCATTTGCGGCGGGTAATGCCGGGCAGGCTGTCATCGACGAAGATCAGCTTGGCAAGATTACGCCCCTTCGTGTCGTTTTTGTCGGTACTGCCTGCCATGATGAAGCGAAAAACACCGGTAACGACCGGAGGGTTCCGGTTCATCTCTCATTTTCCGCCCGCAAGCCCTTTTCAACGCTGCGAAACCGGTTATATGGCGGCCCTCGGCCCGACGCGGGTCAGGACATGTTGGGGCGTAGCCAAGCGGTAAGGCACCGGTTTTTGGTACCGGCATGCGCAGGTTCGAATCCTGCCGCCCCAGCCAGTTTTCCTCTAATATTCAATATCCCTTGGCGTTACGCCGACACGCGCCGTTCGCTGATCGAACGGAAAAGCTCGCGGATGCCGAATTGCCATGCGGGTGCGTCGCAGCTGTGGACCACATGATTAGTCAGCGTACCCAGCTTGTCCGAACGGATATGCACCATATCGCCGACTTTGTGGGTAAAACCGCGGCCCGGTTCGTCGCGGTCCTGCACCGGCGCGAATAATGTGCCCAGCATCAGGACGAAGCCGTCAGGGTAATGATGTTCCGACATGGTCTGGCGCACCAGTTCCAGCGGATCGCGGCTGATCTGGTTCATCGAGCTATGCCCTTCGAGCACATAGCCGTCCGCCCCGTCGATCCGCAGGTCGAGTTCGGCACCGCGCACATCGTCGATGGTGAAGCTCTCGTCGAACAACCGTACGAAGGGGCCGAGCGCGCAGGCGGCATTATTGTCCTTGGCCTTGCCCAGCAGCAGCGCACTGCGCCCTTCGAAATCGCGTAGGTTGACGTCATTGCCGAGCATCGCGCCGACGACCTTGCCGCCGGCGTTCACCGCCAGCACGACTTCGGGTTCGGGGTTGTTCCATGTCGAGTCCGAGCGGATGCCGACCTGACGGCCCCAGCCGACGCTGGATAGCACGGGTGCCTTGGTGAACACCTCGGCATCGGGGCCGATGGCGACTTCCAGATATTGCGACCACATGCCCGCCTCGATCAGCGCGGCCTTCAGCCCTGCCGCGCTCTCGCTGCCGGGCACGACATTGCGGATGCCGCTGCCGACGCGGTCTTCCAGCTCGGCGCGGATGGCGGCGGCCTTATTGGCATCGCCGCGTGCGCGTTCCTCGATCACCCGCTCAATGGCAGAGACGGCGAAGGTGACGCCGCAGGCCTTCACGCATTGCAGGTCGATGGGGGAGAGCAGTTCGAAATCCCCGCCGCCGACGGTGAGTTCGTCCACGCCGCACAGATCGCGGCCCGTAACGGCGGCGGGATCGGTCAGGTCGAACAAATCGGCGACCGTGTCGATTTCGCCGGAGACATCGAACACGCGGCCCGCGCGCAGCAGCACGGGTACAGGCCCATGCGCCAGCCCGACGCGTCCGGCCAGCACGGCCTGTTCATGATCGACCGGCAAAGCGGCTATGTCGAAACGGGTCACCATTGGGATATCCTCTCGTAAAACATCATGCTGCGTGGCGCTCGGCATCGAGTTGTTCGAGCGATTTACCCTCGTTGCGGGGGGCCCAGACAAAGCCGATGACGCCGCTGATCGTCAGGAAGCCGACAAGAATCCAAGCCAGCGTCGTGAATCCCGTGGCGGTCAGGAACGGCACGAAGAAGCTGAATGCGCCCAGCGCGATGCGGACCACGGCGAACATCACGCCCTGCGCGGTGCTGCGGATCAGGGTCGGGAACATTTCCGACGACCAAAGCTGGAAGAAGCATTGCGCGCCAAAGCCCTGACCGAACGCCATCAGGAAGACATGTGCCAGCGCGACGGGCAGCGTCAGCGGGAAGATCGCCAGCAGCGACATGCCCACGATCTGGATCAGTGCCGACAGCCCGAACAGCAGGCGCTGGTTCACCCGGTCGGAGAATTTCATGAACACGAAATAGATCGATGCCATGCCGATCAGGAAGCTGAGTGCCTGAATCGCGACCGACATCGCCTGCGACTGGTTACCCACCGTGCGCAATATATAAGGAAAGAAGAACCCGTTGGTCCCCGCCCACAGGTTCCAGAACAGATACATGCCTGCAAGAAATGCCATGGAACGAATATGCTGGCGAGTGAACAGGTCGCGCCATTTGCCGCGCTGGAACGGAGCGCCATCATCCGGCTTCTTTGCCTGCGCTTCAAGCCATCGCTGCGATTCCTTCATCCGCGATCGCAGGAAGGTAAGGCCAATGGCAAGGAGCGCCAGATGCGCGAATACGATCCGCGCGCCCAGCAAACCCAGCGGTTCGAGAACGAGGAACATCAGCAGCACCACGACCGGCCCCAGATACCAGAGCACCTGCGCCACTCCGCTATGTTTGCCGCGTTTCTTGTCGGGCGCCATTTCCGCGATCAGCGACCAAGATGCGGGGATATCCGCGCCAACCGCAAGCCCGACGAGGAAGAAGCCCAGCACGATCATCCACGCATTCATTGCGAACACCAGCCAGAGCATGCCGAAGGCGTAGAACAGCATGTCGTACTGGTAGATCTTCTTGCGGCCCAGCCTGTCGCACAACCGCCCGCCGATCAGCGCGCCGACACCGGCGGCGATGGCATTGGGGCCGAACGCGCCGATCAGCCCGACCAGATCGGTCGAAAGGCCATAGGCCTCTACCCATAGCGCCAGCGCGGCCGAACCCGCGACGATCGAGCCTGCGTCGATGTAATTGGCCAGGCCTGCAAGGATGGTGTTTTTCCAGTCCTCCTTTGCCTCGGGCACCTCTACAGGCTGCGTCAGTTCGTCTGGGGTCGTCATTCCATCCCGTCCCGTTCTTGCGGCCGGATTTCCGGCTCGTCTGTTTTATGTCTGGTCATGCTTCAGCGCGTTCCGTCCGCGCCGGATCGGCGGGCGGGGCCTCTGTTGCCATCACTTGGACGACCGCCCGTCGCCATGCGGCGCGTGCCTCTGCCCGCTGCGATGCCGGGATCGCGGGTGCATAGCGCGCTGCGCTGCCCTGCTGCCGTTCCCGCGCCATGCCGGTCGCCAGCGCGGCCATGCGCGCCGCGCCCAAGGCGCTGGTTTCAGGCGCGGCGGGCGCGACGATGATCTTGCCGCTGAGGTCGGAGAGGATTTGCGCCAGCAAGGGATTTCCGCTGCCGCCGCCGTCGATGGCGATGGAGGGAAAGCCGTGGCCGAGGTCGGCCTCCATGGCTTCGATCACGTCGCAGATCTGGTGTGCAATGGCGTCCAGCGTCGCGCGGGCGAGATGGGCGGGCCGCGTGCCCAGTGTCATGCCCGTGATCGTGCCGCGTGCGCCCGCCTGCCAATGCGGCGCGCCAAGCCCCGCCAATGCGGGCACGACGATTACGCCTTCGCTGCCGTCGACCTCTGCGGCGAGGTCGGACAGGGCGGCGGCATCCTTCAGCCCCATCATCTCCGCCATGAAGGCGGCGGCATGGCCCGACACGCTGATATTGCCTTCCAGCGCATATTGCGGGCCGCTTTTCGTGCGGTTCCATGCGATGGTTGCGGACAGGCCGTGGTCCGAATGCGGGCGGGACGGGGTGGCGACCATCAGCGAACTGCCGGTGCCGATGGTGACCTTGACGATGCCGTCGCCCATTTCATCATGTGCGAACAGGGCGGCGTGGCTGTCGCCCAGCATGGCGCGGATCGGCGTTCCGGCGGGCAGGGCGGGCGTGGCATCGCCGGTGGTCCCGAACAGCGCATCTGACGGCATCACCTGTGGCAGGATCGCCAGCGGCACGTCGAACAGCACGGCCAGCTGCGGGTCCCAGTCCATCGTGTCGAGATTGAACAGCTGCGTGCGCGAGGCATTGCTGGCGTCGGTCGCATGGACTGTGCCGCCGGTCAGCTTCCACAGCAGCCAGCTATCGACCGTGCCGCACAAGAGTTCCCCCCGTGCGGCGCGGTCGCGGGCGTTCGGTATCTCGTCCAGCAGCCAGCCGATCTTGGCGGCGGGGAAAAGCGGATCGACGCCGAGACCGCTACGCTGCGCGATCTCTTGCTCGTGACCCTTGGCGCGAAGCTGCGCGCAGCGGTCGGCCGAGCGGGCACATTGCCATGTGACGGCAGGCGCGACCGGCTCGCCCGTATGGCGGTCCCACAACACCACGGTTTCGCGCTGGTTCGAGATGGCGAGCGCGGCGATGCTGGCATGAGGCGCGGCAGCGACAAGCTCGTCGATCAGCTTGGCGACCGTGTCCCAGATGGCGCTGGCGGATTGTTCGACCCAGCCCGACTGCGGATGGTCGAGCGGCACGCTTCGCGACCGCGACAGCGCCACCGAACCGTCGCCCCGCACCAGCAGCGCCTTGGTGTTGGTGGTCCCCTGGTCGATCGCCAGAATGACTTGATCGGGGAGCGGCGGCGCCATTCAGCCCCGACCGGCGATCAGTTCGCGCGCTGCTTTGGCGATGCCGGTGGCGTTCAGGCCGAACTCGTCCATCAGCCAGTCAGCCGATCCGGTCGGTACAAAGCCCGGAAAGCCCAGAATGCGCATCGGAACCGGCGCGTTCTGCGCGCAGAATTCCGCAACCGCGCCGCCGAGCCCGCCTTGCTTCAGCCCCTCCTCGACCGTGACAATCCCGCCGGTCTGCGCGGCCGAGGCGATGAGTTCGCAGTCGATCGGGGATACGCAAGCCATATTGATGACGCGCGCGGCAATGCCTTCGTCCGCCAATGCCCTGGCGGCGTCGAGCGCGCGGTGCACCATGGTGCCATTGGCGATGATCGCGACATCGCCGCCGTCGTGCAAAACCTCGCCCTTTCCGATGGCGAATTGCGCCCTGACGCGTTCCAGTGCGGGAACGGGCATGCGGCTCAAACGGATATAGACGGGCCCGTCATGCGCGGCAGCAGCGCGGATCGCCTGATCGGTTTCCCACGGATCGGCGGGGACGATCACGGTCATGCCGTCGATGGCGCGCAGCCATGCGATATCCTCGATGCTGTGATGCGTCGCGCCCAACTCGCCATAGGCGACGCCGGACGAAATGCCGCACAGCTTCACATTGGCGTGGCTGTATGCGCAATCGGCCTTGATCTGCTCCATTGCGCGGGCGGTCAGGAAGCAGGATGCGCCGCTGACGAAGGGGATCTTCCCGCCATTGGCCAGCCCTGCGCCCACGCCCACCATGTTCTGTTCGGCAATGCCGACATTGACGAGGCGGCTCGGGAAACGATCGCGAAACTTGCCCAGCTTCGACGATCCGACGGAATCGTTGCACACCGAAACTATGCGCTCGTCACCCGCTGCAAGCTCTTCCAATGCGGCGACATAGGCGTCGCGGCAATCGAACATGTCGGCCTTGGTCATGGTTGCACTGCCCATCACGCCATCTCCGCATCAAGTTCGGCAAGCGCCTGTGCATATTGTTCGGGGTTGGGCACGCCATGGTGCCAGCCGGGCTGGTCCTCCATAAAGCTGACGCCCTTGCCCTTGTGCGTGTCGGCAATGATCACGCGGGGCTTGTCGCGGGGCAGGGCGGCATCGTCGAATGCGGCCAGCAGGGCGGCATGATCGTGGCCGTCGACGCCGGCGACTTCCCAGCCGAAGGCGCGCCACTTATCGGCCAGCGGCTCAAGCCCGTTGGTATCTTCGGTCTTCGCGCCCTGTTGCAGGCGGTTGCGGTCGACGATCACGGTCAGCCTGCCAAGGCCGCGATGGCCCGCGAACATGGCGGCTTCCCACATCGACCCTTCCTGCAATTCGCCGTCGCCGGTCAGCACGAAAGTGCGGTAATCCGCGTCGTCGATCTGGCCCGCCACCGCGACGCCGACGCCGACGGGCAGGCCGTGACCCAGCGGGCCGGTATTGGTTTCCACCCCCGGCAGATAGGTGCGGTTCGGATGGCCGTTCAGGCGCGAGCGTGGCTTGAGATAGGTGTCGAGCTCTTCCTCGGCGAACAGGCCTCGGCCGGCCATCGCAGTGTATAGCGCGCCGGTGCAGTGCCCTTTGGACATGATGAAGCGGTCGCGGTCGGGCGCCAGCGGATTGGCGGGATCGATCCGTAGCACATCGAAATAAATCGAGGCGATGATGTCGGTCGCCGAAAGATCGCCACCGGGGTGTCCTTGCCCTGCATCGACAATCATCTTCAGCAAGCGTCGGCGCATCCAGTTGGCGCGTTCACGGACACGCGCTGCGCGTTGTTCGATGCTGCCGGTTGACGAGCAGTTGGGGTCAGGCATAATACGTATCATGAATCGCTCTCCTGAGGTCTGGATAGCGGGAAGCCAAAGCTGCTGCAAGGGTTTTACCTTCGACTTTTTTCATTACGATAAGAAAACGAAGAAAATTGACAAATATCCGAAGTCATCATACAAATCTGGAAAGCGTCGTGCCGCATGGTGCGATGCTGTTGATGGATGTCGGAAGGATTGTTTCGGGTGCAGCCGGTGCAGCGCAAAAGGCCTCAGTCATGAATATGGGCGGATCCAAACCGCGCCTGCTGGGCGAGGCGCGCCGGGCGCGGATGCTGGCGTGGCTGCAGGAGGAGGGCAGCGCCCGCGTCCGCACTTTGGCCGATGCGTTCGACGTATCCGAAGTAACGGTGCGGCAGGATCTCGAAACGCTTGAGGCGCAGGGTCATATTTTGCGCGAACATGGCGGAGCGTTCCTGAAGTCGCTGCCTGCGCAGGTTCGCTCGATGGCGCTGCAAAACGCCGGACATATGGAGGCGAAGCGCCAGATCGGCATTGCGGCAGCCGCGATGGTGGATGACGGCGCGTCGATCATTCTCGACGCCGGATCGACCACTACCGAGGTCGCGGCCAATCTGGCGGGGCGGCACGATATTACGCTGATCACCAATGCGCTGAACATCGCGTTGATGCTGGGTGCAGAGCAGGGCTTCGACGTTCATCTGACCGGCGGTCATTTCAAGGCGCCGACCTTGTCGGTGTCGGGCAACCGCTCTGCCGAGTATTTGCGCGGCATCTATGTCGACCGGCTGTTTCTGGCGACGGCGGCCATCGATCTTGAGGCGGGGCTGACCTATCCGGCGCTGTCCGACATTCCGGTCAAGCGCGCCATGATAGAGGCTGCCCGCGAGGTCGTACTGGTCGCCGATGCCAGCAAGATCGGGCAGCGGTCCTTCACCGCATTGGGCGGGATCGACATGGTCGATGTTCTGGTGACCGACACTTCCATCCGTGAGGAGGATTGCAGCGCCATTGAGGCAGCGGGCGTCAGGGTCGTCGTTGCCTGACCGGCTACGGCATCGCACGAGCGACTATTTGGGCAAAAGCGACCAACCGGGCGCACCGATAATTTGGAACGAGGATACAAAGTGGGCAAACAGCAATTCGGCGCCGGCATCTGGCACTTCGCGACTTACGTGGACCGTTACGCGACCGACGGTTACGGTCCGCCGCGCAGCCTGATCGAGATGATCGATCTGGCGGGGCAGGTCGACGATCTGTCGGTCGTCGACATCAACTTCCCCTTCGTCGATCCGGACCTGTCGCTCGACGCCGTGGGCAAGGCGCTGGATCGCAACGGGTTGTCGGTGATCGGCATCACGCCCGAAATCTACACCCGCCGCTTTGCCAAGGGTGCCTTTACCAATCCCGACGCGGGCATCCGCCGCCTTGCGAACGAGATGTGCAATGAAGCCGCCGACGTGGTCCGTCACTTCGGCGCGAAATATGTGAAGCTGTGGCCGGGTCAGGATGGCTGGGACTATCCGTTTCAGGTCGATCACAAGGCGGTCTGGCAGGCCAGCATGGACGGCATCGGCGAGCTGGCCGAACAGAACCCCGACCTGCAATTCGTGATCGAATACAAGCCGCGCGAGCCGCGCGTGCATATGAGCTATGACAGCGTGTCGCGCACATTGCTGGGTATCGAGAAGATCGGCCTGCCCAATATCGGCATCCTGCTCGATTTCGGCCACTCGCTCTATGGCGGCGAAAGCCCTGCCGATGCGGCGCAGCTGGCGATCGACCATGGCCGCCTGTTCGGCATGGATGTGAACGACAATTTCCGCAGCTGGGACGACGATCTGATCGCCGGTTCGGTGCATCCGATCGAATTGTTCGAATTCTTCTACACGCTGCGCAAGAACAATTGGGAAGGCGTCTGGCAACTCGACCAGTTCCCCTTCCGCGAGGACAGCGTGGCGGCGGCCAATTCGGCGATCACTTTCCTGAAAGCGATCGAGACCGCGCTCGACCGGCTGGACTTTGAGGCCATGCGTGAGGCGCAGTCGCGCCATGACGCGGTGGCGGCGCTGAATCTGGCGCGCAAAGCGCTGTTTTCGACCTTTTAAAGGGCCGCAGCGTGATCATTTCCTCTGCCAATGACTTCAAGGAAGCCGCGCGCCGCCGCGTGCCGCGCTTCCTGTTCGATTATGCCGACGGCGGCGCCTATGCAGAGCATACCATGCACCGCAATAGCGCCGATCTGGCCGAAATCGCGCTACGCCAGCGGGTTCTGAAGGATGTCGCCAGCATCGACCTGAAAACGACCCTGTTCGGGCGCGAAATGGCCTTGCCGGTGGCGCTTGGCCCCGTCGGCATTTCGGGCATGTTCGCCCGCCGCGGCGAGCTTCAGGCGGCACGCGCCGCGAAAAAGGCGGGCGTGCCGATGTGCCTGTCCACCGTCTCGATCTGCTCGATCGAAGAGGTGGCGAAATGCGCCGATCCGTTCTGGTTCCAGCTTTACGTGATCCGCGACCGCGACTTCATGAAGGACCTGATCGCCCGCGCCAAGGCGGCAGGGGCAGAGGCGCTGGTCTTCACGGTCGACATGCCGGTGCCGGGCGCGCGTTACCGGGACGCGCATTCAGGCATGTCCGGCCCCAATGCCGCGCTGCGCCGCTTTGTGCAGGCCGCGTTCAAACCGCGATGGGCGTTCGATGTCGGGCTGTTCGGCCGTCCGCATATGCTGGGCAACCTGCTGCCCGTGCTGGGCAAGGATAGCGGGCTGAACGATTACATGGGCTGGCTGGGCCGCAATTTCGATCCGTCTATCCAGTGGAAGGACCTCGACTGGATCAGGCAGGAATGGGACGGCCCGCTGATTATCAAGGGCATTCTGGACCCCGAAGACGCGCGCGAGGCGGCGGCCATCGGGGCCGATGGTATCGTCGTGTCGAACCATGGTGGCCGCCAGCTCGACGGCGTGTGGTCGAGCGCGCGGGCACTGCCCGCGATTGCCGATGCGGTGGCGGGCAGGCTGACGGTGCTGGCCGATGGCGGGGTGCGCAACGGGCTGGATGTGGTGCGCATGCTGGCGCTGGGCGCCGATGGCGTGCTGCTGGGTCGCGCATGGCTGTGGGCGCTGGCGGCGCAGGGAGAGGCTGGCGTGGCAAAGCTGCTGCAACTGATCGCTGCCGAGATGCATGTCGCCATGACGCTGACGGGTGTGAACCGGATCGACGCGATCGACCGCTCGATCCTTGCGGAGGCTGTGTGATGCGGCTGCTTGAAGGAAAAATCGTGCTGGTGACCGGCGGGTCGACCGGCATCGGCAGGGCTACCGCCATCGGCGCGGCCCGCCATGGCGCGCATGTCGCCATCAATTACGCCTCCAGCGACGACAGGGCGCAAAGCTGCGTGGAAGAGATCGAGGCGCTGGGTCAGCGCGCCATTGCGGTAAAGGGCGATGTGGCCGATCCGGCAACAGCGGGTGAGTTCGTGTCCCGCGCAGTCGAGGCGTTCGGGCGGGTCGATGTGATGGTGTCCAACGCGGGCATCTGCCCGTTCCACGCCTTTCTCGACATGCCGGTCGAAACTGTGGACCGCACCTTCCGCGTCAATCTTCACGGCGCCTATTACATGGTGCAGGCCGCTGCCCGACAGATGGTCCATCAGGGCGAGGGCGGGGCTATCGTTGCCGTCTCGTCGATCAGCGCGCTGGTGGGGGGCGAATTCCAGACCCATTACACGCCGACCAAGGCGGGCGTCCATTCGCTGATGCAGTCGGCGGCGATCGCGCTGGGCAAGCATGGGATCCGTTGCAATTCGGTTCTGCCAGGCACGATCCTGACCGAGATCAACAAGGACGATCTGGCCGACGCGGAAAAGCGCGATTATATGGAAAGCCGCACGCCGCTGGGCCGTCTGGGCCAGCCAGAGGATCTGGCGGGGCCGATCGTGTTTCTTGCTTCCGACATGGCGGATTATGTCACCGGAGCGGCATTGCTCGTCGATGGCGGCATGTTCGTGAACCTGCAATGATCGGACGGCACGTCCTTTGGTCGGCCGCTGCCGCCGCGCTTTCGTTCTCGCCGGTTGCCCTGGCGAACGAGCGTCCTGCAACGCTATCGGTTTCGGAAAACCAGCGCTTTCTGGAAGCAGGCGGCGAGCCGTTCTTCTGGATGGGCGACACCGCGTGGCTGCTGCTCAGCCGTCTGAACCGCGAAGAGACCGAGCATTACCTGGCCACGCGTCAGGCGCAGGGTTTCAATGTGGTGCAGGTGATGATCCTGCACACCGCGCAGATGGAAAGCCGCAACGGATCGCCCGCATTGATTGATGACGATCCGGGACGGCCCCTGACGACACCGGGTGCGGACCCTGCGAAAGCGGGGGAGTATGATTACTGGGACCACCTTGACTGGGTGGTCGAACGCGCGGCCGCGCACGGCATCTATCTCGCTATGGTGCCCGCATGGGGCGACATCGCCGACCAGCGCGTGTTGAATTTCGAAAACGCGGGCAGCTATGGCCGGTTTCTGGCCGAACGTTATGGCGACAAGCCCAATGTGATCTGGCTCAACGGCGGCGACACGCGGGCCGAGAACCGGACAAAGGTCTGGGAAGAGCTGGGCAGCACGATCAAGCGCATTGCGCCCGACCAGCTGATGACCTTTCACCCGATCGGCCGGACGGCATCGTCGTGGCAATATCACGAAGCGCCATGGCTGGATTTTAACATGTTCCAGTCGGGCCATCGCTCCTATGCGCAGGAAGGGCCGCATGCCCGTGCCGAGGATAACTGGCGCTATGTGGCCGAAGATTATGGGCGCACGCCGGTCAAGCCGACCATCGATGGCGAGCCGTCCTATGAGAATATCCCGCACGGGCTGCATGAAGAAAACCAGCCCCGCTGGCAGGCCGAAGATGCGCGCCGCTATGCGTGGTGGGCGGTTATGGCGGGCGCGTTCGGCCACACCTATGGCGAGAACAATGTCATGCAGATGTATGTCGCAGGCGCACCGACCGCGAATTTCGAGGCGGATACGCGCTGGGACAAGGCACTGCTCGCCCCCGGGGCGTTGCAGATGCATCATTTGCGCGCGCTGATCGAGGCCTATCCGATGCTGGAACGCGTTCCCGACCAGTCGCTGATCGTCGATAACGGCATCCGATACGGCCGTGTTCTGGCCAGTCGCGGCGAAGGCTATCTGTTTGCCTATAGCTATACCGGCGCCCCCTTTACCGTGTCGATGGGCAAGACGCGCGGCGATCAGCTCCGTGCCCGCTGGTATTCGCCGCGCGACGGCAGCTGGCAGACCATCGGACGGATCCGCAACAGCGGCACCCGCCTGTTCGACCCGCCCGGCGAAACGGCCAACGGCAATGACTGGGTTCTGGTGATCGACGAAGGAAACGGGGCATGAGCGTGACCTCTTTCAAAGGCCTACCGAAGATCAAACACGTTCGTGCGTATGTGGCGCGCGGGGCTGGTGCGGATTACCATGACCAGGGGGCTGGTCACTGGATCGACGATCATATTGCGACGCCGATGTCGCGTTATCCGGACTATCGCCAGTCGCGGCAGAGTTTCGGGATCAATGTGCTGGGCACGTTGGTGGTGGAGCTTGAAGCCGAGGACGGGACGATCGGTTTTGCGGTGACGACGGGCGGTGAGCCTGCGTGTTTTATCGTCGAAAAGCATCTGTCGCGTTTCCTGATCGGCCGCAGCCCTGCGGAATACGAGAAGATCTGGGACCAGATGTATTTCTCGAGCCAGTATTACGGGCGCAAGGGGCTGGTGGTGAACGCCATCTCGGGCGTGGACCTTGCGATCTGGGATTTGCTGGGCAAGCTGCGCGGCGAGCCGGTGTATCACATGCTGGGCGGCGCGGTGCGCGACGAATTGCAGTTCTATGCCACTGGCGCGCGGCCCGATCTGGCCAAGGACATGGGCTTTATCGGCGGCAAGCTGCCGCTGCACCACGGCCCTGCCGAAGGGCTGGAGGGGATGGAGAAGAACATCGCCCTTCTGGCCGACATGCGCAGCAAGTGCGGCGACGATTTCTGGCTGATGTACGATTGCTGGATGTCGCTCGACATCGATTACGCGACGCGTCTGGCGCACCGTGCGTGGGACGAATGCGGGCTGAAGTGGATCGAGGAGGCACTGAGCCCCGACGATTACTGGGGCTATGCCGCGCTGAAGAAGAACGCGCCCAAGGGGCTGCTGGTGACCACGGGCGAGCACGAGGCGACGCGCTGGGGTTTCCGCATGCTGATGGACATGGACTGCTGCGACATCATCCAGCCCGATGTGGGCTGGTGCGGCGGCGTGACCGAACTGATCAAGATCGCGAACTATGCCGACAGCCGCGGCGTAATGATGGTGCCGCACGGATCGAGCGTTTACAGCTATCACTTCGTCATCACGCGCCACAACTCGCCCTTTGCCGAGTTCCTGATGATGCATCCCGGGCCGAGCGAGGTGGTGCCGATGTTCGCGCCGCAATTGCTGGGCGAGCCGGTGCCGGTGAACGGGCGCATCCGCGCCAGCGAGCTTGACCGGCCGGGCTTTGGCGTGACGCTCAACCCGGAAATCGCGCTGCACCGGCCCTTTCCCAACGACTGACTGGCCCAACGACTGATATTTGAACGAGGACCCATTCCCATGAAACTGTGCAGATACGGCAATCCCGGCGCCGAAAAGCCCGGCCTGATCGATGCGGACGGCAAGATCCGCGACCTGTCGGCCCATGTGGCCGATATCGGACCCGACGCGCTGGGCGCCGGTGCGCTGGCAAAGCTGGCCGCGATCGACCCGGCCTCGCTGCCGCTGGTCGAAGGCGATGTACGCTATGGTCCCTGCGTTGGCGGCACGCGCCAGTTCGTGGCGATCGGCCTCAACTATGCCGACCATGCCGCCGAATCGAACCTGCCGATCCCCGAAGAGCCGGTGGTGTTCCAGAAATGGGTCAGCTGCATCCAGGGGCCGAACGATCCGGTGACGATCCCGAAGGATTCGAAGAAGACCGACTGGGAAGTCGAGCTGGGCATCGTGATCGGGACCGAGGCGTCCTATGTGTCCGAGGGGGATGCGCTGGATTACGTGGCGGGCTATTGCGTGATCAACGACGTGTCCGAACGCCACTGGCAGACCGAGCGCGGCGCGACCTGGGACAAGGGCAAGGGCTTTCCCACGTTCGGCCCCGTCGGCCCGTGGATGGTAACCGCCGACGAGGTGGGCGATCCGCAGCAGCTGTCGATGTGGCTGGAAGTCAACGGCAAGCGCGTGCAGGACGGGTCGACCTCGACCATGATCTTCACCGTGGCGCATATCGTGTCCTATCTCTCGCAGTTCATGGTGCTGCTGCCCGGCGACATCATCACCACCGGCACGCCCCCGGGCGTAGGCATGGGCCAGCAGCCCGAGCCCTGGTATCTGAAGGCGGGCGACGTCGTCGAACTGGGCATCGAAAAGCTGGGCCGCCAGCGCCAGGACTTTGTGGCGCATCAGGCATGAGCGGTTTTGCAGGACGCTTCGAAGGGCGCTGCGCCGTCGTAACCGGCGGCGCGTCGGGCCTTGGCAAGGCCGTCGCGCAGCGCATCGTGGCCGAAGGCGGCCGCGTGGCGCTGTGGGACATCGGCGCGGATGCGCTGGCCGCCGCAAAGGCCGAGACCGGCGCGCACGATACGCAAACGCTTGACGTGTCGGACGCCGCTCAGGTGGCCGCGGCCGCCGCGGCCAGCCATGCGGCGCTGGGGCGGGTCGATATTCTGGTCTGTTCGGCGGGCATCACGGGCGCGACCGCGCCGGTGCATGAATATCCGGTCGACAGCTGGCTGCGCGTGTTCGACATCAATGTGAACGGGCTGTTCTATTGCAACCGCGCGCTGGTGCCGATGATGCTGGCGAACGGCTATGGCCGGATCGTCAATGTGGCATCGGTCGCGGGCAAGGAAGGCAATCCCAACGCCAGCGCCTATTCCGCGTCGAAGGCGGCGGTGATCGGCCTGACCAAGTCGCTGGGCAAGGAACTGGCCGGACAGGGCGTGATCGCCAATGCGCTGACCCCTGCCACCTTCGAAAGCCCGATCCTGGCGCAGCTGCCGCAAAGCCAGGTCGATTACATGCGTTCCAAGATCCCGATGGGCCGTCTGGGCGAAATTGCCGAAAGCGCCGCCATGGTCTGCTTCATGGCCAGCGAGGAGTGCAGTTTTACCACCGCGTCGACCTTCGACACATCGGGCGGGCGCACCACCTTCTGATCCGGAGCCCGTAACGCATGTCCAAACGCCCCGCATCCCGGCCCGTTCTGGTCGATCCGCACGTCCATCTGTGGGACCTGTCGCATATCCGCTATCCGTGGCTGACGCCGCCTTTCGATACGGATAATCCCAATGGCAGCGTCGAACCGATCGCCGTCGACTATCCGCTCGATGCCTATCTGGCGGATGCGGGCGGCCAGGATGACGGCCAGGATGAGGGGCAGGGCTGGGACGTGCGGGGCATCGTGCATATCGATGCCGGTGCGCATGCGGACGATGCGCTGAAGGAAACGCATTGGCTGCAGGCCATGGCCGACGCGCGCGGCCTGCCCAGCGGCATCGTCGCCTTTGCCGCATTGCACGAGGACGGGGTGGAAGGCCTGCTGGAACGGCACGCCGCCCACCCCAATGTCCGCGGCATCCGCCACATCATCAACTGGCACCCCGATCCCGCGCGCAGCTATGGCGGAGAGGATCTGACCCTGCTGCCCGTATGGGAACGCGGCTTTGCGCTGCTGGCCCGCCATGGGCTCAGCTTCGACCTGCAGCTCTATCCCGGGCAAATGGCGCATATGGCCGCACTGATCGCGCGCCATCCCGACGTGCAGGTGATCGTCAACCATACCGGCATGGCAATCCCCTCTGATCCCAAGGGATGGGACATTTGGCGCAAGGGCATGCAGGTCCTTGCCGCGCTGCCCAATGTCGCAGTCAAAATCTCGGGCATGGGCTTTACCTATCGCCCCTGGACCACCGATCTGGTCCGCCCCTATGTGCTGGAAACCATCGAAACATTCGGCACAAACCGCGCGATGTTCGCCAGCAACTTTCCCACCGACAAGCTCTTCGACAGCTTCCAGGCACACTTCAATGCCTACGACACCATCACCCGGCAATTCTCCCAAACAGAACGACACGCATTGTTCGCTCAAAATGCAAACCGTCTCTACCGGTTGGGGTTAAATATTTAAGATATATGCTGATTATCGATCTTCGCGCCGAATATATCGTCGAACTTCTGGGGACGCAGGAGCGTCATCCTCGCCTGTCATGGCGGATGGAAAGCGCGCGAGAGGGCAGCATGCAGCGCGCCTATCGCATTCGCGCCGCGACCAGTGCGCAAGCTTTGTCCGGCGGGCCGCTGCATTGGGATAGCGGAACGGTCGAAACGGCGCAAAGCTTCGATATCCGCTATGACGGTCCGCCATTGCAATGCGGCCAGCGCATCTGGTGGCAGGTCGAGGTCACCGACGACGCAGGCGAAACTACCGTTTCCGGGGCAAGCTGGTTCGAAGGCGGCCTGATGGACCCTGCCGACTGGCAGGCAGGCTGGATCGTGGCCGAGGATGAGAAGGCCGCCGCCGACCGCGCGGCAGGGATTCCGTGGGTATGGAGCGAAACCGCGCTTGACCCGCGACCCCATGCGTTCCGGATCGATTTTGACGCACCAGCGGACATGACTGACTGCGAAATCATGGTTTCGGGCAAGGATCATTTGCGCGGCGTCTGGATCAATGGGGAGGCGTGCCAACCCGAATGGCCGATCGGTTGGGACAGCCATTTGCCGTTCTGGGGCGTGTTGGGGCGCTATTCCGGCGCCACTAAGCCCGGCAGAAACCGCATTTGCGCGCTGGTTGAGGCAGATACGGAAGGGTTTTTTCCCGTCGATGGCGGCGCATTTGCGGCATTGATCCGCATCCGGCGCGCTGATGGCAGCGTGGAGCGGCTGACCGGCGAGCAATGGCAGGTTTTGCCCGATCCACCGCAAGACTGGCGCGATGCTGACGGGGATGCGGGCTGGCGCGATGTCGTGCCGAGCACGAGCTGGGCGCAGAATTATCCGCGTTCCAGCGAGCCCGCCATGATGCTGCGCCGCGAGTTCACACCGCGTGCGCCGGTGGTATCGGCACGGCTCTATGCGACGGCGCTGGGCGCCTATCACGCGACGATCAATGGCAAGCCGGTATCGGACGCCTGTCTTGCGCCCGAAATCACGGTCGCCAGCGACCATGTGCTGACGCAGGCCTATGATGTCACCGGCCTGATCGAAAGCGGCGCAAATGCGATCGGCGCTTTGGTCGGCGATGGCTGGTATGCCAGCCCGTTCGGCTGGCGGATCGAGCGGTATGGTTTCGGTCCGCCGCCGCGCCGTTTCAGCGCCATGTTGCGCCTCGATTACTCCGACGGCAGCAGCGAAATCGTGGCAACGGGAGAGGGGTGGAAATCTGCCGTTTCCTCCATTCTGAAATCCGAAATCTATGACGGCGAAACCCGCGATGCTCGTCTGGAGCAGCCGGGTTGGAACTGCGCCGGTTTCGACGATAGCCAATGGGCCGATGCGCCATTGGGCGATGTGCCCGATACGCGGCTTGTGGCGCAGACCGCGCCTGCATTGAAGCATACGCGTAGCCTGCGCCCCGCATCGATCAGCAAGCCGGTCGAAGGCCGCTATGTCCTCGATTTCGGGCAGAATTTTTCGGGCTGTGTGCGAATCGAGGTGGCGGGGCCGAGAGGGACCGAAATCGCGCTGCGCTTTGCCGAATTGCTGAACGATGACGGCACGGCGGACCAGTCCAACCTGCGCCTTGCATGGGCGACCGACCGATTCATCCTTGCGGGCGAGGGGGTAGAGAGCTTCGAGCCCCGCTTTACCTATCACGGGTTCCGCTATGTCGAGATCGAGGGCTGGCCCGGCGTGCTGGACCCCGACGCGGTCGAGGGAATCGTCGTGCACAGTGCCTGCCGCGAAACGGGCGAGATGCAGTTTCCCGATGCGCCGCTGCTACAACGCATCTGGAATAATGCATTGTGGAGCCAGCGCAGCAATTTCTTTGCCGTTCCCACCGATTGCCCCCAACGCGACGAGCGCATGGGCTGGATGGGCGATATTCAGGTCTTTCTGGACGCGGCGGCGTTCAATATGGAAGTCGATCCCTTCATCCGCCGATTTTTGCTGGAGGCGCGTGCCGCGCAGCGCGATGACGGGGCCTATCCGATCGTCGTGCCGCAACCGCAATCGTTTCCCGATGTCGCCACCGCCGGGTGGAGCGAGGCGGGGATTATCCTGCCGTGGCAGTTGTGGCAGCGATATGGCGACACTGCCGTTATCGACGAGAACTGGGACGCGATGGTCCGCTGGATGGACCATCTGGAACGGCATAATCCCGATCTGGTGTGGCGCAACGAGCGCGGTCTGGATCTGGGCGATTGGCTATCAGTCGATGCGATCCAGCCTGACGATGAAACAACGCCGCGCGTGCTGTGCGCCACGGCCTATTGGGCATGGTCGGCGCAACTGCTGGCCGAAATGGCACGGGCCACGGGGCGGGACGGCGATGCCGCGCGTTTCGCGGCGCTGCGCGAAGCCATCGGTGCAGGCTATGCGGCGGAATTCGTCGCTAACGACGGAAAATGCGGTAATGGCAGTCAGACCGGTCAGGTCCTGTCACTGGCCTTTGACCTTGTGCCGGAAACGCGGCGCGCCAAGGCGGCAGCCTTGCTGGCTGCCGATATACGTTCGCGCGGTATGACGCTGTCGACCGGCTTTCTCGGTACGCCCTATCTGCTGGATGTGCTGGTCGATGCGGGGCTGATGGAGGAGGTGTCGGGCCTGCTTTTGCAGACGGCCTATCCCAGCTGGGGCTATATGCCGCGGCAGGGCGCGACGACGGTTTGGGAACGCTGGAACGGCGATACCGGCGATCTGGCGATGAACAGCTATAACCATTACGCCTTCGGCGCTGTGGTCGGATTTTTCTATCGCCGCCTGGCCGGGATCGCCCCTGCCGCACCGGGGTTCGCGCGGATCGCGGTGCGTCCCGTGTGGCTTCCCGATGTGGGCCGCGTTTCGGCGCGATACGATTCTATCATGGGCCGGATCGAGGCGGCGACCGATGGTGACGGGGAAGGGCTGAAAAGCCTGTCGTTGGATATTCCGCCCAACACGTCGGCACAGGTCGAATTGCCCGAAGGCAACTGGCAGGTCGACGGTGCTGCGCTGTCCAGCCATGCCGCCGTTTCGTCGCTGAGAATTGCCGAAGGGCTAGTCCGGTTCGACCTTGCCAATGGGGCCTATCACTTCCAGCGCTGATATTCCGGCGACACAACCGAAAGGGCGGGACCGCGTGGCCGGTTCCGTCCTTTTTCATGCGCTGCACACGCTGGTCGTTACTAAGTGAAATGCCCCGGCCTGCCATGCGGCAGACCGGGGCAATGTTCCGCGTCCGGGGAGTGATACCGGTTAGAAGCGGACGCGAAGTCCTGTCGAAACGCGGCGACCGGTCTGACGATATTCCTTGGTCCGATCTTCCGAAACGGAGTAGATGAACTCCTTCTCGTTGTTCAGGTTGATGACGTCGGCATAGACCGTCAGGTTCTCGAAAATGTCATAGGACAGGCTGGCATCCAGCTGACCATAGGCGTCGAAATATTCCGGTTCGCCATTACGACCCGATGCGACCTGAAGGAAATTGTCGCGGTAGGTATAGGCGAGACGGGCCTGAAAGCCGTATTTCTCGTAATAACCCACCAGGCTGTAGGAATATTTGGACAGACCTTCGAGACCGAAGTTCACGCCAGCAACCTGGTTTGTATATTCGGCATTGGAGTCGGTGTAGTTGAAGCTGGTCTGGACGCCGAGACCGTCGAACGGAGCGGGCAGCCAGTCTTCGAACGACTGACGATAGCCGATTTCAAAGCCCTTGACTGTCGCGCCTTCGCCATTGTCGGGCACGGTGACCTGAAAGGTTACTTCGTCCACCACCTCGGGAGTAGTGACCAGCGTTACGAAGCTTTTGATGTCTTTGTAGAACGCAGCCGCCGACAACAGGGAGTTGCTGGCGAAATACCACTCGGCGCCCACTTCGACCTGATTGGCGCGGAAGGGATCCAGATCGGGGTTGCCGCGACGGATCGTCTCGTTACCCGGGTTGGTCTGGATCGACTGGCGGGGCGACAGGTCCGACAGGGTCGGGCGCGTCATCACCTTGGATGCGGCAAAGCGCAGCACCAGATCGTTGGTCACGCCCAGCTTGACGTTAAGCGACGGCAGCCAGTCGTCATACTTGCCGCGGAAGCCGACAGGGATAATGTCGGACAGCACGATGATGTTCTGGCCCTGGCCGTTCGGTGCCGCGCTGAGCACCGTGCGCGAAGCGCCGGTCGAGGTATAATCGGTATTCTCGTAACGCAGGCCAAGATTGACCGCGAGGTCCATGCTGCCCAGCTGCGTTTCCCAATCGGCCATCAGATAGCCGCCCCAGACGTCCTCATCCACTTCGGATGAAGCCGATGCCGAAGGCACGGCAGGATCGAACGCGCGTCCATCGGCTGCGGCGAAGGCGTCGACCTGCGCAACAACTTCCTGCGGGCTGTAATAGACCCAGTCCTTCAGGATATTTCCGTCATAGCTGGAGAAGAAATCACGGTTCGTGGGTGAGAACAGCGATTCCGGCAGAACCCGATCCGATCCGCAATAGGCGCATTGCTGGCCGAACGGCATTTCGTCGGCAGTGATCGTCTTGGTCCGGTTATTCTTGAACAATCCGCCCGAAAAGGTGAGTGGTCCGAAGCCCGGGTTCCACTCGGCGTCGGCCTTATACTCCATGATCTCGTCATCGATGTTCGATCCGCCGCCCCAGATATAATAGTGGGCGGTGATCCCTTGCGAGTTCGTCGCGGCGTTGGAGTAGTTGGGACTGGTAAAGCCGTAGTCATAGATCGGGCTACCGCTGCGACGGTCGAACCAGTGGTCGATGTTCTTGCGGCGGATCGTGGTGAAGAGGTTGTTTTCCTTACCCCGTCGTTCAGCCTTGGAGTACGAACCGTCAAGGCGGACGCGGAACGTATCGGTCGGCGCCCAGTCGAAGTTCAGACCGAGTTGATCGGTCGTGACATCTCGGTCGTCGTACTGGATGATCTGGTCAACAAAGCCGCCTTCGTAACGCTGATAGACGGCTTCGCCATCCTCGACCACCTGTTCGACCAGCGTGCCGCCCGAGAAGTCGTAGGCGAGGCCGATCTGCTGTTCGAGGAACTGCGCTTTGGCATGCAGCGCATCGATGGTGATCGTCATCGTATCGTCGGGCCGCATCTGGGCCGAACCATTGACGGCCCAACGCTTCAGGTCACGTTCGAAGAAGAACGGCGACAGGTTCGACGGCATCGAGACATTGGTAAAGGGTTCGACATCGGGGCCGATACGCGCACCGGCGACGCCGCCGGCATTGTAATAGCTGTCGGTGCTGGAACGCTTCACATGGCCCGCGCGGATGGTGAATTCGTCGTTCCGGTTCTTCTGTTCGGCATAAACGCCCGAAAGTGCGAGGCCGAAAGTGCCCGATGTGTTCTTCCAGCTGGCCACGCCCGAAACCTCGGGGTTCCAGGTGTCGCGGATTTCCGACCACATGCCGTTGGCGCTGGCCATCACAGTCAAATCGTCGCTCTGGTCCAGCGGGTGCAGCGTTTTCACGTCGACAGTCGCGCCGATGGACGAGCCGTTGAGGTTGGCCTGCGGCGATTTATAGACATCGGCACCCGAGATGATTTCGGACGGCAGCACGTCGAACGAGAATTCGCGGCCGTTATTGTCGGTGGCCAGCGTGCGGCCATTGACCGTAACGGCGTTGAACTTCGGTCCGAAGCCGCGAACGGTGACGAATCGGCCTTCGCCGCGGTTGCGTTCGATGGTGACGCCGGGAATGCGCTGCAGCGATTCGGCGACGTTCTGGTCGGGCAGCTTGCCCAGATCCTCAGCCACGATCGAATCGACCACGGCGACCGAATTGCGCTTGATGTCGATCGATGCCTGCTGCGAGGCGCGGATGCCGGTGACGACGATAGCGTCGCCTGCTTCGGCTTCCTCTTCCTGCATGGCGGCAACCGGATCGGCGTCTTGCGCGAAAGCCGGCGTGGCGATGACGATGGTGGCGGTGCTGGCGGCGGCCAGCCAGGCCGAACGACGGATTGCGGACGTAATAACCATGATATTCCCTCTCCCTAATTCTTGATTTCGATCTTCATGCGTCGAAATTGCGACGATGTCAAATGACATCATACGTATTATGAATAAAATTAGCGGACCGATCGGATCGGCAGCACGCAGAAGGCCGAGCCGAAGACGAACACCACCGCTGCCCAGAAGATGACGCTGTAGTCATTGGCGAACAGGCTGAGCAGCACGGCAGCCATGATCGGGCTCAGGATCTGGGGGATGTTGACCGCGGTGGTCAGAATGCCGAGGTCCTTGCCTTCATCGCCCAGCGCGCTTTTGGGCAGGACCTGCGTCATCAATGCCATGTCGATCGACATGAACATGCCGTATCCCACGCCGATGATCGCGGCATAGGCCCACATGCCGTCCATATTCGGCGCCAGCAGCGGGGCCGACATCGCGCAGCCCATGATCAGGCTGCCCAGAATGACGAAGAGCTTGCGGCGCTGGAACTTGTCGGAAAGCCAGCCCGAAATCAGCGAGGAAGTGACGAGGCAGACGAGGGTGACCATGGCCAGATTGGCGATGGCGATATTCGATTCCTCGTTCCCCAGGCCGATATAGTCGCGCAGGATATACAGCATATAGGCCGCAACCGCCTGATATCCCATATAGATCAGAAAACGGCTGCCGAATGCCCATGCAAAGTCCGGATGCTCTTTCGGAGAAATCCAGAACCCCTTGAAGAACTCGCCCCAGATCATCGGGCGTCGCGGCATCTCGTCGCTCGGCGGTTCGCGGTTGATCGCGATAAAGGCAAGGCAGGACACCAGGATCGCACCGGCAAACAGCCCGTATGCCAGCACCTGCTCGCCAGCGAGATAGCCCGCGACGACGGTGCCTGCGGTGAGGCCGCCGGTCATCCCCGCGCCGACCATGCCGGACACGGCACCGCGCGATTCGGGTTCGAACCGGTCGGCGATCAGCGTGGTCATGGCAGGCTGCATCGAGTTATAGGCGACGGCGGCCATCACCCACAGCACCATCAGCGACCAGAAGCTGGTCATCCACGACACGCCGAACAGCGCCATGGACCCGATCAGCGAACCGATGGCGATCCAGGGCGAGCGGCGACCCCAACGGCTGCGCGTGCGATCGGACAGCGCGCCGGCAATCGGTGTGGCCAGCGTCGAAAAGATCGAGGTGATCGCGAACAGCAGCGCCAGATTATTCGCTTTCGACCCTTCGTCGAGTTCCGCGATCTGGTTGGGCAGCAACACGCCCAGAACGCCGCTGTAAAGCGCCATCAGCAGAAAGAAATTGACCATCAGCGACAGCTGAAGCTTCAGCCGCTGTGGCCCCAGCACGTAATTGTCAGCCGGTGCCATCGTCGTGGCCATTCGCCTCTCCCGTTATCGTTTGATCTGCCCCGTTTCGCATGGGTGCTTATGATTGTTTGCGGTTCAGAACGGCGAGCTGCAATCCGGCCTGCCGCGCCCGGCGATGCGGGCCGCCCGTTACGCCCCAGCCATCGGCGGGCGCGGCGAGGGCGCTTTCATCGACTTCTATGCCAAGACCCGGTGCTTCGCCCAGCATGATGCCGCCATTTTCGATCCGCTGGTCGACGTTAAGGCCGGTGGGCCAGCCGAAGTCCTGCACCTCGATCCCGATCATATTCGGCAGCGCCGCCGCCGCATGGGCGATCGGGTTGGCATCGAAACCGACAGGCGACACGGGCAGATTGCGCGACAATGCCGCCATGGCAACGCGCATGAAATGGGTAATGCCCCACACGCTGCCCGCCTGCACCACGTCCAGCGCGCCTGCCGCGAACAGCGGGGCATATTGGTCAAGACCGGTCAGGTTCTCGCCCGAGGCGACCGCCGCGCGGCCCGACGCGGAAACGCGCGCCAGCCCTTCGGCATCCCAGCGGCGCACCGGCTCCTCGATCCACGTCAGGTCGAGCTTTTCCTCGATCTCGTGCAGATGGCGGATCGCCTGTTTGGCGTTCCACGATTCGTTGACGTCCAGCATCATGGCGGGGCGCGGGCTGTTGGCCGCCATGATTTCGCGCGCCGTCAGCAGGCGTTCGATATCGCGTCCCAGATCGCTGCCGCCCTTGATCTTGGCAGAGGAAAATCCGCGGTCGGCCCATGACTGGTAGTGGCTGGAGAATTCGCTGTCCGACAGGCCATAGCACAGGCCCGAGGCATAGCCGGGCACAAAGCTGTCGGCCGCGCCAAGAGTGCGCCACAGCGGCTCGCCGGCCATCTTCGCCTTCAGGTCCCACAAGGCCATATCGACCGCTGCAATGGCGCCGAATGTCGCGCCTGCGTGTCCGCTTTTGAAAACCTGGGACAGCATCGCGTCGTAAATGGCTGTCACGCTGCGCGGGTCCTTGCCCTCGACCGCAGGAAACACGCGCGCGATATCGGTATGCTGGCCAAGACCCACGCCGGTCAGCCCGCTGTCGGTTTCCAGCAGCAGAATCGGCACTTCGGTCACGCCGCTTTGGACGATGCCGTTTACATCGCCGACCGGACGGCCCCAATCATGGGTCGTTACCAGCGAGCGATATCCCGTGACTTTCATGCCGTTTCGCATCCTATTATCGTTACGTTCCACCTCGGGTCCCGAAACATAGTATGTATTATCTTTCGAAGTTCGCAACCCCTTGACGCAATTTTCTTCGAAAGCCAAGCGTGAAGCGAAGATTCTTACCCTGAGGGGGACATCGACGATGAATAAGGAAACCGCCGCACCACCTCCTCCCGCAACGCCCCCGCGCGCAAGGCGCAGGCCGCGTTTGTCCGCGGCGGTGGTCGAAGATCTCGTGAATATGATCGTCGCCGGTTCCTATCCGGTGGGCACCGCGCTGCCGCCCGAAAACATGCTGTGCGAAATGTATGGCGTCAGCCGGACGGTCGTGCGCGAGGCGACGACCGCCATGATCGAGAAGGGGCTGGTCGTTACCCAGCAGGGACGCGGCACCATCGTGCGGGAGGATACGGCGTGGAACATGCTCGATCCGGTCATCCTGTCTGCGCTGTTCAAGGGTGAGGACGGGCTGCGCTATCTCGACAATCTGTCCAAGGTGCGCGTGCTGCTCGAATCGGAAATGGCGGCCGAGGCAGCGGAAGAAGGGACCGAGGAGCAACGCGCCGAACTGGCGGAGCAGATCGACAGGCTGGAAGGTCTGGTCGAAACGCCCGCGGCCTACGGGCACGAGGATTTGCGCTTTCACGATATCATCATGCGCATGTCAGGCAACCGGCTGAGCAAGGCGATCATCGATGGCATCCAGTCCGAAGCTTTGCGTACCCACGCCTATTCGGGCAAGCCCAGCATTGACCATGTAAAGGCGACGCAGGCCTCCCACCGCAAGGTTTATGATGCGATCATGGCGCGCGACGCCGATGCGGCGGGCGATGCCATGCGCGAACATATTTCCGGTTCGTGGGACCGCCGCCGCGCACGGCCCAAGGGGTATTAGAGCTGTTCCGACAGGGCGTAAATCCGCTCCATTTCCACCCATGTCTGGCCGGGATGTGATGGCAGCGGCTTTTGCATCGATGCCATCAGCCGGTCCCATGCGGCCACATCGGGGTTGGCACCGTCCCGTTCGCGCTTCTCTTCGACGGAAGGTGCGCGTGCCATGTCCTGTTCCATGATCATGAACAGCCGGTCGCCGGTCAGCCAGATTTGCAGTTCGGTCACCCCGTCGGCGCGAATCGCGGCGGATACAGTGGCGGGCGGGCCGCCCGGTTCGTGCCAGCGGCGATAGGCGGCGATCACATCGGCGTCATCGTTCAGGTCCACGGCGAAACAGCGGCGTACGACAGTCATTTCATTCTCCCATCCGGTTCAATTGCGGACAGCGATTGACGCCGCCCCGAATCCTGCTTTAAACATCATACATCGTATGAATTAAAAATGGCAGGAGAGGAATGTGCCACAGCTTTATGGCGAGGCCATCACCCGCCCCGACCTGGCATCAAGGTCGGGGGCGCTTTCGCAATTTGCAGGGGTGCGCCTGTCCACGCTTGGCGACGGGGTAGAGCGGGGCAACCGCCAGCTGGAATTCCGCACCGGCAGCGGGCTGCGCTTTACCGTGCTGGTCGACCGCGCCATGGATATTGCCGAATGCGACCATAACGGCCGGGCCGTGGGCTGGCATTCGCCATCGGGCTTCCGCAACCCTGCCTTGCACGAATATGAGGGTGAGGGCGGTCTGGGCTGGTTCCGGTCGATGTCGGGCCTGCTGATTACCTGCGGGCTGGACCATGTGCTGTTCATGGATGACGATCCGGCAGGGCATTACCACTATGGCCCACGCGAAAAGGTGTCGTCATCGCTCCACGGACGCATCGGCACCATCCCTGCGCGCCTCACGGGCTATGGCGAGGAATGGCGCGGCGATGAATGCGTGCTCTGGGCCGAAGGAATCGTCCAGCAATCGACGGTGTTCGGAGAGGATCTCCACCTGATCCGCCGGATCGAGGCCGATGTGGGCGGGAACGAGATTCGCCTGCACGACCGCGTGGTCAATCACGGTTTTTACCGCACTCCGCACATGTATTGCTATCACATCAATGTCAGCCATCCGGTGGTGGCCGAAGGGTCGCGCTATGTTGCGCCTGTGCGCGATGTGATCTGGGCAGCGCATGCGGATAACTATCGGGCGCAGGAAACCGGATATCGACACCTCCCCGCACCGATTACGAACTTCCACGAACAGGTCTGGCAGCACGAGATGGCACCCGACGACAAGGGCCGCGTCAATGTTGCCATCGTGAACGAGGAGATGGGCTTCGGTTTCGAGGTCGAGACGCTGAAATCGCAGTTTCCTGCCATGTACGAATGGCAGAACCTGCACGCGGGCCATTATGCGGTGGGGATCGAACCTTCGACCAATCACGTGCTGGGCAAGGATTTCGCGCGCGAACGCGGCGAGCTGATCTGGCTGGAGCATGGCGAGGAGCGCCGCTACGACAGCATCTTCCGCATCCTGCCCGATGGCGATGCGGTCGGCGATGCCGTCCGGCGGATCGAGGCGACCTGCCGCCAGCCGGAGGAGGATTATCCCGCGCCCTCGGGCCATTACCCGCCGATTCCGGCAGGGGGTGCGGCATGAAGGATCGTGTCGTCCTCTACACCGGCGCTGCAGGCGGGCTGGGTTTCGAAACCAGCCTGCTGATGATCGATCGCGGCGCGACGGTCGTGGCCATCGACTACAATCCCGACAAGCTGGCCGCGCTGACCGAAGCGGCGAAGGATCGCGGGCCCGGCAGGCTCATCACCTCGGGCGCCGACATGGGCGATCTGCCCGCCTATCGCACTGTGCTGGAGGATCTGGCATCGCAGACGGGCGGCTTCGACGTGGTCATCAACAATGCCGGCATCTATCCGGCCAAGCCCTTCGAAGAGTTCACCATCGAGGAATATCAGGCGGTCCAGCGCGTCAATGTCGATGCCCATGTGCTGACCGTGCAGGTCGTCTTGCCCTTCATGCGGCAGCGCGGCTTCGGGCGCATCATCAATATCTCCAGCATCACTATGTCGGGCGCGTGGGACAATCTGTACCCCTATGTGTCGTCCAAGATGGCGCTGGTGGGTCTGACGCGGGCATGGGCGCGCGAATTCGGCCCGATGGGCGTGACCGTCAATGCCATCGCGCCGGGCGCATTCCCGACCGATGCCGAGAAAATCCACCCCGATCCCGAAGGCTATGAACGCATGGTGCTGCACGCACAGGCGGTCAAGCGGCGCGGGCACGCGGGGGACATCGCCAATGCCATCGCCTTTTTCGTCAGCGAGGATGCCGGTTTCATCACCGGCCAGACGCTGCACGTGAACGGCGGATGGACCATGAACTGATCGTGCAGAAAGCAAGACAATGAAGATCCTCGAAGGAATTCGCGTTCTCGATTGCTCCATCGCCATGGCAGGGCCATTCGCGGCCCAGCGCATGGGCGACATGGGCGCCGATGTCGTCAAGGTAGAGCCGACCAGCGGCGAATGGCAGCGCCATGCCTCGGCAGGCGGGGCGACGGGGAACAAGATCAATGTCTCGTTCCTGTCGCTCAACCGCAACAAGCGCTCGCTGGCGGTCGATCTGAAAGCGCCCGAGGGTAAGGCGCTGCTGATCGACATGGTGAAGAATGCCGATGTGTTCCTGCAAAACTATCGTCCCGGTGTCGCCGAGCGCCTCGGCGTCGATTACGCGACTTTGTCGGCCATCAATCCGCGCCTGATCTATGTGTCGATGTCAGGTTATGGTGAGGACGGCCCCTATCGCGACTATCCAGGGCAGGATTTGCTGCTGCAGGGCATGTCGGGCGCGATGATGTCGACGGGCGCTGCGGGCACGCCGCCCACGGCGGCGGGGCAATATCTGGTCGATGCGATCACCGCCTATACCGCTTTCGAAGGAGCGCTGGCGGCGCTGTTCCACCGCGAACGCACGGGCGAGGGGCAGCTGGTCCAGATCAACATGCTGGACGCTATCGCCACGATCCAGATGCAGGAATTGTCGGTCTATACGGTCGGTAACAAGCCGCAGGCCCGCTCGGCCGAACCACATGCCCATTCCTATATTCGCGCGCCCTATGGCGTGTTCGCGACCGCTGACGGCTATATCACCGTTGCCATGGCCTCGCTGGCAAGGCTGGGCGAATTGTTCGAGGACGATTTCTTTGCGGGCCTCGACGACGAGCGCGACAGCTGGAGCAAGCGTGACGAGATATTTGCGCGGGTGAAAGCCCATCTGCTGGACCGCAAGAGCGAGGACTGGCTGAAGGAGATGCGCGCCCGCGACATCTGGGCGGGGCCGGTCTATGGTTACGAAGAGCTGATCAACGATCCGCAGATCAGGCATAACGGCACTTTCATCGAATATGACCACCCGACCGAGGGGCGGATCAAGGTGCCCGGCTTCCCCATCCGCTTCAGCCGCACGCCCTGCGAAGTCGAACGCGGCGCGCCGCTGGTGGGCGAACATAGCCGCGAGGTGATGCGCGAGGCGGGGCTGGACGATGGCGCGATCGAGGCGCTGATCGAATCCGGCGTGGTCCGGCAGCACGCATGACCGTGATGGCCGAGCTTGAACTGCCTGCCTACACTGGCCTGACATGGGATCATCCGCGCGGCTATAACGCGCTGGCCCGTGCCGCCGTGGATGCCAAGGGGCTGACCCTGCAATGGGACCGCCACTCGCTGGAGGGGTTCGAATCCGCCCCTATCGGTGAATTATGCGACCGTTACGATCTGGTGGTGCTGGACCATCCGCATGTGGGAGAGGCGATTGCCGCCGATTGCCTGATCCCGGTCGAGGAATTGTTCGGCGCGGACGAGATCGCCGCCTGGCAGGATGCGATCGCTGGGCCGTCGCTGGCAAGCTATCATTACGCGGGCAAGCACTGGGCCCTGCCGCTCGATGCCGCGACGCAGGTGATGGCGTGGCGTGCCGACCGGATCGTGGAGGCGCCGACCACATGGGCCGAACTGCCGAAGCTGGCCGAAGGCCGCGCGGTGGCGCTGTCGCTGGCCGGGCCGCATGCGATCCTGAGCTTCCAGTCGATCTGCGGCGCTTTGGGAGCAGAGCACGCCAATCCGCGCGACCATTTCATGGACCGCGCCACCGCGCGTGAGGCATTCGCCATCATGCAGGCGCTGACCGGCGATGCGACGCGGGCGGCAGTGGCGATGAACCCCATCGCCATGCTGGATGCCATGGCGGCGGGCGAGGGGCCCGATCTTGTCCCGCTGATCTATGGCTATGTGAACTATGCCACGCGCGGCGTGCGTTTCGGCGATGCGCCTCGCGGGCCGACCGGCAGGATCGGGTCTATACTGGGCGGCACCGGTATCGGCGTATCGCGCCGCTGCAAGGTCACCCCTGCCTTGCTCGATCATATCCGCCTGCTGATGTCGGAAAGCGTGCAGCGCGGCTTTATCCCGTTTCAGGACGGCCAGCCTGCCTTCCGTTCCGCATGGCACGATCCGGCCGTCAACGGGGCCACCGGGAAGTTCTTTGCCGATACGCTGCAGAGCATCGAGCAGGCCCAATTGCGCCCCCGCCATAATGGCGCGATCGCGTTTCAGACAGAGGCATCGACCCTGCTGCGCGCCGCGCTGATCGACGGCGGCGACGCCGGAAGCACACTCGACGCGATCGAGCGGAGCTATCGTGACCACCATCCGGCCGGAGCCGAGACATGACCGACGAACTGATCTTTACCGTGGCGGACCATGTCGCCACGATCACTTTCAACCGCCCCGCCAAGCTGAATGCGCTGACGCCCGCCATGGCGGCGGCGCTGATTGCGGCGGTCAGCGAATGCAACACCAGCGATGCGGTGCGCTGCGTGGTGGTGACGGGTGCGGGGGAAAAGGCCTTCTCGGCGGGGTCGGATATCTCGACCCTCGATGCCTATGCGACGCCGTGGGATTTCCGTAATCGCGACGATTATTGCGATGCCTTGCGCGCCTGCCGCAAGCCGGTGATCGCGGCGGTGAACGGCTATGCACTGGGTGGCGGGCTGGAAACCGCCATGGCCGCCGACATCCGCATCGCCAGCGCCAATGCCCGCTTCGCCGCGCCCGAAATCAAGCTGGGCTGGATCGGCGGCGGGGGCATGGCAGCCGGGCTGTCATACTGCGCCGGTTCGTCGAACGCCGCGATGATGGTGCTGACCGGCGACATGATCGATGCGGCGCAGGCCCGCGACTGGGGCATCGTCAGCGAGGTGCACGAGGCAGAGGCGCTGATGCCGCGCGCCATGGAGCTGGCGGCAACCATTGCCAGCAGGGCGCCCATCGCGGCGGAAACCGCCAAGCTCAACCTGCGCGCGGCCCATGTCATGCCATGGGACAAGGCCATCGAATACGAACGCGACCTGCAGGCGATCTGCTTCGCCACCGAGGACGCCGCCGAGGGGCGCGCCGCCTTTGCCGAAAGGCGTGACCCGCAGTTCCGCAGGCGCTAGGAACACCCCATGTCCAAACCCAAAATTCTCCTCTCGCGCCGCTGGCCCGAGGCGGTCGAGGCGCGGCTTGCACAAAGCTATGACGTCACCATCAACGAGGCGGACGTGCCGCTGGATGTGGACGGGCTGGCAGCGGCCATGCGCGAATATGATGCCGTGTGCCCGACGGTCACCGACAGACTGCCCGCCTCGGTCTTCGCGCAGGATGGCATACGCGCCCGCATCATCGGTAATTACGGGGCGGGGGTGGAACATATCGATCTTGAAGCCGCGCAATCTGCGGGGTTGATCGTCACCAACACGCCCGATGTGCTGACCGATGCGACCGCCGATATCGCCATGACCCTGCTGCTGATGGCCACGCGCCGTGCGGGCGAGGGAGAGCGGGAACTGCGCGCCGGGGAATGGACCGGCTGGCGGCCTACCCATCTGCTGGGCCGGTCGCTGTCGGGCAAGGTGCTGGGGCTGGTCGGATTTGGCCGCATCGCCCGCGCCATGGCCGAGCGCGCGCAGGCGTTCGGTATGCGGATCGCCTATCACAGCCGCTCGGCCAAGGACGACATACCTGCCGATGCCTATCACGCCGAGCTTGCCGATCTGCTGGCGGTGTCGGATGTCGTGTCGCTGCATGCGCCGGGCGGGGCGGAGACGCATCACATGATCGATGCCGCCATGCTGCAACGGATGAAGCCGGGCGCGGTCCTGATCAACACCGGACGCGGAACCCTGATCGACGAGGCCGCGCTGGCAGCCGCTTTGCGCGACGGGGTGATCGCATCGGCAGGGCTGGACGTGTTCGAGCAGGAGCCGACGGTGCATCCTGAATTGCTCGCGCTGTCTAATGTGGTGCTGTTGCCCCATTTGGGTTCCGCCACGCTGGAAACGCGTGAGGCGATGGGGATGAAGGTTGCCGACAATCTCGACCATTTCTTCGCCGGAGAGCCATTGATTGACCGCGTCGTCTGACCTTGTCGCGGCTGCGGTCCGCGAATGGCTGGTTAATGCCCCGCACCCGCTGGTGCTGGGCATTTGCGGATCGCAAGGCAGCGGCAAATCGACGTTGGCGCGCGCATTGGAGCAGACGCTGGGTGAGGATGGGCTGAGCATCGCCTCGCTCTCGCTCGACGATCTCTATCTCGGCACGCAGGCCCGGCGGAAGCTGGCGGCGGAGGTCCACCCGCTCTTCGCCACGCGCGGCGTGCCGGGCACGCATGATTTGGAACTCGGGCTATCGGTGATTCAGGCGGTGCGCGACGGGAAGGCCGTGGCATTGCCGCGATTCGACAAGGCGAGCGATGAACCTTTGCCGCGTGACGCATGGCCGATGGCGCCCCAAGGTCTGGACGTGCTGATCTTCGAAGGCTGGTGCGTGGGTGCGCGCCCCGAAGCGGTTGAGGCGCTGTCCGGGCCTGTCAACGCGCTCGAACGCGAAGAGGATGGCGACGGGCGCTGGCGTCGCGCGGTCAATGACTTCCTCGCAGGTCCCTATCAGGCGCTTTTCGAGCAGATCGACCGGCTGGTGTTTCTGGCTGCGCCCGGCTTCGAGGTCGTCCACGGCTGGCGCCTGCAGCAGGAACGGGACTTGCGCGAAAGCCTGAAGGCCCAAGGGCGCGATCCGGCGCTGGCGATGACGGACGAGCAGATTTCCCGCTTTATCAGCCATTATGAGCGGATAACCCGGCACATTCTGCATTCCATGCCCTCGCAAGCGGCGCTGACGCTGCGTCTGGGAAGGGATCGCGAAATAATCGGAATCGCGGCTTCGGCGGGGTTGTCTTCCAGTTAATCATCATACATCATATGATGAAACATATGGGAGACTGAAATTGCCTGAAGGTTTTGCCGAATTCAGCCGCCGTACCGCGCTCTACGGGCTGGGGGCCGCCTTTGCCGCCAGCGCGGTGCCGGTGCGCGCCACGGGAAGCCTGACCGGCTTTCACGATATTCGCGATTATGGCGCGCTCGGTGATGGCAAATCTATCGATTCCCATGCCATCAATCGCGCCATCGAAGCCGCCAGTGCCAAGGGCGGCGGCACCATCGTCGTCCCTCCGGGTGAATATCTGTGCTTCTCGATCCGGTTGAAGAGCCACATCACGCTGGTGCTGTCGCCCGGATCGATGATCGTCGCCGCCGACCCCGACAAGCACGAAGGGCAATATGATCTGCCCGAAGGCGTGTTCGAGGAGCAGCTGGTCGATTACGGCCTCGCCCATTTCCACAACAGCCTGATCTATGGCGACGGGGTTACCGATATCGCGATTGTCGGCAGTGGTCTGATCTATGGTCCCGGCCTCGACCGCGAAGGCCCGCCGCCGCGCTGGCACGGGATCGAGGGGTGGAAGTCCCCATCCGAACTGGGAATGACGGCGGACGAGGCACGCCGCGCCATCCCGCTGGAGATGAAATATGAAGGTCGCGGCAACAAGGCCATCGGTCTGACCGGATGCCGCAATGTGGTTTTGCAGGATTTCTCGATCCTGCAGGGCGGCCATTTCGCCTGTTACGTACTGGGCTGCACCAATGTGCGGATCGAGGGGATTATCGTCGACACCGACCGCGACGGTATCGACCTTGATTGTTGCCGCGATGCCAAGGTCGTCAATTGCACCGTCAACGCGCCCAAGGACGATGCCATCGTGTTGAAGAGCAGCTATGCCCTGCAGGAAGCACGTTTTTGCGAGGATATCCAGATACTTGGCTGCAAGACCAGCGGCTATCTGCTGGGCACGCTGCTGGACGGAACCTATCAGAAATCGCCCTATATGGCGCCCGACGATGTCGGTGTGCTGGGGCGGATCAAGCTGGGCACCGATTCCGTCGCGGGTTTCCGCAGGGTGCTGATCGCCGATTGCTTGTGCGAGAATTCGCGCGGCTTACAGATGGGCGCGATTGACGGTGGCGTGCTGGAAGATGTGACGGTGCGCGACGTGACCTTGCGCAATCCGGTGAACCATCCCCTGTTCGTCCGCCTCTCGGCTCGTAACCGCGCGCCACGCGGGGCAGGGGTGGCCAGCGTCCGGCGTGTCCGCTTTTCCGATATCCAGGTTTCGGGTGCGCGCATGGAGTATCCGTGCGGCGTCGTCGGGATCGAGGACGGCATCATCGAGGATGTGAGCTTCAGCGGCCTGCATGTCAGCGCCGCGGGCGGAGGCACGGCCGAGGATGCGGCGCGCGTGGTGCCCGAACGGCGCACTTCCAGCCTTGAGCCGAGCTTTATGAAAACGCTGCCTGCACATGGGCTTTACGCACGCCACGTGCGTAATCTGGGCATGTCGGACGTGCGCTTTGATGTGGAGGCGGCCGATGCACGACCGGCGATTGCGCTGGAGAACGTCAATGGCGCGGTGATCGACGGGCTGACATCGACCAAGGCCAAACAGAACGCAGTCCGCGCGGCGCAGGATTGTCGCAATATCGCGATTGGCCAGATTGAAACCTTTTCGGGAGAGAATGCATGATCTGTAAGTTTGGCACCGCGCTGGCGGCACTACTCGCGACGACTCCGCTCGCCGCGCAGAACTACGACCTCGACCAGCGCGACGATGATTTCAGCGAACGTCTGACCGTGATCGAGGAGCCGGCCGAACCGGTGATCGGGCCGGAAGATGTGCGGCGCGCCGATAACCGTTCTGGCTTTGAAACGGGCATGACGCTCAAGATCGATGGCACCTATCATCTGTTCATTTCGGAAATGTTCGAACGCCCGCACCTCGATATGCGGATCGCCCACTGGACCAGCCCGGACGCGGTCAGGTGGACCCGTCAGGGCACCGTCGTCGACAGCGTGCCGGGCCGTTCGGCAAAGAACCCCAAATCTGAGGTATGGTTGCAGGGCGTTATCTTCGACGACGAGGCCGATCGCTGGAACCTGTTCTACATCGCCTATCGCGGGGGCAACAGCGAACAGGGCGAAGGGCTCAACCTCGACTATGAAGGCACGGCGCGGCGGGCCGTTTCGCAAACCCCGGGCAAAGCCGGTATCGGCGGCCCGTATGAAGATGTCGGGGTCGCCATGGCACCGGGCGGTCCGGATGCGGCGGTATGGGAGGGGCAGCAGGGGCTGGACAGCTTCTTCCCTTATAAGGTCGGCGATCAATGGGTCGCGCTGCATGGCAGCCACAACCATTTTCCCGCGTCGCCCTGGCAAGTGGGCGTGGCAACCGGCTCCAGCCTGACAAGCAGCGAATGGACGCGCGTGCCGAGCGAGCAGCCGTCCCCCATGGAAGGGCTGTTCATCGAAAATCCGATCGTCGAAAAGCTGCCCAATGGCCATTACATTGCGCTTTACGATGCCAATCACTTCGCACCCGTTCAGCCCGACATGCCGGTGCGGCCGAACAATTCGGTCGGCTATAGTGTTTCAGAAGACGGGATACGCTGGCATCAGGGCCGTTCGCTTGTCGTTCAGAGCGACGACAACAACTGGGCATCGGACCTGCGCACTCCATTGGGTCTGGTTGCGGAGGGCGACGGGATATACACCCTGCTCTATACGGCCCGCATGAAGGACCAGCCCTTTTGGGCCATCGGCCGCGTCAAGGTGAAGCTGACGACCGACTGAGGCTGTTCGGCAGCCCCCTTTTTCAGATCTGGTCATTAACGAGTTGGGGGAGCCTGTGTTTTACAGGCTCCCCCATTCTTTGTAAGTGCGACTAGAAGCCCGACCGGTGCTTCGATCAGGAGGCGTTCCGGCTCAGGGACGAACGCCCGCAGCCTCGATCACCTTGCGCGCTTCTTCGGGCCAGTCGCTGCCCGGAACCAGGAAATTGCCGCGCGGGTCGTTGCCATATTGGGGCAGCCAGCGCCCGCCGGTCTTCATCGAATTATGCCAGTTTCCGACCGCGCGATTGTCGGTCGAGATGCCCTGATCGTACATCTTGCCGGCGGTATTGATGTTCAGCCACGTTCCGCTCGACGTTTCAACGACATTGCCGGTAACGGTGAAGTGCTTGCTGCCTTCGTCCAGATAGATCGCGATTTTGTGATCGATGTCGAAGATATGGTTGTTCCGTATCACCGAATTGGGATTGGCGGAAAGGTTATAGATAGCCCCGCCGTCCATATACCATTGTTTCACCCCGTGAATCCGGTTCCCCTCGACCAGAGTGTTGCGCAGCGTCGTGGGCGTGGTGAATTTGGGATTGTGGACATATCCCTGCTGGTTCTGGTCGTAATTGGGATTGCCGCCTTCGTCGTTGTAACCCCAACCCCAACCGGTTGCGATCCCGTCATAGGGGGCATCGCTGATATCGTTGTGCACGATGCTGGCCCCGTCGATATAGGTCGTCAGGATCGCGGCATTATCCTTGTAATCCTGACTGACGGTGACGACCACATTATCCGCGATGGTCAGGTCGCGGTTGACAAGGTTCGGGTCCGACGGGTGATGCGCGTCGGTGCGTACACCGCCCGCCATGATCGCGCTGCCCGACAATACGGTAAAGCGGTTGCGCGAGACGGTGATATTGCCGGTCGCCAGACCCACGCCGGTCAGATGGGCCTGCGGCTCGTTTCCGATGCCCAGCGCGACCTGCCCCAGCTGGCTGAAGACATTGCCCTCAAAAGTGATGTCGCGCGCGGCGGACACCTGCACGGCAGCGGGGATCTGGTGCCATTTCAGGCGCATGGATTCGAATTCGACGCAGCCCCAGCCGCATTTTTCCCATGCGTCTTCAGGGTGCAACGGCGATTCGTCGCTCAGATAGGCACCGCTCTGCTGGTTGGCATAGCCCGTGTTTCGCGAAGGGCCGAGCCATGATGTGTGCGAAAATTGCAGCCCGCGAAAATTGAGTTTTTCGACCGGCTTGTCGGGCGTTCCGCTGATCGAAACCAGCGCTTCCAGCGTGGGCACGACGACGTCGAGATCGGCGATATCCTCGTCCAGACCCGTGCGCAGATAGAGCTTGCCTGCTTCGGGATCGATCACCCACTGGTGCCAGTTCGAATGCCACTGGCCGACCTTGCCAATGAATTCGGGCGCCCCGCGCAGGAAAAAGCGCGATTCTTCTGGAAACAGCGGTTTGCTCGCCGTGTCATAGCCCCAGGTGTTATTGTCCCACGCCGGCTGCGACATGGTGAATTCCACGCCGCCATCCGATTTCGCGATCGTTTCCACGGGCGAATAACGGTCGGTGAAAATGCCCGTCGCCTCGATCTCCATCCGGTCGGGCCGGGCGATATCGGCCAGCCATGCGTAATCGGGATTGGCGATGGTAAAACCGGTCCCGCTGAATTTCAGGTCGTGGAGCGCGATTTCGACGAAGGGCGATTCTGCGACCGTGCCGTTCACCCAGATCTGCCGCGTATCCAGCCCCTTGGGCGTGTCCGCGACATAGAGGTGGCGTTCCTCGTCATACGATTTGAAACCGGTGATGTGGATGCCCGATGTGATGACCGGCCGTGCATCGGGGGCGGCGCGCCATTCGACCGTATGGCCGTTCTGGCCGCCATCGGCCTGTCGGAACACCAGTGGCTTGGTCAGGCGATAGGTGCCATCGGCCAGCAGGACGGTGACATCCCCCTTCTTGTTGCTGGCCCGCACCAGTTCCTGCGCCTTTTCCAGCGTCCGGACCGGTTTCGCAGAGGTACCCGCATTGCGGTCGCTGCCCGATGGCGAGACATGGACGGTCACCTGCGCGAATGCCGATGTGGCGCACAGCAGACCTGCCGCGAATGTCGCCGTGCGAACGGCTTTGCCGATCATATCTTCCTCTCCTTATATTATTTTCGGGGCGGCAGGTCAGTTGACCCAGCCGCCGTCGATCACATTGATCGTGCCGGTGGTAAAGGCGCTCTCGTCCGATCCCAGATAGACGGCGAGGGCGGCCAGTTCTTCCACACGGCCAAAGCGGCCCATGGCCTGACGCGCGGTGAATTCGGCATAGGCCTTGTCGAAATCGCCCGTATCGCGCAGCCGTTGCAGCAGCGAAGGGGTTTCGACCGTACCCGGACAGATCGCATTGCACCGGATGCCCTGGGTCACGAAATCGACCGCGACCGATTTGGTCAGTCCGATCACTGCCGCCTTGGTCGCTCCATAGGCAAACCGGTTGGGCACGGCCTTGATGCTGCCCGCGACCGAGGACATGTTGATGATCGACCCGCCGCCGTTTTCGATCATGTTGGGCATGATGGCGCGGATCATGCGGTATTGCGCGGTCACGTTCAGCGTGTTGGAAAATGCCCAGTCATCCTCGTCACAATCGAGGATGGTGCCCGCATGGACGAAACCCGCACAATTGAACAGGACGTTCACATCGGTGAATTCAGCCGCGATGGCCTTGACCGCCTGCGGATCGGTTACGTCAAGAGCGCGGCATTCGGCGCCTTCCAGCCCTTCCAGCGTTTCGGCGCGCACGTCGGTTGCGATCACGCGCGCGCCTTCACGAACGAAGGCTTCGGCAGTGGCGCGACCGATGCCCTGGCCGGCTGCGGTGATCAGGGCGGTTTTGCCCTTCAGGCGATTCATGCATTGTCTCCCAACGGGTTGGCCCTGAAAATGGGCAATATTCGGCATGGACAGGCCATGGATGAATTCATATGATGTCGTATGTTTAATCACGGCGCAAGCGCAGACTTACCCCTCAACCGAAGAACCGCAATAGGGCTGATGGCCGCACTGGCGGCCAGCCCCTTTGCCGCATCGCAGGCCATGGCGACCGGAGTGGTCGAGGATATTCGCAATCATGGCGCGAAAGGGAACGGCTATTCGGTCGACAGCGCCGCGATCAATGCTGCCATTGCCGCCGCCGCCCGTCGTGGTGGGGGCGTCGTAGCCGTACCGCCGGGGCGTTACCTGTGCTTTTCGATCCGGCTGCTCGACAACATCACATTGGCCCTGTCACCGGGCGCGGTGATCGAGGCTGCGGACCCCAGCGCCTATGGCGCGAATTACGATCATCCCGAAAACTATATGGAACAGCAGTTTCAGGATTTCGGCATCACCCATGTGCACAACAGCCTGATCTATGCCGACGGGGCCAGCAATATCGCGGTCGTTGGGCGGGGGCTGATCTATGGTGCGGGGCTGGACCGTGCGGGGCCGGGTGATTTCTGGTGGAAACGCGATCAATGGCAATCGGCGGCCAGGCTGGGCATCACGCCGAAAGAGCTGATGCTGCGTAACCCGCACGAAGCGGCCATGGTGGGGCGCGCGAACAAGACATTCGGCCTGATGAACTGCCGCAGCGTGCAATTGCAGGATTTTACCATCCTGCAAGGCGGCCATTTCGGCATCATCGCCCACGGTTGCTCCAATATGCGGATCGAAGGGGTGGTGGTCGATACCGACCGCGACGGCATCGACATCGATTGCTGCCGCGACGTCCGGGTCAGCAATTGCACCGTCAACGCGCCCAAGGATGACGCCATCGTGCTGAAAAGCAGCCACGCGCTGGGCCGGAATGTGGTGTGCGAGGATATCCAGATACGCGGCTGCAAGACCAGCGGTTACCAGATGGGATCGCTGCTGGACGGCACCTATCGCAAATCGGATTACGGATCGCCCGACAAGATCGGCGTGCTGGGCCGGATCAAGATGGGCACCGAAACGACCGGCGGGTTCCGCAATGTGCAGATCAGCGATTGCATCTGCACCAATTCGCGCGGCATCCTTGTCGGCATCGTCGATGGCGGAGTGATGGAGGATGTGACGATTTCGGGCATCACCATCCGCGATCCGGTGAACCATCCGCTGTTCGTTCATCACGGTGCCCGCATGCGCGCGCCAAAGGGGGCGCCGATACAGGGCATACGCCGCGTCCGGTTCGAAGATGTGCAGATTTCGGGTGCCGACCCGCGCTATCCCTGCGGGGTCGAGGGCATTGCCGACAGCCCGGTTGAGGATGTCAGCTTTACCGGCATCGACATGCAATCGGCAGGCGGCGGCACGAAAGAGGATGCGGCGCGCGATCCCGAATATCGGCGCGAAACCAGCCTTGAAGTCAGCTATCTGAAAACCTTGCCCGCGCAGGGCATCTGGGCGCGCCATGCGAAGCGGCTGACGGTGCGCGATTGCCGCTTTTCGACTGAAGCGCCCGATGCGCGTCCCGCCGTAGCGCTCCGCCATGTCGACGGGGCGCTGATCGACGGGGTGACTTCGTCGATGTCGGGCAAACAGGCGGTATCGCAGCGCGACAGCAGCCATGTGATGGTGAAAAATACGGGAGCGTTCAGCTGATGGGACCGCAGGATCTGGGTTTTGGTGCGGCATCGATCGGCAATCTCTATCGCGCGGTGCCCGATGCAGATGCCCGCGCCGTGGTCGCCCGCGCGTGGCAGGCGGGGGTTCGCTATTACGACACCGCCCCGCATTACGGTTTCGGCCTTAGCGAAAAGCGCCTCGGCGCGGCGCTGGCGGAACTGGACCCGCAGGAAAGCGCCGTCGTTTCCACCAAGATCGGTCGCAGGCTGGACCCGCGCCCCGATGCCGATCTGACGGCGGTGCGGCAGGCATTCGTCTCGCCCGAACCGTTCGAAAGCGTGTTCGATTACAGCTATGACGCGGTCATGCGCAGCTATGAAAGCAGCCTGAAACGCCTGCAACGCAGCCGTATCGATATCCTTTACGCGCACGATATCGGCAGCTTTGCCCATGGCGCGGAGCATCCCCGCCGTTTCACCGAATTCATGGATGGCGGCTATCGCGCGCTGCGTGAGTTGCGCGATGCGGGCGATGTGGCGCAAATCGGCATCGGCGTGAACGAAATCGCCGTGTGCGAGGAAATGATCCATGCTGGCGAGATCGACATCATCATGCTGGCAGGCCGCTATACGCTGCTGGAGCAGGATCCGGTCGACAGCCTGTTGACGTTGTGCGCGCAGCGCGGCGTGAAACTGGTGGTCGCCGCCCCCTATAATTCGGGCATTCTGGCCAAGGGCGTGCGCGGGGACGGCCCTGTTCCCAATTTCAATTACGAACCCGCGCCGCCTGCCATCATCGAACGCGTCGGCGCGATCGAGGATATTTGCGCGCGCCATAATGTGCCCCTTGCCGCGGCGGCACTGCAATTTCCGCTGGCACATCCGCAGGTTTCCGCCGTCATCCCGGGCATGGGATCGGTGCGGCAAGTAGATGCGGCGATCGAACTGATCGGCGTACCCATACCGGAAGCGATGTGGAGCGAATTGCGCGCGGCAGGCCTGCTGCGCGGCGATGCACCGGCCGCGGCCTGAGATAGAGACGGACCCGCAAGCAGCGGGCCATATGGGAGAGTAGCGTGACGATTACCCGACGGGCGGTTTTCGCCAATGCCATGGCGCTGGGGGCAGCCGGAGTGGCGCGCCCCGCCATCGCCGCCACCCAAACCCGTGTCGAACGCTGGGGCGTGTTCGAACTGGCGCTGGCGGGACCATCGGCGGGCAATCCGTTTCGCGACACGCTGTTTTCGGCAGTTCTGGAAGGGGCAGGGCAGACGATCGAAGTCCCCGGCTTCTACGATGGGGACGGGCTCTATCGCCTTCGTTTCAGCCCGCCCGAGACCGGCGGATGGCGTTGGACCACGCGCAGCAATGCTCCCGCGCTGAGTGGCAAGAGCGGCCGCTTTACCGCCACCGCGCCGACGCAGGGCAATCACGGGCCGGTTCAGGTCAGCAAGGACGGGTTCCACTTTACATATGCCGACGGCACGCCGTTCCGCCAGATCGGCACCACCTGCTATTCATGGGCGCTGCAATCGGAAGAGAAATGCCGCCAGACGCTGAAAACCCTGTCTGCCGCACCGTTCAACAAGATGCGCATGCTGGTTTTTCCCAATGTCGCATCGGTCGCGACCGACCCCTTCGTCCGCAAGGGAGAAGGGCCTGGAAACTGGGACGCCACGCGTTTCGACCCGGCCTATTTCCGCCGCTACGAAGATCGCATCATCCGGCTGGGCGAGCTGGGGATAGAGGCCGATGTGATCCTCTATCAGCCCTATGACCCCAAGCGCGGCTATTCCGACATGAAGCGCGAGGATGACGAGCATTACATCCGCTATGTCGCCGCGCGTTTCGGGGCCTATCGCAATGTGTGGTGGTCGATGGCGAACGAATTCGACCTGATCGAAAGCAAGACAGATGCGGACTGGGACCATTTGTTCACCGTGCTTGCCGATGCCGATCCGCACAGCAGGCTGCGTTCGATCCACAACATCCACCGCTATTACGACCAGCGCAAACCGTGGATCACCCATGCCAGCGTGCAGAACGGGGCGGCGGTGCTCGATCCGATCCGCGCCGAACTGCACCGCGCCTTTGCCGAAAAACCGGTCATCTTTGACGAGGTGGTTTACGAGGGCAATATCGACAAGCGCTGGGGCAATCTGACCGGCGAGGAAATGGTCGAACGGTTCTGGCACGGGCTGATCGGCGGGACCTATGTGGGGCATAGCGAAACCTATGCGCAGGATCGCAACCCCGATCATTCATGGCTGGGGCAGGGCGGCACCTTGCAAGGGACCAGCGCGCCGCGCCTCGCTTTCCTGAAGCGCATTATGGAGGAAGGACCGGCACCCGGGATCGATGCGGTCCAGCCATGGTGGAACTATCGCGTGGCAGGGAAAGAGGGGGCGTATTACCTCCTCTATTTCGGGACCGAATCGCCCGCGGAATGGGAAATCCGTTTCCCGTCCAAATCCGACGATGCGATCCGCGATTACGAAATTGACGTGATCGACACATGGAACATGACGGTCGAACCGCAAGGACGATTCCGCATGGCGCGCAAGGATGAATACGACATCCATTCGCCCGTCCGCCCCGCGATCGCCCTGCCGGGGCGCCCCTATATGGCGGTAAGGTTGCGGGCAGCATGACAATCTCCACCCGCTTTCGGCCTAATTTACAGTCAGTTTGCCGTCGATCAATCGGGGCAAACCGTCACCGCTTGCATCGTCCCGCAATTCGGGCGGTAGAAGCGACTGTGCGAGGTTCTGGTAGCTGACCGGACGCAGGAACCGGTCGATGGCAAGGCTGCCGACCGATGTGGTGCGCGGATCGCTGGTGGACGGGAAGGGTCCGCCGTGCACCATGGCGGGGCAAACCTCGACACCGGTCGGCCAGCCATTGGCAAGGATACGCCCGACGCGGCGTTCCAGCACGGGCATCAGCGTGGCGGCCATGGCCTCGTCCTCGCCGTCCATGTGCAGCGTGGCGGTCAGCTGGCCTTCCAGCGATTCCAGAACGGCCTTCAACTCGCCTTCGTCGGCGCAGCGCACGATGACCGAGGCCGAGCCGAACACTTCATGCCCGATCGCGTTCTCGGCAATAAACTGCTGTGCCGTGGTCTGGAACAGCGCGGTGCCGCCGGTGGTGACGCTGCCTTCCTCGCCCTTGGCCAGCGTATCGACGCCGGGCAGGCCCGACAGCATTTCGATGCCCTTGGCATAGGCTGCGGCAATGCCCTTGGTCAGCATGGTCTGCGGCTTGGCTTCGGCCACGCCGCCGCTGGCCGCGGTGACGAAATCGTCGATGCCGTCACCGTCGACGGCCAGCACAAGGCCGGGATTGGTGCAGAACTGGCCTGCGCCCATCGTCAGCGAACCGACGAATGCCGTGCCCAGTGCCGCACCGCGCGCCTTGAGCGCATGGGGCAGCAGGATGACGGGATTGATGCTCGACATTTCGGCATAGACGGGGATCGGCACGGCGCGCGCCTGTGCAAGCTTGCTCAGCGCAAGGCCGCCTGCGCGCGAACCGGTAAAGCCCACCGCCATGATGCGCGGGTCCTGTACCAATGCGGCACCCAGCTCGTTCGAGGGACCCGACAGATGCTGGAACACGCCAGCAGGCAGGCCGCTGTCGGCCACGGCCTTGGCGATGGCCTGTGCCACCAGCCCGCCGGTGACGGGATGGGCGGGGTGGCCCTTGACCACTACCGGGCAGCCTGCGGCCAGCGCCGATGCGGTATCGCCGCCTCCGGTCGAGAAGGCGAGCGGGAAGTTCGACGCGCCGAATACGGCGACAGGGCCGACAGGGATCATGCGCAGGCGCAGATCGGGGCGCGGCAGCGGTTGACGGTCGGGCATGGCGGGGTCGATGCGGATCTGTTCCCACTGGCCCATGCGGACAACATCGGCGAACATTTTAAGCTGGCCGCAAGTCCGGCCGCGTTCACCCTCTGCACGGCCGCGGGGCAGGCCGCTCTCGCGCATATAGGCTTCGATCAGCGGTTCGCCGATGGCCATGATCTCGTCCGCGATCCGCGTCAGAAATGCCGCGCGTTCCAGGTTCCCGGTCGCGCGATAGATGTCGAAGGCCGCATCGGCTGCGGCGCAGGCTGCCGCGACATCTTCGGGTCCGTGAACGGTAAGCGGATCGCCGTGGGCTTCGCCGGTCTCGGCGGTCACGGAGCGGAATTCGGTCATTGGAATCTCCCTTTCAGAGTTATTGTATGATGTATGATCTATCTGCACAACCATGATAGTTGCGCCAAAACCAGTGTCTTCTGTTTCAGAGTTGAAACGACTGTCCCGCTCCGTAGCTGGGCGGTTCGCCGAACATGGCGGAACGATGGCGTAAGCCATGCACTCTCTCCGGCTAAAGCGAGGAGTGCCCGGTGATCGTCAGATTACCGAGGACCTCCAAACCGGCCTGACCATAGACCGCATCGGAATGGACTGGGCGGGCAATCCGTGCCCCGGTTCGCCATCAGGCGCGGCATCCATGTTTCCTCCACATTTGCTGCCTAGCCCCGCGTTATGGATGGGCGCTCCCCCCCGCGCTCACGGCCAATGCGCCGCATCAGGAAACCGCCGGCCTCCCCGTCCGGCGTCCCCCGATAGAGAGAGAATTGCATGACGCCTGTACCTTTCAAGCGAGCCCTTCTGTGCTCGACTTGCGCGGCCATGGCCCTCGCGTCGCCCGCATGGGCCGATGTGACGGTCGATGACGAAAGCGATACCGCCCTTGCCACCTCGGCCGATGGCAATATCACGATCGATACCGATGCCACGCTGGAAGTGGACGGCGCCGATCCGCTGACCATAGACAGCAATGGTACGATCACCATCAACGAGGACGGTGTGGTGCTGGCCGACGATGCGGACGGGCGTAACGGCCTGTATATCGCCAGCGGGACCAACGGCACATTCTTCAACGACGAAGGCGGCATCTATGTGCTGGAAGATTTCGTTCCCGATGACGACGACGGCAATGGCACCCCCGACGGCGCCGTAGCCGAAGCATCGGGGCGCACCGGCATTCTGGTCGATTCGACCACGGGCACGATCCAGAACGACGGCACAATCTATGTCGAGGGTCTGAATTCCGCCGGTATCCGTTTTGCCGACGGCTGGGCGGGCAGTTTCGACAATACCGATGCGATCTATGTCGTCGGGGATTACAGCACCGGCATCGCGACCGGAGACATTGCCACGGACTTCTCGGTCGGCGGAACGGTCACCACGGTCGGGCGGGGAACGCAGGCCTTGTTGGTCGATGGCGATGTCGATGGCAGCCTGGTGATCGATGGCACGCTGACCAAGGCGCTGAGCTATACCAATGACGACGGTACGACCTACACGCTGTCCCGCTCGCAATTGCGCGAATCCGTGGCGGCGGTTCAGGTGAAGGGCGATGTCGCCAATGGCGTGCTGGTCGATGCGCGGCCGCTGGAACTCGATTCCGACAATGACGATGAAGACGGCGACGGCATCGACGATGCGGACGAAACCAACGGCTCGATCACCAGCTATGGCGAATCCCCCGCGCTGCTGATCGGCAGCGACCGGGATATCACCATCGGCGGCGGACAGACACGCGATGGCACCTATTCGCTGGGCGTCGACGGTTCGGTCACGGCCTCGGGCTATTACAGCACTTTCGACGCGACCGCCGTCGTGATCGGGGGAGAGGGCGGCACGGTCGATCTGACCGACGGCATATCGGTTGGTGGGACAGTCGCGGCGACGACGCCCGACAGCAGCGCGGTGGCGATTTTGATCGACGAAGGCGCCACCGTCCCCGATCTTTACGTCAGCGGCACGGTGCGCGCCAATATCACTTCACAGGGCGAGGGTTCCGCCGTGGCGATCCGCGACCTTTCGGGCACGCTGAGCCAGATCGACAATACCGGCCTCATCACGACTTCGGGCGCGAGCGAGGACGAGACGATTGCTCTGGACCTCAGCCACAACACGAGCGGCGTGACCATCGCGCAATATCTGAACGATGTAGATGCGGCCGATTACGCCGAAGAGTTGGAGGACGAGGATTACGATCCGGACGATCCGACCATCTATGCCCGCATCACCGGGGACATCATGACCGGCACGGGCAACGATCTGCTCACCGCTTCGACCGGCATCATCGACGGCGACGTCTATTTCGCCGCGGGCGACGATGCGATGAGCCTGTCGGGTAATGCCGTCTATGGCGGTACGGTCTACTCGGGTGGTGGCAGCTTCGATCTTGCCATGGCCGACACGTCCGAATTCTATGGCACGCTGGATTCTGGATCGGATATCGCCACCGTCACGCTGAACGGCGACAGCTATTTCTATGGCACGATCGAAAACGGCGTGAATACGTCGGTCACCGTCAATGGAGGGCTGTTCACAATTACCGACGGCGAAACGGCCAGCTTCGACAGCCTGACCGTGGGTGCGGACGGTTCCTTCGGCGTGGTGATCGATGGAGAGGCAGGCACAACCTCCCGCTTCGACGTCAACACCGCGGAATTTGCCGATGGCGCGACGCTGGATCCGGTCATCACCCATTTTCTCGAAGCGGACGGCTCCTATACTGTCCTGACCGCCGATCAGATGACGGGGCAGGATACGCTCACACTCAATATCGACGACCTGCCGCTGATCTACGGCGCAAGCCTGACAAGCGACGAGAATTCGGTCACGGTCGACGTCGAGCTTTACACGCCGGAAGAGCTGGGGCTGAACAGCGCGGCCTCGTCCGCCTATAGCGCGCTGCTGCAGACGGCGGGCGAAAATGCCTATCTGGAAGCGAGCATCCTGCAGGCCGAGGACATGGATTCGCTGGAGGGTCAGTTCGCGCAGATGCTGCCCGAATACGAAGGCGGGGTATTCGATTTCATCACCCGCAGTTCGCGCCAGTCGTCGAAACGCATATCCGACAATATCGCGCATTTCGACGAATGGCCGGTCGGCATCTGGCTTGAACCCTTTTACGTGACCGGCAGCAAGGACAAGGGCGACACCGCCGGTTACGACGTATCGGGCTGGGGCATGTCCGGCGGATGGGAAAAGCGGCTGGGTAACAATTATCTCGGCGTATCGGGATCGTGGTCAAGCGGCACTTCTTCTACCGGCGACTATCGTGATGTCGACATCACGAAATACGAAGTTGCTGCGCACTGGCGCGCCAGTCTCGGGAATTTCTACGGCTTTGCCCGGGCAGGCTATTTCTGGGCGAACATGGACGGGTCGAACACTTTCACCGGCACTGTGTCAGACAGCGAATTTACCTATGACAGCACGGGCGAATGGAAGGGGACCGGCTATACCGGCATGATCGGCGGTTCCTATGACTACCGCGTCAACCGTACGCTGACCTTGCGACCCAAGATCATGCTCGATCACTATCGTCTGGATGAGAAGGGTTACGAGACCAGTGCCGATATCGACGCGCTGGCCCTGACGGTGGACAAGCGCTCCAGCGACGTCACCGCGCTGACCCCCTCGCTTGTCGGCAGCTTCCGGCTGGACCGGCAGAACATCCGCGACAATCCGCTGACTGCCGAATTCGAAGCGGGCTACCGCTCGGTTCTGGCAGGCGACATCGGATCGCTGACCGCAAGTTTCGAGGAAAGCGACAGTTTCACCCTGCTGCCGTCCTCGCTGCAAGGCGGCTGGACGACCGAGGTGCGGCTGAAAGGCGGCGGATGGGACCATGCATGGCTGATCGGTATCGGCGCCGAACAGACCAGCGGAAATATCGACCTCAGCGCGCGAGCCTCTCTCAATATCGCGTTCTGACAAGGGAAAGCGATCCCCCGGTCGATAGACGCCGGACGCAGCCCCATACGGCGTCCGGCAGGCCGTCATGTCCTGTGTCTTGGCACAGGGCATGGCGGCCATCATGCTTGCAAAGGGTTCGGTAAAACGGGTCGGTGAAGAGCTGGCTGTACGGGGCAGGGGGGCATGCCCTCGCGATCAGCGGGTTAACCCTGATTGTCCGCATCGCTGGGCATGGCAGATTTTCGCATGCGTACGGCTTTCGCATGCGGGTGCCCACCGGCTTTCCCCCACTGGCTTTTCCCTTGAAGCCAGCACGATCGCCCCGACTGCCTGTTCGGCCCTGACCGACCGGCGGGCGGGGCGTTCTGGTCGGTGGCACGCGGGGCGGGCCATATGTATCGACGCGCGGGATCATTGGCGCGCAGACGGCGGCGCACGGGGTGCCGCCATATCGGGAGATACGGGCGATGGTGCGTAATCTGGCAGCCGAGTTTTTCGGCACATTCTGGCTGGTATTCGGGGGTTGCGGCGCGGCTGTGCTGGCTGCGGGCTTTCCGGAGCTGGGCATCGGTTTCGTGGGCGTTTCCATGGCATTCGGGTTAACCGTGCTGACCATGGCCTATGCCGTGGGCGGCATTTCGGGCGGCCATTTCAATCCGGCAGTCTCGCTTGGCCTTGCCGTGGCGGGCCGGTTCCGCTGGCAGCATCTTGCCCCCTACTGGGCGGCGCAAGTCGTGGGCGCGGTGATCGCGGCGGCCGTGCTGTTCGTGATTGCATCGGGTCAGGTTGGCTGGGAACCGGGCGGTTTTGCGACCAATGGCTTCGGCACGCTGTCACCGGGCGGCTATGCGATGGCATCGGCTCTGCTGATCGAAATCGTGCTGACGGCGGGTTTCCTGATCGTGATCCTTGGCGCGACGAGCACGGCTGTACCGGGCGGCTTTGCCCCCATCGCCATCGGCCTCGCACTGACCTTGATTCACCTGATTTCCATTCCGGTGACCAATACCTCGGTCAATCCGGCGCGTTCGACCGGCGTGGCGCTGTTCGCGGACACGGCGGCCATGGGGCAGCTGTGGATGTTCTGGGTGGCACCGCTGATCGGCGGCGCAATCGGCGCGGTGATCTGGCGCTATATCCTGATGCCGGGCGAATCGCTGGAAGGGATAGCAGGTGAGGGCGAGATCGCCTGACGAACCTATGAATGCAGGCCCGTTTCTGCGGGATTCAAAAAAGGGGCCCGACGCCGTAGTGTCGGGCCCCTTTTATCTAACTGAAAGCGTGATCAGGCGCTCACAGGTTCGTCGTCTTTGTCGTCGCCAGCGGCAATGACGATAACAGCCAGGAAAGCGACCAGCGCAGCAGCGGCCAGAAGGGGAGTGCCTTCCAGCTGGCTTGCTTCGTTCGCAGGTGCACTAGTCCGTGCGTTTTCGACTGCCATAGCTGGGCCTGCAGCAAGCAGGGATGCAGCAGCGACTGTAAGCATGATTTTCTTCATCGGCTTCTCCGGTCTCTTGGCCCTCATTATGGCCGGTTCTCCGCGACTTATGCGGAACAGTGCCGAGGCCCGCCAATATGAAGGACCCCACGGATTGCGTCATCGAGAAACCATTGTGACAAAAAAATGGGGTCAGTCATAGCCCTGGACGACGAATATTTTTGCATTGCACAATAATATCGTGGTCGGTCTTGAAAGGAAAATGTAAATATTTGCTTTTGCAGCAAAGCAAGCTTCACTGGTCCGTCAATCCATGGATCCTGTGAGAGCCTTTTAAAACGGCGGTGCGCCGTTCCATATCCACCCCGCGAAACCCACCGCGATGGCAAGGCAAAGCAGCGCGCGCCATGCGGAGGCGGGCGCCATGCCGACGGTTCCGGCAGGGGCAGGGCGCGATCCGGTGACCATTGGGCGCACCAGATTGTCTCGTTTGACCGTTAGATAAAGCAATACAGCCATAACATGCAGCGCGATCAGCGCGACCAGCACCCAGAAGAAACCTTCGTGCCATTCGGTGAGGCTGTCCGCCGTCATCACGCCGACAAGCCCGTTCAGCGGGCCGGTCGCTCCGTCGTAGGGATCGCCCGCGAAAAGCCCCATGCCCAGTTGCAAAAGCATTGCACCCAATAGCGCCATCACGCTCCATCCGCCGGCAGGGTTATGGCCAATAATTGGTGCGTGGCCGCCGCCCAGCGAACGGAAATAGGCTAACACCGCGCCGGGGCCGCGAAGGAAAGAGACGAAACGCGCGGTGGAGCTTCCGAAAAAGCCCCACAACACGCGAAACGTCAGCAGCACCAGCAGGATCAGTCCCAGCCGCATGTGCCAGCCCATTTCGTTGTTTTCCGCCGTCCACCACATGGCGGGAATCAACAGAACAAAGCTCCAGTGGCAAATTCGGACAGGGAGGTCCCACAGCTTCACCGGTGCTGCAGCGGTCGCTTCGGTCAAGGAATCGGCTCCGCTCAGTCGTCCTTCTCGCGAAACTGGTCGTGACAGTTCTTGCACGCACCGCCCAATTCCTTGACTGCCTCGCCAACGGCAGCAGCTTCACCCGAATTGGCTGCGGCCAGCATGGTCGCGCTGGCAGCGGTCAGTTTCTCATGCGCAGCGGTGAATTCGGCGGGCTTTTCCCAGATCGCGTCCAGCGCTTCGGTATCGGCGCCCGATGCCGGGCCAGTGCCTTCGGGGAAATGGCCCGAAACCTTCTGCGCATTGGTATCGATGATCTGGGCATTGGTCTGGATCACGGCAAACTCGGGAGAGCCTTTCTCAAGCTCGCCACGGATCGCTTTGAAAGCGTCGCCGATTTCCTCGAAATTATCGTGGCGAACCTTAACGATATCCAGATCGGCCGCAGGCTCGGTCGCGGCGGTTTCGCCTTCGGCGGGGGCATCGCCGGCGGTTTCGCCGCAAGCCGCCAGCGAAAGCGAGAGGGCAATGGCGGCGATCGCGGTGGTGGCACGCGCAGTATGGATAGGGCGGTTCGAGGCCATGAGGGAGTCTCCCGTTTGGATAAATCCGGTAAAAGAGTGAAATCGGGCAAATCCGGAACGGTTCCTTCATCGCCAGCTTTCGCCATCAGCGTCAAGAGACGAGATTTTTTGTACGATTGTTGCGGTGCGGGTTCAATCGCGCAATATCGTACGTGATTGCGTTTTTTGGGGTGTCCGCGTGGCTTTGATTATTCCGGTTCGTTCGGTCGTTCTGACGTTTGCAGCGATGGCGCTTGCCTCATGCGGCTCCGCACCGGAGGAAGAGGCGGCTGACGTGGGGGAAGAGGCAGTCGCTGTTATGGACGCAGAGCCGGACGATATGGTCGAACCGATAGCCGATCCTGTGGAAGTAACTGCCGAACCCGAACCCGAACTCGCCGAAACGGCCTCGGATTCTGAAGCGGCGCCCGTCGCGCCCGCAGCGATGCCGGTCGCCGCGGTGGCTTTACCCGAACCGGCGTCACTGGCGCAGTGTAAATCCTGCCACAGCTTTGGCGAGGGCGAATCGGCGCGGATCGGGCCGAACCTGCATGGCATTTACGGGAACAAGGCCGCATCGGTCGCGGGATTCAATTATTCCCCCGCGCTGAAATCGTCCGGTCTGGTGTGGGACGAAAAGACGCTGGACGAATATCTGGCGGCGCCCACAAAGTTGGTGCCGGGCGGGCGCATGCCGATGGGGCAGACGAACCCCGACAAGCGCAAGGACATCATCGAATATATGAAGTCGCAGGGGTAACGCCGGTCAGGCGATCCACAGCCTGATTACCCAGCCGACCGCGCCCAGCACGGCGACGCTGGCCGTCCAGATCGCCGCCATCCACACCAGCCGCCGCCACAGCGGCTGCGCCTCCGCCGCCTTGCCGGGGGGGAGGGGGGTATTACGCCCGCTCAATGATATCCCTCGTCCGCGACCTTGCCGCGAAATACCCAATATGCCCAGAACGTGTAGCCAAGAATCAGCGGCATGGTGATCGCCACGCCCACCAGCATGAAGATCTGGCTGCGTTCTGGCGCGGCGGCATCCCATATGGTCAGCGAGGGCGGGATGACATTCGGCCAGATCGTCACGCCCAGACCGGCCATTCCCATCAGGAACAGAGCGATGGAGAGCCAGAACGGCAGCGCCTCGCGCCCCTGCATCAGCGCGCGGATCAGCCAGATCGCCAGCACGCCGGTCACCAACGGCACTGGTGCGACGTAATAGATTTCCGGTGCAGACAACCAGCGGTCGGCATATTCGGGCCGCAGCGCTAGATTATACAGGCTGACCGCGGCCATCAGCGCAAAGGTCGCCAATGCGGTCATTTTTGCCATGCGAAAGGCATGGGTCTGGCAGGGTCCGTCGGTCTTCCATACCAGCCATGTGGAACCTAGCAGCGCAAAGCCCGCCACCGTGCCCACGCCGGTCAGCAGCGTATAGGGCGTCAGCCAGTCGAACCAGCTGCCGGCATAGGCGCGGTCCACCACGGTCACGCCCTGCAGCATCGCGCCAAGGATCATGCCCTGCGACATTGCCGCCACCAGCGATCCGCCGAAAAATGCCCAGTCCCAGAATGCGCGGTGGCGCGGATCGCGCCAGCGAAATTCAAACGCGACACCGCGAAACACCAGCCCCAGCAGCATGGCGATGATCAGCGGATAGGTCGCGGGCAGCAAGATCGCATAGGCCAGCGGAAACGCCGCCAGCAATCCGCCGCCGCCCAGCACCAGCCATGTCTCGTTCCCGTCCCAAACGGGCGCGATGGCGTTCATCGCGCGGTCGCGCTCTGGCCCGGCTGCGATGGTGGGGAACAATATGCCGATGCCCAGATCGAACCCGTCCATTACCACATAGGCGAATACGGCAAAGGCAATGATAAAGGCCCAGATGGTGGTAAGGTCGATACTGACAGCCATCAGCCTTCTCCGTCCTGCGGAATGCCGCCCGATGCGATGCCCGCCGTGCGGATCGGCCCTTCGGCCTGCCGCTGCATTGCGGCCTCCTTATCGTGCGGAGTGGCCGACATCAGGCGCAGGATGTACCAGACGCCCACGCCGAACACCGCGAAATAGACGACGATGAACGCCAGCAGCGATGCGCCAAGGGCCGGGGCATCCAGCGGGCTGGCGGAATCGGCGGTGCGCAGCAGACCATAAACGGTCCACGGCTGGCGGCCCACCTCGGTAGTGAACCAGCCTGCGATCACCGCGACGAAGCCCGCAGGCCCCATCGCCAACGCCGCGCGGTGTAGCCACGACCAGTCGTATAATTTGCCGCGCAGCCGCGCCAGCAGGCTCCACGCGCCAAGCCCCAGCATCGCAAAGCCCAGCCCAACCATGATACGAAACGCCCAGAACACCACGCCGACGGGCGGATGATCTTTCTTGGGAACGGTGTCGAGGCCGTCCAGCGGCGCATCCCATTCATGTTTCAGGATCAGCGAGGAGAGCTTCGGGATCTCTACTGCGTAATGCACCGTCTCTTGCTCGCTGTCGGGAATGCCGAACAGGATCAGCGGCGCGCCGTCGGGGTGGCTCTGGAAATGGCCTTCCATGGCCATAACTTTGGCGGGCTGGTGTTCCAGAGTGTTCAGCCCGTGCATGTCGCCGACGAAAATCTGGATCGGGGCGACCACCATGACCATGCCCATCGCCATGGAGAACATGGTGCGCGCCTGCTTGTTCGTCCTGTCCGTCAGCAAATGCCACGCGCCCACGCCGCCCACGGCCAGCGCCGTCGTCAGATAGGCTGCCGTCGCCGTATGGACGAGGCGGAAGGGAAAGCTGGGGTTGAAGATGATGTCGATCCAGCTGTCGCCCGGCAGGAACTGTCCGTTTGCGCCGATGAGATAGCCGGTGGGCGTATGCATCCAGCTGTTGACCGACAGGATCCAGAACGCGCTGATGAATGTGCCCACGGCCACCATCAATGTTGCGGCGAAATGCAGCTTGCGTCCCACGCGTTCCATGCCGAACAGCATCACGCCCAGAAAGCCCGCTTCCAGAAAGAACGCGGTCAGCACCTCATAAGCCATCAGCGGTCCGATCACCGGTCCGGCCTTGTCGGAAAACACCGACCAGTTGGTGCCGAACTGGTAGCTCATCACGATGCCCGATACGACGCCCATGGCAAAGGCGATGGCAAAGATTTTCAGCCAGTATCGGAACAGATCGAGATAGCGTTCCCGCCCGGTCCACAGCCACATGCCTTCCAATACGGCAAGATAGCTGGCCAACCCGATCGAAAATGACGGGAAGATGAAATGGAAGCTGACCGTGAACGCGAATTGCGCGCGGGCCAGAAACAGCGCGTCGAGTCCTTCGAACATGGGCTGCGCTTCTAGACCCGATTGTCAGTAGCTTGAAGAGCGTATTCGGCAAATCCGATTGCGTGTGATGCAAGTCTGGATGGATTCAATCCCCTTCGAATGCGATCAGGGACTGAACGCTAACGCCTGCCTCGCGCAGCCGGTCCGCGCCGCCCAGATCGGGCAGGTCGATCACGAACAGGGCCTGTTCGACATGCGCGCCGCGCGATGTCAGCAGCTCCACTGCGGCCAGCGCCGTGCCGCCGGTGGCGATCAGGTCGTCGACCAGCACGATCGAGGCGCCGGGGCCGCAGGCATCGTCATGCATTTCCAGCATGTCGGTGCCATATTCCAGCGCATATTCGACCGACACGCGCGGACCGGGCAGTTTGCCCCGCTTGCGCAGCATCAGCACGCCGCAGCCAAGGCGATAGGCCAGGGCGGAAGCGAATACGAAACCGCGCGCCTCTATCCCCGCGATCAGTTCGGGCGGATCGCCTTCGTTTCCATTGGCCAGCGCATCGGCCAGCCGGTCGATCGTCGCGGCAAAGGCCCCGCCGTCAAGCATCAGGGTGGAGATATCGCGGAACATAATCCCCGGCTTGGGATAATCGGGGATCGTGCGGATCAGCTCTGCCAGATCGGCATTGGGCGCTTCGTGCTTGCTCATATCGTGGACCGTAGCTGCTTGTGCCGCATGCCACCAGCCTCGCGACGCTCGAAGCGCCGCGGGCAGGATTGCGCTTGCAGCGGGCAGGCGCTAAGGGCGCGCTCAACTCTTTCTCATCAATGTAACCGGACGCCTGCGACCATGCTGTCGGCACGCGATCCCCAATGGCAGGTAATCGGCATATGAAGATCAGCGGCGTGGATATCCGTCCCGGCAATATCCTGGAATATGAAGGCGGCATCTGGAAGGTCGCCAAGATCCAGCACACCCAGCCCGGCAAGGGCGGAGCCTATATGCAGGTCGAGATGAAGAACCTGCAGGACGGTCGCAAGACCAACGTCCGTTTCCGCAGCGCCGATACGATCGAACGCGTGCGCCTCGACACCAAGGACTTCCAGTTCCTGTATGCCGAGGGCGACATGCTGGTGTTCATGGACACCGAAACCTATGAACAAATCAACCTGCCCGCCGACCTTCTGGGCGATGCTGCGGCTTTCCTTGAAGACGGCATGCAGGTGATGCTGGAACTGTGGGAAGAAAAGCCCATTTCGGTCCAGCTTCCCGAACAGGTCGAAGCGACCATTGTCGAGGCCGACGCCGTCGTAAAGGGCCAGACCGCTTCGTCCAGCTATAAGCCTGCCGTTCTGGAAAACGGTGTGCGTGTAATGGTGCCGCCGCATATCGAAAGCGGCACGCGCATCGTCGTCGATGTTTACGAACGCACCTATGTAGGGAAGGCGGGCTAAGGCCCCCTTTAGCTAGGCAAAGACAATGGCAGTTTCCGGTATCATTCGCGTGTTGGAACGCGCCGCCCGCAAGGCGGGTTCGCGCCTGCGCCGCGATTTCGGCGAGGTCGAGCATCTGCAGGTCAGCCGCAAGGGGCCTGCCGATTTCGTGTCAAAGGCGGATGAGGCGGCAGAGCGCATCCTGTGGGACGAATTGCGCGCCGCGCGCCCCGACTGGGGCTTCCTGCTGGAAGAAGCGGGGGAGATCGAGGGCGACCCCACCAAACCGCGCTTCATCATCGATCCGCTGGATGGCACGACCAATTTCCTTCATGGCATGCCGCATTTCGCGATTTCCATCGCGGTGCAGGAACCCAAGCTGGGTGGCGGCGGATGGGGCGAGGTGACCGCCGCGCTGGTCTATCAGCCGATCACCGACGAAAGCTTCTGGGCGGAAAAAAGCCGCGGCGCATGGTTGCACGATGCGCGGCTTCGCGTTTCGGCGCGGCGCGAATTATCCGAATCGCTCATTGCGACGGGCATTCCCTTCGGCGGGCACGGCAATTTCCCCGAATGGCAGAAGATCGCGGGCGCCATCGGCCCGCGCGTCGCCGGTATCCGCCGCTTTGGCGCGGCCTCGCTCGACCTCGCTTGGGTGGCGGCGGGCCGTTACGAAGGCTTTTGGGAAGCAGGGCTGAAGCCGTGGGACAGCGCGGCCGGCTGCCTGCTGATCCGCGAGGCGGGCGGCTTCGTTTCCGACTGGCGCGGCCGCTCGCTGCCGATCTGCGACCAGACCATCCTTGCCGGTAACGATACGCTGCATTCGCGCCTGCACAAGCTGCTGGTCGGTGCGCTGAAAGGGGATTGATCGTTTTCCCTGCTTGATAGCGGAGCAGTCCCTGACTAAAGGGCCTGCTCCACGACGTTTTGCAACCGCAAGGCGTGCCCCTGTGGCGGAATGGTAGACGCGAACGACTCAAAATCGTTTGTCTTCGGACGTGCCCGTTCGAGTCGGGCCAGGGGCACCATCGTCGCAACAAAAGTCGTTCATCTGGGCGCAATCTTGCTGGCGTGGCGACGAAACCGCTGTTATCTGCCAGCATAATGCCCGGTTTTCCTACATATCACGCGCTGGGCGCCATGGTCTTGACCTTGGGCATGTTCATCGCATTCGCCCGCGGTCGCATCGCGACAGAGATCGTCAGCCTGGTCACCATTGCGATCATCGCGCTTGGCCTGTTCTTCTTCCCGCTCGACCTGCAAAAGCCGACAGACGGGCTGATGCTGGCCTTTGCCGGGTTCGGCCATCCGGCGCTGATTACCATTTGCGCGCTGATGATCATGGGGCGCGGCCTGGTCGTGACCGGCGCACTGGAACCGGCGACCCGCTTCCTCGACAGCGTGTGGAAGATCGACACCCGCCTCGGCATGCTTGTCTCGCTGCTGATGGCAATGGGGCTGTCGATGATGGTGAACGACACACCGGTGCTGGTGCTGTTGTTGCCGATTTTCGTCGCCTTGGCCGAACGCGGGGCGATGGCGGCATCGAAAACGCTGATCCCGCTGAATGCCGCAGTTTTGATCGGCGGCATGGCCACCACTATCGGCACATCGACCAACCTGCTGGTCGTTTCCATCGCCGAAGATCTGGGCATGGACCATATTCGCGTGTTTGATTTCACGCCCATCGTCGCCATCGCCGCGCTGATCGCGCTGCCCTATCTATGGCTGGTGATGCCGCGTCTGTTGCCCGATAACGGCACCGCAAACCTGCGCCAGCGCCGGGCGTTCGCTGCGACCTTGCGGTTCGACGATAATTCCGAACTGATAGGAATGACCCCGCGCGATCTGGAAGAAAGGCTGCCTGACGGTTTCCGATTCGAAGGGCCGCTCGACCGCCAGATCACCGCCAATTCGCGCCTGCCCGTCAGCGGTTCGCACCACGCATTGGAAGAGGCGATGCGCGTGTTCAAGGCCCGCGTTGCGCCTGCATGGGTGATCGAGCGGCTGAATGCCGCCGCCCATTCGCAGCAGGCCGATGTCGTGGTCGTCGAAATGGCGATCACGGCGGAATCGCGGCTTGTCGGCCTTACCATCCCGTCATCGGGCGTGGCGGGGCAATTCGGCGTGGCCGTGCTGGGCATTCACCAGCAGGAACGTGGGCCCGACAAGGGACGGCACGAATATTCCGAACTGCAGCTTAAAGCAGGAGACGTGCTGCTGGTGATGGGCCCCATGGCAGAGATCGAGGAATTTGCCGAAACCGACCGGCTGCTATTGCTGGAGGGGGTCAAGGAAGTTCCCCGCCGGTCCAAGGCCGTGCTGGCAGGCGCGATCATGATCGGTTCGGTCGCTACGGCCAGTTTCGGCCTGTGGCCCATCGCCATTGCCGCGCTGGGTGGGGCGATCGCGATGTTCGTTACCGGGTGCGTCAAGTTCGACCGCGTGGGCAGGGCGCTGTCCGCCAATGTCATCGTGCTGGTCGCGGCCAGCATTGCGGTCGGGCGACTTATTCTGGAAAGCGGGGCAGCCGAATGGCTGGGCGCGATCATGGCGGCAGGGCTTCAATTTCTGCCCCCTGCGGCGGTGCTGGCGGCGATCATGCTGTTCGTGACGTTGCTGACCAATTTTGCGTCTAACGCTGCGGCCGCCACGGTCGGCACGCCGATTGCGTTCAATATCGCCAATACGCTAGGCATCCCTCCAGAGCCGATGATCCTGGCGGTGCTGTTCGGTTGCAACCTGTGTTACGCCACGCCGATTGCATACCAAACCAACATGCTGATCATGGAAGAGGGCGGTTACAACTTCCGTGACTATATCCGAACCGGGGTCCCGCTGGTGATGCTGATGGCGACCACGCTGTCGGTGCTGCTGGTGATGTTTTACATGTAGCAGGATCGGGCGGAGGCTGTGGGGCTGTAAAAAGTCACTCGATGCCTGCGACCAGCCGGTAACCGATAGCCGCTTCGCTTAACAGATAGCGCGGCATGTCTGGCTCGGGCTCGATCCGGCGTCTCAGCTTGCCGATTGCGACGCGCAGATATTGCGGTTCGTAAGCGTGGCGGCCCCACAGCGCTAACAGTTCGTCGTGGACAACAAAACGACCTTTCGCGGCAATCAAAAGTGTCATGATCTCGACCTCGCGATCGGTCAGCTCGTGCTCCACCTGTCCGATCTGCAATTGCTTGCCCGAAAGCATCGTCCCTTTCGGAAGTGCGCTACCCGTCTCGATCAATCGCAACCGCGCGGATAATTCGGCGGCATCGACCGGACCGGTCGACAGGAATTCATACGCACCGGCGGCAAGGGCGTGTTGCCTTTGCGCGGTCCATGCCCGCCCAGCCAGCACAATGACGCGCTCTTGCCGGGATATATGCGCGCTCAGATTTTCGATGAAGGCATCGTGACTGGCGCTAAGCCATACGGCTCCCGACGGCGGATTTGTTCGTCCCAGATTCGAAAGCGCTGCATACCATTCTTCGCGGTCCGGATCGGTCAACCCTGCCAGTGCGCCGGAATCGTCCGAAAACTTGCTTGCGCAATCATGCATCACCGCGAGTCCTGTCTGTAGAAACAGGAAATATTCGGTCGCATATTTGGATACAAATGATCATTCATTTCGTTTTCGTGACAATGTTTCTGATCTATTGACAACTCTGTCAAATCTGCAATTTTCTGGCTCATCCGCTCGGTATGGAATGAGGGCGAGCATGAAACAGATGTATGCGCAAGTGCATGAACACAATGCGCTCAACGATAATGACGGTATTGGCGATATCGCTGCATGGCTGGACGGTTTGAAACGTCCCGCTGACGGCGGCGCGCGCGGTTTCCGGCGTACCATTGATTCGCTGATGAACGGTTGACGAACGAACGGCGGGGTAACTCCCCGCCGTTTTCGTTTCGTACATCGATCTCGGACTGTTTGGCCCCAATCACTGGGGGGCGATCGCTTGTGCGGCCAGTTTGCCAGTCAAGGTATGGGCAGCGGAACAGGCGGAACCGTTTTGCGCGCACCAGCGTTTCCTCTTCATTATTTCAAGGGGATTTTCGCATGACAGAAGAACGTATTACGCGCGTCGAAACGCCCGAAGGCAACACGCATACGACCACCGAAGTGATCCGCGACACCGAACCGCAACGATCCTCTGGCAAGGGGATGATGCTGCTGGTGCTGGTGGTGATCATCGCGCTGGTTGGCGGCTTTGTCCTGATGCAGGGACAGGATGCCGAAATCGCCAAGGATAACGCCATCGCCAATGCAGCGGACAGCGTTGGCAATGCAGCCGATTCCATCGGCAATGCCGCGGACAAGGCGGCGGACAAGATCGCCAACTGAACCCGACCATCCGGCGCAAAGGGCGCGGCAGGCGGCAAAGACCCGCCTGCCGCGCCTTTTTGCGTTCCGCTTTACGCCGCGTTTACCATGGTGCCGCTAGGCTGCCTTCATGGCCCGATCCCTCCGACAAAGCTGGCGCTTTCCCGTATCTGAGGGACGTGACGCATGACCGGTCTGGTCTGGCAAGACTGGCTTTCTCCTGACTGGCCATCTTCCGGTTGGACGGCCTTCGCAAGCGTAACGGCGGCCCTGGGCGCTTTCGCCTGTTTGTGCGCCCCTCTGCTGCTGTGGAACCGCGGGCGCAGCCTTGCCCTGCGCGCGATGGTGGTCACGGCTTTGGGCGCGGCGGGGATCACGCTGGTCACCGGTGTCGCGCCTGCCATCGATCCGCGTCTTGCATGGCTGGTCGAAACATTGCGCAATCTGGCCTTTCTGGCGCTGATCGGCGCGCTTTTGTCGGCAGAGGGCCGGCATGGCAGCCTGACATTGCTGCGCCCCGTCCTGTTCGCGCTGGCTCTGGCAGAGCTGGCGCAATTGCCGTTGATGATGCTGACCGAATGGTTCCGCCATCCCGATGCACTCGTGCTGATCATGAATGTCGCCGCGCTGATCCGCATGTTGTTCGTGGTGGGCATGCTGGTGTTGATCCATAATCTTCTTGCCGGTGCAGAGCCCGAACAGCGATCCCGGCTTGGCCCTGTCGTCACGGCGCTGGTGCTGGGCTGGGGGTTCGAGCTGAATTTCTATGCCTTCACCTATCTGTCGGGCCATGCGCCTCCTGCTATGGTCGCGGTACGGGGGCTTGCATGGGGGGCGGTGGCGGTGCTGCTGTATCGCGACGGGCGGGCACTGCCCGAACGCCGTTTCGCGCCGTCGCGTTCGGTAACGTTCCAGTCGTTGTCCCTGCTGGTTATCGCCCTTTACCTGCTGGGCATATTCGCGCTGGATACGATCTTGCAGGCGTTCGATATCGACATGGGTGTGGCCAGCCAGTTCATGGCGATCGTGCTGACCATGATGATCGGGCTCCTGCTCGCTTCGCCGGGCCTGCGGGCGATGATCCGCGAGGGGATATCGCGCAATCTGTTCCGGCACCGTTTCGATTATCGCGCCGAATGGCTGCGCTTTGCCGGCAGGATGGGTGCGCAAGGCGGCGGGGCCGCGCCGCTGGCCGTGCGCGCGGTGGAGGCTCTGGCAGAGATTCCCGACAGCCGCGGGGGACTTTTACTGACGCCCGACGACGATGGCCTTGGCAATGGGCAAGGACATCTGACCCTCTCCGCGCGATGGCAATGGCCCGATATCGACGTACCCGCCATCGCCCTGCCGCAACAATCCCTGCGCGCGATGGAAGAGGCCGAGGATGTGCTTGCGCTCGATGCTTTGCGGGGCAGCGATGCTGCTGCGATTGCCGTCCATTTGCCGGCATGGCTGCTTGACGATCAAAACGCGTGGGCGCTGGTGCCCCTGATGCTCGACGGGCGGATGGCGGGGGCCGTGGTGCTGGCCCGGCCTGCCTTTGCGCGCAAGCTGGATTGGGAAGATCACGATCTGCTGCGCATCATCGGCCAGCAACTGGCGGTGCATCTGTCCGAACAGGCTGCGCAGCGCCAATTGCTGGAGGCAGCGAGGTTCGACGAATTCAATCGCCGCATGGCCTTTGTGATGCATGACATCAAGAACCTTGCCAGCCAGCTGGGGCTGACGGTCAGCAATGCTGAAAAGCACATCGAAAACCCCGCATTTCGCGCCGACATGCTGATCACGCTGCGCAATGCGACCGGCAGGATGGAGGCGCTGCTGGCCCGATTGTCGCGTTATGGTGCCGGAAGCGGTTCGGGCAACGGATTTCGCGGCGATTGCAGTGTGGAGGAAATCTGTGCGCAGGATCTGGCGTGGCAGATATTCGGCGCTCTACCGTTCAGGGACCGGGTTGTTATCGAACGTGCGCCCGTAGCAACCGCCATGGCCAACCGCGAAGGGCTGGAGCAGGTGATGCGCCATCTGGTGCAAAACGGGCTGGATGCCAGCGCGCCCGATGCCACGGTCGTGATTTCCTTCCGCCATGACGGGGAGCAGACGGTGATCGAGATTGCGGACAAGGGCGGCGGCATGTCGGCAGAATTCGTGCGCAACGGGCTGTTCGCGCCCTTCGTTTCGACCAAGAACGACGGTTTCGGCATTGGCGCGTTCGAAGCACGCGAGACATTGCGCGCGATGGGTGGAACGCTCGACGTCGTTTCGCGCGAAGGGGAGGGGACGCGCTTTACCATCCGCCTGCCCTTGGCCGCCGACACTCCCAAGGCCGATACGGCAAGAAAGGTCGCCTGATGCCCGCGAAACCCGACATGGCGGACAAGCCCAAGCTGCTTGTGGTCGAGGACGACCCCGGCCTTGCAACTCAGCTGAAATGGGCATGGGACGAATTCGACGTGATCTGTACCGGTGACCGTGAAAGCGCCATTGCCGCGCTGCGTCAGCACGAACCCGACGTGGTGACACTGGACCTTGGCCTGCCGCCCGATCCCGACGGCACGACCGAAGGTTTCGTCGTGCTGGACGCGATCATGGCGCTCAGGCCAGAAACCAAGGTGATCGTTGCCAGCGGGCATGGCGCGGCGGAAAGCGCGATGCGCGCGATCGAGCAGGGGGCGTATGACTTTTATCGCAAGCCGGTAAAGATCGAGGAACTGGCCCTGATCGTGCGCCGCGCATTGCATCTGGCGGGGATAGAGGCGGAAAACCGCCGCCTTGCCGCCCGCAGCGGTGCGGATTCGACCGTGCTGGGCAGCATCGTTACCGCAGCGCCCGAAATGATCCGGACCGCCCGGACGGTCGAGCGTGTGGCCGCCACCGAAGTATCGGTCATGCTGATCGGCGCCAGCGGCACGGGCAAGGAATTGCTGGCGCGCGGTCTGCATGCCGCCAGCAGACGGGCGGGCGCGTCCTTTGTGGCGATCAATTGCGCCGCGATTCCCGATCATCTGCTGGAACAGGAATTGTTCGGCTACGAAGCCGGAGCCTTTGATGGCGCGCATTCGGCCCGCGAAGGTCGGATCGAGATGGCGAGTGGCGGCACTTTGTTTCTTGACGAGATGGGCGATCTGCCACCCGCGATACAGTCACGCCTGCTGCGTTTCATCGAAACCCGCGCTGTCGAACGCATGGGCAGCGCACAGGCCATCCCCGTCGACGCGCGCGTCGTTTGCGCCACCACGCGCGATCTGCCCGCCATGGTTGCCGAAGGGGATTTCCGCGAAGACCTCTATTTCCGGCTGGCCGAAGTGGTGGTTGCGATCCCCGCACTCGCCGAACGCGCGGGCGATGCGCCCTTGCTCGCCCGTCATTTCTTGTCGCGTTTCGCGGCCGAGATGAATCCGCAGATCAAGGGCTTTGCTCCCGACGCGCTGACCGCGATCGATACGTGGCACTGGCCCGGCAATGTCCGTGAGCTGGAAAACAGGGTCAAGCGTGCGGTAATCATGGCTGATGGCAGGCTGGTTAGCGCCGAAGACCTCGACCTTGCTGAACCCGATGAGGAACTGGCACAGGCGCTGAACTTGAAGGCGGCGCGCGAACAGGCGGATCGCAAGTTGATTCGCCATGCGCTGGCGCGCAGCGAAGGTAATATATCGTCTACCGCGCGCATGCTGGGCATTAGCCGGCCAACACTTTATGACTTGATGAAGCAATACGATCTTACGACTTGACGTCCATCGGACCAATTCTTCCGCTGGTCGAACAGCGCAATGGGATTATGTGGATAAGTATGCTATGGCGCTCTCGAGAGAGGGAGAGCGAGCGTGGAAGACATTCTTGAGAGATGTATGCTCGATGGATTGCGATATTATCGCGACGAAACGAAGCAGATGCTAGCCATGGCCACCGACACGGGCGACAGGACCGATGCGGCACGGCTGGAACGCAGGATGCACAGGCTGGAGGACCGGATCCGTGACTGGGATCTGACCAGCCGCCAGATGCACTGAACGCGGGCAGTGGCCTCAACATAGCCGAAAACGGCCCTCCGATCCGCGTAGGGCGGGTTCGGAAGGCCAGGGGTGTGGGGTCTTCAGTGTGTGGCCGGTTTTCCGGCTCTTGGCCGACCGTCCGGTCGGCATCATGCCTCGCGGTACAAGCATGCGGGCATGATATCGTGGCGGGCCGCCCGACCGCAACGGCCGGGCGACCCGCGATCGTCGATCAGAAGGCGAAACCTGCGCCCGCGCTGATCCCTGCATGGCCGCGTGTATTGACCGAGCCGTTGAACTTGGCCACGCCGCGCCCGTCGTTAAAGGCTGCTGACGCACCCAGCGCAAAGGCGGTTTGCCCGCGATAGTGCCCGACCGAACCGGCCAGCATGCGCCCGTCGCTTTCGATCACTTGCGGCAGGCCCGCTGCGGCCAGCGCATTTGCTGTGCCCGCATTGCTGTCGCGGCTCAGCTTTTGCAGGTCATAGCTGAAGGATTCGAACATGGTGTTGGTGTAATCCATTACCATGGCGAGCCCGTCCTGCATCTGCTGCACGTTCACCGCATCGTTGGGAAGCACGCCCGCGGCCACATTATGCATCACTACCGGAGCCGAACTGTCCGCACCGATCAGCGTGACGTCGTTCGTTATGGTGCCGCCATTGCTGACGGTCGGGTTGTCGGGGTCGGAATACTGGACCGCGACGACCGTGCTGCCGGCATAGTTGTTCTGGATATTGGTGATTGCATTCGTGTTGTTGTCGATATCGGTGCGGTTGTTGGCGATGGCCACCGTATTGGCATCGATATCGGTACGGTTGTTGTCGATATCGACGCGGTTCGCTGCCACCTGCTGGTTCGTGGCATACAGCTGCGCCCCGTTTACGGCATCGGTCGAGGTAGCATTCAGCGCGGCCGGTGCCACATTAGTCAGCGTGACCGGCGCCGAGGTATCAGCCCCGATCATGGCCGCCGTCTGGGTCGGCGTGGCGCTGGCAATCGACGGATCGGCATCGCTGACATAGCCCAGCGGCACGTTGTCGACCTGGGCCTGGATATTGTTGATCGTCGTCGTGTTGTCGGTAACCCGCACGTCAAGATCGTTGATATCCCCTTCGTTCACGGTCACGCGGCTGTCGATATTGGCGATATCGCCTTCATTGACGGTCACGCGATTATCCAGGTTCGCAATGTCACCTTCGTTCACTGTGACGCGGTTGTCGATATTGGCGATATCGCCCTCGTTCACCGTGACGCGATTGTCGAGATTGGCGATATCGGTCTCGTTCGTGGTGACACGATTGTCGAGGTTGATGATATCCCCCTCGTTCGTCGTCACCCGCGCATCGATATTGGCGATATCGGTGGTGTTCTGGTCCACCTGCTGGTTGGTCGCGAACAATTGCGCGCCGTTCACCGCCTCGCTCGACGTGGCCGACAATTCGCCATCTGCCACGTTGGAGATGGTGGTGCCGCCCGCACCGCCCAGCGCCACTTCGGTCTGGGTGGCGTCGGTATATTGCACCGACAACGCCTGCGCATCCTGAAGATCGGCGATATCGCCTTCGTTCACGGTTACGCGATTGTCGATATTGGTGATATTGGTCTCGGCTGTCGTCACCCGCGTATCGATATCGGTGATCGCGGTGGTATTGGCATCGACCTGCTGGTTGGTGGCAAACAATTGCGCCCCGTTCACCGCTTCTGCCGACGTGGCCGAAACCTCGCCGTCGGCGACGTTGCCGATGGTCGTGCCGCCGGCACCCGCCAGCGTGACCGACGCCTTGGTGCCGTCGTCATACAGGACCGCATCGTCGGCCAGTTCGGCCACTGCACCGGTTACCTGCCCGACCGTGGCGGCATCGCTATCCTGCGTGCCGGGGGCGACATTGGTGATCTGGCGCAGATTGCCCGCACTGCCGACCGATACGGTGCCCACGCTGTCGAACGTGCCCGACAGGCCGGGGGCGGTATAGCCCGCGAGCGCGCCGCGATCGGCCAGCGATCCGCTGCCCAGCGCAACGCTGTTGGCCGCAGTCACGGTCGCATCGGCACCCAGCGCGAGCGAACCGGTCGCGCCGACATCGGCCAGCGCACGGTTGCCGATGGCAATTGCATCGACGTCATTGGCCAGCGCCACTTCGCCGTCGTCGCCAAGGCCGGTAATCTGGTTGCCACCGATAGTGATGCCGCCAGACGTGTTCAGCGAATATCCGTCTGCCGCCAGGTTACAGTCGCTGCCCGGTGCCAGCAGGTTGCCATCGGTGTCCAGCACCTGAAGGCTGATCGGTTCACCCGCAGCGATACCGGCGAGAATGCCGTTGATGTCGGTATTGACGTCGGGAACGTTCAGCAAATCTCCCGGCCCGAAAATCGATCCGATCAGGTCGCCCACGACAGGCAGGCTGACGGCATCGAGCGTTGCGTCGATCTGGATCAGATTGTTGGTCAGCGTTTCAAGCGATCCGATGATTGGATCGTTTGCTGCATCGATAATATCGGTGACGGCTGATGGCGGCAGAGAAACGCCGGTGCAGACATCGACCACCGGCTGAAGTGCCTGTGCTTTGGCTTCCTGTGCGTTCAGCGCAATGGCTAGCGCGCTGACGGCGACGGCCCCTGCAAGCATGGTTCTGGACTGTGAAAAAACCCCGTTCATCGCTTGTACCTCTCATTTGCGTCGAGTTTTCAACTGCTTCGAGGGTCAGGGCATGGGATGAAGAAAAAGTTACTCGATTATTGACGTCAATGTTAATTGAAACGGTTTGTTTACCGACAAATGTTTGTCATGATTGTATCAGTTCAAATTTGTAATTTTTTTTTGCATTTTATGTTAGTTTTATAACAGATGCCTTTATGGAAATCGACTATCACCGGAATTTAATTTTAACAGAGTGAAATTCCTGGAACAAAATAATATCTAGTAACATGTTTATTCCGTCCGTCGGCATGAAAAATTACGCCATGTCACTCACGGAACAGAGAATCGGGCAGAATGATCGGTCGGGCCAGAGATATCCTCGACGTGATCCGAAGCGCTGTCCGGCACATGCTGTTGAACGGGGACAGGATGCTCCCCAAATGGCGGACAACCGGTGCCGTGCATCTTGACGCGGCGGAACATCTGCGGAACATCCATTCTCCATGAGCCTTACCACCATTTCCGTCCGCGGCGCGCGTGAGCATAATCTCAAAGGGATCGACATCGATCTGCCGCGTGACGCGCTCATCGTGATTACGGGCCTGTCCGGTTCGGGGAAATCCAGCCTTGCCTTCGACACGATCTATGCCGAGGGGCAGCGCCGCTATGTCGAGAGTCTGAGCGCCTATGCGCGGCAGTTTCTGGAAATGATGCAAAAGCCCGATGTGGAACATATCGACGGGCTGAGCCCCGCGATTTCCATCGAGCAGAAGACGACCAGCCGGAACCCGCGTTCCACCGTGGCGACGGTGACCGAAATCTATGACTATATGCGTCTGTTATGGGCGCGCGTGGGGGTGCCCTACAGCCCCGCGACCGGCCTGCCGATCGAGGCGCAGACCGTGTCGAACATGGTCGACCGCGTGATTGCGCTGCCCGAAGGGACTCGTGCCTATCTGCTGGCACCCGTGGTGCGCGGTCGAAAGGGCGAATATCGTAAGGAACTGGCCGAATGGCAAAAGGCGGGCTTTACCCGCGTGCGCATCGACGGCGAAATCTATCCGATCGAGGAAGCGCCCGCGCTCGACAAGAAATACAAGCATGACATCGAAGTGGTGGTGGACCGGCTCGCCGTTCGCCCAAGTAAAGACGGACAAGGTGGGATCGAAACGCGGCTTGCGGATTCGTTCGAAACGGCTTTGCGTCTGGCCGACGGGCTGGCCTATGTCGATCTGGCCGATGGTGTCGTGCCGGGGCGCGAGGGCGAGGGGCAGTCGGCCAATGCGCGTGGCGGCAATCTGAAGGGCGCGGGCATTCCGGCGAACCGGATCGTCTTTTCCGAACGTTTCGCTTGTCCCGTCAGCGGCTTTACCATCGAAGAGATCGAGCCGCGCCTGTTCTCCTTCAACGCACCGCAAGGCGCGTGTCCGGTTTGCGACGGTCTGGGCGAAAAGCTGCTGTTCGATCCGCAACTGGTGGTCCCGAATGAGCAATTGAGCCTGAAGAAGGGCGCAGTCGTGCCATGGGCCAAATCGAACCCGCCATCGCCCTATTACATGCAGGTGCTGGCCAGCCTTGCCAACCATTACGGTTTCGAGTTGGAGACGCCGTGGGAGGAACTGGCGCAGGAACACCGCGATGCGATCCTGTATGGCACCAAGGGCAAGCCGGTGCCGCTAACCTTCAAGGACGGGCGCAAAAGCTATACGGTGAACAAGCCGTTCGAGGGCGTGATCGGCAATCTCAATCGCCGCATGCTGCAGACCGAAAGCGCGTGGATGCGCGAGGAACTGGGCAAGTTCCAGACCGCGCAGCCCTGTGAAGCCTGTGGCGGCGCGCGCCTGAACGAGAAAGCATTGGCCGTGAAGGTGGCGGGCAGCGACATCGCGGGTCCGGTCCGTCTGTCGGTCAGCGATGCCAAGGCGTGGTTCCTGGGCCTTGAGGAGAAGCTGGGCGACCAGCAGAAGCAGATCGCCAAGGCCATCCTGAAAGAGATCAACGAACGGCTCGGTTTTCTCGACAATGTCGGGCTCGACTATCTCAACCTCGACCGCACCAGCGGCACGCTTTCGGGCGGAGAGAGCCAGCGCATCCGCCTTGCCAGCCAGATTGGCAGCGGCCTGTCGGGCGTGCTCTACGTTCTCGACGAACCTTCCATCGGCCTGCACCAGCGCGATAACGACCGGCTGCTCGAAACGCTGAAACGCCTGCGCGATCTGGGCAATACGGTCATCGTTGTCGAACATGACGAGGATGCGATCCGCGCTGCCGACCATGTGGTCGACCTTGGCCCCGGCGCAGGCGTGCATGGCGGCGAAGTCGTCGCGCAGGGCACGCTGAAACAGGTGCTGAAGTCGAAGAACTCGCTCACCGCTGCCTATCTTAACGGCACGCGCGCGATCGAGGTGCCGGCAAAGCGCCGCAAGGGGAACGGCAAGAAGCTGACCGTGCACGGCGCCACCGCCAATAATCTGAAAAACGTCACGGGCGAGATTCCGCTGGGCACCTTCACCTGTATCACCGGCGTGTCCGGATCGGGGAAGTCCAGCTTTACTATCGACACGCTCTATGCCGGCGCCGCCCGCGCATTGAACGGCGCGCGTGTCATCGCGGGTCCGCATGAGAAGATCACGGGCCTCAACCACTGCGACAAGGTGATCGAAATCGACCAGTCGCCCATCGGTCGCACCCCCCGCAGCAATCCGGCCACCTATACCGGTGCCTTCACCAATATCCGCGACTGGTTCGCCGGCCTGCCCGAAGCGCAAGCGCGCGGGTACAAGCCGGGGCGTTTCAGCTTTAACGTCAAGGGCGGACGGTGCGAGGCGTGTCAGGGCGACGGCCTTATCAAGATCGAGATGCACTTCCTGCCCGACGTCTATGTCACGTGCGAGGAATGCGGTGGCAAACGCTATAACCGCGAGACACTGGAGGTGAAGTTCAAGGGTAAATCCATCGCCGACGTGCTCGACATGACGATCGAGGATGCGGAGGAATTCTTTGGCGCCGTGCCCCCGATCCGCGACAAGATGCACATGTTGAACGAGGTGGGGCTGGGCTATGTGAAGGTGGGCCAGCAGGCCACCACGCTATCAGGGGGCGAGGCGCAGCGGGTAAAGCTGGCCAAGGAACTTTCGCGCCGTTCGACCGGACAGACGCTCTATATTCTGGACGAGCCGACGACCGGCCTGCATTTCGAGGATGTGCGCAAGCTCCTCGAAGTGCTCCACCGTCTTGTCGATCAAGGCAATAGCGTGGTGGTGATCGAACATAATCTCGACGTCATCAAGACGGCGGATTGGGTGATCGACCTTGGCCCCGACGGCGGCGTGCGGGGGGGCGAGATCGTGGCGACCGGCACGCCCGAGGATGTGGCCAGGGTCGCGCGCAGCCATACGGGACACTACCTCAAATCCATGCTCTAGCGCGGGTTCAACCCGATCTTAACCGTACCGCGCCAAGCTGACGTGCGGAGCGTCAGGTTGTCAGCCCAGGACGACCGGCCATCGGGATCGGGAGTTTGCGCATGAAAATGCTGGTGATGATCGTGGCGGGAATAATCGGCTTTGTGGCTGCGTTTTCCTTTACCGCCAGCGACGAAATCGGCGCCGAAGTCGACCGACGTCTGGACGAGGACTTCATCCCCCAATGCGTCGCTCGCGCGCGCTTCCCCGCCGAACTGGAGGCCAAAGCCCCCGCGATCTGCGGCTGCATGAAACGCGAATTCGACAATCGCGGCTTCAAGTTGACCGACGCATTCGGCGCCAAACAGGCCGAGATGCAGGAGTTCACGCAGGCTTGTGCGCAGGTTTATGGGTGAGAGGCGCTAACCGGCCATTCTAAGAGGACAAGTAGGTTGCGATTTTTCGCAACCGAAACCCGCGCATGTCCACCCGCTTTGGCACTATCGGGGCAAGGCGACAGCGCGTGTAGGACATGTCGCCTGTGTCAACCGTAGCCTTTTCGAGGCTTTCTGGTGGAAACCCCCGATATGGCAGCGCCGCGCACGGCCGCATTCTTGCGCAACGGACGGTCGGACATGCTCGCAAGAATGGAGACGATCATGACGACATTTTGGAGAAAGACGAAACTGGCGGCTGTTGCGTCGGTCTGTCTTGCCATTTCAAGTTTCGCGGCACCTGCTGCGGCGGAAATCCCGCAGGTGGATGGCAAGCTCTGGGTGGAGTCCACGACTGAGCAGAAACAGGCCTATCTGGTCGGTGTGGTCAATCTGCTGGCCGTCAGCCAGGCGCTACGCGAAAAGCGCGGCACCGCAGATGCCAGCGATCCCATGGCCCGCTATCTGGCGGCGGCGGATACGCAATCCATCGCCCAGATTCAGGCGCGGCTCGACAGCTATTACGCCAATTCGGCCAATTTGTCGGTTCCGGTGTTGGGCGCCCTGTGGCGCGCATCGGTCGCAGCGAGATAAGGCGGGAAAGGATCGGATCATGACCACGAAGAGAAACAGCCGGATCGCAATCGTTGCCATGCTGGCCATCGTCATCGCGGCCTGCGCCACCACCAAGGGCGCAGCGGTCGGCGCAGGCATTGGCGCGGTTGCAGGCGATGCAGGCAAGGGTGCCGCCATTGGCGCTTCGGCAGGCGCGGTGATCGACATCATCGACTGACCGGCACAGGAAACATCCCCCGGAGCGGTGCAGGTTTTGCCACGGCCTGCACCGCTTTCCGTTTGGCAGGTTTGAACAGACTGTCGAACCGGAATCGGACTTGGCAGCGCATGGGTTTGGGGTGACGGATGCATCGGTTCGTCGCTGGTCAGGCACAAGTGCCTCATTTCGGCCCCGATTAAGGCACGAGGCAGCCGTCAGGGCGTTGAAAACGGGGCAGGGCAGCGGAATTTCTTGTCGTGTAGTTGCGACAAGGAGTTCGAGATTATGAAAAAGACGACTTTATTCGCCGCCGCCATGGCCACCGCCATCGCCGCCCCCGCCATGGCCCAGGAAGCGACCGATCACGCAAGCCAGGCCATGGATGCTCCGGCTGAATCCGCACCGGCCGCACCGGCCCCCGCGCAAGCCGCTACGGCGGTCACCGATGCCGAGGTAGACAGCTTTGCGGCTGCCGTGGTCGACATCCAGAAGATCGACGCCGATGCGACAATCGCGGACGAGGAAAAGCAGGCGCAAATGGTGGCCACGGTCGGCGAACACGGCCTGACCCCGCAGCGCTTTAACGAGATCAGCACCCAGACGCAGAGCGACCCGGCCCTGCAACAGCGGGTGCAGGTCGCGATGAGCGCTCTGGCGCCCCCGGCGGGCTAATCGGGACAATGCTTTTTGGAGCGCGGCCCCGCTCACACCGGCCCGCTCCAGCTTTCGCGAACCCAACCTTCGCGAAACCGAACGGGCGTCCCGCCGATCAGGCGGGGCGTCCGTTCCTTGCATTCGGAGAATTAACCGGCGGGGACAGTGGAGGCCTGTTCGTTGATTTCCACCGCAGCGTCGCTGACAGGGGCAGCCTCGGCAGCAGGGAGTGCGACATTATACTCTGAAACGATCTTCCAAAGACCGTCGGTCTGGCGCTGCCAAACCGACTGGCTGGTGCTTTGGATGGAAACCGGATTGTCGGGACTGGTGCTGGTGAGTGAGATCTTGGCAGTGGTCACAGCAAAATCCGCGCCTGCCGATACCCAGGTCTGGGTGGGGATGACAACCATCGTCACGCTGTCATCGCCCAGCAGCGAGGCGTAGTTCGCGCGGATCGAGGCAAGGTCGGCCAAGGGGCCGGCATCGGGAATGACTAGCGTGGCATTAGGCGCATAGACGGACACAGCCCCGTCCACATCGCGCTTGTTCAATGCGGCGATACGGGCGGCCTGTGCCTCCTTGATCGATGCGGCGGCCTTGGCCGGATCGGGCGCTTCCTTGGCCGGTTGTTCGAGGACGGTGACTTCATCGGCCTTATCGCATGCCGAAAGGGCCGTCAGCGACAGCCCCAAAACGCAGGCCAAGGCCATGCGGTTACCCAATGTCATTCAAATCTCTCCTGCACGCCCCATCCCCGGCGGCGTTGCTGTCATAGGAAAGCGCCAAACGCCCGTCTGTTCCCTGTAGCCACGCTTAGCGAACCGTTTCGGTTTCTTCGATCATTTTTACGAATTTTTCGCGCCACCAGTGCACATCCTCGCGCTCCACACCATCGCGCAGGGTCTTGAATCGGGCCTTGCGTTCGGACAGCGGCATTTTCAACGCACGCTGGATGGCATCGGCCACTTCTTCTGGCGCATAGGGGTTGACTAACAAAGCATCCGACATTTGCGCGGCTGCACCGGCAAACCGCGACAGGACAAGGACCCCCGGGTCCTCGGGATCTTGCGCCGCGATATATTCCTTGGCGACAAGATTCATGCCGTCGCGCAGCGGTGTGACAAGGCCGACCCGCGCGGCACGATACAGCGCGGTCAGCTCCTCGCGCCTGTAGCCGCGATTGACATAGCGGATCGGGGTCCAGTCTACCTCGGCAAACATACCGTTGATGCGGCCCGCCAACTCGTTCAGTTCCTCGCGGACATGGCGGTATTGTTCCACCTCGCCGCGCGAAGGCGGCGCAACCTGCACCAGCACGACCGAACGGTGCAATTCGGGGTGCGCGCTCAACATATGTTCAAAACTGACCAGGCGTTCCTGCAACCCCTTCGAATAGTCGAGCCGGTCGACCCCGACGATCATCGTCAACTGCCGCAGCGAAACGCGCATCCGTTCGGACAATTGATGCGCCAGTTCGGTTTCGCCGGATTCGACGAAATTCTTGAAATCGATCCCGATCGGGCAGACGACCGCGCGCAGACGCTGGCCATCGACAGTAATGTAGTCGCCGTCGACGGTGCCGCCCAGTTCATTCTCGCAATAATGGCGGAAGCTTTCCAGCCATTCGCCGGTCTGGAACCCGACAACATCATAGCCGAACATCGACCGCACGAGCCGTTCGTGGTGCGGCAATGATACAAGCAGGCGCGTCGGCGGCCATGGCGTGTGAAGGAAAAAGCCAATCTTGTTCTTGATGCCGTGTTCGCGCAGCAGCGATGCCATGGGGATCAAATGGTAATCGTTGATCCAGATCGTGTCGTCCGGCTCGATCATCACATGCAGCGGCTCGGCAAAACGCTGGTTCACGCGTTCATATCCGGAACCGAAGCTGCGATTATATTTCGCAATGTCGATGCGGTAATGGAACAGCGGCCACAATGTGCGATTGGCAAAGCCGTTGTAATATTCCTCGACGTCCTGCGGCTCCAGATCGACGACGGCCGATCGTACCCCATCGGCCTCTTCGAAACTGACCGAGCCGGTGAACTTCGAAACCTCTCGCCCCGACCAGCCGAACCATAAGCCACCGGATTCGCGCAAGGCGGCCTGCAATGCGACGGCAAGCCCCCCCTGCGATCCATCGGGGCTGGGCATCGAAACACGGTTCGAAACGACGATCAGGCGGCTCATGGCATTCCCCCGTTACTATGCTCTGCCCCTTCGGACGCACCGGCCTGCAACGAACGTGCAAGCCATTCGTTCACCGCTGCGACTCCGCCCAGCACATGGCTGGCTTGGGTCGCGCGTTCCGAACCGACCAAAATCCCCGTGCCGCCGGCAGTTTCAACGGCACGGAAACCGTCTTCATCGGTCACATCGTCGCCGAGAAACACGGGGCGATGTCCGTTGAACGGCGCCAGTTTCATCAATTCGCCGATTGCGGTGCCTTTGTCCACGCCGGGAACACGCAATTCGACCATGTCGTGCCCCCGTTGCAGGTGAAGCCGGTGGGCCTGCGCTAAATCTTCGGCAAGCGTGTGAGCGGCATCACGCTGTTCCGGTGCAAGGCGATAATGCAGCGCCGCGCCCAGAGGCTTGTCTTCGAACAATAATCCGGCCGCAGTATCGGCAAATAGCGTGAAATGTTTGCGTGCAATATCCAGACCTTCCGGTCGCGGCAGGAACTTGCGCGAGCCGCCTGCCAGACGCCATTCCGATCCGTGGCTGCCTGCTGCTGCCAACCTGCCCATGCCGAAACCGTCGAGCACTTCGATCGCTCTGCCGCTGACCAATGCCAGTCGTCCGCCAAGCCGGTCGCTCAACGCGTGCAGCATATCGATCAGCCGGTCGGACACCTCGACCGCATCGGGCCGGTCGCAAAGCTCGACCAATGTGCCATCGAAATCAAGGAACAGCGCATCCGAACCGAAATCCAGCAGCGGAGGTTCGGAAAGCGGAGGATCGTTGTTCTCTGGTGTCACCCGTTTGATTTGGCCGCTGGGGGCTGTGGGGTCAACCCTTGGTGCTGCAATTGCGAAGGCGGAATAGCGTGGCTCAATCGTTTTTGCGAAGCCAAGCCAGCATGCGGGCATCTCGATCCGCTGCTGCGCGTAGATCACGATTGCCGGCGGCGGCCAGGTAATTGCGTCCGCGCCTCCATGCCCATGCGGGATATGCGCTCCACCGGCGGTGGTCATTCGACGAAGACCCCGCAATCTCGGCCAGTTTCTGCGGATCGGGCTGCAGCATTTTGGCCATGGCTGCCAATGGACCGGTTCCCGCCTGCTCGATGTTCAACCGCCGGAAGAGGGCGCGTTGTTCGACTTCGGCAGGTATCTGAAACATCGCTTCCATTGCGGTGGGCACAAATGCTTTGGCATTCTCTATACGCGCTTCCAGCCATGGAGGCAGTGACAGTGGACCCGCGGTGCGTGCAATCGCCAGTAACAGGGCGAGCGGGCGGCCAAGCGAGAGCCGATCTGCCATCTCGACCGCCAGATGACGGTCAAGGTCCGGATGGTGCCAAAGCCGATGAACATCGCTGATGGTCAGAGGCCCGTTGTCGAAACAATTATGCAGCGTGGCATGTACCGTGAGGTGCATTAAATTCGCCAGCGGCGCGGACAGATGGCACGTCTTGCCGCCGGCCGTGACCGATTGCGCCGTTTCCATCAGCATGGCGCAGATTGCAGCATCTCCTTCCCATCCGCGGGAATAGATGCGGTGGTGTATCTCAACCGTGACATTGTGACGGTCCGACACCAGTTCGGGCAATTGATGGTTGAATTCGGTGCCGTATTCCTTGGCCCATGGTGCGCGCGAGAAACCGTTTTGCTGCAACAGATAATGCGCCTCTGCCGCACGGTCGGAGGGCACAAGGACATCGATATCGCGCAACGGCCGCATGGCAGGTTGCGGATAGACCGTGAAGGCCAGCGCCGCCCCTTTCAACGCGACATTGGCGATCCCTCTGCTGTCGAGCAATTCGGCAACTCGCCCCAGAACCAGTCTTTGTTCAAGCCCATAGAGCGATTGCCTTCGATAGAGGTCACCCAGCCGCGCCCCGATCAGGGCGGGAACGCCTAGCCGGTTGTCCGCGATATGCCGGTGCAGCAAATTCGCCGTCCGCGTCCGCACGGCGATGGCTTCCAAAGCGTTCCAGCCGTGTGCGTCCAATGCGGCGAAACAGGCATTGGCCGGCGGACTGCCGCCGCACAAGGCCGTGATGATCCGCTCGGCTTCGGCGTGGCGGGGCACGGAATAGGTCCAGTCCGGAGTTTCAGCCATTGCGGCGGTCCCGATAACGCATCAGCCGCGCCGCCGTCAGTCCGCGGCCCACCGCGCTGAAAATTAGCGCCATTTCAGGTCCGCCGACCGAATTCTTACCGGACCATTCGCGAAGGTTGCGCTCCATCCTCGGCAAATCGAACATTTGCGCCATGCGCGGATCGTTGGAAAGGCTTGCAATCTCGTCCAGCATTGCGGCGCGTTCCCGATTGAACCTGACCGGCCAATCGCTGCTTTGTATGCCGAAACTGGTATTGGTGCGAACCTGTTCGGGAATGCGCCCCTTTAACATGCGTCTCGCCAGCCAGCGCGTCTCCCCTTCGCGCAGATATTGATCGTCTGCGATCCCTGCCGTCAGTTCGAACAAGGGGCGGTAGGCAAGCGGAGAGCGTGTTGGGACGCCATATAGCAGTTCATATGCCAAGGTGATGTCGGCACCGTCGTTTTCGCCCATTGCCAGTGTAGCGGCGCGCCAGTCCATTGCGCTGGGAAGGTCGAGGAACATCGGGTCATGACCCACAGCCTCGCTTCTTGCCAGCACGCCGTGATCCTCTGCAAAACCGGCGCGCAGTGGGCACCAGCTTTCGAAAGGATCGGGGGTTTTGCCTCGCAAGCGGCGCAGGCGTTGACGCAACTTGATCGGCAACTGCGGCATGATCGCGTGGCTGAAAAATCGCGCGATATGCGAACGCTTGCCGCCCAGCAAACCGATCTCGCGCCATGCGCGGACTATGCGGCCTTGCCGCATCCAGGTCGCGGGTCCGGTCAGACCGTCATAGCTGAAACCGTTATTCCCGAACCCGCCATCAAACACCACACCGTGTCCCGCCGCGGCGGCGCGGCGCAAGATCTCATGGCCCCAGTGCATATTGCCGCCGCCCATCGGCGCAATGCCGGTTAGCATGAAAATCTTGTCTTCCTGATGCGTCAGGGGCAGATCGCCGGTATCGACAAATTCCAGCTCCACGCGACGATGCATGGTGGCAAAGGCGTGCGCCAATGACGTTTCGTCACCATGCGCGGCAGGCCAGTCGAGCGGTTCGAAGCCGGCCTGAGGCACCCAGCAATAGGCCTTTAACGTGGCATCGTCTGGCAGGAAATCGAGCGTGAAACTGGCGACCGCCTGCGAATCAAGGCCGCCCGATAACTGGGTAGCCGGCTTGGCGAATCCTCCAGCTACCTCTTGCACTCCCTTTGCCATTTCGGCGGAAACCGCCTCTACATAGGCGTCATCGCTGTTGAGACGGACAGAAGGCAAATCGCGGATGGTCCAGAACCGTCTGCGGCGTGCGCCTTCCGGATCGAGCCAAACGATCTCTCCGGTCGGAACACGGTCGATGTCGCGATACCAGCCTTGCCGACAGTCTCGAAAATTCAGGAACAGGGCATCGGCCAGCCGTTCTTCGTTCAGGGCATCGTCTGCGCCCGCAGCGATGGCGGCACGTGCGGTCGAAGCGGCAACAACGCGTCCGCGATCGGTCCACAGGTGCAAGGGCGGAGCATTGATCGGCGATCGCGCAAGCCGCAGCCTGCGTTCGTCCGGATACCAACAGATCGCTGCGTAATATCCATTGATCCTGCTGTCGCAATCCGCGTTGAAATGCGCCAAGGCAGCTGCGTATAGCGCGGCATCGTCCTGACCGGCGACAGCAGATGGCAGGGCCTGACGCAGGCTGTCACGATCGTACAAATCGCCGGCGAACAGCACATGGGCACCGTCCGGTCCAACATGCGCACGCCACGGTCTGCCGCGTGCACCCGTTCGCGGCGGAGGCGCATCGCGCAATGGCGCGCGCGACAGCAGCAGGGCCGATGATGCCGTGGATGTTCCCACCGGTCCGCCATGCCCCAGCGCAAGCGAACTTGCCATGCGATCCCGCAAGACGGCATCGCCGGCGGGGTTCCAGCTTCCGTCGGCCAGGTCGACAGCGGCAGCGATCAGCAAAGCCCCCATGGCCGGTTAACGGTCAAGCATGGCCGGCGTGACCAACGGGCCGCCTGCCACCACCAGCAGCGAATGATAGCTTGTCCGGTCGCAGTGGCCGATCAGGATCGTGTCGTTGCATTCGACCCACGCGTGGTAATCGTCTGCACCGGACCGCCCCCCCTTGCGCATGGCGATCACCAGACAGGCTGGCAGGCCACGGCGTCGAAGCATCCATTGCAAGGCCATCGCGCGCGGCAGGCATTTGGTGTGCAACGGCAGCCGTTGTGCCGCGCGTTCCACTTGTCGTGCCAGCTTTGCCGCGCGCGCGGCACCGTCGGATGGCAGTGTAGAATGCGGGCCAAGATCTGGTTTGCCAATAATTGTGCCCAGACTGCCACGCCAATGCTTTAGCTTGATATGATCGACCAGAAAGCGTGCAACGGGCAGCAAGGCCATGGCTTCAATCGTCAGCAATCGTGATGCGAGCCGCGTCATGCTTGCAGGATTGTCACCAGGTTGCGGTCGGATCAATCGGATCGCGCCTGTAATCGACGGTAAACCGCAGAAATTAGCCGTTTGCAGAACCTGCGAAGCGTGCAAAGCCGGCTTCGACAAGGCTGTCCGCGAATTGCCTGACACTTTCGCGGGCTTGTCTCGCTTCGACCTCGTATTCCGAACACAAAGCAGCGGCGATGGCGTCAAGATCGCTTTCCCTGTCAAGCATGGTCCAGATCCGCAGGCCAACATCCTTGAGTGCAAAGAAGCGACCGCTATCGACGTCGATCAGCATTAGCTCGTCATCGATCGGACTGGCTTCGAAACGTTCAGGCCTTTTGAATAGTCTGTTCGCCATATTAGCCGTTTACAGGAAATGTCCGCACGAAGGAATTGGTGAAGCCGTCGACCGGGCTGTCGATTATCAAAACGGCCTTGGATGGAATGTCTGAATCTGACGGCATAAGTCTGACGGCCCATATCAAGTCTGTCGGTCTGCACGATTTCGAAACCGGAACCGAGAGACGGGACAAATGCCGTCGCAAATTCGTGCGACTTGCCATTGCCTTGCCAGACTTGCCGTAAACATCAATCAATTGGGGCAAAGCCCGATCTCAGGCTGCGCCGTCATCGTCGCGGCATTCTATAGCTTGCGCCAGCCCGGATATTCGAGACGAGAACCGCGGCGGCAGCTGGCGAAAATCCGCCTGTGGCCTGCTGATCCGGACCTCTTAAGAATTCCGCGAAAGGTTGTTATTGTGTGAGCCATCGATGAAAGTATTATTGCCGTTCTCGACAGCGGACAGGTCGACGTCAAGCGGCTCAAGCTTCGGCTCGGTCCAAACGTTTTTCGACTTTTCCATAAGGCTTAGTAATCCTGGTTAACCCACGGTTGTTGCTCAAGTGCTATATAGTTCCCGGCAAAATTCGCAAGTGCACAATCAGGTTTTGAGCATCTCGAGACTGTGAACGATACGGCCAATGTCATCGGCAAATCGGTCGCGACTACGTTGCCGTGACAATGTCCAGATCTTCAATCCGGTTGCCAATCGCGCCAAATGCTCCCGATGGCGTTGCTCGTCCCTTAGCCAGATGGGTATTTCGATGCGGTACATTGCATTGACGATCAATGGCAGCTTTCCGGCGCCGGTGCATGGCGCAAGCTGGGGATCGCCCTGTTCCCTGCTCTCCAGAACGACCAGATCGCGAAGGGGCAGGGGGGATTGATCCTGTCCCTGCGGCCTTGGTGTGCCAAGGCTATGTACCTTCGCGAAAAACTTCGACGCTCCGGGTTCGATTGCGGCCAGCTTTTCCGCTCCGGTCAGGTCGAACGCGTCCTTGCAAAGCTTTATCCGCTCGCGATCGGGCCATGCGCGGATTGTCCGGTCTTTAATCTCCAGTAGCAGTACATCGTCGGATCGGTGTTCGAAACCGTGTCTCGCCAATGCGGCGGCAAGGGTTGATTTCCCTTCGCCAGACTTTGCCGTGAAGGCGATCACTTTACCGTCCTTGGCGACGCTGCTCGCATGCAACGGAACCAGCCCGTTCAGCCACACGACGGCGCCATAGACGGTGCCGTGATAGAACAGACCGGTTTCCGCATCCGATCCGTCAGCGGATTGTTCAATCGCGATGCCTTGTCCGATTGCATAGTGAAAACGCGTTCCACGCGGGGTTGTGAAAATGAAACTGTCGCGGCGCAATTGCAATTCAGGCTCAACCCTGCAGCAATCGTCCAACCGTTCCGGCACACGGCGTGCCTCCACCCGCATCTCGTCGCGAATGATCGCCGGAAAATCCATTGCCCATGCCTTTAAAGGGGCGGTGCGCCCTTGCTGCTCGGCCATGTAATTCCCTGCGGGTTTCAGTCCACGAAAGCAGCGTCTTCCAGCATCAGCTCTGCTGCCGGAACGCTGCCCCAATCGTCGATCTTGGCGCGGCCCGCCAGCCATAGTCTGCGCCCCTTCGATCCGTAGAGAAGCGCCTGACCCATGTCGCTCTCCTCCGCCCGAAAGGCGATGGCCTTGAACCGCGCGCCATCCTGCCCTGCCGCGATCAGGCGGACATGACCCTGACCGACCACATCGGCCTTGACCAGAGTAACCGGTCCGACTGCCACGCGGGGGGCAGGCCAGCCGACGCCATAGGGGCCGGCGGCTTCCAACTGGTCGATCAGTTGCGGCTGCAATCCGCGGGGCGTGAGCGAAAGGTCGAGCGTGAGCGCGCGCGAAGCCATCGCCTTTTCGATATCGCGGCCCAGCCGTTCGTCCAGCCAGTCGCGGAACGCATCGATCTGTGCTTCTACTATCGTCAGTCCGGCCGCCATCGCATGGCCGCCGCCCTTGACCAGCAGGCCGCTCTCGCGCGCGGCAATCACGGCGGCGCCCAGATCGACGCCGCTGATCGATCGGCCCGATCCCTTACCCTGCAATGCGCCATCCGCCGCTTCGTCTTCAACCGCGATGACGAAAACGGGCTTGTTGGTCTTTTCCTTGATCCGCCCCGCGACAATGCCGATCACCCCGGGGTGCCAGCCGCGCCCTGCCAGCACCAGCACAGAGCGGTTATGCTGCCCCTGTAATTGCGCTTCAGCGGCCTCTTGCACGGCAGCCTCAATAGCGCGGCGCTCCTCGTTCAGCCGGTCCAGCGTCGCGGCGATCTCGCGCGCTTCGCCCATGTCTTCGGTGGTCAGAAGCCGCACCCCAAGGCTGGAATCGCCGATTCGTCCCGCGGCATTGATACGCGGGCCAAGTGCAAAACCCAGATCGCTGGCCTGCGGAGCGCGCTTCACGCGGCCTGCATCCATCAACGCCGCGATCCCCACATTCTGCCTGCGCGCCATGATTTTGAGGCCCTGCGCCACAAAAGCGCGGTTCAGCCCGTGCAAAGCCGCCACATCGGCCACCGTGCCCAATGCTACCAGATCGAGCAGCCCCATCAGATCGGGCTCTTTACGGGCGGCGAAGAACCCTTCGCGGCGCAGGATGCGGATCAGGGCAATTGCAACCAGAAATGCGACGCCGACGGCAGCAAGATGGCCATGGGCCGCCGCATCGTCGCTGGAATCGAGGCGGTTGGGGTTCACCAGCGCCGCGGCGCGGGGCAATTCGGCAGAGCATTTGTGATGGTCGACCACGATCACATCGACGCCCACATCGGCGGCAGCGGCCAAAGCCTCGTGCGCCATCGCTCCGCAATCGACGGTGACGATCAGGCTGGAGCCCTGACGGGCCAGTTGGACCAGCGATTCGCCGGTCGGGCCATAACCTTCCAGCAGGCGGTCCGGGATATAATGGCCCGGATTGGCGCCCAGTTGCCGCAAAAGGCGGATCAGCAGCGCCGCGCTGGTCGCACCGTCGACATCGTAGTCGCCATAGATGGTGATCGCTTCCCCGCCCAGAACGGCCTGCGCCAGCCGTTCGGCGGCGCTGTCCATGTCGGCGAAGATGGAGGGGTCGGGAAGGAAACCGCGCATCGTCGGCTGCATCTGGCGGTCGACATCATGTTCGGCCACACCGCGCGACAATAGCAATTGACGCAGCAGGCCCGACCCGTCGGACGACGCACCCAGCGCCATATTGCCCCCGCGCCACTGCCATGCCCGCCCCGAAAGCGAGGAGGAGACATTGCAGACAAATCCCTTGATATTGCGTTCGTCTATACCGGCAGCCATGGTGCGTGCTTAGCACGGCTGCGCAGTGCAGGGCGGCCCCTCGGCGTGATCGCGCGGACTTATCCACCGCAAACGCCAAAACGCACGGCGGGCAGGAGCGGACCATGACCAAGCAAGACAATCGCCGCGACCTGTTGATCGTCTGGCACTCCCGCACAGGCGGAGCAGAGGCGATGGCCGCCGCCGCGCGCGACGGGGCGCTCGAGCAGGATGGCGCGTCCTGCCGCTTGTTGCGCGCCGAAGAGGCTATGCCCGGCGATTTGCTTGCTGCCGGTGCGCTATTGGTCGTCTGTCCCGAAAACCTTGCAGCCATGACCGGCGCGATGAAGGAGTTCTTCGATCGCTGCTATTATCCCGTGCTCGGCAGAATTGAGGGGCTGGCCTATGCCACCGCCATCGCTGCCGGTTCGGATGGAGACAATGCGACGCAGCAGATCGACCGGATCGCCACCGGTTGGCGTCTGCGGCGCGTGGCCGATCCCCTGATCTGCAACTTTCACGCGCAGACACCCGAAGAAATCCTCGCGCCGAAGCAGCTGGACGATGCCGATCGCACACGTTGTACCGATCTGGGGGCAGCGCTGGCGGCGGGACTTGCCATGGGTGTGTTTTAGTTAAGATAGATGAAATCTGTCCTGACTCGGGATAGGTCCGAATTGGATCAGTGGTAACCTCGTCAGGCGCGAAACTTTCGTTTAGTAAAAGCACCTAAGGGATTGTTGTCTTCAAATTTGTCGTCGGATGCAAAGCCGGTAACGTTTCAATATGGGAACGAAATAAAGTTGCGGGGTCTTGTGTTAACCCTCTTTTTCCGGTGTTCGCAGCCGGTGCTCGAACAGCATTTGCGGTCTACTCTGGAATCGATCGGTGCCGACGCCAATCCGGCGGCCGATGGCGTGTGGATTGTACAAGCGGCCGATTCCGATGGAGAAGCCGATTTGCGCATTGCCATGTCGACCGATCGCCACGATCCGGCCCTTGATCCGCAGATCGATCATCGTTTCGATGTCGACGGCAGCGTGCTGGACGATTGCGCGGCGTTGGTGATCGCACCGGAACGTGTCGGCCAATACGGCGATCCGGTGGAAATCCTGCACGCACAGGCCGCGCTGGCACTGACCTTGTCGAATGCCGACGCAATGGCTGTGCACTGGGACGGGGCTTCGGTGCTGATGGGGGCCGGCTATTTCCGGCGCATGGCTGCGATCTGGCTGGAGGGCGGGGCCTTTCCGGCGCTTGGGCTTGCCGCGCTGGTGCGGCAGGACGATGGGGTGGTGCGTTCGGTGGGGCTGGACCTTCTGGTCGGACAGGATGTCGCCGTGCTGCCATCGGATAATATGGCTCCGCCGGATCAGGCACGGCTTGCCATGCGGATGATGGATTTTCTGGTGCGCGAAGGGCCGGTTCAGGCCGATCAGACGGTCGAAGTCGACGGGTTCGGCCCCGTCAATGTGCAGATTGATGCGAATAAAGGCCTTCTTAACCTTTCTCGCTAAGACTGCCATTAGCAATTGATCGCGTAGTGCTGCCATGACAGGCATGCAGGTAACACCACCGAATATCACTTCGACCACAACGCGGTTTTCGTCGATCAACAGAAGGGGCTCGCCGGGATACTCCCCGGGATGGCAGCGGCATCATTTGCTGCCCCGGCAACTTCTCTCTTGCAGCAGTCTGGAGCATTTCTTTGCGGAGCTGGTTCCGCAGGGGCTGGGGTTTGAGAATTTCGGGGCCAACGGGGTCCTGCTGCCGGCGACGGAAAGGCTGGCTCTCAAACACGGGTTGCCGCTGCACCGCGGCCCACACCGCCTCTATAACGAACTGGTGCTGGAAAGGGTCACTGCGATCGAGATGTCTTGGTCACAGTCTAGGAAGGGAAGGCGGGCAGCGGGCGGCATGGCATTGGACCCGGCTGTCCGGCAACGGGCCGACGGCGATGCGCTGGAACGTATGGCCCTGCTGCAACGCGCCCTGAAACGACGGCTGGTGACGGCAGCGGGACGGCCCCTGATCCTGAATCGCAAGGACCCGATCGGCGCGCATATCGATTTCTCGCACCTCGACGCCATGGCCGAACTGCTGTGGCAGGATACGCGCCCCTTTCGGTGATCCTCTGAACGGGGACCGAAAGGGGCAGTTTTTCCCTTTATCCTACCCTCGCAGGCCCCATGCGCCATTTGCGGCGCTAAGGATCGCGCGCACGCTGGCCGTGGCGACATCCTCGTCAATGCCTACACCCCAGATCGTATCGCCGTCCGGCGTGATACATTCGACATAGGCGGCCGCACGCGCATCCGAACCCTTGGTCATCGCGTGTTCGGAATAATCGTTCACTTCCAGCGCAAGGTCGAAACTGTCGCGCAGGGTTGCGATGACCGAGCTGATCAGGCCGTTGCCACGACCGGAGACCGAGCGTTCTTCGCCATTGACCGATACCTTGCCGGTGAAGATGCGCGTACCATCTGCGGCGCGCGCCTCCTCATATTCGACCAGCTGGAAATGCTGGGGGCGCGACAGGTGATATTCGTGCTGGAACGCCTGCCAGATATCTTCGGCATTCAGCTCGCGGCCGGTCTCGTCCGCCATTTTCTGCACGGCTTTCGAGAAATGGGGCTGCAGCCGTTTGGGCAACTTCAATCCCTTGTCCTGCTCCAGAACCCAGGCGAAACCGCCCTTGCCGGATTGCGAATTGACCCGGATGACCGCTTCGTAATTGCGACCCAGATCGGCCGGGTCGATTGGCAGATAGGGGACGCGCCAGATCTCGTCGTTCTGCTGCTCGTGCGCTTCGAACCCTTTCTTGATGGCGTCCTGATGGCTGCCTGAAAAGGCCGTGAACACCAGCTCGCCGCCATAGGGGTGGCGTTGGTGGACGGGGATCTGGTTGCAATATTCGACCGTCTCGATCACCTCGTCGATGTTCGAGAAATCGAGGCCGGGTTCGACCCCTTGCGTGTACATATTGAGCGCCATGGTGACGAGGCAGCAATTGCCCGTCCGCTCGCCATTGCCGAACAGACAGCCCTCGATCCGGTCGGCGCCTGCCATCAGCCCCAGTTCCGCCGCGGCCACGCCGGTGCCGCGATCGTTATGCGTGTGCAGGCTGATCACCGCGCTTTCGCGATTGGGCAGGTTGCGGCAGAAATATTCGATCTGGTCCGCATAGATATTGGGCGTTGCGGCCTCGACCGTGGCGGGCAGGTTCAGGATGATCGGATGGTCGGGCGTCGGTTGCAGAATATTCATCACCGCTTCGCAGCATTCGATCGAGAAATCGAGTTCGGCGGTCGAGAATGTCTCGGGCGAGTATTCGAAATGCCAGTCGGTATCGGGTCGCTTGCCGGCCTCGTCGCGGATCACCTTGGCACCCGCGACGGCAATCTCGCGCACTTCCGGCTTGGTCATGCGGAACACGATGTCGCGCCAAGCGGGGCTGACCGCGTTATAGACATGCACGATCGCCTGCCTCGCACCCTCCAGGCTTTCGAAGCTGCGACGGATCAGATCCTCACGGCTTTGGGTCAGAACCTGAACCATCACGTCATCAGGGATGCGTCCCGAACGGACGAGGCCTTGAATAAAGTCGAACTCGGTCGCGCCCGCGGCAGGAAATCCGACTTCGATCTCTTTCAGCCCGACCTTGACCAGAATGTCGAAGAAGCGGTTCTTTTTCACCGCATCCATCGGATCGATCAGCGACTGGTTGCCGTCGCGCATATCGGTGGAAAGCCAGCGCGGCGCCTTGTCGATCAATTTGCTGGGCCACTGGCGGTTGTCCAGAGGCACGGTCGGAAACGGCCGGTATTTGGCCGAAGGGTTCTGCAACATCGTCATGGGATTGTTCGCTTTACGTCCTGGAATTCTGCGGCTGCTGACTGATTCGCCGGTTATTGGCCTTTCAGTGTTGAACGATCATGTCCCCCGGGGCGCCAACCGCGCCGTGGACACGACGCATCGCCTCACGCCCGGGGGCGGATAAGTCGCAGGATTAGTCCAAGCTTTGCGTTCATGGCGCTGCCTATGCTGCACATGGCCGTGCTTGTAAAGCGAAAGAGGTGCTCGAACGGGGCGGTTTGCGACCACAAACGCGCCCCGAACGTGTCATTTCGTGCAGTTTTACTGCTTTTCGAACGCCGCCGTGATGTCGAGGATGACTTCGTCGGACACCATCGGAACGAAAGTGTCGATGCCAAAGTCGGAGCGCTTGATCGCGGCCCGGCCTTCGAAACCGATGGTTTCCGCCTGGCTCATCGGATTGGCGCCGGCGCCGGTGAATTCGGCTGCAATCACGACCGGTCTGGTCACGCCGTTTAGCGTGAGATTGCCGGTGATATTGGCCATCGTGTCGCCCGTGACCGTCACGCCGGTCGAGGTGAAGCGCGCCGCCGAAGGTGCGGGACCGAAGAAATCAGGCTTTGCGCCATCGGCGCCGGGGCGCAGCAAATGGTCTTTCAACTCAGAAGCGGCGACGGTGACATCGGCCACAGGGATCGTCACATCGACGCGGGCAGCCGAGAGATCGGCGGGATCGATCTGTAATTGGCCGGTAACGCCGCCGAAAATGCCGAAATAATCGTTGAAGCCGAAATGGTTGAGCCGGAATCCGACCAGCGTGTGCATCGGATCTGCGGCATAGCTGCCTGCGGCGACACGCGAAACATCGACCTGTCCGGGAAGGGCAGGGGCTTCGCTTTGTGCGAGTACCGGCGCGGCGATGGCGGCGCTGGCAAGTGCGGCGGCGGCGAGTTTGGTCTTCAGGTTGAATGTCATGATGCTGTCTCCTCCATACGGGAACCGTTTGCGGGGGTAATTGGCCATGACGATCCAGTCGGAAAAGAAGGCACAGATGTGTAACCGATGGAAAATCATTCAAAATGCACAATAAAAATCCCGCCGTCCGATCATCCGGACGGCGGGATTCTGGGCATTCGGACAGGCTGGCCTATATGCTGGCCAGCCGGTCGAAGGGCTTAGTTCTTTTCCTTGTCGACCAGCTTGTTTGCGCCGATCCACGGCATCATGGCGCGCAGCTTGGCACCGGTCTGCTCGATCGGGTGTGCTTCTGCGGCCTTGCGGCTTGCCTTCAGCTCGGGCTGGCCCGCACGATTGTCGAGAACGAAATCCTTGACGAAGCGGCCTGACTGGATGTCAGCCAGAACGCGCTTCATTTCGGCCTTCGTCTCGTCGGTGATGATGCGCGGACCCGTTTTGATGTCGCCATATTCGGCAGTGTTCGAAATCGAATAGCGCATGTTCGCGATGCCGCCTTCATACAGCAGGTCGACGATCAGCTTCGTTTCGTGCAGACATTCGAAATAGGCCATCTCGGGGGCGTAACCAGCCTCGACCAACGTTTCGAAGCCGGCCTGGATCAGATGGGTCACGCCGCCGCACAGAACGGCCTGTTCGCCGAAAAGGTCGGTTTCGCACTCTTCCTTGAAGTTCGTTTCGATGATGCCCGAACGGCCACCGCCGACGCCGCTGGCATAAGCCAGCGCCACGTCATGCGCATTGCCGGTCGCGTCCTGATGGATCGCGATCAGGCAGGGCACACCGCCGCCGCGCTGGTATTCGCTGCGCACCGTGTGACCGGGACCCTTGGGCGCGATCATGATGACGTCGATGTCCTTGGGCGGTTCGATCAGGCCGAAATGGACGTTCAGGCCATGGGCGAAAGCCAGTGCCGAACCGGGCTTCATGCGGCCCGCGATATCGTCGTTATAGATCGCAGCCTGATGCTCGTCGGGGGCAAGGATCATCAGGATGTCGGCCCATTCGGCAGCTTCCGAATTGGTCATCACCTTGAAACCGGCGCCTTCGGCCTTTTTGCGGGTGGCCGAACCTTCGCGCAGGGCGATGGCCACGTCCTTCACGCCGCTGTCGCGCAGGTTCTGCGCATGGGCATGACCCTGGCTGCCATAGCCGACGATGGCGATCTTCTTGTCGGTGACCAGATTGATGTCGCAATCGGCGTCGTAATAAACCTTCACTTCGTATTCCCCTTCAGCCCGGCAATTCGTGCAGGGCGATTAGACGGGCTGACGCATGGCTTCAATGCACATTTCGCCAGCCAATGGATGGCCAATGGATTTCAGGTTCCGGCGGTCAGACGCCGTTCGCCCCGCGCATCATGCCCACGATCCCGGTCCGGCCCACTTCGACCAGACCCAGTTCGCGCATCAATGCGACGAAGCTGTCGATTTTCTCCGGTGCACCGGTGATTTCGAAAATGAAACTCTGCGTGGTCGAATCCACGACCTTGGCCCGATACACATCGGCAAGGCGCAGTGCCTCGACCCGGTTGTCGCCCTTGCCGGCCACTTTCACCAGCGCCAGTTCGCGTTCGACATGCGGCCCCTGTTCGGTCAGGTCCACGACCTTGTGCACGGGGACCAGCCGTTCCAGCTGCGCATGGATCTGGTCGATCACCTGCGGAGGGCCGTGGGTGACGATGGTGATGCGCGATACCCGATGGTTTTCGGTAATATCGGCCACCGTCAGCGAATCGATATTATAGCCGCGTGCGGTGAACAAACCGGCGATCTTGGCCAGAATGCCCGGGTCGTTATCGACGGTGACGGCCAGAACGTGCCGTTCCTGCTCTCTGTGCTGGATATGCATTAGACCGAGGCTTTCGCTTCTGCGCTGACGGTGATGGCGGCGGGCGCCTCGTCACCATAGAGCATCATGTCGGTATGGGCCGCGCCCGAACGGAACATCGGCAGGCAATTGGCAAGCTTTGCCACGCGGCAATCGACGATCACCGGACCGTCATAGTCGATCATCGCCTGAATCCCGGCGTCGAGGTCGGCCGGATCGTCGATCACGATGCCCTTCCAGCCATAGGCCTCCGCCAGTTTCACGAAATCGGGTAAAGCGTCGGAATAGCTGTTCGAATAGCGCGATTCATAGGTCAGCTCCTGCCACTGGCGGACCATGCCCATGAATTCATTGTTCAGGATGAAAATCTTGACCGGCAGACGATACTGGCTTGCCGTGCCGAGTTCCTGAATGTTCATCTGGATCGATGCTTCGCCTGCGATGTCGATGACCAGCGCGTCCGGATTGCCGATCTGCGCGCCGATGGCAGCGGGCAGGCCATAGCCCATGGTGCCAAGGCCGCCGCTGGTCAGCCATTTGTTCGGGCCGAAGAAACCGAAATGCTGGGCGGCCCACATCTGGTGCTGGCCGACCTCGGTAGTGATGATCGGGTCCTTGTCGCGCGTCAGGGCGAACAGCCGTTCGATCGCGAGCTGGGGCATGATTTCCTGCTCGGACTTGGGATAGGCCAGCGACTGGCGCGCCTTCCATCCGGTGATCCGCGCCTTCCACTCGGTCAGGTCGTTCGCCTCGTGGCCTGCTGCTTTCCAGCGGGCGATCATCTGGCGCATGATTTCACCCACATCGCCCAGGATCGGCAGATCTACCGCGACCGTCTTGTTGATCGATGAACGGTCGATATCGACATGGATCTTGCGCGCATGAGGCGCAAAATCCTCGATCCGGCCGGTGACGCGATCGTCAAAACGCGCGCCAAGGCACAGGATCAGATCGGCACGGTTCATCGCATGGTTCGCTTCCCACGTACCATGCATGCCCAGCATGCCCAGCCAGTCGCCATGATCGGCGGGAAACGCGCCAAGCCCCATCAGCGTCGAGGTAACGGGCGCGCCGCACAGCGCCTGCAATTCGCGCAGCAGCGCGCTTGCCCCGGGTCCCGAATTGATGATCCCGCCGCCCGTATAAAGGACCGGCGCATCGGCCGCCGCCAGCATGTCCATCGCCTGCGCAATGGCCTTTTCATCGCCGGTAAAGGGCGGGTTGTAGCGGCTTGGCATCTGGTGCGCCTTGCCGTCGATGCTGGCGACCTGAACATCCTTGGGAATGTCGATCACGACGGGGCCGGGGCGGCCCGTGGTGGCAATCTGGAACGCCTCGTCGATGGTCGCTTCCAGATCGGCGGGGTCTTTCACCAGATAGTTATGCTTGGTGCAGTGGCGCGTAATGCCGACGGTATCGGCCTCCTGAAAGGCGTCGGTGCCGATCATTGCGGTCGCGACCTGTCCGGTCAGCACGACCATCGGGATCGAATCCATGAACGCATCGGCAATTCCGGTGACGGCATTGGTCGCCCCCGGACCGCTGGTGACCAGAACGACCCCGGGCTTGCCGGTGGAGCGCGCATAGCCTTCGGCGGCGTGCGCGGCACCGGCTTCGTGCCGGACAAGGATGTGGCGAATACGCTCGTCATTGAAGAGGGCGTCATAGATGGGAAGCACCGCGCCGCCGGGATAGCCGAAGACGACTTCGACCCCCTGCTCGACCAGCTTGTCCATCAATATCTCTGCGCCGCTGCGCTCGGTCACGTATCGCTCCATCGTTTAGTCTGGCGAACCCCATGACAGATGAGGGTTCGTAAAAACAGGGTGCCCGGATGAGTTCGGGCCCGAGCGTTTGACCGCCGGGCCCGCAGGCATCATCCCCATTGCCGGGCGAAGTAGGAGACATAATTGATCATGTCAAGCCAAAATAATGTAATAAAGTTGCAATCTGATCCTTAAAATCAGAATTATATCGCTCAATACGCTTCCAATCCTGCGGAGGCTGATGGCGGAACCATGTATATTGCCGTTTGGCATAGCGCCGCGTGGCAAGCGCGCCCTGCGCTTTGGCTTCCTCTTGTGTGATCTCGCCGCGCAGCCATGCTGCGATCTCGGGCACGCCAATCGCGCGCATCACGGGCAGGGCTGGGTCCAGATCGCGGGCAAGAAGGCGTTCGACTTCCGCTATCGCCCCAAGCTCCAGCATCAGGCCAAATCGCCGGTCGCATCGTTCGTAAAGCCACGCGCGGTCGGGCAGCAGGATCGTTGCGGCCAGATCGATCCGGTTCCCGATCCCGCCCTCCAGCCGTGCCTGCCAGTGGCCAAGCGGCTTACCGGTAGAGCGCACCACTTCCAGCGCGCGGGCGACGCGCGTGGTGTCGGCCGAGGAAAGGCGGGCGGCGGCCTGCGGGTCTTCGCGAGACAGGGCATCGTGCGCCTCGGTCACGGGCAGGGCGCGCACAGCCTCGCGGATGGCCGGATCAATGTCGGGCACGGGGGCGATGCCGTCGATCAAAGTGCGAAGATAGAGCCCCGTTCCGCCAACCAGTACCGCCAGGCGGCCCGCAGCATGCGCCGCATCGATCTCTGCCCGTGCGGCATTGGCCCAATCGGCGGCGCTGCACGGCATGGCTCCGTCCCACGAACCGAACAGCCGATGCGGCACGCCGCGCATTTCCTCTTCGCTCGGCCGAGCCGATAAAACCGCCAGATCGGCATAGACCTGCGCGCTATCGGCATTGATTACGGTCGCGGGCAAGCCATGTTCGTACGCCGCCAATGCAAGCTGCACGGCCAGATCGCTCTTGCCGCTCGCCGTCGGCCCTGCGATGAGCGCGACCCTTGGCCTGTTCGCCTGAATCGCTTCGTTGGAGAATTGTCCCGTGCTCATCGCCCGGCTGATAGCAGACCCCGCCACGCTTGAAAGCGCGCTCGACACCGCCAGCGCTGCATTGGATGCCAAAGGCTGGCCGGTGGCAGAGGCCGCGATGCTGGATTTTTGCGGCGATGTGCTGGAAATCTCGCTGGCGGAAGGCGATCCGGCTGCTGTTCGCCAAATATTGTCCGATGCATTCGCGCCATCCGACCTGCTCGTTTCGGCAGGCCCGATCGAAGTGCCGCATCTGTTCGTGTCCGACATGGACTCGACCATGATCGGGCAGGAATGCATCGACGAGCTGGCGGATTTCGCGGGTCTGAAAGAGCGGATTGCTGCCATCACCGAACGCGCAATGCAGGGCGAACTCGATTTCGAGAGCGCATTGAAAGAACGTGTCGGCCTGCTGAAAGACTTACCCGAAAGCGCGATTGCGCAATGTCTTGCCGAAAGGATCACGCCCATGCCCGGCGCGCGTGTTCTGGTCGAAACGCTGAATGCGCGCGGCTGCCATACGGTGCTGGTGACAGGCGGGTTTCACAGCTTCGCCGATCCGGTGGCCGAGATGTTGGGCTTTTCCCGCGTGGTCGGCAATGTGCTGGGCGTTGCGGATGGCAGGCTGACCGGCGCTCTCGCCGCCGCCATCGTCGACAGTTCGGTCAAGAAGCAGACGTTGAAGGGCGAGATGGAGCGGCTTGGCCCCAATGCGCGCAGCCTTGCCATGGGTGACGGCGCCAATGACATTCCAATGATCGAAGCGGCCGATTACGGCATATCCTATTACGCCAAGCCCAAGGCCCGCGCGGCATCGGACGGCTGGATCGAGCGTGGCGATCTGACGAGCGTTCTGAAATTGTTCGATATTCCGCGATCGGATTGGGCGAAATAGGCGGCAATCACCATACGCCGCGGCTCGCGGGGGCAAGCGTCAGGCGCTTTTCCCCGCGTTACCTTCAGCCTTCCATCCACTCATGAAAGAACGCGCGATGGGCCGCGCTGATTTCGTCCAGCGCGACAATGCTTTCGCCATATGTCGAGCGGAAGAGCAGCCTGTCTCCGCCAGTCACACCCAATGCCACGGCGGCAAGGCCGGCCGCTTCGGCAGCCTCCAGTACGGGTTCGGCTTCGGCTGCGGTCACGACATAGCGGGCCTGATCCTCTCCGAACCAGAATGCCGCCAGTGATGTGCGATCCTCGGGCATGGCAACTGTGCATCCCATCCCGCCGGACAACGCCATTTCGGCCAGCGTCACGGCCAGCCCGCCATCTGCGCAATCATGCACGGCCGTGACCGCACTATCCGCGATCAGCTGTCGCACGGTTTCGCCCGCCTTACGTTCCAGATCAAGCATGACGGGCGGCGGCGTGCCTTCTTCGCGCCCGCGAATTTCGCGTAGCCACAGCGACTGGCCCAGATGGCCGCTTTCGCCGCCAATCACCACGATCTGCTCTCCCGCCGCCTTGAAGCGCGGGGTGGCCATAATCGCGTAATCCTGCATCAGGCCGACACCGCCAATCGCGGGCGTAGGCAGGATCGCGCTGCCGCCGCCGGTGGCCTTGCTCTCGTTATAAAGCGAAACGTTCCCCGACACGATCGGGAAATCCAGCGCGCGGCACGCATCGCCCATGCCTTCGAGGCAGCCGACGAACTGGGCCATGATTTCGGGCCGCTGCGGATTGGCGAAGTTCAGGCAATTGGTCACCGCAAGGGGCAGGGCGCCCACTGCGCAAATATTGCGCCAAGCCTCGGCAATTGCCTGTTTGCCGCCCTCGTGCGGGTCGGAATAGCAATAGCGCGGGGTGCAATCGGTGCTGATCGCCAGCGCCTTTTTCGTGCCGTGAACGCGCACCACGGCCGCATCGCCGCCGGTCTGCAGCGTATCGGCACCAACCTGCGAATCATATTGTTCGGCAATCCATGCGCGCGAAGCGAGATCGGGCGAGCCGATCATGCGCTTCAGATCGCCCGCCACATCGTCGGTATCGGGCGTATCGGCCAGCGGCGCGGTGCCCGCCCATGCGGCATATTCCTCGCGATCGATATAGGGACGGTCGTACAAAGGCGCATCTGCCGCCAGCGGGCCGAGCGGAATGTCGCACACGACCTCGCCGTCGAATTCCAGCACCATATGCTGCGTATCGGTCACTTCGCCAATGACCGCGAAATCCAGTTCCCATTTCCTGAAAATCGCCTCGGCCATGGCTTCCTTGCCCGGCTTGAGCACCATCAGCATGCGTTCCTGCGATTCCGACAGCATCATTTCATAGGGCGTCATGCCGGTTTCGCGGCAGGGCACCTTGTTCATGTCCAGCCGGATGCCCGCCTTGCCATTGGTCGCCATTTCGACCGAGGACGAGGTAAGCCCTGCCGCGCCCATGTCCTGAATGGCGACGATCGCATCGGTCGCCATCAGTTCGAGGCAGGCTTCGATCAGCAGCTTTTCGGTAAAGGGATCGCCCACCTGCACGGTCGGGCGCTTTTCTTCCGAATCCTCGCCGAAATCGGCGCTGGCCATGGTTGCGCCATGAATGCCGTCGCGGCCGGTTTTCGATCCGACATAGACGATCGGATTGCCAAGTCCCGTGGCGGCGGAATAGAAAATGCGGTCCGCATCGGCCACGCCCACCGTCATCGCATTGACGAGTATGTTGCCGTCATAGGCCTTGTGGAAATTGGTCTCGCCGCCAACGGTCGGGACGCCGACGCAATTGCCGTATCCGCCGATGCCTGCGACAACCCCTTGCACCAGATGCTTCATCTTGGGGTGATCGGGCCGCCCGAAGCGCAGCGCATTCATATTGGCCACCGGGCGCGCGCCCATGGTGAACACGTCGCGCAAAATACCGCCCACACCGGTCGCCGCGCCCTGATAGGGTTCGATGTATGACGGGTGGTTGTGGCTCTCCATCTTGAAGATGCATGCCTGACCGTCACCGATATCGATCACGCCCGCATTCTCGCCCGGGCCGCAGATTACCCAGTCCGCCTCGGTCGGCAGCTTCTTCAGATGCAGGCGGCTCGATTTATAGCTGCAATGTTCGGACCACATGACCGAGAAGATGCCCAGTTCGACCAGATTGGGTTCGCGCCCCAGCGCGTGCAGGACACGCTCATATTCCTCGTGGGAAAGGCCGTGGGCGGCAACGACATCGGGAGTGATAGCATCAGTCATGGCGCGCGCCTTACCTAGGCACGAAGGGCAGCGCTAGTCCGTTTCGCGATCAAAACGCATCCAATCCACCGCGCCGCCTCGTTCGCTTCGCATTGCCCTGTCAATCTGTGTCTTTTGGGGCAGGCGGGGGAAGTGCCGCCGCCACGGCTTGACCCGATGGCAGGCAGGTTCCAAACACGCAGCGATGAGCGACGCACCCGATATTTCGCAGATGAGTTACGAACAGGCCCTTGCCGCGCTGGAGGATGTTGTCCGCCGGCTGGAAGGGGGCGAGGCCGCGCTCGACGAATCGATTGCGCTCTACGAACGCGGAGAGGCTTTGCGCAAACATTGCCAGGCCCGGCTCGACGCCGCGCAGGCAAGGATCGAGGCGATCGTGGCCGATGCCGAAGGTCGCGCCACCGGTACGCGCCCATTCGACGAGGCTGCGGGCTGATCCATGACGGTAACCGCCGTGAGCGACAATCTGGCCGGAGCGCTGCAAAAGATCGCCATCGACGTCGATACTTGTTTCGACGCGGTGCTGAAGGTGCCGCAGGACCCGCGCGCACGGTTGATAGAGGCGATGCGCTATGCCGCCATCGGCGGGGGCAAGCGGATGCGGCCCCTGCTGTGCGTGACGACGGCGGAAATGCTGGCGGTGAACCGCGAAACCGCCGTCCGCGTCGGCTGCGCGATCGAGGCGATCCATGTCTATTCTCTGATCCATGACGATCTGCCCTGCATGGATGATGATGCACTGCGCCACGGCAAGCCGACGCTTCACCGCGAGTACGACGAGGCGACGGCCGTACTGGCGGGCGATTCGCTGCATGCGCTGGCGTTCGAGATTTTGAGCGATGCCGAGCGTCTGCCCGATCCCTTCACCCGTGCGGAGCTGGTCGCCTGTCTGGCGAAAGCCAGCGGTGCGAATGGCATGGCGGGCGGTCAGATGATGGATATCGTGGCCGAAGAAAGCGAGTTCGACCTGCCTACGGTGACGCGGCTGCAGCAGCTGAAAACGGGCGCATTGCTCGCCGCTTCGGTCGAAATGGGCGCCATACTGGGCCATTTGCCTGCCGAGGGACGACGCGCTTTGCGCCATTATGCGCATGATATTGGCCTTGCGTTCCAGATCGCGGACGATCTCCTCGATCACGAGGGGGACGAGGAACTGGCAGGCAAGGCCCTGCGCAAGGATGCCGAGGCCGGCAAATCGACCTTTGTCTCGCTGCTGGGACCAGAGCGGGCGCGAGAGCAGGCACGCGTTCTGGTCGATCAGGCGATCGGCCATCTCGACGCTTATGGTCGTGAGGCCGATCTGCTGCGCGCGGTCGCCCGCTTTGTGGTCGAGCGGCAAAGCTGATCCATCGACAACAGATAACCACGCTGGAGCAGGATTTTGAGTGACAGGCACGAGCAGGTCGGCATTTACCCGGGGACGTTCGATCCAATCACCTTGGGTCATTGCGATATCATCCGTCGCGGCGCGAAGCTGGTCGACCGGCTAATTATCGGGGTCACGACCAATCCGTCCAAGAATCCGATGTTCACCCCCGAAGAGCGCATGGCCATGGTCGAACGCGAATTGGCCGCCATGGGGGTCGAAAATGCCGAAGTCGTCGGTTTCAACGCCTTACTGATGCGTTTTGCGGAAAAGCAAGGGGCCCAAGTGATCGTTCGAGGCCTGCGCGCCGTGGCCGATTTCGAATATGAATATCAAATGGCGGGCATGAACCAGCAATTGAACGACGATATCGAAACCGTCTTTCTGATGGCCGATGTCTCGCTGCAGCCGATCGCGTCGAAGCTCGTAAAGGAAATCGCGCAATTCGGCGGCGACATCTCACCCTTCGTCAGCCCCGCGGTAAAGGATGATGTGGTCGCGCGCGTGGCGCAGCAGGGGTTGAAGGGCGATTACTGAACCGGCACCTGTGGCCGTGATCGAGGCGATTTATTCATTTAACTGACAGCGCGCACTGGCTAAGCGGCTGCGCAGTTTACAAGGGATTTTTGATGACCATCCGTATTTCGATGCCCGCCCGCCCGTGGATCAAGGCAGGCGTTGCCGCCGCTGCACTGGGTCTGGCCGGGATTGGCCTGCCGGTTGCCGCACTGGCGCAGGCCGATGAGGAAGCGTCCGAAACGCTGACCGAAGATCAGGTCGAAGCAACGGCACCCGCTCCCGCATCGGCCTATGGCCCCGAATATTGGACGGTGAACACCGATGCCAGCGTCGATCCTGAAAATGTCTGGATCCTCGACCTGTCGAACGGCGGGCGCGTTACCATCCGCTTGAAGCCGGAATGGGCGTCCGAACATGTGAACCGCATCAAAACACTGACCCAGCAGGGTTTTTACGACGGCATCATCTTTCACCGCGTGATCGACGGATTCATGGCGCAGTCCGGCGATCCCAGCGGCACGGGCCGCGGCGGGTCCGAGCTTCCCGATCTGAAGGCGGAATTCAACCGCGTGCCCCATTTGCGCGGCACGGTTTCGATGGCGCGCATGGGCAATTCGAACGATTCGGCCAACAGCCAGTTCTTTATCGTGTTCTATCCGACGATGGCGATTGACGGAAAATACACCGTTTTCGGCCGCGTAATCGGCGGCATGAATTATGTCGACAATATCCAGCGTGGCCAGCCGCCCGCCAATCCCACGCGCATCGTTCAGGCATCTTTGGGCAGCCAGCATAAGGTAGCTCCCGCTCCGGCAGCTCCGGCGGGGGAAATCACCGCCGACATGCTGAATAATGCGGTTTCCGATCCGCAGTAGTAAGCCACGGACTTTCCATCGCGCGCGCACCCCACTATCGCGGCGCGATGCGAGTTGATGCTTTCGATTTCGAACTGCCGCCCGAACGGATCGCCCTGCGTCCGGCGTGTCCGCGCGATGCCGCGCGCATGTTGCTGGTCGAAGGGGGCGAGGGTGCCCTGACCGACCGCCATGTGCGCGATCTGCCATCGCTGCTGTCGCCGGGCGATGTGCTGGTGTTCAACGATACCCGTGTGATCCCTGCACAGCTTGACGGCGTTCGCCCTGCGCGGGATGGCGAAGCGGGTGAGGGCGCACGGATCGGCGCGACGCTGCACAAACGGATCGATTTGCGGCGCTGGCAGGCCTTTGTGCGCAACGGCAAGCGCCTGCGCGAAGGTGACACCATCCGCTTTCCCGCCGATGTCACCGCCATCGCCGAAAACCACCTGCCCGACGGAAGCTGGACGCTTGCGTTTCAGGGCGATGAGCCGGTCGAAGTGCTGCTGGAGCGGGCAGGGCAAATGCCGTTGCCCCCCTATATCGCCGGCAAGCGCGGAACGGACGAGAAGGACCGCAGCGATTACCAGACCATGTTCGCCAAAGCCGACGGTGCGGTCGCGGCCCCGACGGCAGCGCTGCATTTCACCCCCGAACTGATCGCGGCGCTGGACGCGCGCGGTATCGGGCGGGAAACTTTGACCCTGCATGTCGGAGCAGGCACGTTTCTGCCAGTCAAGGCCGAGGATACCGACGATCATGCGATGCATGCCGAATGGGGCACCATCGATGCCGCCACCGCAGACCGGCTGAACATCGTGCGAAGAGCGGGCGGCCGCGTTGTCGCCGTCGGCACGACCGTGCTGCGCCTGCTGGAAAGCGCGGCTGATGAAAATGATGTTATTCAGCCATTTGCGGGTGATACTTCGATCTTTATCACGCCGGGTTACCGGTTCCGCGCGGTCGATGCGCTGATGACCAATTTTCACTTGCCCAAATCGACCCTGTTCATGCTGGTCAGCGCGCTGATGGGGCTGGATGTGATGCAGGCGGCCTATGCCCATGCCATTGCCGCCGATTACCGCTTCTATAGCTATGGCGACAGTTCGCTGCTGATCCCGCCCAGGCGTTGATGCAGCGCGCTCCTTGAAAAGCGGGGTTGACGCGCCCACACAGGCAATCGTGGAAACCATACTCGATATTCGCGGCCTGTCGAAAACCTATCCCGGCCGGGGCAACGCGCCTCCCGTTACCGCCCTGAACAATGTGGACCTGCAGATCCGCAAGGGAGAGATTTTCGCCCTGCTGGGCCCCAATGGTGCGGGCAAGACGACATTGATCGGCGCGGTGTGCGGTATGGTGCGTCCCACGAGCGGCACGGTGACGGCATTCGGGCACGATATGGCGCATGACTGGCGCCGCATGCGGTCGCGCATCGGGCTGGTGCCGCAGGAATTGTCGATCGACATTTTCGAAAAGGTTCACCGCGCCGTAGCCTATTCGCGCGGGCTGTTCGGCAAGCCCGCCGATCCAGCGCGGGTCGAGGAAGTGCTGAAAACCCTGTCGCTATGGGACAAGCGGGATTCGCAGTTGCGTGCTTTGTCGGGCGGGATGAAGCGCCGCGTGCTGATCGCCAAGGCGCTGGCGCATGATCCCGACCTGCTGTTCCTCGACGAGCCGACTGCGGGTGTGGATGTCGAACTGCGCCGCGACATGTGGCAGACCATCGACCGCCTGCGCGAGCAAGGCGTGACGGTGATCCTGACCACCCATTACATCGAAGAGGCCGAGGAAATGGCCGACCGCGTCGGGGTGATCAACAAGGGGCGCATCCTGTTGGTCGACGGCAAGACCGAGATCATGAAGCGAATGGGCCGGACCGAGGCGTGTTTCAGCCTTGCGCAGCCCCTGACCGCGTTGCCCGCGGCGTTGGACGGGTTCCCCGTTACGCTAGAGGATGGCGGTCGGAACATCGTGTTTCGCGGCGGAGACGGCAGCGGTCTGGGCAAGGAGCAGGTGGCTGAAATCGCCAAGATTCTTGTCACCGGCGGTATCGATTTTAACGGCATCGTCCAGCAGGAATCGAGCCTTGAGGATATCTTCGTCCGTCTTGTCGAGGAGGAGGGGGCAGCGGCATGAGCTTCAACCTCACCAGTGCGCTGACAATCTATCGCACCGAATTGCTACGCTTCCTGCGCACCGCATTCGGTTCGCTGGTCTCTCCGGTTCTGACAACCTGTCTGTATTTCATTGTCTTTGGTGCCGCCATCGGCGGAGGGATGGACGAGATAGGAGGCGTGGATTACGGCGCTTTCATCGTGCCCGGCCTGCTGCTGCTGACCATGCTGTCGGAAAGTACCGCTAATGCCAGTTTTGGCATTTATATGCCGCGTTTTACCGGCTCGATCTATGAGCTGCTTTCCGCACCTATAGGGGTGGCGGAAACACTGGTCGGATTTGTCGGTGCGGCGGTCACCAAGTCGCTGATCCTGGCGGCCATCATCCTGATTACCGCAAATCTGTTCGTCGATTATCACATCGCCCATCCGGTTGCGGCATTCTTCTTCATATTGCTGGTCGCCACGGCATTCTCTTTGCTGGGTTTCATTCTTGGCCTGTGGGCCGACGGGTTCGAAAAACTCCAGATGGTGCCGCTGCTGCTTTTGACTCCGCTGACGTTTCTGGGCGGCACGTTTTACTCGATCGACATGCTGGCCGAACCTTGGCGCACGGCGGCATTGTTCAATCCCATCGTTTATCTGGTCAGCGGGCTGCGCTGGACGTTTTACGGGCAGGCGGATGTCTCTATTGCGGTTGCAACAGGGCTGACCATTGCATTTCTTGTGCTATGCGTGACTGTTATCGCTATTATTTTTCAAACAGGCTGGCGGCTGCGAGAGTGATTTGATACCGCGCTGCGTCATGAAATCACGGTCGCTGATTATTGCTACGCTTGCGGCCGCTGCCGCCACACCTGCCTTTGCGCAGGATGCCGTTTATATCGAGCCTTATCCGCGCCCCGAAGTCCCCGAGCCGGAGCCTGTGGGCTTGCCCGATGCCGCGCGGGAGATGGTCGAGACGGCCATTGCGACCGGCGACCCGGACAAGGTGAATACGGTGATCCAGATCGCCCGCCACACCTATCCTGCCGGTGGGCCGGAGCTCGACAGGCTGGAAGCCGCGTTCAAGGCCAATCGTCAGCGCATCGTCGCTGCGGAGGAGGCGCGCAAGCGCGAATCGCTGCGCAACGCAGGTCCGCTGGAAGGCTGGACCGGAAAGGGCGAATTCGGCGCCCTTGCATCAAGCGGCAATAGCGAGGATCTGGGCGTGACCGCCGCGTTTCGCGCCAATCGTGTCGGGCTGACATGGCGCCATCGCGTCACCGCGCGCTTCGATTTTCAGCGCAGCGACGGGGATACGACGCGCGAACGCTATCTCGCTTCGTACGAGCCCAGCTTCGACCTGTCGAAACGGGCCTTTGTCTTTGGTCTTGCTCAATATGAGCGCGACGAGTTCGCGGGCTTTTCCTCGCGCTATTCGGCATCGTCCGGTATCGGTTATCGCCCGTTCGACCGAGACGGCTTGCGGTTGGAGCTAAAGGGAGGCCCCGCATGGCGGCGCACCGAACTGGTCGATCCGCTGACGGCGTCCAGTGATGACAGCTATCTCGCGGCGTTGGCAGCGATGGAGCTGGAGTGGCGGATCGCGGACAATCTGACCTTAACCGAAAGCGCGAACGCGTTCATCCATTCCAGCAATTCGACCTATCTGGCGCTGACCGGACTGGAAGCGGGCATCGGCAAGCGGCTGAAGGCGCGGCTGTCCTATAGCATCGAATACGATACCGACCCGCCGGCCGATACCGAGGCAACCGATACGCTGTCGCGCATTTCGCTGATCTACGATTTCTAGGCCGTAAACCAGCCCCAGATCAGCTTGGCGGTAAGCGCAAGGCTGACCGCGACGAGCAGGGGTCGGATCAGTTTGGCCCCGTGCTTCACGGCGAATTTCGATCCGATCCACGATCCCGTCATAGCGCCCAGTGCGCACGCGATGCCCAGCGTCCAAATGATCTTCCCGCCCGTGGCAAAAACAGTGACCGCCGCCACATTGGTCATCATGTTGAACAGCTTTGCGTGGGCCGTTGCGCGGGTCAGACCTTCGCCGCGTAATCCAACTTGTGTGGCGGCAAAGAAACTGCCGGTGCCGGGACCGAAGAATCCGTCGTAAAAACCGATCGCGCCGGCCACGGGGGCATATCCCTTGCGCGTCACTAGATGGTGGGCCTGCACGTCATCCATCTTGGGTGACAAAAGAACATAAAGTGCAACTGCCATCAGAAGCAGCGGAACGATCAATTCCAATGCGCGACTGGATATCTGCTGCACGAGCAAAGATCCGATGGCGGCACCGATCAGGGCAATGATAGCCAGCCATTTCTCTTTGCGCCAATCAACCAGACCGGCCCGCGCGTAGTTGAAAAAAGCTGTCGAACTGGCCCCGATAGCCTGACACTTGTTGGTGCCGAGAGCCAGTTGCGGCGGAATGCCCGCAAACAGCAAGGCGGGCATCATGACCAATCCGCCGCCGCCTGCGATGGAGTCGATGAAGCCGGTGCAAATGGCAAGGCATCCAAGGGCGACGATCAGCCAGATCTCAATTTCCATGGCCGCGCATGTAACGGTTGCGGGATTATTGGCAAACAGGAATGCAGGATACCTGCCTGTAGCTGGTGCATCTTCACTGATGACGCGCCGCGCGCAAGGCGCTAGGCGCGCAGGCCATGACCCGTTTCCATTTCACTATCCACGCCCGCGAAGGCAAGGCCCGCACGGGCGAGATCGCCATGCAGCGCGGCACGATCCGCACGCCCGCTTTCATGCCTGTCGGCACAGCCGCCACGGTCAAGGCCATGAAGGTGGAAGATGTCCGCAAGACGGGTGCCGATATCATCCTAGGCAATACCTATCACCTGATGCTGCGTCCGGGTGCGGAACGCGTGGCGCGGCTTGGCGGGTTGCACAAATTCATGGGCTGGGAGCGCCCGATACTGACCGACAGTGGCGGTTATCAGGTGATGAGCCTGTCGGAACTGCGCAAGATTACCGAGGAAGGGGTGACCTTTAAAAGCCACCTCGACGGATCACGCCATTCGCTGACCCCCGAACGGAGCATGGAAATCCAGCGCCTGCTGGGCAGTGATATCGTGATGGCTTTCGATGAATGCCCGCGCGCCGATCGCCCGCGCGACGAGATTGCGGCCTCGATGGAAATGTCGATGCGCTGGGCAAGGCGCAGCCGCGAGGGGTTCGACAGCGGAGGGGAACACGCCGCTCGGTCAGCGCTGTTCGGCATCCAGCAGGGCGCCCTGGACGAGGAACTGCGCAAGATCAGCGCCGAAAAGCTGATCGAGATCGGCTTTGACGGATATGCGGTAGGTGGTTTGGCCGTGGGCGAGGGGCAGGAGGCGATGTTTGCCACGCTCGATTTCGCGCCAGCACAATTGCCCGATGACCGGCCTCGCTATCTGATGGGCGTCGGCAAGCCCGACGATCTGGTCGGTGCGGTCGAGCGCGGGATCGACATGTTCGACTGCGTCCTGCCCAGCCGGTCGGGGCGCAACGGGCAGGCTTTCACATGGAATGGCCCGATCAACATCCGCAACGCGAAGTTTGCCGAGGATCAGGATCCGATTGACGATCGCTGCGGCTGTCCGACCTGTGGCAAATATACCCGCGCCTATCTCCACCATCTCGTCCGCTCGGGCGAAATCCTTGGCGCGATGCTGATGACGGAGCACAATCTGTCATTCTATCAGCAGCTCATGCAGGTCATGCGCGATGCCATTGCGGAAGGGCGTTTCGCGATATTTGCGGCGGATTTCCGGAGAGACTATCGAAACGCGTCCAGCTGAGTCATTTAAGGTCCGTTCAGCAATCGCCATTATGAGCAGGCCATGGCTGACATACGACAAATAGCAATATTCGTGGGCGGGGCGGTCTTGACGGGCGGGGTGGTCGGCATGGTCACCACACCCAACGGTCGCGCGGCGATGGTCGATGCAGGGCAAACGCTAAGAGCTGCGAGTGATATGCGTGAGCGAGCACCGCAGGCCGGCGATTATTGGGCCGGATGCAACGATGCGCGCGCTGCAGGTACGGCTCCGATCTATCGCGGTGAACCCGGCTATCGCAAGGAGATGGACGGTGACAGTGACGGGATCGCCTGCGAACCTTATCGCTGATCCGCTGCGTTCCCGAGAGGCCAACGAAAAAGGGCGGCCCCGCAGGACCGCCCCCTTTGTTCCGTAGTCCGGAAAACTGATCAGCGCGAGTAGAACTCGACCACCAGATTCGGTTCCATGCGGACGGGATAGGGAACCTCGTCCAGCGTGGGAACGCGGGTGAAGGTCACCTTGTCGGTGCCGTCGGTCGCGACATAGTCGGGGATCTCACGCTCGGGCAGGCTCTGCGCTTCGATGACCAACGCCATTTCCTTGGCCTTGTCGCCCAGCGAGATCACGTCGCCCACGAAGCAGCGGCGCGATGCGATGTTGCACTTCACGCCATTGACCTTGATGTGACCGTGCGAAACGATTTGGCGCGCCGCAAAGATGGTCGGCGCGAACTTGGCGCGATACACGATCATGTCGAGGCGCTGTTCCAGCAGGCCGATCAGGTTCTGGCTGGTATCGCCCTTCATGCGCGACGCTTCCTGATAGGTGCGCTTGAACTGCTTTTCGGTGACGTCGCCGTAATAGCCCTTGAGCTTCTGCTTGGCGCGCAGCTGCAGACCATAGTCCGAAACCTTGCTCTTGCGGCGCTGGCCGTGCTGGCCCGGGCCATACGAGCGACGGTTTACGGGGCTGTTGGGACGGCCCCAGATGTTTTCGCCCATGCGGCGGTCGAGTTTATGCTTCGAGGCTTTACGCTTCGACATAGTCTTTCCTTCAATATGCAGGCCGTGGCGCCAGTTGCGCGCGGGCCGATTTGGGTTTTTCGTAGCCCGGATACGCACCATCCGGTCTGAAACCGGACGCGGCCGCCGCTTCACCGGGGTGCGGGGCCTATTGCGAGCGCGCGCATTTACAGAATTGTACCGGCCCGTCAAGTCCTGCGGCGGTCCGGTGCGCGTACAGCCAAGCAAAGCAGCCAAGCAAACGGGCCGTTCCGCTGGACTTATCGCTCTGCACACGGCAAGGGCGCGCCATGGAAAAGGCAATCGAACCCGAACTCTGCCGCACGATGAAGGAAGTGCGCCAAGGCGTCGATGCGATCGATGCCGAACTGGTCGCGCTGCTTGCCCAGCGCTTCGGCTATATGCGCGCCGCCGCGCGGATCAAGCAGGATCGCAGCGCCGTGCGGGACGAGGACCGCAAGCGCGCCGTGATCGACGCTGCCGTCGCCGCCGCACGCGCGCAGGGCATGCCAGATGATTTCGTCGCGCGCCTGTGGGAGGATCTGGTCGAGACTTCCATCGCCTATGAAGACGGGGAATGGGTGCGTCAGCGCGGCTGATCTCACTCGGCGGTCATCGGGCTGATCAGTGCCTTGATTTCGCTGATGCTGTTCGCTGGAAAGCCCGCCGTCTCGGCATGGGTCTTGATCAGTTCTTCGCTCGGCGCGCGATAGATGCAATAGATCTTGTCGGGCGTGACATAGCTGTGGACCCACTGGATATCGGGACCCAGATCGCGCAGCACGTTGCAACTTGTCTGCGATGCGCCTTTCAAGCCTGCCGCATCGGTGTCGCCGACACCCGGCATCTCGCGTTCGATCACATATTCCGGCATCGAATGTCCTCCCTCGTCGGGGAGCGACCCGTGGGACATATTATCACGAAGCGGTGCGGGTGCGAATGGCTCAATCGTCGCGCGGGCCGCGGGCCAGCGCGCTCAGCACGCCGCGCATCGTGCGGATTTCCAGATGGTTCCACGCAGGTTTGGTCAGCATGGTACGCAAAGTGCGCCGCGTTGCCTGTGCGCGGCTTTCGGGCCGGAAATAGCCGCAGGGCTCCAGCATCGCTTCCAGCTGGCCGATCATGCCGTCCAGCTCTTCCTGCGGGGCAGGGGGAAGCAATTCCTCGCTCGTCGGCTGTGCCAGATCGCGTGATTTCGACCATTCATAGCTGAGCAGGATCACGGCCTGCGCCAGATTGAGCGAGCCGAATTCCGGATTGATCGGCACCGTAACGATGGTGCGTGCCAGCGCCACATCGTCGGTTTCCAGCCCCGAACGTTCGGGACCGAACAGGATCGCGTGGCGACCTGCCATGGTCGCCATTTCGCGCGCGGCTTCCTCGGGCGTCAGCACCGGCTTGGTCACGCCGCGCTTGCGCACGGTGGTGGCATGGACATGCGCACAATCGGCCACTGCATCGGCCACGCTGTCGAAAACCTGCGCCTGTTCCAGCACGATATCCGCGCCCGACGCCGCAGGACCGGCCGAAGGATTGGGCCAACCGTCGCGCGGGGCGACTAGCCGCATTTCGGTCAGGCCGAAATTCAGCATGGCGCGCGCGGCCTTGCCGATATTCTCGCCCAGTTGCGGGCGGACAAGGACGATTACGGGGTTGTGCGCCCCGTTTGGATCAGTCGGCTGCGACATCGCGCACCGTGCTGGCGAATTGTTCGAAATCGCTCGCCTCGCTGAATTCGCGATAGACGCTGGCAAAGCGGATATAGGCTACGGAATCGAGCTGGCGCAGCCCCTCCATCACCAGTTCGCCGATATCGGCCGAAGGAATCTCGCTCTCGCCGCGTGTTTCCAACTGCCGCTGCACGCCCGACACCAGCCGGTCGATCTGCTCGTGCGAGATGTCCCGCTTGCGGCAGGCAAGGCGCACGGCCAGTTCCAGCTTGGCACGGTCGAACGGCTCGCGGCGCGGATCCTCGTCCGGTCCGCGCGACTTGAGCACAGTCACTTCGCGCAGCTGGATGCGTTCGAAGGTGGTAAAGCGCGCGCCGCAACCCTCGCACTGGCGGCGACGGCGGATGGCGCTGCCGTCTTCGGCGGGCCGGCTGTCTTTGACCTGGCTCGATTCATTCGCACAGAAAGGGCAACGCACTTATCGTAATACCTTCAGATTTTGCCCTTGGCCTTGGCATAGCCCAGCCCGCCGCCGACAATGGCGCCCAGAATGGGCCCGACGAATGGCACCGGAATGGCGATCACTGCACCGACAGCGCCCCATTTGGCCGCTTTCTGCGCTTCGGGTGACATTCCGTTCCAATAATCCTTGATACCGCCGGGCTCGCTCATTTCGGGCTCCTGTTCAGAATTAATCCTCGTAGATCGGAAAACGATCGCACAGGGCTTCGACGCGCGCGCGGACATTCTGTTCCACCTGCGCATCGCCAGCCTCGCCGCATTTGGCCAGGCCGTCGAGGACGTCGGCGACCATATGGCCGATCTCGCGGAATTCCTCCGGTCCGAAACCGCGCGTCGTACCCGCGGGCGAACCGACGCGGATACCGCTGGTCTTCATGGGGGGCAGCGGGTCGAAGGGGATGCCGTTCTTGTTGCAGGTAATGCCCGCGCGCTCCAGCGCTTCGTCGGCATCCTTGCCGGTCACGCCCAGCGGCGAAAGGTCGATCAGCGCCAGATGCGTATCGGTGCCGCCCGACACGATCTCGGCACCGCGGTCTTTCAGCGTAGCGGCCAGAACCTGCGCATTTTCGACCACAAGGCGGCTATAGGTCTTGAACTCGGGACGCAGCGCCTCTCCGAAAGCAACAGCCTTGGCAGCGATCACATGCATCAGCGGCCCGCCCTGAAGCCCGGGGAACACGGCCGAGTTGATTTTCTTGGCCAGCTTTTCGTCATTGGTCAGGATCATGCCGCCACGCGGACCGCGCAAGGTCTTGTGCGTAGTGGTGGTGGCGATATGCGCATGCGGAAAGGGCGAGGGGTGCATACCCGCAGCGACCAGCCCGGCGAAATGGGCCATATCAACCTGAAACAGCGCATTGACCGAATCCGCAATGGCGCGCATGCGGGCAAAGTCGATGATCCGCGGATAGGCGCTGCCGCCCGCGATGATCAGCTTGGGCTGGTGCTCTTTCGCCAGACGCTCGACTTCGTCGTAATCGATCTGGTGCGTGTCCTTGGTCACGCCATATTGCACGGCGTTGAACCATTTGCCCGACAGGGCCGCCCGCGCGCCATGGGTAAGATGGCCGCCCGCGTCGAGGCTCATGCCAAGGATCGTGTCGCCCGGCTTCACAGTCGCCAGCAGCACCGCGCCATTGGCCTGCGCGCCCGAATGGGGCTGCACATTGGCGAATTCGCAATCGAACAGCTGCTTGGCACGATCGATGGCCAGTTGCTCGACCGAATCCGAAGGTTCGCACCCCTGGTAATAGCGGCGACCGGGATAACCCTCGGCATATTTGTTGGTGAACACCGAACCTTGCGCAGCCAGCACGGCCTTGGACACGATATTCTCGCTCGCGATCAATTCGATCTGCTTGCGCTCGCGCTTCAGCTCGTGATTGATGGCATCGGCGACGGCGGGGTCCGAGGCGGCAATTTCATCGGTGAAGAACCCGCTGCTGCGGATCGCGGTGTCGACGGTCATGATGTCTCTTTCAAGTCTGTATCGGGATCAGGATGGCGTCTGGTTCGGGAATGCGTTCGGATCAGGACTGTGTTTTCGTGACGAATGGCGGTGCGGATAGTTTGTCGACGCGGCCTTCGTGGCGACCGCCTTCGAAACGGCCGACCATAAAGGCTGCGATGCAAGCCTTGGCCATGTCGATGCCCGTCAGTCGTGCGCCAAGGGCGATCGCATTGGCGTCATTATGCTCACGCGCCAGCATGGCCGACAGCGGTTCGCCTACCAAGGCACAGCGCATGGCGGGGTGGCGGTTAACGGCAATGGAAATGCCGATGCCCGATCCGCAAACCGCGATGCCGAATTCCGAAGCGCCCCCCGCGACGGCAAGGGCCAGCTTATAGCCGAAATCGGGGTAATCGACACGTGCATCGCTTTGCGGGCCGCAATCGGTGACGACGTGGCCTTCATCGGCCAGCCAGCGGGCGATATCCTGTTTCAGGTCAAAGCCTGCATGATCGGAAGCGATGGCAATGCGCATGGACGGCCCTGTTTCAGTTTCGGGACTCGGTGGGTTCGGGCACGCGCATAATGTGAACCGGCGCGAATGGCCACCGCAAACGGGGTTTGTCTGCGGATAGCCCGAATTTGTTGCGGGGGCCCTGCCTTTTCCGACCCCGCCTCATCCTGACCCAATGGCCCCAAACGCAAAGGGCCCCGCCAGATGCAAATCCGGCAAGGCCCCTGAATGCGGCGTAATGAACGGCTTACTGGTCCAGAAAGCTGCGCATCTTGCGGCTGCGGCTCGGGTGTTTGAGTTTGCGCAGGGCCTTCGCCTCGATCTGGCGGATACGTTCGCGGGTCACGCTGAACTGTTGGCCGACTTCTTCCAGCGTGTGATCGGTGTTCATGCCGATACCGAAACGCATGCGCAAAACGCGTTCCTCACGCGGGGTCAGGCTGGCAAGGACGCGGGTAACGGTTTCCTTCAGATTCGCCTGAATGGCCGCATCCACGGGGATGATCGCGTTCTTGTCCTCGATGAAATCGCCCAGATGCGAATCTTCCTCGTCGCCGATCGGCGTTTCGAGGGAGATCGGCTCCTTGGCGATCTTCATCACCTTACGCACTTTTTCCAGCGGCATCGAAAGACGCTCTGCCATTTCCTCAGGCGTAGGCTCGCGCCCTTGCTCGTGCAGGAACTGGCGGGATGTGCGGACCAGCTTGTTGATTGTCTCGATCATATGGACCGGAATGCGGATTGTGCGGGCCTGATCGGCAATCGAACGCGTGATTGCCTGACGGATCCACCAAGTCGCATAGGTAGAGAACTTGTAGCCGCGGCGATATTCGAACTTGTCGACCGCCTTCATCAGACCAATGTTTCCTTCCTGGATCAGGTCGAGGAACTGCAAACCGCGGTTGGTGTATTTCTTGGCGATGGAAATCACGAGGCGCAGGTTCGCCTCGACCATTTCCTTCTTGGCGATACGCGCCTCACGCTCGCCCTTTTGCACCATGTTCACGATGCGGCGGAATTCGGGCAGGGCCATGCCGGTCTGGCTGGCGATATCGGCGATTTCGGCGCGGATACGCTCGACCGGATCGGCTTCCTTCTCGGCGAAGGCCGCCCATTTCTTGTCCTTTTTGGACACGGCCGTCAGCCATCCCTCGTCCAGCTCGTGCCCGACATAGGATTGCAGGAAATCGGCGCGCTTCACCTTGTGACGTTCGGCAAGGCGCAACATCTGACCGCCAAGCGCTGTCAGACGGCGATTGAAGGCATAGAGATTATCGACCAGAAATTCGATCTTGGTCGCATGGAACTGCACGCTCTCAACCTCGGCGGTCAGCTCTTCGCGCAGGTTCTCGTACTTGTCTTCCTTGGCTTTCGAGAACGCGTCGCCGCGGCCCATCGCATCGACACGCTCGTTCTGCAGCTTTTCAAAGCTTTTGAACAGCTTGGTGATGCGTGCAAAGCGTTCCAGCGCGTCCGGTTTGAGCGCGGCCTCCATCTGGGCGAGAGAGAGGGTGTTGTCCTCCTCTTCCTCTTCCTTGCGGCGGCTCGAACCTTCTTCGCCGTCCTCGCCGTCTTCGCTCTCATCCTCGTCGTCGTCGTCGTCGTCCTCTTTATAGGACGGGCCGGCGGTTTCTTCCGAAATCTCGCCGTCGCCTTCGTCGTCGTCGGTCAGGTTTTCCGGTGCGGGTTCCTTGGACAGCATCGCATCGAGATCGAGAATCTCGCGCAGCTGCATTTCCTCGTTATTGAGTGCTTCGGACCACTGGATGATGGCGTGGAAAGTGATCGGGCTCTCGCACAGGCCCATGATCATCATGTCGCGGCCCGCCTCGATCCGCTTGGCAATGGCGATCTCGCCCTCGCGGCTCAGCAGTTCGACGGCGCCCATTTCGCGCAGATACATCCGCACGGGGTCGTCGGTCCGCTCGACCGTTTCCTTCTTCTTGGCGGGCGCCTTATTGTCCTTGGGCGCGGTGCCGTCATCCGAATCGGAATCATCGTCATCGCCCGAATCGATTTCGTCGGGCGTATCGTCGCCATCCTCGGAATCGTCGTCGCTCTCGACGATATTGACGCCCATTTCCGAGATCGCGGACATCACATCCTCGATCTGCTCGGACGACATCTGGTCCTGCGGCAGCGCCTCGTTCAGTTCGTCATAGGTGATCACGCCGCGTTTTTTGGCGCGGGCGATCAGCTTCTTGATGGACGCTTCGTTGAGGTCGATCAGCGGCGCATCGCCATCGTTACCGCCGCCGTTTGTCGTTTTGGTTGCCATTACCGCCTATTCATCTGTCTGATCGCCCGCCCGCCGGTCTGATTTCTGACCCGCCGGGGCAGATGATCGTATGATTTCCTGCCAGCCTGATATTTTACTGACTGCCACCTCGCATGGCCGCCATTTGCATTAGGCGGGCATCGAATTCCAGCTTTCTCTTCAACAAGCGTTGCTGCTCGACAAAAGATCCCTCCGGATCCTCGCCAAATCGCGCCGTTGCCAAAGCGAGGGCCGCCTCTATCGCAGGTCGTTCCACCAGCAGAGAGATAGCCTCCGTCAATTCCTTCGCGGCTTCGGCCTGTATTGTCCGATCGGTCAGAAAGGCAAGTTTCATGCCGCCGATCGCATCCCCATTGGGCAGGGCCAGTCCACGTTCGGCCAATATGGCGGGAATATCGGGACTTTCAAGCGATCCCGCCGTGATATGCCCCGTTTCCACAAGTTCGAGCAGCGCATCGAGCACACGCGCCTGTCCGGCATCGTCGGGGCGAAGCTGCGATATTTGCTCGGCGCAGGTTTCCAGCAAGGCAGGATGCCGCATCAGGCCAAGGATGACTGCGCCCATCAACCGGTTCCGAGCCGAGGCAGGGCCAAGCTGACGCAGCAGGGGCGAGGGCGGGGCGGCCGCGCGATCGTTGCGGGCAAAACCCCGCTTGGCCCCTTGTTGAAAGCGCCCGCCCGACTGGCCGTTGTTTCCGAACTGGCGCGGCGCGCGGGGCGGGAAGGCGAATGCGGAAAAACGTTCGCGCAGGTCGCGGGCATAGAGCGCGCGGATATCGGGATGCTGTATCGCGTCGGCATGCGCCATCAGCCGCTCTTTCAGACCCGCCTTTGCCTCGGGCGTGTTCGACGCGGTCGCTGCCTTCTCGTGCCGCCAGATCACGTCCAGCAGGTTTTCGCCCTTGTCCAGCAGCGCCTTCATCGCAGCGGGTCCGTCGCGGCGGATCAGATCGTCGGGGTCCAGCCCTTCCGGCAGGGTCACGATCGACAGGCTGTGACCGGGCCTGAGCATCGGCAGCGCCCGCTCTGCCGCGCGCATGGCCGCGCGCTGGCCCGCCGCGTCGCCGTCGAAGCACAACACCGGCACAGGCACCATGCGCCACAAAAGCTCGATCTGCTGCTCTGTCAGTGCCGTACCCATCGGGGCGACCGCCTCGGCAATGCCCGCACCGGCCAGTGCGATCACATCCATATAGCCTTCGACCACGACCAGCCGGTCGCTTTGGCGCGAAGCGGCGGAGGCGCGGTGGATATTGTAAAGCGTGCGCCCCTTGTCGAAGACCGGAGTATCGGGCGAATTCAGATATTTCGGCGCATTCTCGACCTTGGACAATATGCGCCCGCCAAAGCCGATCACCCGTGCGCGGCGGTCCTGAATCGGCAGCATCAGCCGCCCGCGGAACCGGTCATAGGGTTCCTTCCCCTCGACCGTGATCAGCAGGCCCGCTTCGATCAGCATGTCGCGTTCGAAACCGGATAAAGCCTCTGCGATCGCGCCCTTGGCATCGGGAGCGTAGCCGAAACCGAATTCGCGCTGCAACGCCTCGCCAATGCCGCGCTGTTTCAGATAGGCGCGCGCCGCTGCCCCGTCCGGTCCAGCCAGATTGCGCACGAAGAAGCCCTGCGCTTCCGCCAATACGTCATGCAGCGATGCGCGCTGCTCTGCGGCTTGCGCATAGCGCGGATCGGGGGCGGGCACTTCCATCCCCGCCTGTTCGGCCAGTTCCTTGACCGCATCCATGAATGGCAGGCCCCGCTGGTCGGTCATCCAGCGGATCGCATCGCCATGCGCGCCGCAGCCAAAGCAGTGATAGAACTGCTTTTCGTCGTTCACGTAAAAGCTGGGCGTATTCTCACTATGGAACGGGCAGCACGCCTTGAACTCGCGCCCCGCGCGCTGCAGCTTTTCCGTACGCCCGATCAGCGCGGACAGCGTGATCCGCGAGCGTAATTCGTCCAGCCATTGGGGTGAGAGCGCCATCGGTTTCTAATGGCGCACGTTGCCCCGCCTCACAAGATCAGGAAAGCGCGGCTTTCACCAGACCGCTCGCCTTGCTCATGTCCAGCTCGGTGCCGTGGCGCGCTTTCAGCTCGGCCATGACCTTGCCCATGTCCTTCATGCCGGTCGCGCCAGTCTCGGCCTTGATCGCCTCGATCGCGGCTTTCGTTTCCTCCTCGCTCATCTGCGCGGGCAGGAATTCCTCGATCACGACCAGCTCTTTCTCTTCCGCTTCGGCCAGTTCGGCGCGGCCGCCTTCGTTATACATCGCAATCGATTCGCGGCGCTGCTTGGCCATCTTCTGCAGCACGTCGATCACCAGCGCATCGTCGTCGCCGGCCGCTTCGCTGGTGCGCAGTTCGATGTCGCGATCCTTGATCTTGGCAAGGATCAGGCGGACGGCGTTCAGCCGTTCCTTGTCCTTTTCCTTCATAGCCTGGATCTGGGCGGCCTTGAGATCGTCGCGAAGCATGGTTTTCTCTTTAAAATGGGGTGATCGGCGTCTTCGCACGCCACATAGGGTTGATTACCGGCGATGCAAACCGAACTTGGGACCAGCATTGCAATTAATAAGGGGTCTATCCGCATTTATGCGGCAACCCCGCTTGACGGTATGCGCTCCCATCTCTAGCGGACGGGTCTTAGCACATATCGCCGGACCCCTAGCTAACGGAGCGCCACATGGCCGACCCCGCTTCTTCGCACGCGCCTATCCCCCAGGGGGCAACCGCCGTTCTTGTATTTGCCGACGGGCATGTCGCTTACGGGCGCGGATTCGGCGCCACGGGCGAAGCCGTGGGCGAGCTTTGTTTCAACACGGCGATGACCGGATATCAGGAAGTGATGACCGACCCGTCCTATGCGGGGCAGGTCGTGTGCTTCACCTTCCCGCATATCGGAAATGTCGGCACTAATGACGAGGACGTCGAAGGCAAGGTCGATTCGGCGCTGGGCTGCGTGGTGCGCGAAGATGTGACCGATCCGTCTAACTTCCGCGCCATGGGTGATTTCCCCGAATGGATGGTGAAAAAAGGCAAGATCGGCATCGCGGGGCTGGATACCCGCGCGCTGACCCGCCGTATCCGCATTCAGGGCGCACCCAATGTGGTGATCGCGCACAACCCCGAGGGCAAGTTCGACATTGACGCGCTGGTCGCCAAGGCGGCTGCATGGAGCGGTCTGGAAGGGCTGGACCTTGCCAAGGGCGTCAGCCGCGAGATCAGCGAAGGCTGGACCGGCGGGCACTGGGTGCTGGGCGAAGGCTATGGCGAACCGGGCGCGGATGGCCGCCCGCATGTCGTCGCCATGGATTTCGGCGCAAAGGATAATATCTTCCGCAATCTGGTGCGGGCAGGGGCCAAGGTCACTGTCGTTCCGGCCGAAGCAAGCTATGACGAGATCATGGCACTGAAACCCGATGGCGTGTTCCTGTCGAACGGCCCCGGCGATCCGGCGGCGACGGGCGTTTACGCGGTGCCGGTGATCAAGGCGCTGCTGGACGCCGATGTGCCCTTGTTCGGCATCTGCCTCGGCCACCAGATGCTGGCGCTGGCTGCGGGTGCCAAGACCGCCAAGATGTTTCAGGGCCATCGCGGTGCCAACCATCCCGTGCAGCGCGTCGGCGGCATCTGGGGCGAGACCGAGGGGCTGGTCGAGATCACCTCGATGAACCACGGCTTCGCGGTCGATGGCGATACGCTGCCGGAAGGCGTGATTGAGACGCACAAGTCGCTGTTCGACGGCACCAATTGCGGCATCGCGATTACTGGCAAGAAGGCGTTTGGTGTGCAGTATCACCCCGAGGCTTCGCCGGGACCGATGGACAGTTTTTACCTGTTCGAGAAGTTCGTGGGTGAGTTGGGGTGAAAAAGCTCATGGCTTTCTTTTCGCTCGCTCTCATCGGATGTGGTGGAAGCAAGCATGCGGAGGCCGAAGATTGTGGCGTCAGCGCGGATGAACTCCGGCGGACGATAGAGGAGGTTAAAGAAATGGCTCCCTACTCCGGACGCACGCTCGGGAACTGTGAAATACTCAATGATGATGCTGGCAATGTTCAGGTCATCACACCGGAAATTCAACAGAGCGTCGACAGCATGATTGCTCGCGAAAAAGCGGAATCGGAAAACTAATGCCCAAACGCACTGACATCTCCTCCATCCTCATCATCGGCGCGGGTCCGATCATCATCGGCCAGGCTTGCGAGTTCGATTATTCGGGCACGCAGGCGGTCAAGGCGCTGAAGGAAGAGGGTTACCGGGTCATTCTGGTAAACTCGAACCCCGCCACGATCATGACCGATCCGGAAATGGCCGACGCGACCTATGTCGAGCCGATCACCCCCGAATTCGTCGAGCGCGTCATCGCGAAAGAGCGTCCCGATGCGCTGCTGCCGACCATGGGCGGGCAGACCGCGCTCAACACGGCGCTGAAGCTTTTCGAAACCGGCGTTCTGGAGAAATACGGCGTCAAGATGATCGGCGCAGACGCCGACGCCATAGACAAGGCCGAAAACCGCCAGCGTTTCCGCAAGGCGATGGACAAGATCGGTCTGGAATCCGCTCGCAGCGGCGTCGCCAACACTTTGGCTGAGGCGGTGGCCGTGCTGGAACACACCGGCCTGCCCGCGATCATCCGCCCGTCCTTCACCTTGGGCGGCACTGGCGGCGGCATCGCCTATAACAAGGCGGAGTTCGAGCAGATCGTGCGCGAAGGCCTCGACGCCAGCCCTACGACCGAGGTTCTGATCGAGGAATCGCTGCTCGGCTGGAAAGAATATGAGATGGAGGTGGTGCGCGACCGCAAGGACAATTGCATCATCATCTGTTCGATCGAGAATATCGACCCGATGGGGGTGCACACCGGCGATTCCATCACCGTCGCCCCCGCGCTGACCCTGACCGACAAGGAATATCAGATCATGCGCACCGCCAGCATCGAGGTGCTGCGCGAAATCGGCGTGGAAACAGGCGGTTCGAACGTGCAGTTCGCAGTCAATCCCGCTGACGGCCGGCTGATCGTGATCGAAATGAACCCGCGCGTCTCGCGCTCTTCGGCGCTGGCGTCCAAGGCCACGGGTTTCCCCATCGCGCGCGTCGCCGCCAAGCTGGCCGTGGGATACACGCTGGACGAGATCACGAACGAGATCACCGGCGCGACCCCTGCCAGTTTCGAACCGACCATCGACTATATCGTCACCAAGATCCCGCGCTTCGCCTTTGAAAAGTTCAAGGGCGCGGAAAACAAGTTGTCGACCGCCATGCGCTCGGTGGGCGAGGTGATGGCGATCGGCCGCAACATGAAGGAATCGCTGCAAAAGGCGTTACGCGGCCTCGAAACCGGGCTCGACGGGTTCAACCGCGTTCAGGAGCTGGAAGGTGCCAGCCGCGACGTGCTGACCGCGCGCCTGTCCGAACGCACGCCCGAACGGCTGCTGATCGTGGCGCAGGCTTTCCGCGAAGGGCTGACGCTGAATGAAATCCACGCGATCACGCAATATGATCCCTGGTTCCTGCGCCATATCGAACAGATCATCGCCGAAGAGGCCGAGATCATGGCCAATGGCCTGCCGCGCACGACCGAGGGTTTGCGCCGCCTGAAAGCCATGGGCTTTTCGGACAAGCGCCTGTCCACGCTGGCCGTGCGCTCGGTCGGTGTCGCGGGCGGCATGGGCGAGACGCAGGCGAAGCGTTCGGGCCTGCTGCACGATACGCTGAAAGCCATGGCGGGCGGCACTTCCGAAGAGGAAATCCGCGCACTGCGCCACAAGCTGGGCGTTCGTCCGGTGTTCAAGCGCATAGACAGCTGCGCTGCCGAGTTCGAGGCGATCACGCCCTATATGTACTCGACCTATGAAGCCCCGTTGTTTGGCGAGGCGGAGAACGAGGCTGATCCGTCGGAGCGGAAAAAGATCGTGATCCTTGGCGGCGGTCCTAACCGGATCGGGCAGGGGATCGAGTTCGATTACTGCTGCTGCCACGCCTGCTTTGCGCTGGAAGAGGCGGGTTTTGAAACCATCATGATCAATTGCAATCCGGAAACCGTGTCGACCGATTACGACACTTCGGATCGCCTCTATTTCGAGCCGCTGACGGCGGAAGACGTGCTGGAAATCCTCGATGTCGAAAAGTCGAAGGGCACTCTGGTCGGTGTGATCGTGCAGTTCGGCGGACAGACCCCGCTGAAGCTGGCGCAGGCGCTTGAGGATGCGGGCATTCCGATCCTTGGCACCAGCCCCGACGCCATCGACCTTGCCGAAGACCGCGAACGCTTTGCCAAGCTGGTCAACAAGCTGGACCTGTTGCAGCCGTCGAACGGCATCGCGCGCAGTCAGGAAGAGGCGCGCGGGATTGCGGCGCAGATCGGCTATCCGGTGCTGATCCGCCCGTCCTATGTGCTGGGCGGCCGCGCGATGGAGATCGTGGATAGTGAAGCGCAGCTCGACGAATATATGGAAACGGCCGTCCGCGTTTCGGGCGATTCGCCGGTGCTGATCGACCAGTATCTGCGCGATGCCGTCGAATGCGATGTCGACGCGCTGTGCGACGGCACGGATGTGGTTGTCGCGGGCGTGATGCAGCATATCGAGGAAGCCGGCGTTCATTCGGGCGACAGTGCCTGCACCATCCCGCCTTACAGCCTGCCCGACGACATCATTGCCGAGATGGAGCGTCAGGCCGACCTGCTGGCCCGCGCACTGAAAGTCGTCGGGCTGATGAACATCCAGTTCGCGGTAAAGGACGGTCAGGTCTATCTGATCGAAGTGAACCCGCGCGCCAGCCGGACCGTGCCCTTCGTTGCCAAGGCTATCGGGCAACCCATCGCCAAGATGGCTGCGCGCGTGATGGCGGGCGAAAAACTGGCCGATCTGCCCGCGATCAAGCGCGACATCGATTATGTCGCGGTCAAGGAAGCGGTGTTCCCGTTCAACAAGTTCCCCGGCAGCGATCCGGCGCTTTCGCCCGAAATGAAGTCCACCGGCGAAGTCATGGGCATCGATCCCGACTTCACGGCGGCCTTTATCAAGAGCCAGCTTGGCGCGGGCGCGATGATGCCCGAAGGCGGCGTGTTGTTCGTATCGGTCAAGGATAGCGACAAGCAGACCATTCTGCCCGCCGTTAAACTGCTGGAAGAAAACGGCTTTACCGTCATCGCCACCGGAGGGACGCAGCGTTTCCTTGCCGAAAACGGCGTGAACGTGAAACCGGTGAACAAGGTGGCAGAGGGCAGGCCCCACATCGTCGACGCCATTATCGACGGCGAGGTGAACCTGATCTTCAACACGACCGAGGGTTGGCAGAGCCTGAAGGATTCGAAATCGATCCGTCAGGCAGCATTGGTCGAGAAGGTTCCGATCTATACCACGGCAGCTGCGGCGCTGGTCGCGGCGCAGGCGATTGCGGCCCAACGCGGCGGCAAGCTTGAAGTGCGCTCGCTTCAGGCCTATTATGGCTGACCGCTAACGTTCCTCCCGCAACGTAAGTCCCCCGATTTTCCTGCTGCATCGCGCGGCAGGGACGGGGAACTCGTTTCGCTGGCGAGGGACCAGGAGGATATTGAATTACAATGGCGAGTGTCGAAAAGGTACCGATGCTGGCGGAAGGCTATGAGAAGCTGACTGCCGAACTGAAATTGCTGCGTGAAGAACGTCCGCGCATCGTCGATGCGATCGAGGAAGCGCGCGCGCATGGCGATCTGTCGGAAAACGCCGAATATCACGCCGCGAAAGAACGCCAGGGCCAGGTCGAGGCGTCGATCGCCGATCTGGAGGACAAGGTCAGCCGCGCGCAGATCATCGATCCGACGACATTGTCGGGCGACAAGGTGATTTTCGGCGCGACCGTCACCCTGCTGGACGAAGACGACAAGCCCGTCCGCTATCAGATCGTCGGCCCGACCGAGGCCGATGCCAAGTCCGGCCGGATCAGCTATTCCAGCCCGCTGGGCCGTGCGCTTATTGGCAAGAAAGTGGATGACGAGATCGAAGTGACCGTCCCGTCGGGCGAACGCTTTTACGTGATCCAGCAGATTGAATTCATCTGATCCAATGAAAAGGGGCGGGGGACGATGGTCATCCCGCCCCCTTCATATTGCTGGCTCAATTCTTCAGATCGGGTTCCAGCAGGCGGTGCAGGTGCACCACCACATACTTCATCTCTGCATCGTCGACGGTCTGCTGCGCCTTGCCGCGCCACGCGTTTTCGGCGGATTCGAAATCCGGATAGACGCCGACAATATCGAGCGCTGACAGATTTTCGAATTCCAGACCGCGCGGGTCCTTTACCCGACCGCCCATTACGAGATGCAGTTTTTGCGCCATCAATCACTCCGCTTGCAAATTGGAAAGCCGCCACATCGGCCAGTGGTGGGCTGGCTTGGATGGGGCGGCCTTAGCGTATCGCTCGGGCGATCCCAAGTTGCAATCAGGCCCGACGCGCAATCGAAAAAATGTTCATCAGGCGGGTTTGACGCTGATCAGCGCCGAAACCTTGAGGTGAGGGTGCGGGTCCTGTGTCCTGCATCTTCACTGGCATGTCGTGCAGCCATGGCGGCCTTTTCGGCGATCTGGCGAGCGGTCAGGACCGTGCCTTCGCCGCGTTCGGCAAATTCATGCGCGATATGGCCACCGGTTTCGGCAACGCGTTCGCCCCATTCGCCCAGTTTGTCGCGCGATCCCTCGGCAGCGTTCTGCGCCAGCGCCATCATCTGGCCGCCATAGGTCGCTGCCAGTTCCGCCAGCAATCCGCCAGCCGACATGACCGATCCCCGTACCTTGCGGCCAGGCTTGCCCGGCAGCGATAACGCAATCAGCGCGCCGATCGCGACCGCGCCCGATACGGCGATCAGCGGGTGTTCCTTTACAAATTTCTTTGCATCACCCGCAGCGGCCTTGGTCTGCTCCATCGCTTTGGCGCGGGCCGGTGCCGTGCGCTCGGCAATGCGGGCCTGTGCGGCAGAAACTTTCTCGGCCAGAGTGGCCTCTTGCGGCGGGGCCAGATCATTATCGGCGGGCACGACGGGCTGCGGCGTTTCCACGGCTTTCAGGGCGGGTTTGGTCTCGGTCACGGGTCAATACCTCGTCTTGATGTCAGTCTTGTCTAATTAATCGCGCGAACCGGATCGGGTTCCGAAGGTGCCGAGCGTTTGTTCGGGTTCGGCGTCAATTGTGGGTTCTGCGTCAACAAGCGGCTCGTCACCGTCCTCATCGCCATATCCCAGCAGATTGCCCGCAAAGGCCAGGATCGGCCCGCGCAGGAACCAGCCGGTCAGGCCTAGCGCACCCAATGTCAGCAGCGTTTTATGCGTGCTTGCCGCATCGGCGGCTTCTTCCGCCATTACCTTGCCGTCGCCGACCAGTCGGGTCGCAACGCGCTTGCCAATGCTAGCGGCACCCAGATCGGCGCGCACCATTTCGCGCTGCGTTTCGAATACGCTTCGCGCGGCGCCACGAAGGCGCTTGGCTTCAAGGACTTCTTCCTCGCTCATCTGTTTAATCGTCCCCGTCCGAAATGACCTGCTTCATCCGCCGCATCTTTGACGCGCCGCGCTGCGCCAGCAGCAGGGCTACGATCGCCAATACGCCGGTCACAAGGGCCGTCGATCCCCAATAGGTGATATGCTGGCCCAGCGACACGATCAGTCCGACGATCAGCGCCATCAGGGCAAAGAAACCGAACACGGCCGCCGCCACGAACATCGCGCCAATGCCCTTGGCCGAATTGGCAGCATAGATGGCGCGCTTTTTATGGAAATCGATCTCGGCCTCGGCCAGCATCTTGCCGTCCTCGACCAAGGCGCGCACGTCTTCCACCAGTGAACGCTCGGCCGCGATGTCGTCGGCACTTTCCGACATGAAGCACTTCCCCCTGTCGCGCCGGACCAATGGACCGCAAACGCGTAGTTCTCATTCATGGCACCCGCTATAGATGCCAATACTTGGGCGGCATGCAGAGCTTGGCTCTCCACGCCGCCCCTTAACCCATGGCGTTAGCGACGGCGGAACAGGCGGGCCAGCAGGAAACCGGCGCCGGCAGCGATGGCAATCGCCGTGCCGGGGCTCTTGCGCACATATTCGCGCGCATCGTCGCCCAGTTGCTCCAGCGATTTTTCGTCGAGCGAGGCAGCGTTCTTTTCAAGGCTGCCTGCCGCGCTGCGCGCATAGTCGCCATATTTCACGCCCAGTTTTTCATCGACGGTGGCGACATTGTCCGTGATCAGCTTCGACAGTGCAACCATGCCTTCGCTGGTCTTCGACTTGGTATCGTTTGCCAGCTCATAGGCCTTGGCCTTCGCCTGCTCGCCATAGGCGGCGGCATCGCCCTTTAGCTGATCGCCCTTTTCACCGGCGCGGTCCTTATAGCTGCCGGATTTCTCCAGAGCTTCTGCCTTCAGCTCGGCCACGCCCGCCTTGGCTTCGTCGAGAGCCTTGGAAAAGCGGCTCTTGGCTTCAGCCTTATGATCGGTTGTTGCGGGGGTGCTATCAGTGGATTTGACCATGTTTTGCATCTCTCGTCGTGACTGGCCCTTGGCGAGGGGCCGAGTTGAAACTGGTCGGGCGGGCGGAAATCCGCCGACCCGGCGGTTCTTCGAAGCCGTCCGGTTGGCGCATTGCTTCCGGCAATGCGAACCGTTGGGCCTGTTTTCGGGGGCAATGCGACCCGCCCCCATTCGCTGATGCAATAACGACTGTTGCCAGCCATTGTTCCGCCAACTAATCCGCGACCATATCACGAAACACGCGACGCATAACGCAGCAATTTTCTAACACCACCTTCAGCCCCGTCCGGGGCGTGCTTGAAAGAAGAGGCACCATATAATGACCGCGATCATTGACATTCACGCGCGCGAAATCCTCGATAGTCGCGGCAATCCGACCGTCGAGGTGGATGTGCTGTTGGAAGACGGGTCGATGGGCCGTGCGGCCGTTCCCTCGGGCGCCTCGACCGGCGCGCATGAGGCTGTGGAACTGCGTGACGGCGACAAGTCGCGCTATCTGGGCAAGGGGGTGCTCAAGGCGGTAGATGCCTGTAATACCGAGATTTCCGACATGCTGCTTGGCCTTGATGCCGAAGATCAGCGCGACATCGATTATGCGATGATCGAACTGGACGGGACCGAGAACAAGGCCCGTCTGGGCGCCAATGCGATCCTTGGCGTTTCGCTGGCGACGGCCAAGGCCGCCGCTGCGGCACGCGGTCTGCCGCTTTATTCCTATGTCGGGGGTGTGTCTGCACATATGCTTCCGGTGCCGATGATGAACATCATCAATGGCGGCGAACATGCCGACAATCCCATCGATTTCCAGGAATTCATGGTCATGCCCGTCGGCGCCGAATCGATTGCCGAGGCTGTGCGGTGGGGCGCGGAGATCTTTCACACCCTAAAAAGGGGCCTGTCGGAGAAAGGCCTGTCGACCGCCGTGGGCGACGAGGGCGGTTTCGCACCGAACCTTGCCAGTACGCGCGACGCGCTGGATTTCATCATGACGTCGATCGAAAAGGCGGGTTTCAAGCCGGGTGACGATGTGGCCATCGCGCTCGATTGCGCCAGCACCGAATTCTTTGCCGATGGCCGCTATGACATTGCGGGCGAGGGGATTTCGCTGACCGGCGTGGAAATGGCCGATTATCTGGCCGACCTGTGCGCCAACTACCCGATCCGTTCGATCGAGGACGGCATGGCCGAGGACGATTTCGAAGGCTGGAAGGCATTGACCGACAAGGTCGGCAACAAGGTGCAGCTGGTAGGCGACGATCTGTTCGTGACCAATCCGCGCCGCCTGTCGATGGGGATCGAGCAGGGTCTGGCCAATTCGCTACTGGTCAAGGTCAACCAGATCGGCACGCTGACCGAAACGCTGGAAGCCGTCAGCATGGCGAACCGCGCGGGCTATACCGCGGTGATGAGCCACCGTTCTGGCGAGACCGAGGATTCGACCATTGCCGACCTGGCCGTTGCGACCAATTGCGGGCAGATCAAGACCGGCTCGCTTGCACGTTCGGACCGGCTCGCCAAGTACAACCAGCTTATCCGCATCGAGGAAGAGCTTGGCGCCAGCGCACTATATGCGGGCAACGGGGCGTTCGGGCGTCTTGCCTGATCGCCATGATGTGATGCGAAAATGCCGTGGCGGAGCGATCCGTCACGGTATCGGCGTATTTGCTTTGGCGCGCGGCTCGGAACGATTTGCGCGGCGGGCTGCAAATCACTAGAACGCGAAGTGCCATTATTTCGCCACATATTGTGCCGGCACCCCGCGCAATCCAAAGCCAGAGCCTGTTCTTGCCACTTCGCAACCTATCCGCCCTGACCCAAGTGACATGCAACTGGGTGCGCCTTGCGGCCGGGTTGCTGGTGGCCGTGGCGCTCTATGCCTGTTCGGCGGCTGACGATCAGGATGTCTCGCCCTTTCAGGGGACGGCCATCGGGATCAGCACGGCCGATATCGATACGGCCATCGATCCCGGCAATGATTTCTATCGTTATGCCAATGGCAATTGGCTGGCCGCTGCGCAAATCCCCGAGGATTCGGATTACATCGCCCGCCAGTCGCGCGCGCAGGCAGAGCTTGACCGGCGGCTGACCACCATTGTCGAGGATATCGCGGGCCGCCCGCAGGACGCGGGCACCCCCGAAGCGGTGGTGCGCGATTATTACCGCAGTTTCATGGATCGCGCGGCCATCAACCGGCAGGGCATTTCGCCAGTGCTTGGCGATATCAAGCGGTTCCAGTCGGTTGGCGATATCGGCATGCTGTCCGAAGTCATCGGCGGCACGCTGCGCGCGGACTTCAATCCGTTGCTGGCGCCAGAGGACGGGACGGGCAATCTCTTCGCCGTTGCCGTCATGCCCGCTCCCGACGACGGGCGAACGGTGGCATGGCTGTTCACGGGCGGGCTGGGCTTGCCCGATCGTGCGACCTATCTGGCGCAGAGCCGTGCGGCACAGGCCGACCGTGCTGCCTATCGCGATCTTGTGGCGCGCACCTTGTCGCTGGCAGGGTTGGATGATGCGACCGCGCGGGCCGACGCGGTATTGGCGCTTGAGGTCAAATTGGCCGAGGCGCAAGGGCCCGTGTTGCAAGGGCGCGCTCTATTGGAAACGGCCACGGTCTGGAGCAGGGATGAACTGGCTGCCAATGCACCGGGCCTCGATTGGGAACGCTTGCTGGTCGCGGCCGGTTTGCAGGACGCGGATCGTATCGCGCTGTTCCAACCTGCCGCCATGACCGCATTGTCGGCGCTGACCACATCTGAACCGATCGAGGCATGGCGCGACTGGCTGGTGTTCCACCGGCTGAACGACCATGCCGCCGTATTGCCCGACGATTTCGGCAGTGCCCATGCGGCATTCTATCAACGACGGCTTAAAGGGCGGCTGCGCATTGCGCCGCTGGAAGAGCAGGTGGTGGACCGGATAGGGGCGCTATTCGGTGAGACCATGAGCAGGCTTTATGCCGAACGCTATTTCTCCGAAGAGGAACAGCGCGATATCGAGATTATTGCCGAACGGGTCCGCGAAGCGCTGATCGCGCGGATCGCCAGTGACGGAGCGCTGGGAGAGGGGACCAAGGCGCAGGCGATCGCCAAGCTGGAAGCCCTGAAGACCGGCATCGGCTATCCCGAAACCTATCGGGAGATCCCGCAGCTAAAGGCAGTGGGCAATAATGCCTATGCCAGAACGGTGGCGGCAGAACGTGCGGCCTATGCGCGCGAAATTGCGTCGGTTGGCGGCTCGGGCAAAGCATTGCGGTGGCGGATCGGTTCGCATCGCATGGTCGCGGCCTACCTTCCGCTGGAAAACGGGATCATCGTCCCTGCGGCGATCCTGCAGCCACCATTCTATGACCCAGAGGCCGATGCTGCCGCCAATTACGGTGCAATCGGCACGATCATTGGACGCGAGATGAGCCGTGCCGTCGATCCGGCAGGCGCGATGGTGGATGACGGGAACCGGATCGCCGACTGGCTGACAGGCGAAGACCGACAGGCGCTGGATCGCCGCGCCGACGCATTGGCACGTCAAATCGGCGATTTCCGGGTTTTTTCCGATCTGCCAATTGATGGGCAGACCGAAAAGTCCGGAAACGCCGCCGATCTGGCGGGCCTGACCGCAGCATACGATGCCTATCGGGCTTCGCTGGGTGGCCGCGAACCGCGCGTGATCGAAGGGTTCACGGGCGATCAGCGCTTCTTCATCGCCTTCGCCCAATTATGGGCGAACCGGTTGAACGAGAATTATGCCCGCCGTCTGGTCGCGAATGGCACGACGATATTGCCGCGCTTTCGCGTGGCGGGGGTGCGCAATGTCGATGCGTGGTATCGCGCGTTCGATGTGCAGGAAAACGACGCGCTCTACCTCTCGCCGGCAGAGCGCGCGGCGATCTGGTGATCAGGCGGCGAAGCGACCCGCCAGTTTGAGCAGGGCGAGGGCGGCCTTCGCAGCCTCGCCGCCCTTGTCTTTCTGAACAGGGTCGGCGCGGACGATGGCCTGATCCTCGTTCTCGACCGTCAGAATGCCGTTGCCGATGGCGATGCCATCCATGGTCAGTGCCATGATACCCCGCGCGCTCTCGCCCGCGACAATCTCGAAATGATAGGTTTCCCCGCGAATGACGACGCCAATGGCGACAAACCCATCATAGCGGCCGCTTTCGGCTGCCATCGCGATCGCCGCCGGAATTTCCAGTGCGCCGGGTACTGTGATGACTTCTGCCTCATGGCCATCAGCCTCAAGCGCGGCGCGGGCACCTGCGATCAGCATGTCGTTGAGGGGCGAGTAGAAGCGGGCTTCCACGATCAGGAAACGGGCCACGAGATTCTCCGAATATGGGGGCTTTTGCAGCGAAAGATCAGGCTGCGACAGGTTTAGCCAGAGGCGCAGCCGACAGCAGGCGTTCTTCGACGATCGACAGTCCATAGCCTTCCAGCGCGATCAGCGAGTGATGCGAGGTTGTGAGCAGGATCATCTCGTGCACGCCAAGTTCGGCCAGGATCTGGGCCCCGACGCCATAGTCGCGCAATTCGTCCATATCGGGCCCGCCACGCCCCTCGCGCTGGTCGAGCATACGGCTGACAGCGCCGCCGCGCAGCTGGCTGATCGCGACGATTACGCCCGAACCTGCAGCTTCGATCTCGCTCATGGCGTTTCGGAAGAGACCGTTGCGCGGACCATCTTCGCCAAAAACATCGGCGAACATGTCCAGTGTATGCATACGCACGAGCACTGGCTCTTCAGGGTTGATTCGCCCGTGTACCAGCGCAATCATCTCGTCACCGGTCGGCTCGTTCCGGAAGGCCATGGCGTTCCAGCGTGCACCATCTGCGGTTTCGAAACTGCTTTCAGACACAATCTTGACGTGGCGGTCATGGCGGCGGCGATAGGCGATAAGGTCGCGGATCGTGCCGACTTTCAGATCGTGCATACGCGCGAAGCGCACCAGATCGTCCATGCGCGACATGGTGCCGTCGTCGTTCATGATTTCGCAGATTACGCCCGACGGATTGAGACCGGCAAGGCGGGCAATATCGACAGCTGCCTCGGTATGTCCGGCGCGGGTCAGGACGCCGCCGTCGCGTGCGATCAGGGGAAAGACATGGCCGGGGGTCACGATATCATCGCGGCCCTTCGATGCATCGATGGCAACGCTGACGGTACGGGCGCGGTCTGCAGCACTGATGCCGGTGGTTACGCCTTCGCGCGCTTCGATCGAGGTGGTGAATGCGGTTTCATGGCGAGTACGGTTGTTCCGGCTCATCAGTTCGAGGCCGAGCTGCTCGACCCGCTTCTTCGCCATCGCGAGACAAATGAGCCCGCGGCCGTGCGTTGCCATGAAATTGATCGCGGATGGCGTCGCCATTTGTGCGGGGATGACCAGATCGCCCTCGTTCTCACGGTCTTCGTCATCGACAAGAATGAACATGCGACCATTGCGCGCCTCGTCGATAATCTCTTCCGGGGAGGCGATTACATTACGGTCGCTGTTCGATCGAAGGAACATGTTGAGTTTGGAAAGTGTGTCGGAGGTCGGGTTCCAGTGTGGCTCGTCACAATCGCGAAGGCTGTTCGCGTGGAGCCCTGCTGCTCGTGCAACCGCACTTTTGGTCATGCGACCCGAATCGACCAACTGGCGAATCTGATCCTGAGTCGAGCTGAGTTGTGAATTTGTCATGCAGCGGCACTGCCACATTCAAATGTTGAATGCAATGTCGATGTGATCACGCTGCTCAATCAGCGAAATTCGGATAGCGTTCGACGGCCGAAATCGCGGAAAACCGTGGATTTAATGACCTGGTCAAATAAAAAACCCCGCCCGATTAGGGGCGGGGCTGATCAATTAGCTATCGATTAGCGGTCGGTCTTAAGACCCCAAAGCCAGTCGATCAGACCGCGTGCAGCGGTGCTCGGCTTACGGTTACGCATGTTAGGCCTCCAGTTACTGAGACCTCTCTGTTAACCTTAAAATGATAGTTAATAAAGAGTTAATTTCTTGGGCTCGGCTGCTTCTGTCGCGTCAAGCATGCCAAGCAGGTCCGCAATCCGCATGGGCCTGCCATAAAGGAACCCTTGTCCTATCACGCAGCCAAGCGAGATCAGCAGGTCCTGCTCCTCTTCCGTTTCGATCCCTTCTGCCACCAGCCGCATCCCTGCTTTGCGGGCTGTGTCGTTCAATGCGCGGATGACAATGCGTGCCCGATCGTTGTGCTGAGCCAGGGCAACAAAGCTACGGTCAATCTTGATCTCGTCGCAGGGCAGGCCGACCAGCAGGGACAGATTAGCTTCACCTGTTCCGAAATCGTCGAGAGAAATATGGAAACCGCGTTTCTGTAGCCGCTCCAGATTGCGCGCAGCGGTGCGGAAATCGTCGATCTTGGCGGTTTCGGTGATCTCGATCGTGATCGCCTCGGGCCTACCGCCCCCGGCAGCGATATTGTCGCAGATCAGCGAAACGAAGTCGTGCTCGGCTAGCAGGGTGGCCGAAATATTCACCGAAATGCGTGCGCCGGCGTTTAGCGCCGCATTGGCAGAGCGTGCGGCCAGACGAAGGGTATGAGCTGTCAGCGGCTTCAAACGACCCGCTTTCTCGATAAAGGGTATGAACTCTGTCGGGCTGATCTCACCCCGCTGGGGGTGCTTCCAGCGGACCAGGGCCTCGGCACCCACAACATGTCCGCTTTCCAACAGGCATTGGGGCTGGAAAAGCAGATAGATATGCTGATGGGCAATCGCATGATCGAGAGAGGAATGGAGCGACAATTGCCAGTCGGTGTCCGATCCACCTTGTTCGCTGACCAGTGCCATCCGGCTGGGCCTTTTCGACGCTAATTCGGCAGCCACAACCGTCGCGCTGATTGCTTGCCGCGGCTTCGCTACATCGTCGTCGAGAATGCCGAAGGCGCACGAAAAATCGAGGGTGCGCTCAGAAACGCGCAACGGTGCACTTGCGAGTGCGAGCAGGCCGGTAATGTGGCTCTTGGCATGCTCCATTTCGTCGAACCATGCGAAATGGCCGGTGGTGTCAGTATAGATGCGGACGTCGTTTCCGACAGACAGTCGCTGGGATATCTGCTGAATAAAGTTACGATGGAGTGAAGGTTCGAGGCTGGCGAGGATCTCCTCGAAATTCTCGACCCGAGCGATGACCAAGCGCCCACGTGCCTTGGGAAAATCGTCGAGCAGGGCATTGAAATTTGAAAGGCCCGATGTCGCATCGACGCTGGCCGCACGCTCGCGCCAGTTGTTGCGGATGCGGACGGCGGCATAGATGGCAAGCAGGGTATAGACCATGCCGGTCGGCAAAAGCAGGTCGAAATGGGCGGCGATGAAGGGAGCCGCCAGTGATCCTATTGCCAGCAGCCCATAAGAGATACGGCGAGGCAACTTGGCAAGAGTGGCGGCAATGGCAAGTGCCAGCCCGCAAACCAGAAATGGCAGATACCAGTCAATCGGTTTCAAGCTGCCCGTCAGCAGTGTCTCGGCAGCGATGACGCCGACTATTGTGCTGGGCATGGATTTGCGCAGCGGCGTGTTGATAAGACTTTGCGATCCGCTGGCAGGTGCCGAGATGAGAATGCGCTTGCCCGCGATCGTTTCGGCGTCTGTTTGCCCGTTTTCCAGATCGCCCAGAGTGACAACCGGTATCGATTGCGGCGAATAGCGGAAGTCTATTGGATATGGAGAGTCTGACTGAACGGACGGCCCTGCAATCGCTGCGCCAAGACGCGGCAGTTCCTTCCCGCCATTTTCGAATGTAAGATCGCCTTCGAAAATAAAGCCCGTCAGCGACGTCCAGTTCGCATCCACCGCTTCGCCGTCAACGGGCAAGTCCGCATTGCGAAGGACTGTCAGCGAATCCGAGGCTGTTATTTCATTGGCAGTCGCCGGCCAAGCGACAATCACTGGCGCTTTAGCATTGGCAATAACGCGGCGCAAAGCGGGAATGCCAGGGTCATCGGCCGGGAAACGGCCTTCGAAAACGATCCTTTCCGGGTTCAACCGGTCGAGAGCGGCAATCGCCTTGGATTGGCGTGAGGCGACGGTTTCGTTATCACCATCGCTACGCTCTGTTGTGACCAGAACAATTTCGCCAGAAACAGGGTGTTGCATTGTGCGCGAGACGACGAGGCGCGGCATCTCGTCGATCAGTTTGGGAATGTCGAGCGCGAACAGCACCACAAGGGCCGCTATAAGCGACAGCAGGACCTGTTGCAGCCGGCGATAGGTTCGCGGCTCGATCCAAAGGCGAGATGTGTGCGCGCGCATCGATGCTTCGATAGCATAGGATAGTTAACAGATCGCTGCTTTCCGCGAGCCGTATGATGTAAGGCGAATTTTTTCCGATTGCTTGCCGCTTTTGCTTAACGTCCCGCCGTATCGCCCGGCTCTTGCGCGGGCAAGTCTGTCTCGACCACAGCATCTTCGCTTGCTTCTGGCGGAGGCGGGGCGATGATGACTTCGACCCGGCGGTTTGTGGCCCGCCCGGCCTCGTCCGGCTCGCCATTCGGCAGCCCATTGGGAGCGATGGGATTTTGTTCGCCCATAGCAATAATCGTGATTTTTTCTATGCTTGCCCCAGATTCCTCTAGTAGTTTGGAAACCGCTTCCGCCCGTCGTTTCGATGCGCGCAAATTGGCTTCGTCATAGCCGCTGGAATCGGTATGACCGCGCAGGGTTATGGCTCCGCCTTTCGCGAACTGCTCGCTATCGATAATGCTGGCTACGATCGCCTTGGCATTATCGTTAAGGGCCGTGCCGCCTTCACCGAACGGAACGGTCATTTCCAGCGGTTCGAGCGGCGGATCGTCGATTGGTCGGGCATCCATGTCAGAACGCAGGATCGAGGTGTTCGCGCCGTCCTCATCCGGTTGCTCGATACTTGATCCGACCGCAGTCTCGGCTTCTTCCGGCTCAGGCTCGGGTGCTTGCGGCTGATTACAGCCGGCCAAGGCCAGCGCCGCGACCGTCAGGGCAAGGAGCGGCGCATTCATGCGGCCGGATTTTATGGTCTCGACGGTGCTCATGCTGGACTGGGCTCCTCTCCCGACGGGCTTTCAGGCCCGTTTTTTTCTCCGTTCTCGTTGGTCTTGGCTGGCTGCGGCGCATTCGCCTGTTCGGCCTTGGCCTGCGCCTTTGCCCGCTTTTCGCGCTTGGCGTGGACCTTTTCAGTCACCGGATCGACGGGCGGCGAATAGGATATGATGACATCGCCCGGGCCCGGCGTGGGGCGCGATGCGTGGGTGAAGAACCGCAGCTTACCGTCTTTCTTGAGCACCAGCACGAAATCCGCATCGTCGGGCAGCGCATCGCGCGCGCGGTCGAAACCGAACTGGTCGGACAGGCGGGTCTTGCGGAATTCCCAGCCCTGCGCCTGCCGCTGGTGCATGTCCTCCATCCCCACGCCCGATTCGAACAGGGATCGGCCGCGGATTGAAGGGGGCAGGGCGCGTGGATCGTCGTGGTGGCTGGCCTCACCCAGCTGATACACGGCATCGCGCCCGATTTCCGGCGCGAATTCGTTGCAGACAAGGGCGTTATAGGCCTCGTTCTCGGTCGCGGCGACCAACACCTGATATTGTGAGAGGTCGAGCGAATGCTCGGTCGCCTCGGCCAAGATCTCGCCGTGATACGTGTCCAGCCCCTGTTGCCGCGCGCGCGACAGGCGCCACCAGCTGGTATCGGCCAGCGTCACCGGCACGTCCAGATCGGCCAGTTCCCGTGCCAGAGAGATCGACCATGGCGTCGCGCCGACCAGCAGCAGTCCCGGCGTGGTCGATCCGGTCACGCCCAGCCAGCGCGCGACGGGCGCCATGGTAAAGCCATGCGCCACGATGGTGGCGACGCAGACCGCGAAGGAAAGGCTGATCAATATGGTGCCGTCGTCATAGCCAAGATCGGACAGGCGCAGCGCGAACAGGCCCGAAATCGCCACCGCCACGATACCGCGCGGCGCAATCCAGGCGAGAAAAATACGCTCGTTCCAGGGCACTTTGGAAAAGGCGAGGCTGATAAGGACAGTCGCGGGCCGTACCAGAAACAGGATTGCCAGCAGGAACAGCGTAAACTGCCATTCCAAAAGGCGCAGCGTATCGTAATCCAGCTGCGCCGACAGCAGGATGAAGATGCCCGACACAAGGATGACCGCGATATTCTGTTTGAACGGGTGAATGTCGCGCAGCGAATCCACATTCATATTGGCAAGCGCGACACCCATCAAAGTCACGGCGACAAGGCCGGTTTCCTGCTGGATCAGGTTGGATATCACGAACAGCCCGACTACGACGACCAGCAGGACGGGCGCCTTCAGATATTCGGGCACCAGCCCGCGTGGAAAGCTCCACGCGATGGCCCATGCGGCGGCATAGCCCAAAACGGCCGCGGCCAGCGACGCGAAGACGAGGGCGGGGACCACATCGAACAGGGTTGCGCCATCCGCCGACGCACGGAAATATTCATAGGCCAGCACCGCGCACATCGCGCCGAACGGATCGTTGACGATTGCTTCCCATTTCAGAATGGCGGCAGGCCGCTGCGCCACGCTGGACTGGCGCAGCAGGGGCAGCACCACCGTAGGCCCCGTGACAACCAGAATGCCCGCAAACAGGATGGCGACCGGCCAGACAAGCCCCGCGATATAATAACAGGCCAGCGATCCCGCGACCCAAGCGACCGGCACGCCGAACACAACCAGCCGCCAGACCGCGCCGCCCGTTCGCCTGAGTTCCCGGAAATCGAGGCTGAGCCCGCCTTCGAACAGGATCAGCGCCACGCCGATCGATATCATCGGCTCCAGCATCTCTCCGAAAGCGTGATGCGGATCGATGATGCCAAGGATCGGGCCAGCCAGAAATCCGGCGATCAGCATCAGCACGATCGCGGGCCAGCCCGTACGCCACGCAACCCATTGCGCGCCTATTCCCAGCACCCCGACCAGTGCGATGACAACTGCCTGTTCCTGCATGCCCGTCCGTTGCTGCCACATCTGAAGGGTGATTGGCAAACCCGTCCCTGTTAATGCGGGGCAGCGATTGGTGTTCCGCCAGTAGCCCTACTGCGCCTTTCCGTAACCTCCGCCGCCGGGTGTGCGGATCTCGATCGCGTCGCCCGGCTGCATCGTCACGCCCGCGCAGGCAGCCAGCTTTTCCCGCGTACCGTCGGCACGGATCACGGTATTCTCACCGATCGCTCCGTCCTTGCCTCCACCCAGTCCAAAGGGCGGTACGCGGCGGCGGTTCGATAATATTCCCGCTTCCATCGGCTCGCGGAAACGAATGCGCCTGACGATTCCGTCGCCGCCGCGCCATTGCCCTTCGCCGCCGGAACCGCGCCGGATCGCGAATTCCTGCAGCACCACGGGAAAGCGGCTTTCCAGTATTTCGGGATCGGTCAGGCGTGAATTGGTCATGTGCGTCTGCACCGCGTCGGCGCCGTCAAACCCGCCATCGGGCAGCGGGCCAGCGCCAGATCCGCCAGCAATCGTCTCGTAATACTGGTAATTCTCGTTCCCGAAGGTGAGATTGTTCATCGTCCCCTGCGCGCCCGCCATTGCGTCCAAAGCGCCGAAAATCGTGTCGGTGACGACCTGGCTGGTTTCGACATTGCCTGCCACCACGGCAGCAGGCGATTGCGGGTTCAGCATCGACCCTTCGGGCACGACCAGTCGGACCGGCGCAAGGCACCCCTCGTTCATCGGCACATCGCCGTCGATCATGGTGCGGATCGCGTAAAGGACGGCGGCCTTCACAATCGGCAGCGGCGCATTGAAATTCCCTGCATGCTGGGGGCTGGTGCCGGTGAAATCGAACACAGCCTCGCCCTTGGCGCGGTCGATGGCGACAGCCAGCCGGATGACCGATCCGTCATCCATTTCATAGGCGAATGCACCATCATGCAGCCTGCCCAGCAAGACGCGAACGGCTTCCTCCGCCTGCGCCATGACATGCCCCATATAGGCATCGACCACGGCGCGCGATTGCGCTTTGGCCAGCCGGTTCAGCTCGCTCGCTCCCTTGATACAGGCGGCAAGCTGGGCTTTCAGATCGGCAATGTTGCGATCGGGATCGCGCGCCGGATGCGGGCCGGTGCCCAGCATGCTGCGCATGCCCGCCTCCAGAAAACGCCCTTCGTCGACCAGCAGCACATTATCCAGCAATATGCCTTCGTCTTCGACGCTGGTGCTGGATGCGGGCATGGAGCCCGGCGCGATGCCGCCAATGTCCGCATGGTGCCCGCGCGCCGCAGCCCACCACGCGGGCGCGCTGTCGTCGCCATCGGCAAATACCGGCAGCACGACGGTTATATCGGGCAGATGGGTGCCGCCGTCATACGGAGCGTTAAGCGCATAGGCATCGCCCTTGCGGATGCCGCGCCCGTCCGCGCCGCGCCGCCGTGCCACGGTGCGAACGCTTTCGCCCATAGAGCCCAGATGCACCGGCATATGCGGCGCATTGGCGATCAGATTACCCTGACCGTCGAATATGGCGCAGGAAAAATCGAGCCGTTCCCGTATGTTGACCGAGCTGGCGCTGGCCTGCAGCGCTGCGCCCATTTCCTCGGCAATGCCCATGAACAGCGCGCCCATGATGGCGGTTCGCACCGGATCGCGCGCGGTGGAGGCGGCCTGTCTGGTGACATTGCCGGTCCGGCGCAGGATCAGATTGCCAATGGTGTCGACCGTCAGGCTCCAGCCCGGTTCGACCACGATGGTCGAGACATCGTCGACCACCAGAGCGGGGCCGGTCGCGGTAAAACCGGCAGCCAGACCGGCGCGGCGGAAAAGCGGAATGCGGCGGGTTTGACCGGCCAGATGGCTTTCCACCATCGCGGCAGGATCGGCTGACCGGTCGGGCAAGGGCAGGGGCGGCCCGTCACGCCGCTGCGAGCGATGGATCGCCTCTACGCGTGCGGTGGCGACCATGATCGCGCCTTCGGGCTCGAAACCGAACCGCTCGCGCCAACCGGAGCGGAAGCGGGTTTTCATTTCGTTCAACGAGAGGAGGGGGATTTCCAGCGTGTTTTCGGTTCCGGCAGGCCGCAGTTGCAAGCTGTGCTCGACCGTAATTCCGGCGCTCTCGATACCCTGATCGGCCAGTTCGCTGCGGGCTTCCCGCGCCAGAATACCGGCCTGTTCCGTGATCTCGGCCTCGTTATGCGCAGTCAGTTCCACGGCCATGCTCGCCTCGCGCATGGCGCGGCGGTCGGCAAGACCCATGCCATAGGCGGAAAGCACGCTGGCCAGCGGATGGCATTGCACGACATCCACTCCCAATGCCTCGGCAACAAGGCACGCGTGCTGGCCGCCCGCTCCGCCGAAAGCGGCAAGCGCGGCGCCGCCGATGTCATGACCGCGCCTGATCGAGATTGCCTTGATCGCTTGCGCCATGTCCTGCACCGCGATGGCGATAAAGCCCTCGGCAGCGTCGAGGGGTGACAACTTGCGACCCGTTTCGGACGCGATTTGTGCGCAAAGTGACGCCAGCTTGGCCATCACGATGTCGCGATCGGGGGGTAGATTGCCCTCCGGCCCGAACACGGTCGGAAAATGGCTTGCCTGCAATTTGCCCAGCGCCAGATTGCAATCGGTCACCGTCAGCGGCCCGCCATTGCGATAGCAGGCCGGGCCGGGGAACGCGCCTGCCGATTCGGGCCCGACATGGAACCGCCCCGCCTCGAACCGGCAGATCGAACCGCCGCCCGACGCGACCGTATGAATGCGCATCATCGGGGCAGCGATCCGCACGCCCTCCAGCCGCGTTTCGCTGTCACGTTCATATTGGCCCGAATACCACGACACATCGGACGACGTTCCGCCCATGTCGAAGCCGACAACGGCGGGAAAGCCCGCTTCTTCCGCCGTGGCGGCCATGCCGACGATGCCGCCCGCCGGTCCCGAAAGGATCGCATCCTTGCCGTGAAACTGCTCGCGCGCGGTCAACCCGCCGTTCGATTGCATGAATAATGCATCGCCTGCGTGGCCCAGTCCCCGCGCCACGGTGGAGGTATAGGCCCGCAATGGCGGCGAGACATAAGCGTCGAGCACGCAAGTATCCCCGCGCGATACCAGCTTGATGAGAGGCGCCAGCGCGTGACTGACCGAAATTTGCGCGAAACCGGCTTCGCGCGCGATCCGGCCCAATGCCTCTTCATGCGCATGATAGCGATAACCGTGCATCAGGCAGATCGCGATGGCATCGATGCCAACGGCTCTGGCCTGTTCCAGCGCCGCGCGGGCCTGTGCCTTGTCCAGGACGCGTTCGACCGTGCCATCGGCCAGCACGCGTTCGTCGATCCCGATCACGCGGTCATAGATCGGTTCGGGAAGCACGATCTGACGGGCGAACAGGTCAGGGCGTTCCTGCGATCCGATCCGCAGCGCATCCTCGAACCCCGCCGTGATCGCCAGCGCCACCCGCGCGCCCTTGCGTTCCAGCAAGGCATTGGTGGCGACCGTGGTGCCGATCCGCAACTCGCATGGCGGCAATGGCCCTTCGGGCGTCGCCGTGATGGTCCGGATTGCGTGGATCGCGGCATCTTCGGCGCGTGCCGGGTCTTCGGACAGCAGCTTGGTGCGTTGCAACGTGCCATCGGGGGCGATGGCCACCACATCGGTAAAGGTCCCGCCGCGGTCGATCCAGAATTGCCATTTGTCCATGGGGACAGCGCCTAACGAATTTTACGCTCGATGGCACGGGTTGAGATATGACACCCTCTCGTCTAGCGGGCGCGGAGAGGAAGGACCCCCGTGATGACCAGCACCAAGGCCGCCGAGCGCAGCGGCCCCATCGAACCCGAATTTCCCGAACCCAAGGCCCATAGTCTGGCCGAGGATGTCTATGGCCTGTTGAGCGGCGCATTGCTGATGTCATTGGGTCTGGTGATCATGAAGGCCAGCGGGATCGTCACGGCAGGTATGGGCGGCGTGGCGCTGCTGTTCAGCTATCTTTTCGGGATGACGGTGGATTTCTGGTTCTGGTCGCTCAATGTGCCGTTTCTGGTGCTGGCGTGGAGCGCGATGGGGCGCGGGTTCTTCGTGAAAACCGTCTGCGCGGTCGCCGCCGTGTCGCTTACTGCCGCCCTTACGCGCATATCGCTTGATATCAGCGATGTGCATCCGGCCTTTGCTGCCATCGCAGGCGGAACCGCCGCCGGGGCAGGGGTGATGGCCATGTTGCGCCACCGTTCGGGCGTGGGCGGGGTGACGATCGTGTCGGTCTGGCTCAACCGCAAAAAGGGATGGAGCGTCGGCTGGCTGACCTTTGCGCTCGACGGTGTGATTATCCTTGCCGCGATTACGACGCGCCCGCCTGAACTGGCGGCGTGGTCGGTGCTGAGCGTGGTGGCGATGAGCGCAGTGCTCATCGCTTTCCACCGCCCGGGGCGTTACACCGGCTATTGACCAGCTAAACGGCCGGTTCGGCAATCCGGTCGCGTTGCGTGTTGGGAACCGCGACTTCGCGGATCAGCACATTGAACAGCACTTCATAATGGATCATGGCCTGACGCAGATCCTCGGTCGCCACTTCCGTACCGCTGGGATCGCGGCCCTGGCGCATCGCGATATCGTGACCCTCGCGGTAATGGCGCGCGACATCGGGATAATCGACGGTCAGATCGGCATGACGCTGGTCGAAATCCGACACCGGAAAGCCGCGGGCCTGCATCAGCGCGCCAATGCTGCGGTCCGCATGCAGGACTGCTTCGGCGGGGCTATTGACGAAGATGCTTTTTACCTCGGTCCATTCCTCGGCAAAGCGGTCGTGTTCTTTCGCAGTCAGCGGGCGAATGTCGAACGCGGCCACGCGGCGCTGGCGGTCTTCCAGATCGTGCTCGGCCTTGCCGGTGCTGCCGGTGACTGCGACCGTACGGTCATATTCGTCACCGAATCGCTGGCGTAGCCGGTTGGTGCGGCTGCGCGCGATGAAATACCAGATCAGCAGTGCAGCGATGACCGCGCCCGCGATGGCAAGCCAGACCAGTGGATTGACGGTGTCCATAGTACATCCTCAATTACCTGTCCCGTCGGGCGGATAACGAGGGAGCGTGCGCGCCAGTTCCCGATGCGCTCTTTGGCAAGCGCGTTTACCGCTTTGCTGCCACCTGTGCCGCCGCGATACAGCGGGCGACAAGTGCTTAAGAAACAAGGTTACCGAAATTGAAGATTCGGGCTGGCGCGGTCAAACAGGCGTCAGTCACCCGCTGGGGGCAGGGGTGACAATTATTTATGCAGGGGCGGCCCCGCCAAACGGGGCCCATTAACAACGGTAAGGCCAAGTCGTCCGTGGTGACGGGCAAAACGGCCAGCATTTGCAGCAAAGAGGTCTGGGAATGTCGAACACGAAAGATCAGTTTCGGATGCTTGAGCGGCACGAATTCGTGGCGCAGTGCCGTCTGCGGGCCGCAGGCTGCCTGGCGCGGATTTCGATCGTTCGCAATCTCACCAGCGAGGGGTGCGCGGTAGAGTGCATTCCCGTCACCCTGCAACGGGGCGACACCATCTATCTGCAATTCGGCAATGTCGGTCCTGTCGAAGGGCGCGTCATCTGGCTGCGCAAGGGTGTCGAGGCGGGCGTGCAGTTCGAACAGGGGCTGCATCCGGCGGTGTTCGATCGCCTGCTGCATATCGCGCATCGCAACATGATCCTCAGCGACGATCCGCAGGAGATGCTCGACGATCTGCCAGCCTATCGCAAGACCGGCCCGCGCGTCGCCGCTTGCTGATTGGCCAGGCTTTCCGCGCCGCCATTGGGGAGAGCCGGCGTGGATTGGATCGGGGATGCCAGCAAGGCGTGTTTGCGCCGGAAAATTGCAAATGAAACCGGTTCGGGGCGCGCTGCACCATTGCGGCGCGCCCTTTGCTCTGCCATCGTCGCGCAATGAATACGGAATTTCGTGTCGAGAGGACTGCTTGCCGGATGCCCCCCCGCTCCAAATCCGCCGCGGGATTCACCCGCCGCGCCTTCGCCGCCTTGTCACTGATGTTTTCCGCCGGCCTGCTGGCGGCCTGCGGTTCGGGTGAACGATATACCGATCAGGCTGCGCGCGACGGTATCCTGCTGTTCGGCAATGGCAGCGAGCCAAAGGGCCTCGACCCGCATCTGGTCACCGGCGTGCCCGAGAACAAGATCATCTCGGCTCTGCTGGAGGGTCTGATCGCCTATCATCCGACCGACGATCTTCAGCCCGAACCCGGCATGGCCGAAAGCTGGGAAAGCAACGAGGATTATTCGGTGTGGACCTTCCATTTGCGCGAGGCACAATGGACCAATGGCGATCCGGTCCGGGCCAGCGATTTCGTCTATAGCTGGCACCGCATGCTTACGCCCGAACTGGGCGCCGAATATGCGGAGATGCTCTATATCCTGAAAGGGGCAGAGGCGTTTCATCAGGGCAAGACGACCGATTTCTCGACCGTCGGGGTCAAGGCGGTGGACGACAAGACGCTGGTCGTCACGCTGGAAGGGTCGGCGCCATTCTTCCTCAACATGCTGAAACATTACAGCTGGTTCCCCGTAAACCCCCGCGCGGTCGAGGAAAACGGCGGAATGGCCAACCGGCAAAGTGGATGGTCTACGCTGGAGAATTATGTCGGCAACGGACCGTTCGTGCTGGACGACTGGGTCACGAACCAGATCATCAAGGTGCGCAGGAACCCGAATTACTGGGACGCCGACAGGGTCAAGCTGAACGGCGTGGATTTCTATCCGGTCGAGAATGTGACGACCGAAGAGACCATGTTCCGCGGCGGGCGGTTGCATCTGACCAATACGGTGACACCTGACAAGATACCCGTCTTCCTTGAGAAAATGCCCGGCGAGATGATGATCGAGCCCTATCTGGGCAGCTATTTCTATCGCATCAATGTCACCCGCAAGCCGTTCGACGATGTGCGCGTGCGCAAGGCATTGGCCTATTCGATCGACAAGAAGCTGCTGGTGGACAAGGTGACCAAGGGCGGGCAGATTCCCGCCACCGGTTTCACCCCGCCCGGCATGGTGGGCTTTGATGCGTCGACCGCGGCGCAGTTCCAGCCCGATCTGGCGCGGCAATTGCTGACAGAAGCCGGCTATCCGGGTGGCAAGGGCTTTCCCGACGTCGAAATCCTGATCAACACGAACGAAGCGCATCGCAAGATCGCCGAAGCGTTGCAGGCGATGTGGCGCAAGGAACTGGGCGTCAATATCGGCATCTATAACCAGGAGTGGAAGGTCTATCTCGATAGCCAGAGCAATCTGGATTACGACCTTGTCCGCGCGGGCTGGATCGCCGATTACGCCTATCCCAATACGTTCCTCGACATTTTCACTACCGGCAATGGCAATAACGATACCGGCTGGGCCAACCCGCGTTACGACAGCCTGATAAATCAGGCCCGCACCGCGAAAACCGATGATCAGCGTCTGCAACTGCTCCACGATGCCGAGGAGGTGCTGATGGAGGATATGCCGATTATCCCGATCTATTGGTATACCCGCACCTATCTGAAGAGCCCGCTGATCGAAGGCTGGTACCCCAAGGCGCTGGACAACCATCCGCTCAAATATGTGTCGCTAAAGGCCCCTGCGGCCCCCGCCGCCGAATAAGCCCGCCCGAAAAGCGTATAGGGAGAGCAGAGAAATGTTCCGCTTTGTCGCCGTCCGGCTGGTTCAGGGGCTGTTGGTGCTCCTTGCCATCTATGCGGTCACCTTTTTCCTCGTGGCGGCAACGCCGGGCAGCCCGTTCAGCACCGAACGCGCCATCCGCCCCGAAATCCTCGCCCAGATCGAGGCATTTTACGGATACGACAAGCCGGTGGGCGAGCGTTTCGTGACGTCGGTCACCAATGCGCTGCGCGGCGAATTCGGGCCGAGCGCGGTCTATGCCAACCGATCGGTGACCGCGATCATTGCCGAAAGCTTTCCGGTATCGCTGAAGCTGGGATCGATCTCGCTGGGGCTGGCGCTGTTTCTGGGCATCCCGGTCGGTACTCTGGCGGCGGTCCGTCAGAACAGCTGGCTGGACTATGTGCCGATGTCGGTGTCGATGGCGGGTATCTGCCTGCCCACCTTCGTCATGGGGCCGCTGCTGGCGCTGGTATTCGGCCTGATTTTCGAAGTGCTGCCGGTCGCGGGCTGGTTCGGGCCCGAATATGTGATCCTGCCCGCGCTGACGCTGGGCCTGTATTACGCGGCCTATTTCGCGCGGCTGACGCGTGGCGGCATGCTCGAAATGCTCAATCAGGACTGGGTGCGGACCGCGCGCGCCAAGGGCGTGTCGGAAACGACCATCGTGTTCAAGCACTGCCTCAAAGGCGGGCTGATCCCTGCCATCACCTTCCTCGGCCCTGCGCTGGCCGGGATTATCTCGGGCAGTTTCGTCGTTGAAACGATCTTCCAGATTCCGGGGCTGGGGCAATGGTTCGTGAAGGGCGCGCTCAACCGCGACGACTTTCTGATCCTTGGGCTTACGGTCCTTTTTGCGGCGCTGATCGTGGTGATGAACCTTCTGGTCGACATCGTTCAGGTCGCGCTCAATCCGCGACTGAAATACGAATAGGCGCTGGGTAGAATTTATGAGCGATCATTCCGAAACCGCCGTACTGGCCAACGAACCCGTCCCGCCGCCGACCGAGGCGAGCGAGATTGCCGCCGAAGAGCTGGAGGAGGGCTCCTCCCTCTGGCGCGATGCATGGCACCGGCTGAAACGCAATCGGCTGGCGGTGACCAGCCTGTTCATCTTTATCTTCATCACCCTGTTCTGCGTGGTCGGGCCATGGCTTTCGCCTTATGACAGCCAGACGCAGGACCTGTTCCTTGGCGCGGTGGGCCCGTCGGCGGATCACTGGTTCGGCACCGACACGCTGGGCCGCGATCTGATGGTGCGCGTGATGGAAGGCGGGCGGATTTCGCTGCTCGTCGGGCTGGTCGCCACGCTGGTCGCATTGTTGATCGGCGTGATGTATGGCGCGGTCGCAGGCTATCTGGGTGGCAAGGTCGATAGCGCGATGATGCGCTTCGTCGATCTGCTCTATGCGCTTCCGTTCACGATCTTCGTCATCCTGCTGATGGTTGCTTTCGGGCGTTCGCTGTGGCTGATTTTCGTTGCCATCGGTTGCATCGAATGGCTGACCACGGCGCGTATCGTGCGTTCGGGCGTGATCAGCCTGAAGAAACAGGAATTTGTCGAGGCTGCCAATTCGCTCGGCTTTTCGCATATGCGGATCATCGTGCGACACCTGATCCCCAATGTGCTTGGCCCCGTGATCGTGGTCGCTACGCTGACGGTGCCCGCTGTCATGCTGCTGGAGGCTTTTCTGTCCTTCCTTGGCCTTGGCATCCAGCCGCCCAATGCATCGTGGGGCGTGCTGATTAACGAGGGGCAGCAGAACATGGAAATCTTCCCGTGGATGCTGATGTTCCCTGCATTCTTCTTTGCGCTGACGCTGTTCTGCCTGAATTTTTTGGGCGACGGACTGCGCGACGCGCTCGATCCCAAGAGCGCGAAGGACTGATCTGATGGCACTTCTCGAAGTTTCCGACCTGCGCACATCGTTTTACACGCGCGGCGGTGTGGTGCGTGCCGTCGATGGCGTATCGTTTACGCTGGATCGCGGCGAGACGCTGGGCATCGTGGGCGAATCCGGATCGGGCAAATCGGTCACCTGCTATTCGCTGATGAAGCTGATCCCCGAACCGCCGGGCCGGATCGAAAGCGGAACGGCGTTTTTCGACGGGCAAGACTTGCTGCAGATGACGCCAAAGCAGCTTCGCAAGGTGCGCGGCAACCGGATCAGCATGATCTTTCAGGATCCGATGACCTCGCTCAATCCCTATCTGCGGATCAGCACGCAGCTGGTGGAAGCGCTGCAGATCCATCGCGACATCGACAAGAAGGCCGCGCTTCACAAGGCGATCGCCGCCTTGGAAGAGGTGGGCATTCCGGGCGCAGCGCAGCGCGTGACCCAATATCCGCACGAGTTTTCAGGCGGCATGCGCCAGCGCGTGATGATCGCCATGGCGCTGATCACCGAGCCCGACCTGCTGATCGCGGACGAGCCGACCACCGCCCTCGACGTGACGGTGCAGGCCCAGATCCTCGACATCATCAAGGAGCGGCAGGAACGGCTTGGCACCGCAGTCATCCTCGTCACTCACGATCTGGGCGTGGTGGCGGGCACCTGCGACAAGGTGAACGTGATGTACGGCGGCAAGCTGATGGAAAGCGGCACCGCCGAACAGGTCTTTTACGATCCGATCCATCCCTATACCCGCGCCCTGCAAAAGACGATCCCGTCGCTCCAGACCAAGGGTGAGCAGCTTTACACCATCCCCGGATTGCCGCCGGACGTGTCGAAGGACATCAAGGGCTGCGCCTTCTTCCCGCGTTGCCCCTATCCCAAGTTGGCCGTGCCCGAAGGCGCGCGCCCGCAGCTGGTCGACAAGGGCGATGGTCATTGTTTTGCCGATTGCCGCTTTTGCGACAGCAGCGCGCCGATCGAGAGTGTGCTGCCGCAGCATGACGCCGGCGATCTTGCGGGCATCGAAACCGCTGCCGAAGGGGAGGGCGCGGCATGAGCGATTTCCTCGTCCTGAAAGATGTGAAGACCCATTTCGACCTAGGCAACAAGCCGTTCAGCCGTGCAAGCAAAGGGGTGGTAAGGGCCGTCGACGGCATTTCGCTCACGATCCACGAGGGTGAGATCCTTGGCCTGGTCGGCGAATCCGGCTGTGGCAAATCGACGCTGGGCCGCACGATCATGCAATTGATCCGCCCCACTTCGGGCAGCGTGTTTCTGGAAGGGCGCGAAATCAGCGCCTTGTCGGACCGTGAATTGCGGGCGGCTCGGATCGATTTCCAGATGATCTTCCAGGATCCCTATGCGTCGCTCAATCCGCGCATGACGGTTCTGGATACGCTGGCAGAAGCGGTGCGGACGCGCCATCCCGAGCTGAAGGGTGACGCATTGCGCGCCCGCGTGGGCGATCTGATGCGCACTGTCGGCATGAATCCGGCACAAATGCGCCGCTATCCGCACGAGTTTTCGGGCGGACAGCGCCAGCGCATCGCCATCGCCCGCGCTCTGGCGCCCGAGCCCAAGCTGATCATCGCGGACGAGCCTGTATCCGCGCTCGACGTGTCGATCCAGTCGCAGATTTTGAACCTGCTTAAAGATCTGACGAAACGGATGGGCCTGACGATGATCTTCATCAGTCACGATCTGTCCGTCGTCCGCTATATCGCCGACCGCATCGCGGTGATGTATTTGGGCAAGATTATCGAATTGGGTAGCGCGGAAGAGATCGTCGATAATCCGCTGCATATTTACACCCGCGCTTTGATGAGCGCGATCCCGATGCCCGATCCCAGGTTGGAGCGAACGCGCAGCCGCATCGTGTTACAGGGTGATCCGCCAAGCCCGTTGAATCCGCCGTCGGGGTGCAATTTCTGGCCGCGCAGTCCCGTTCCCCATGATGAGCATATGAAGAAGCATGTCCCTGAATTTAAGGAAATAGTTTCAGGCCATTTCGCATCGAACTGCCCGTTCTGTTTGGAGAAATAGTTCACTCCCCTAGCTGTGCCATGCATCTGACGCTTTGACCTGGCAGGTATCATGGATGGCGATAAAGCCTTGAAATTGAGGTCGCCTTCGAAACTACAATCGATTCCAAAGCCATTAGCCATCTTTGGAAATTAATTGCTCTTGATTGTAGCTTTCTGGCAATCTTAATATTAGATTTGCTTTGTTCAATACGGCATCTCGGGGAAACGCATTGAAAAATCGCATTTTAATCGGGCTCATTGCCACATCGATGCTGTCGACAGCAGCGCAAGCACGCGAGGGTAGCTTTTACATCGGTGCCGATGGCGGGCTGATGCAGGCTGAGACGAGTGATGTTTATCTGGACAGTGCCGGTCTTGCAGGGGAGATCGACTGGGATGTCGGTTATGACTTCGACATGATCGCCGGTTACGACTTTGGCGGATTCCGTCTGGAGACCGAAGCTGCGTACAAGGGCGCCAATGACGACGGCGGGATGACCCGCAATGGCGAATTTGAAGACGACGAAGCGGCGATCGATTTCACCACTCTGTCATTCATGGTCAACGGGATAGTCGAATTCGGCCGTGACGAGGGGCTGCAGGGCTTTCTTGGAGGCGGTGCCGGCGTTGCGCGCACTAAAATGCGCATGCCTGGCGATACGGTCTATTTTTCGGATTCGGACACGGGCTTTGCATGGCAACTGATCGCGGGCTTCCGTGCGCCCTTGTCCGATAACTGGGATGCGGGTTTCAAATACCGCTATTTCAGGCATGACGGGATTGAAATGTCGGATGCGGGGGCATTCGACGACGGGTATGAGGTCGATCTGCGCACCCACTCACTCATGGGATCGATAATCTATAATTTCTGGTCTCCGGAACCGGCACCAATCCCGCCACCACCACCTCCTCCTCCGCCACCGCCTGCTCCGCAGGTGGTGTGCAATACGGGGCCCTACATTGTGTTTTTCGACTGGGATTCTTCTGACATCACTAGCGAAGCTGCAGGCATTCTGGATAGCGCCGTCGCGTCTTATGCCGATTGCGACAGCGTGCCGATCATGGTCGCGGGCCATACCGACCGTTCGGGTCCATCGGGCTACAATGTTCGCTTATCCGAAAAGCGCGCCAAAGCGGTCAGTGATTATCTGATCGCTCGCAATATTCCGGCGGGCGAGATCGCGACGCAAGGCTTTGGTGAAAACCAGCTGCGTGTTGAAACGGCCGACGGCGTGCGCGAACCTCAGAACCGAAGGGTTGAGATTATCTATGGATCAGGATCGGGATTGTAGGTTTCGGTCAAGCTACAGATGATTTGGGGGGTGGAGCGATCCACCCCTTTTTTCTGCGCGAAAGACTGCTGTGGCACGCAGCCAAGCAATGCGAAGTTTACGCACACCAATCTGTAAAGGCTTGAAAAATGGTGGACGCACTAGGGCTCGAACCTAGGACCCGCTGATTAAGAGTTTGAAAAAGTCAGTATTCAGACAGGTTCACTACTGTTCATATGCGTTCTCAAGTGTCCATTTTTATCACTTTATAATCATGCAGTTATCGTCGAAATGCATTTGCATTTATGCTCTATTTTGTCCATAGTGGAACAGCCTTAGCTTTTCCGTGGTGGAACCTAAATGGAACCTAGAAATTGGATCGGGCAGGCAGTCCGATGACGAGTTCGATCACAAAACAGGCCATCGATGCCATGGCTGCACGCGCGCACCGGACCGGTGACGCGCAACTGGAGCTGGTCGATGATCGCGAGCCGGGCCTGCGCGTGCGGGCTGGCAAGCGCACGGTAACCTGGTCGCTGCTCGTGCGGCTCAGGAACGGAAAGAGGTCGCGTGTCACGCTGGGCACCTGGCCATTGATGTCGATTGCCGAAGCGCGTGACGCGGCGCGACTGCATCGCCAGCAGGTGATGGAAGGCGTCGATCCCAATGAAGTGAAGCAGGCGGAAGTCGAAACCGCCAAGCGCGAACTGGAATGCCGTTTGACGGTGAAGGACGCTCTCGACAAATACGAGGCGATCAAGCTGGCCCAGCTTCGCCATGGGCCGGAGCGGCGGCGCTCGCTCGACGGCAAGCGTGGCATCATTTCCGATCTGGTTGACCGGGAACTGGCATCGCTGACACGTGCGGAACTGACTTCACGGATCAGGGAGCTGGCCGTCACGTCGCCCACGGCAGGCAACCGCAAGCTGGCGCATCTGAAGGCCTTCCTAAACTGGTGCGTCAACGAGGATTTCATCGAGACCAACGTCATCGACAAGGTCAAGAAGCCGGGCCGCGAAGTGCCGCGCACCCGCTGCCACAGCCTTGATGAATTGAAGGAAATCTGGGCGGCTGCTGGCAGGCTTGGCTACCCATTCGGGCCGATGATCCGGTTGCTGATCGTGATCCCGATGCGGCGCGAGGAAATCGCATCACTCCCGATCGATGAGCTCAAGATCGACTGGGACGAAGAAAGCGGGGAAGGGAAGTGGACCATCCCCGGCGAGCGGGTGAAAAACGGCAGGGCGCTGAACGTTCCGTTATCCCCACTGGCAACGCGCATCATCCGCACGGTGATCGACGATCCCGCCCGGCCCAAGGAAAGCCGCTTCCTGTTCACGACCACCGGCACGACATCAGTATCGGGCTTCCGCAAGGCCAAGGACCGGCTCGACCGCTACATCCATGACGCGCGCCAGAAAGCGGCAACGAAGGCCGGGACTATGGCAACCGAAATGCCACATTGGCGGGTCCATGACCTGCGCACCAGCTTCGCAACACAGGCTGCGGAAATCCTTCACATCGATATTTCGGTGGTGGACCGCATGCTCAACCATGTCGCGACGGCGACAACGTCGAAGGTCGCCCGCATCTACAACATGTCCGAACTGTTCGAGCAGCGCCGCGAAGCATCGAATGCCTGGGCCGACCTGCTTGAGCGGGAAGTGATCGAATGCAAAAAAAAGGGAACGGGTTGATTGACTGGCTTTGGGTCAAGTTTCATAGTAAAAATGCATCGAGCTGCTGTTCTCGGTACTAAATCGTCGACCGGCACTTTCTGTCAACTTTGCAAACGTTCGATCGTTCAACCATAAGCCTTGAAGCGGTCGTTCATTCAGGCGACGAAGACTCGAAGGCTACAGGCGCAGATTCATGCGATTAGCGACCACCGTGGAGTTTTAGAACCTTTGAGATTACAGCGTCATTGCGGATAAAGTTTCGAACCTTTGACGCCGCAATGTCTAGTGCCGCCAGTTGGGCATCTTCCTCCAATGTGGCGTGTTCGTCGAGCGCTTCTGCAGGAGCGAGCGAGGCAAGGAGCTTTCGCTTCTTGAGGATGTCAACCACACGGTCAGCGATTAGATCCCTTGGGTTCGGGATCGCAGAGACCATTTCCTTGACGATCTCTCTGGTCAGTGGTCCGAGTTCATCCACATCGTGCCGTGCAAGCGCTTTGGTCAACTCATCCCGTTCGAACGGAGAGAGCCAGAGCATATTGCCTAGGCCGAGTTCATCGAAAAACTCGGCTTTGTAGGTTGAGGCAGCGGCGCTTCCAACTTCCTCAACTAAGTCCGGCGTCGCTACCCTGCCATAAAGATTGCTGGCTAAGGAACCGATCTTGGCTGCGAATATGGGGCGGGCCTGCGCAACCTTCGCGTTGAGACATACGTCGTAGTGATCGGTCTTGAGAGCTATCGACAGTGGAAGGAACGCGCACATATGCTCATCGACCGTGTTGGCAGAACCCTTTGGAACGAAAAAGAGACCGTCAACAGTGTTGTTGAGGACGCGCTCCAGATATTGCTTCGCGAGCACCTCAGATTGGCTGCTGCCGACAGGCACTGGGCAACCGCCAAGCTGGTCTATCAGCGAGGTGAGTTCTCGGTCTACTGCGATCGTCAGCGGGCGGACCGCGCAGATCGTAATATACGGTGCCTTGCATTTTTTCGGCCGCCGTACGAGGTCGCATGACTGCGTTAGGACTAGGAAATGAGTGTAGCTCGGTGCGTCGGCGTAGTGGGCGTGTGCCTGCCGAATTGCTGCCGCCAATTCGGGTGTGCGATGGAGCAGATCGCCTTGGGACAACTCGTCTTTGTTGATCCCACTTTCACTCTCAAAGATGTAGTCGATGCTGCCCATCGCGCCTGATCGGTCGGTCAGTCAGTCCGATCACCAGCGGCGTCGCAGGTCGACACCTCCAGCGGCTCGTCCCTACGCTTCAGCATGCGGTTCAAATTGCGGATTTCGACACGATCCGGATCGTCCAGTCTGAATATCTTCGTCGCACTCTTAACGACATGGGGCAATGAACTCAGGGCCACAAAATCGGCAGTGACGGTGGGCGCGACAGCCGGGGCTGCGACGACGAGCCTGGCCGCACGAACAGACTTAATGCTCGGCTTCAATTGGTTGCTCATCTGCTTTTTCTCCGGGTTCGACTTCGGTCACAAAGCTCAATTTCTCAAAGGCTTCATACCCAAAAGTTGTAGCTAGTAAATGCGCGGCATGGTCGAGATGAGCCTTCACCATGCCTGGCACGAAATCGGCATACTTCTGGGCATCGGTCTCATCACGATGATAATTGAAACTGAAGTCGCACCCCGCATCAGACAAGGTGCGCGAGAAATTCAGCACCCCGCCCTCGACCTGCAATTGCGTCGTCGACTGGCGGGAGTTGATGGTGAATTCGCCTTCGAGTCCCTCGGGAGTGTCGAACAGCTCGATGATATCCTGCGGCGGCTGCGGATCATTGAATCTGAAGTTACATCCGATCGCCGCGACTGGCGTATGGGGAAGGACTTCCAATAGTTTCGTCAGCCTGTCTTCGGCAGCCTTGAATGAATCAGCGTCACCGTTCTGAACGAGGAGTTCAGTTCGGCCAGGCTGTACGTTGATCGCGACGCCTTCGAAAAATTGAAGCCGCATCCCAACATTACCTAGTTGCATGATCACTTCGAGGGCTTGGACGGCGTCTCCTTCGTCAGCTTCCAAGATATGTTTGGCGATCCAAGGGAACTCGAAAATTGCGGGATTGAACTGCCCGACCACAACAAGGAGCGGGCTGCGTAGGTCGAGCGCTAGTGCCATTGCAACTCTGCCATTATCAATGGACTCTCCTCAGCACGATTCGTGCTGCCGACCTACACGATTTCCAACATATCCCAAATACGCCGATCTCGACATGCCAACCAAAATGTAAGTTCGCGCCTACGATTTGGCGTCCATAGCCCCAACGGCACGGAGGTCCTTCGCCATGTCATCGGCCATGTCGAGTATGTCGCTCATGTGCTGCTCTCCAATTCCAATTTCGCTCCTCTGGCCTTCGCTCGCCGATCACGCCGCCTTGGATCGCAATGGCAGATCGAGCCGGATATCGTCATAGGTGACGCGCGGGGCGAGGGCGCGATTGGGGCGCTTTTCGAAGCGGACCAGGCCATAGTGCTCCATCGTTTTCAGGGTGCGCGAAAGGTTGGACTTCGCGCGCCCGGTTCGCTCGGCAAGGTCCTGAAGTGATTCCGGCTTCTCCTCGGCGATCAGCGCCAGCAGCTCGCGGTTGCGGTCGGACAGCACCTTGGCAAGGCTCTCGATGGAGGTGAACCACACCTTCGGCCCTTGCGCCGATGGCTTCAGTTCTCCCCGCGCAATCGCCATGGTCCGCGCCTTGTAGTCAGCCGGATTGGCAATGCCGATCTTCAACGTCTTCATAGTTTCACTCCTCTTTCCGCCAGCACGGCTTCGACTTCCTTCCAGAAATCGGCCAGCAGACTGGCGGCGTCGGCATAATCGTATGGCCTGATCGTCCGCAGTCGGTGCTTGTGATCGAAAGCCGCAGGCCGTTTGGCTCCCGGCCCCGAACCCGAGGCCACCGGGTGGGCGTTGTCGAAGCCAACCAGACGCTCGCCATCGCTGCCGTGCAGGGTCAGCGAATAACGCAGACCATGCGGCCTTTCGGTCGATGGTTCGACACGCTTGACCTCGAACTTGACCCAGTGATCGCCCGCAGGATCGATCACGAAAATCTCGCCATCGAGCGGGAGCAGGGCATCAAGGCTCGAATCATGCGTTTCGTCCACTGGTCAGTGTTATCATAAACTGATAACAAATGAAAGGGCGTGAGCGGCATGGGGGATGGAATCAATCAAACATCGATCCGGAGCAGGCGTTCGAGTGGCCATCAGCAGCCACTCAGCAAGGCGTCCAGATTGTTCGGCTAAATCTGCAGACCGAGAAATGACGCGCCGGGAACCGGATTGACCGAGATCGGCTCGGCATCGACAAACCCGAATTGTTCGTAAAGCCTGCGTGCGGTGGCGGACTTCTCCATGACGTCGAGCCTGATTTCGCGATACCCAGCCTTGCGTGCTTCTACGATCAAACGGCTGACCAGCGCGTGCCCCAGGCGGTTTCCGCGTGCATTGGGCCGGACATAGAGACGCTTCATTTCGCAAATGTCCTTGCTGACCATCCGAAATGCGACGCAGCCATCGATTCCGCCGTCGCGTTCAGCGAGCAGAACGCACCCTTGCGGCGCAGCATATTTGCCCGGCAGGTTCGCGAATTCGGCGTCATTCCCCTGATAGTCGAGATTGACGGGAGAGTTCGTGATAAACTCGCGCCAGATGTCTAGCAGCGAAGCTGCATCATCCGGGAAGATGGCCTGCCTTATCAGCGTCATGCAAATGATGATTGGCGAATGATTGTGGCGGCATTGCGGCATCTGCCACCTGCATCGATTGCGCACGGCACTGCCCGGCGGTGGAGAAGATGCTCAAGCGGCGGCTCGCGCCGCCGCCCAGCCGGGTACTACTCCCCGACGTCTTCGTCGGCAGGCTTGCCGCTCGCTTTGGCGAGGATCGCCAAGCCATCGGCGATCATGTCCACGCAGTAGTGGGTCGTGCCATCGGTCTCGTAGCTGGTCTGGCGAACCCTTCCGGTGATCCGCACGAGATCGCCCGTCGCGGCGTTGGCGAGGCGATCACGCAACTTGCCGAACAGGGTGACGCGGTTCCAGTGGGGATCGTTCTTCCACTCGTTGCCATCGCGGCGGTTGTAGTTGGCTGCGACCGAAAGGTGGGTGACCTCCTTGGTGGCATCGATCCTGCCGATGCGTCCGATGATGTGGAATTCTGCGATGTTCTGCATGGGTGTTCTCCTGATCGTGCCAGGCAATCTGTCCTGACGGACTTGGAGGGGCCGCTCGCCGCCCGCGCGCAAGCCAAAAGACGGAGGCTCCATTCATGGATACCGTAGGCGCATCGCGCCGGTTTTTTGCTTGCGCGCACAAGGGTGGTGCACAGCGGCCATAGGTCCGTTGATCAAGGGCAGGGCCGACGCGATCTGCCAACACACGACATTGCACGACTTGACATTTGTTGGCAAATATGACTACATACCGCGATGCCTCGCCCCACACTTCGGACGATCTCATGGGTCAAGGCGGCGCGGAAGGATTTCGAGGCGTTTCCGTCCCGTACGATCGATCGGGCGCTTGATGCGCTGACGATTGTGGCCGATGTTGGCACGCCGGATGTGGCCAAGCCGTTGACTGGACTTGGTGCCGGTGTCTGGGAACTGGCAATCAAGGAGCGCGGCGATGCCTATCGCGTCGTTTATGCGCTGCAACTGGGCGACGATATCTGGGTGGTCCATGCCTTCCAGAAGAAATCGACCAAGGGAATTTCGACGCCGCGTCACGAAATCGACCTCGTGCGCGAGCGGATCAAACGATTGAAGGAGATTCTGGCATGACCGACAAAACCGATGACATCGAGCTGGTGCGCGGGTCCGGCAATGTCTTTGCCGACTTCGACGCGCCCGACGCAGGCCTGCGCCAGCTTCGTGCGACGCTTGCCGCCGAAGTGATTAAAACGCTCGACAAGGAGCGGCTGACCGTGCGCGACGCCGAGGCGCGCACCGGCATTGCGGCAGCCGATTTTTCGCGCATCCGCCAGGCCAAGCTCGACCGGTTCACGGTCGACCGCCTGATGCGCATCCTTGACCGGCTAAACCGCGATGTCCGGGTCAGGATTTCAGTCGCGCCGCGCGCCGCAAGCGGGAAGCGATCCGGCCCTTCGCATCTGGCTGCTTGAGGTAGATCGATCCGAATAAGTCGCGGCCCGCCCGTGGGCGGGCCGCAAATCCGGCGCTCCTGTCAGAACATCTCCAGCTGATCGCGCATGGGATCCCAGAACCCAATATCCATCGGCTTTTGCACCCGGGGTGGCAGCATCGGCATATCCGCCCGGCATTGCAGCCGCTCTGCTAGAGATACAGGCTGCACGCCGGGCATGGTGATCTGGTTCGGATCGGGTCCGGCGATGCGAACCGGCTGCTTTCGCCTAGACATAGGTCTGCCTCCCTCAATATTCGCTGGCCAGCATTATCGTGAGCACCCGCCGCGTAACGGCAGGATTGGCCGGCTCCTCACTGCCGAACTGCAAATCGCGGTCGTATGCATCGATCTTCCAGAACACGGTTTCGGCAGACCGCGTGGGTCGCGTCGTCGTCCAGCGACCTTCGCCATCCCGATAGATCGCCCCGAAATCGCGCTCGCCATAAGGATCATTGTCCGGCGTGAAGGCGTCGAAGGTTTCGACCAGCTCGCGCACACGCGACTGATCTTGCTCGGGCAAGGCCCGGAACCCCTCGGTTGCCACGGCAACGCAGGCCAGGCCCATCGCCTGCCGGGCCCTATCATTGAGCCGGGCAATCCGGTCGCTGCGGGAGAGGGTGTCAGCACTCATTGCACTGCCCTCCCGCCGCATTCGCAGATGTGAACCAGCTCGCCGAAATCTTCCCGCTCGCCCAGTTCCTCGGCAAGCCGCCGCACTGTCCCGAACGGCAAGCCGTTCTCGTTTGCCAGCATCCGCAACCAGTCCTCGCGGCATTCGGCCCCGCAAGCCCGGTAGTTCAAGATTTGATCGTCCATCTGCCTAACTCCTTCCGGAAAAGCCGCATCCGACACGCGGCATGCGGCCTGCCTTCCGGCGAGGATGGGAGGGGGAGGGAAAACCGGAATCGATGCCCTGGCGCGGGCCAGCGGGCAAAGCCCGCCACACGGGGGTGTCTATTTCCGGTTTCGGGAACGAGAGGGCAAAGCCTTTGGTGTTCCCGCCAGGGATCGCCCAGCGATCCAGAGAAAATCGGCACCCTTGCAACGGCGCGAAGCCGACGGAGGTCCTGCGCGCGCGATCAGTGCGCCAGCGGGCCTCCGGCAATGAGAGAGGCAAGAGTGCCTGCGGGTTAGCTCAGGAATACCGCGCCCTCAGGAAGCGCGAAGCGCGGGACAGAGCGCGTCCACCAGAAATTCCCGCTCTGCTTCGAACTGCTCCTGATCGTCACCCAGATGGGATGAAACCGCCACGCGGGTTCAGTCGAGCGCAGCGAGGTAGAGCAGGTTGCCCGAAGGGTAGCACAATTCTCATCGCATGAATTCCACGCCGTCTAATTCATTCCACCGAACGCAAGACAGGTGATTGTCTCAATGGAGGCGAAATCGAACCGACCAAGCCAAATAGCAGGCTCTCAAGCTCACTGTCCGGAAGTAGAAGTTCCTTGGCAATATGCGAACGGGACAATCCATCTTTCCAAAGGTCTGTGAGCACCATTTGCCAAACCACTGATCTTTCCGGGGCAATCCCGTCTGGCTCCGACGACCGATAGAGTCGATTGACCTGAATATACTGCCATTCCGTCATTAGACCGAGTTTGTTGAGCCGGTAGGCGAGGGCGACTGCGGCCACACCCCAGCGCTTCTTCGCACTGACGATCTGCTCAACGCTGGAAACATACGGAATAGTGGACAGGAGGTCTGCCTGCGGCATCAGAAAAGCAGAAGCAAAGTTGTTAGCTTCCGCCTCCGCTTCACGGCCTTGGGGCGCGCCGTGACGGTGCAGAACGAGGTGACCTAATTCATGCGCGGCATCGAAACGGCTTCGCTCGCTCGACTTGTAAGTGTTCAGAAAGACGAATGGCTCGTTGCCACGCCAGCATGAAAACGCATCGACATTCTTGGTATCCTCCGCAAGAGAAAATACGCGAACGCCCTTAGTTTCCAGCAGTTTGATCATATGGGCAACCGGCTTTTCACCCATAGCCCAATGTTGTCGCAGCATGCGCGCCGCAGAGGCTGGACTGCGCTCGTGCCCCAGGTCGAGGATATCCGGTTCTGGAAGCGTGAAATGCGAATGAACCCAATCCATGACCTCGAATGCCAAAGAGCCAGCCGCCAATGCAGCATCGCGCTCGCGAGCTGTCATGCCGGTCAGACTGCGAAAGCTGGCAGCTGACTTATCGATTGGATCGAAATCATCCTGCTCGAAAAATTCACGGGGGTAGCCGAGTGCCGCCACAAGAGCGACAACCGTCGCTTCATCCGGCACTTGTTGCCTGTTGACGATGCGAGAATACGTCACGGGCGCGATGCCCGCACGTTCGGCGAGCACCTTCGCAGTGTACCGGCGCCGCTTGCGGGCCAGTTCGAGCCGTTCTATATTGAACATAACTACCGTTTGCGAATGACGACAGGCTCGAAATCCACAGCATCGGAATCGTCGTGGGTTCCAAGCCGAATGCGTTCCCACTCGCCCTTCTTCACGATGAAAATTCGCTCGATAAAACCCTTGAAATTGCCGCCGGAGACGCCGGAGGCCAGCGAAAGCTCGGCACGAACGTCATCGCCGTTGACCGAGACACAGAAGAACCACATTCCCGTATTGATCGGCCCCGCTTTCGGCGTGGCCGAGCGGTCCAGTTCTTCCTTTCTGAAAAGGGAAAGCTGCGCTTCTTCAATCGCACGTTCCGCGCCAGCGCCCTTACCAGAAATGGCCAGAGGCGAGTGATCAACGGAAGCTGCAAGATCGACGCTCTGATAGCTGATGGTCAGGCGGCGTTCGGGATGGCGCACCAGTTCGATGTTGTCTTTGCGATCCAGATGCCAGCCGCGCGTGCGAAACAGGGCGCGGACATTGCGGGTTCCGTGGATATATGCGAACTGGCCCGCTGCCGTGAGAGGATCATTCTCGACCGCGTCGGCACGTGCACCCACCACTTCCTTGACGATTTGAATCAATTGGTCGCGGGTCACACCAAAGGTTTCGCTGAGGCGGCCATCAACCGACCATTCCTCGTCAAAGATACGCGCAACGTCCATGATTCGACCCTCGATAAGATTTTCGACCACAAACGTGGCAGAAAAAATTATCGCCGTCTAGTCCCGCGTTGTCCAACTCGATTATTATTCCTGCTCAATCGTAAGCACCCCTTGGATGCGAGTTCGTAGGCGCTCGCGGCGCTCCGAATGAAATTGTTCAAAGCCTTCGAGCGCTTCGGGCACATCGCCAAGATCGTGGATGGCGCAATAGTGCGCTCGGTCACCAGCGTTTGGATAGTGATCCGCGAGCCATTCGCCGGGCAACTTGTCGCGCTTCTCTGTATTCGCTGTGCCTTCGAGCAATTGTAGATTTGGCAGCTCGTTTGCCATTCGGGAGAGATTCTCGATCCTGTCTTCGTCAATGCCTGCTTTGCGGAGCTTGGCGGCCGTGAACCGCGAAATGGGAAATACGTGGTCCATGTGGAACTGGTTTCGCAAATCGACGAACGGAAACAGCATTGAGAGCAGTGCGAACATGCGTTTGTCGCCATACTGCATCGTGAGCATGTCTTCGACTTCCGCAGGCGAGAATGCGAGCGACTTTCCACGTGCATCCATGACTTGTTCGAGTTCCCGCGCGGGGAAGGACGTTTCACCCTTCTGCTGAATCACTTCGCGCAATGCGGTGAGGAACGTATCAAGGCCGCTGCCCCAGATTCCCGATGCTTTCAGCAACGAGCGGGTCAGCCAGGAATGAATGACATTCCGGTCGGCGGCGAACTGGTTGCTGACGGCATAGTTCGCTGGGGCTCTACGGTGATAAAGGTAGTAGGCGATAGGCAGCAGGGCGCTGTCTGCACGAAGTGTCTGGCCGTTGAGGCCGAAGCTCGCCGCCAATTCCACAGTCCGGACCAAGGCAGCACGAATTTGCGGCCAGTTGCCTTCCAGCTTCTCCATGTTGGCTTGCGTGAAGTTCTCGACCTTGAAACCGACACTTGCGATGTCAGACAGCATCAGGCCGGCCTTCAATACAAAGTCCTGGCTCAGCGAAAAGCCAGTGCCAATTCTGTTGATCTCATCGACAAGGCTGTGGATTTCAGATCGGGCATCCACCTTCTTCCACTGCGCAACTGCGATACTGAGCAGCAGGTCGGAATAGGAAAGCACTGTGCCACCGGAATTGAGGCGAATGAAGATGTTGAGCACCCGCTCAACGTCTTGGCTTTCTTCCTCATAGTAGAAGACCCTCTGGTCCACGTGGACAACCTGATGCAGCCGATCAAGGATTGTGTAGGCGCTATTGAGTGCATCGCCTTCGAGCTTTTTGGCAACCAGCCATGCAAGCATCGGCGGGCCGCCTTTCATCCCGAGAATCTCGGTCACGGGAAACCACAAGGCGGCTTCATCGCGCTCGACCTGTGCGTCATCGAGGAAACGGAAATCGTAAACCGCTCCTTCTTCGTCGGGTTCTAACGGAGCCAAGAGATTGAGGCGCAATGTCCTTTTCGGAAATGCGTCAGGGTTGGTCCACCATTTGCTCGGCAGCTTCATCGCCATCGAACCGCGCAGACCAATGTTTAGCGCGGTCAGCCGCTGCTGCCCGTCCAGAACGGCGGTGACCGTCTGGTCATGCAATGTCGGCAGTTCCGGGCAATGGGCGGCATCACGCTGATGGTAGTTCAGCACGAAGTCGTAGAATTTGAAGCTGCCGCTTGTCTCAGGCTTCACAGTCCAGAACAGAAAGGTGCCGAAAGGGTAGCCTTGCATAAGGCTGTCAAACAGACGCTCGATCTGCTCGGGCTTCCACACGAATTCGCGTTGGATCGCCGGAAGCACGTAGGATTTCTGCTGGATCTTCTCCAGCGCTGCAGCAATCGTTCCCCCGGGCTTGTACATTCATTTCCCCCAATACTCGCCGGACGTTGCATCCTGCGCTCCCAGCCATTTCCGACTAAGAATCAAATTCCTTCGCAACCACAGTGTCATACAGGCCATAATGCGTCAGCCCTTCGTGGCTCTCGATGCCGGTATAGCGAAGCGACGCATCCTCGTAGCGGCGGAACGCGAACACCGCTTCGTTCATCCGCTCGGTGTTGAAGACGCGAAGGCGAACCAGCAGGTGGAAATCCGCTACAGTCAGGCCGGTGACTGCATGAAACAGGTCCGGTTCCAACTTGGTAATCACGTCCTGTAGCTTGTTCTCGCGGAAATCTGTGAGATACATGAAGGCCGGGATGCGGGTGGCGAACTTTATCAGCTTTTCCTGAACCAGCTTGCGCTTGGATTTGAATTCCTTTTCCTCGGCGGTCAGTTCTTTCTTCTCTTTCGGGGTCAGTTCCCCGTCATTGGCTTTGGCCTTGTCCTTGATGTCCTTGATTTTCTCGCTCTTGTTGATGATCGTCTCGATGATGTTGTCGCCCAAGGCGCGCCAACCTTCGATCCGCTCAACAGCGGCCATCGCTTCGGGGTTTTCGAGAACGCGGCGCAACGTGTCGTTGTCCACGTTCACCAGCATGGCCGATTCCCATTTGCGGGCTAGCAGGGTCGCGGACGTTCCCGCCATCGCAATGTCAAGGATGCCGCCCGCGTCGATCTGCATCATCTTCGCGCCGTCATAGGCGAGCACGGGCAGGAACGAGACAAGCTCCTTCACCGCGTTTTCCGGGTTCGCTTCTCCCGGCGAAAGCCCGATGCCGTATTCCGACAATTGCCGCAGCGCCCTAGTCGGGGCGAAATCGAACACGAAACAGACCGGCTTGATGATCTCTTCCTCGTTCGGATTGTCCCCGTTGGGATTCTTGATCGACCAGGGCGACTGCACCCGAAACGCCGCCTGAAAATACGTCTCCGGCGATTGAAGATTGCGCAGCATCAGGATCGATGACCATTGCTTGACCGTAACCCCGGTGGTCAGCTTGCCGCAGGAAAGCGTGATGGTCTTGGTGTCGAACCCGCTGCCAACTTTGTCCCGAACCGGCGGCAAGGCATCGAGGCCTATGCCCGCAGATGCGCCTGCCGCCACGATCACCTGATAATCGTGCCAGAACGTATTGTGCTTCTCTTCCAGCAAATTCGCCATCGCGTGGCAGGCCGCGACATTGGGCAGAAACCAGAAGCTGTGCTGCAAGTGAGGCAGAAGCCGCGTGTCCGAATAGGGCCACGGCGGGACAACGCCGGTTTTGATACTGTCGAATGATCGCGGTGCATCGGGCGAGTTACGAATGACGTTGAGCCATTTCTGCACCTCGTCCTTGTGCTTGAACTGCGCAAGAACGCCCGTGCCGTTCGCCGCGAAAAACTCATTGAGGTCAAATTCGTCCAGCTCGCCGCCACTGGCGATATGGGTAATCTCCGGCGGCATCTGGTAGGTCAGCAAGTGCATTTGCGGCAACGCGCCGTAGGGATTGCGCTGCCCCGGATGCTGCGCAGCAAATTCTTCCTTGGCTCGCTGCTCGTCGGTGTAGGTCCAGTTGAATATCTGTTCCTCAATGAACTCGCCCGTAGCCAGCGCCTTGAAAGGGGTGCCGGAAAGGTAGAGGTAAGCCCGCGTGGTGATCGGCAAAAAATCGGTTTCGCTTTCCGACATGACGCCAAGGTCTTCGTTCACATCGTCAAGACCATTGGCATACTCGGTCTTGGCTGCTTCCTTGGCAATCGAAGCATCCTCGCCCTCGAAAAGCTCCTTGGCCGTCTCGCGCCATGCGCCGAAATGATATTCGTCCAACACGACCAAATCCCAGTTGATCGTGTGGAGCCATTCGTTGCGGGCTTTGATATTCCCGGCTTTGTCGCGCCCCAGCAGGTCTTGGAACGAGCCGAAATAGACCACCGGCTTGTCACCATCGATCTGGCTCGGATCACGCCCGGAATTGCGGGAGAGATACTGCCACCCGTCAAAATCGACATGGGATTCAAGGTCAGTCTGCCACGCATCTTCGACGGCAGGCTTGAAGGTCAGCACCAGCACCCGTTTCGCCCCAAGTTTCTTGGCAAGCTGATAGCTGGTGAAGGTCTTGCCGAAACGCATCTTGGCGTTCCACAGGAAGCGGGGAACGGCATTGGCATCCTGCTGCCAGCGCGAATGGTAATAGGCGTAAGTTTGCTCGACCGCTTCCAACTGCTCCTTGCGCGGCGGAAAATCCTCGTGATGCGTGCCGGTGAATTGTTGTCCGCTGCGCAGTTCGGTCAGCACGGTTTTCACATCGGCCAGCGAACATCGCATCCATTCAAGCTGCGGATTGGCAAAGCCCTTGCGCCTGAGCGCATCGCGCACGGCATGATCGGTGATGATTGACCCGTCATCGGCCTCGCCGGGTTCGTCGAGTTCGATGGTGTAATTGGCAATCGCCGCCGTCTTTAACTGCTCGGCCACGCGCTGCTTTACATCGCGCGTGGTCTGTCCAACCTTGAGCAGCCCGTCATGCGCCTCATCCGCGATGGAGTAGGCATAGATGCGCGGGCGCACATCGGGTTTCGGAGTAAGGATTTCCTCGATTGAAGGCCTATTCATCAGCAGCCGCCATCGGACGGATCATGCTTTCGATATAGGCAATCTCATCCTGATCTATGCCATATTTCTCATACAGCATTTCGTCAGTCCATGCTCGATCCCAAGCCTGTAGCGGCACCCAAGAATATGTTGATCGCAATGCGTGCTGTGTGATCTTCCGAAGCGAGACCAGAAATCGGAATAGCCGGGTGCAATAGTAGCTCTTGAAGTTTTGGGCCTCAAACTCGGATTCAAATGGGCCAGCCACCAAATACGTCTGCGTGCACACAGAGTTGGGAACAGCCACGATAGGCGGGCCAAGCACCATTGCGGGAATTGCTCCGCGTTCGCCGTATGCTTCCGGAAGCAATACTTTCCAACCAGCTATTAGTTGGCGGTTCTTCCTGATGAGGTCGTCATCTACCCAGCCTTGAGTTCGCCGCCCTTTCACTGTCAGGTAAATCGACAGTGCGCCGCCTGTCTCGGACATTGAATAGTCTGCAAAATTCGTCGCAAGCCCGAATGGGGTGTCGCCGCTCACAATCGTTTCAAGGGTGCTCTCATCTTTGGATAGCACCTTATTCAAGATTGCCAGTGCTCGCGTATCGCGGACAAAAATATCGTGTTCGTCTAACTTACGTTCGACGGTGGGAAGTTGCTCGTCCCCTTGAAACAATGTGTAACGACAGGGGCCGGAATTTTCTCGATTCCAAAGAAAATAGCCAACACCACCCTCAAAATCGACACCGGGGAAGGCCGTGCTCATCTTCGTATAATCAACTAGTTCGCGAACATGGCCATCAGTGAACATACGCTGCCTAAAGGCACCCATATCCCTACCACCAGCAAGCCAGCGGGATGGAATAACCATGACAAGAAATCGAGGTTCCAAGTCCATCGCCTGCTCGGCGAACAGTTGATAGATCGACGAGTCATTCGATCCGCCCCCGCCACCCTTCAATTGATATGGTGGATTTCCAATGATTACATCGAACTGCATATCGGCTCCGAACAACTCGCCGAGGCGAGCCTTGATGTCGTTGGTATGGATGAAGGCATAGGCGTGGTTCTCTAACTCCGGCCCTCGGTCAAAGATCGCACGGGGGGCACCACAAAACTCGCATTTGTCATTCTTCCACGAATGCTCGGTGCGCTCGAACCAGATATTGCCATCGTCTTTGGTAAATGCCGTGGCGACGGAATGCCCCCCGGTCGCGTGCTTGGAGCAATAGAGGCTGCGGCGCGCGAGCAGGCTGGTCAGCCGGGTGATGCCGATACCGAAGACCTGCTGCGTCAGGATATGGTCAACGCGGGTCTGCAAATCCGGGATTTCCGTTTCAAGGCCAGCGATCAGCCGCTTGGCGATCTCCCGCAGAAAGACACCGGATTTCGTGAATGGGTCCAGAAACCTGACCGAACTGTCCGCCCAGATGCTCGCGCCACCATTGTCCGCCGCCCATGCCTCTGCCAGCGTATCCAGCATCCGGTTGGCGAACTCCGGCGGCGTGAACACCTCGTCGTTTGACAGGTTGGCTATGCAGGTCAGCACATCGGGGTTACGCCCGCGTAGCGCAAAGCTGGCCTGTTCAATCATGCGCTTGCCCCCGTTCCGTCATTTGCCGCCGCGAGATCGCGCACGCTCATGGGCGGATATGTCTGCGAAGGCGTGAATATCTCGTGCTTACCCAGTGTCGAAAACAAGGAGTCTTCGGCGCTGAAACTCGCCATGCCGGTCAGCACATCAAGCCGGAAATCACGGCGCTGGAATTTTCCTTTGCCCAGATAGCCCCATTCGACCACGCGGATCGGCGCGTCATCAATAGCGCGCATCGTCATCGCATCGCCGTGAACGAGATTGAGCGAAAGGACGTGAGAGGCGGCACGGTAGAGATCGTCGTTCGCATCCAGCGCCAGATAGTCCGCGAATACCTCAAGCATATTGGCGCGGCATTCCGCGATATTGTCGGCCAGTAACTCGATGCCGTAGCAGCACATCAGGCCCAGCAGCGCATGATGCCGCTTCTCGAAGTCCGACTTGCCGAATTTCAATTCCACGGCGGCCAGCTTGCGTTGCAGGATCGGCACGAGGAAATTGCCGCTGCCGCAGGCGGGTTCAAGAAAACGGGAATCAATCCGCTCCGTTTCACCCTTCACAAGGTCGAGCATCTTTTCGACCAGCCAGGGCGGTGTGAACACCTCCCCGTGATCGGCGACACGCTGCTTGGATTTAATGAGGCTCACGAGTTCCTGCTCACAAGGATTAGCGACCGAGATGCTTTTCAAGTGCGGCGTTGATGGCCCTAAACAGACGTTCAAATTGACCTTCGCTTCCCGCTGGCAGCACTGATGCCGGGTCCGTCGCCATTTTCTGCAAGAATAGCTTTGAAGGACGCGTCTTGTGGAAATCGATAGAAAGCGCGTCGAATGCAGCTTCAAACCGGCGGGCTATGCGAGGAATGTGGGCATTCAGTTCCAACTTCTTGCCTTTAAGTTCCTTCGCGTAGGCCTCTCGAACAAGGGCTTCGTAAATTGCCGGGTCCAATATATCTTCAATGTCGGCTTCGGCGGGTGGCGTTTCGAACGCTTCGCTTGCGAAAATGACATTGTCCGACCGTATCAGCTTGCCTTTGACCAAATCGTCGCGCGTGGCCTTTGCGTCCTTTTCATCGTCGAACAGGACAAGCACCTTCAATTGCTCCGACGTTAGCAACGCCACCATGTAATGCACTTTCTGCGCGCCCCCGGCGGGCGTGATGGTTAGGCGTTCATCAAGACCAACTTTGCCTTGGTCGTTCAGATGCGCCGATACCGCCGACAACACCCAAAAATCCGTCACGCCTTCGACGACCAAGTTGTTCGGGCCTACAAACAGACTTTGCGCTAGGTCGTAACCTAATGCGGCCTGCAACGGAAACAGGGTTCTGGCGTCGCCTGTCGGGTCGTTCGATACGGTCGTGCCAGCTTCTTCGGCTATGTTGACCGTGCGAACCCAATCCAATTGATGAGTCGGCACCATGAAGGGGGAGTGCGTCGTATAGACGATTTGGTTGGCAAAGTCGTCTTCAAGGTGACGCAATAAGTCGCCTTGCGAACGCGCGTGGAGATACAAGCCGGGTTCGTCCAACAGCAAAATCGCACCTTCGGCCTCGCCATCGTCGGTATCCGCTGCGAAGACGATATAAAACGCGAAGAACCATTGGAAGCCACGGCTTCGTTCATCAAGGTTCACTTCAACGTCATAGGTGCTGTTCGGGTCGGAAATCAGCGTGTCGAAGTGTTGTGCGTCAAGGTTGAAGCGAACCTTCAATTCTCGGTCTTTCCAACGCTTGCGAATAGCGGTCGTTACAACGGCACCGGCACGATTGGCCAGCTGCCCACGTGTCTCTTGGTCGTTTTGTTGAAGTAGCTCTTGGAGTTGGTCGGGACTTAATCCGGCGACTTTGCAAAGCTTTTCAAAGTTGGTGTCCGCTTGGGTCGGAGTGCCTTGACTCTTGCGCTGCAGGAACTGCGCAATGTCTTGATGACCCTTAATTTCGGGATAGTCTTCAAGATACATGAACACTGGCAGGCGTTCGATAACCCACTTTCGTGCCGCCTTATGTGCTTCCTCATTTTGCGGTATTGCTTCGGCCATTTCCTCAAGCGCAACGACCTTTTGGTCTTGCGCATCGGTCAACTCGGTGTCCGCTGCTGCGAGTGCTTGTCGAAGTGCGGCTAAGGCGGGCGTTGCGGTTTCAGCCCATTTGGCCCCAGTCTGTCCGACGCCAATTGCGCTCACAAACGTGTCCGCCGCCTTTTCCAATTCGGCCTTCGTGTCGTCGGCCAACTTCGCCGCTTTGGCTTTAACGGCAGCGTCGATCTTGCGTGCTTCGGATTTAACGGCAGCTAGGTCAAATTCCGTTGTCGAGCCTGCGATTCCCACGGTTCGGGTTTCATCGTAGCGACGGCATACGTCAACTTCGGTCACACCATCGGCTGCGGGCCAAATTTCTGCAATTCGCTGCTGTTCATACTTGGTGAGTTGCCAAGTGGAATCGACTACTGGCGTCCAATCGCGACATTCCGACAGTTTGCGATGGCGAGGAAAGTCCTTAATCGGGCTAAGTGCTTCAAATCCATCCGCCGGATTCAAACTGTGTAGCGCCCGAAGGATGTTAGACTTTCCGCTCTCATTGCGCCCCAACAGTGCAGTGATGCGCGAAACATCAATTTCGCCACTATCATTGATTGAACGAAAGTTTCTAACGCGAAATGACTTGAGTTCCATTCGGCACCCCCTTTGACGCTCACGCTAGCGCGTTCGATGAATGTTCTCAATAGATTGCTCACCCCAATCCGGCACTGGTCGACTTCCCTGCGGATAACGAGGGTAAGGCCGCCTGCTCGCTGGCTGTTTGCTCCAATCCCGCCCGTTCGCTGATCGCTGAAACCAGCTTTTCCCGGTCGTTGGTGTAGATTGCCACCGATTCCTTCGCCCGCGAAAGGCTGACATAGAACGACTTCTGATCGACCAGATTGGTCGCCTTGCTGTCGGCGTGGATCATGACACGATCTGCTGTGCGGCCCTGGGCGGCGAAGGCGGTTTCGACGTAGGCGTGTCGGATGTGCTGATCGCGGGTATTTTCCAGATTCAGGGTTTCGGTCTGGCCGCGCGGATTGCGGATGGTGGCGGTGCGGGATTGCTGGTCGATGGCTGACACGGTGCCGCGCCCGCCGTTGATCCGTCCAAGCTCGCGGTCGTTGCGGGTGAACTGGATGCGGTCACCTGCTTTCAATTCGAGCGGCTGCGGCGAGAACGCCTGAACCTTGCTCGCGCCCCATTGCCGCAAGCGCCAGTCTATATCGCGGCCATCCTCTGCCTTGAGGGTGATTGCGGCTTTGGCCGGGTCGATTTGCTCGACGCGATAGGTTTGAGCGCGTGCTACGCCTTTGTCGGCATAGTCGCGCGTGAAGCGCACCAAGTCGCCGCGTTCATAGCTCGCGGGGTCGCGCGCCTCGGCACGGGACAGGCCCTTGTTGACCAGACTTTGCATCGTGATCGCGGGGCCTGTCAGCGCTCCGACCTTTGCCAACTCAGTCCGGATTTCTGCGGTGAGGGCATCGCGCCCTTCGCGCGAGGGCTCGATGACCAGTGTTCTCGCTCGCGCCTTTTCGTTGAGGGACGCGTAGGCTCTGGCGATGGCGGCAAACCGGTCTGTGCGCTCATTGTGCTCGAAGATGGTGCCGCCGCCGCGATCAAGCGCGGCCAAGGCCTTGCGGGCATCGCCTTCGATGGAGGCCTGCACCGCGTCTTTCGTTGCGACATTGGTTTGGCGGACAATCTCATCAAGTTTGGCAGTTTGCATCCCTGCATCCTGCAGCTGCTTGAATGCGGCACCGGCATCGACCGATCCGAGCTGCTTCACATCGCCGACCAGCACGATCCGGGCATTGGCCTTTTCGCCAAGCTCAAGAAGCGAAGTCATGTCGCGGGCGGACAGCATCGAAGCCTCGTCCACGATCCATACGCCGCCACGGGTTTTGTCCGGGCTTCCTAGCAAGTGCTTGGCAACGGTTGCGCCGCGCATGCCCAAGGCATCGCTCAGCGTTCGCGCCGCCGATGCAGTTGGCGCGAGTGGTGTGACGGAGAGGCCCTTGGCCTTTGCCTCGGCGGCAAAGGTGGCAAGCACGGTGGTCGTCTTCGCCGTCCCGGCATAGCCTTGCACAGCGATCACGCGGTTAGTGCTGGTCAGCAGCGCCCGCGTCGCGTCGCGTTGGCCGCTATTCCAGCGATGGTCGGATCGCAGTTCTGCCTTCGCTACAGCGCTGCCCGCTTGCCGCAACGAATGGATCGGCCTGACGACACCGCGTCCGTCGACTTCAGCGCGCAGCATGCGGCGCTCGTTTTCGATGTTCGTCGCGGTTGTGAACCCGGCAAATTCCGCGCCGCGCTTGTCGAGATAGGATCGGGGCACCAACGCGCCATCTGCGCTGGCGCGCACAATCGCCTGGCCGATCTGGGTGGCGGTCACCTTGCCCATGCCATACCGCCCCGCCTCCTTCTCAAGATCGGCGGCGGAGAACACGGACTGACGTTCGCCGAGATTCTCGGCGGCAAGGGTGACGGCGCGTTGCGCGGCCAAATTGCCTTCAGCTTGGATGGCCAAGCCGTGATCCGTATTGGCGGCATTGGCTTCGGAATTTTTCACCAACTGCTGGCGTTCCGCCTGCCCGAACCCGGCGTGATCAGCGGTTGCGCGCCATTCTCCGACAAGTTCTGCCCGGTTGGCGGCCTGCTTCGCCTCTCGTGTGTCGAGCGCGGCAATCTGCTTTTGCTCTGCCGATGCCGTTTCACGGGTCTGGCCGCGTTCCGCCAAACGCGCCTCGACCTGCGCCGCACGCTCGCTGAAAGCGCGGATGACATCTGGCGAAACACCCTTGATCTCGAACAGCGAATCCTTGCTGGTTTCAATTTCGTAGCCAAGCTCCCGCACCCCAACCGCCAGTTCCTGTCGGTAGATCGCACCGATAGCCTTCTGCAATTGGTAGAAGGCGCGCGGCTCAAGGCTGCGCCAGTTTCCATCCGCGTCACGCGTCATATTCATGATGACATTGTGTGTGTGAAGCTGCGGGTCTTGCGCCCGGCTGGTGTCGTGCAGGAAGCTGGCGACGACAAGGTTGCCGGTCTGATGTCTCTCGACCTTGCCATCCTCCCTGATACGGGTGGCGGAGGCGTGACGTTCGGCGAAAGCCAACGCCGCTTTCACAGCCCGGTCGTGCGCTCCTACCAATCGACGGTCGCCAGCCACCTCTGCCATAATCGATACGGACTTGGGGGCGCTCATGGTCACATCCCAGCCGGGGCGATGTTCGAGCTTGCCGTCGCGGGTGGTGCCAAGCTGCTGGTCATCGGGCAAGCGCCCGTCAAGCATGTCGCGGAAAGCGTCACGCTCGACCTCGCCGGCAAGACCAAGTTCTTTCGCACCTTCGCCCTGCCATTCGCTCGGCGAAAGTCCGCCATCGGCATAATAGTCATCGGCCTCGTAGTAGCTCGATGCCTGTGCCGATGAGCCGATTGCACTGATCGTGGCGACCATCAGACCGGTCCAGCGGTCTTGATCGTCGCTTCGGCCTTCGCACCCTTGACCGGCAATTTGCCCCACAGCGAACGACTGACATCGACCGGAACGAACCCTCGATGCTCCGGTGCGCCGCGCGCGTCGATATGGTCACGCGTGAGCCTGATCTTTGCTACCGGAAGAGCATCGGGCAGTTGCAGGAAGCCCTGATGCGGTTCGAGCCGCATGTTGCTTTCGATCACGGCTGCGCGAACATGCCGGGTGCTGCCTACTGACGAACGGCCACTGTTCGGCCCATAGTCGAAGCTGTCGGATGCGCTGCGCACCTCCACCTCGACATCGCCGATGTTGCGCGATGCCCACTCGCGTGTTTCGCGGTCTATGAGCTGGAGATAGAGCTTGGAATTGCAGCACCCCAGGATCGCCTCGGCGCTGTCACGGCCATAGCGTCGATGCATCTGGCCGATGGCCTGAAAAGTCAGCGTGACGCTTGCACCGAACTTGCGCCCTTCGGGCAAGAGGCGGGTGAGGTTGTCCACGCGCGGCAGGTCGGCCAATTCGTCAAGGAAGAACCACAGGCGGCGGTCGGACGATGGCTCCAGCCCCAGAGTGGCACTGGCCGCGCACTCCAGCCAGCAGGCCAGCAAGGGCTTCATCGCCTCGAAATAGTCCTCCTTGCGCGGCACGAAGATCCATGGCTTCGGTCCCTCATGCCGGTCAATCCCGGCGAAGTAATCACGGAACGAAAAGCTCTTTGCATCGCCGGGTTCGCGCCAGAGGAACTGCAAGAGATTGGATGCCTTGGCGAGCATGAACAGGACCGAACCGGTCGCCCGGTCGGCGTCATCTTCGAATGTGCGGGCTGACGATGTTCCGGCAAGCCACGCCTTCATTTCTTCCTTGGTCTTGGCCTGCAAGGCATTGAGCAGGTCGGGCAAGGTGGTCTTCCCCTCGGCGCTCAGGACGCGCAGCACATTGGCGACAAGGATACGACTAGTTTCCAGCCAGACATCGTCATCGCGTTCGCCGGTTTCGGAAACAAGCTGGCGGGCGATGCGGTCTGCATCGGCGGGGTGCGCAATCTCCAGGAACGGGGACCAATAGGCCGACCGGGCATCGAACGGATTAAGAATGATGTCGCCGCGTTCGGGCCGGTAATAATGGGCAACGAATTCGCCGCTGGTATCGTAAACGAGGGCGGGTTCGCCCCTTGCCTCGACCGCGTCGAGCATCTGCCGGAGGACGGTCGTCTTGCCAGCACCGGTCGTTCCCAGAAAGGCGAAGTGACGGGTTTCGAGCCAAGCCGGAATACCGACCGTGGCGATGCGCAATGAGTACTCGTCGGTCACGCGTTTGGTCAGGCTTCGCAGTTCCCGTTCGGACACGATTTCGGTTCCCGAAACGATGCGATCCTGAGCCGCCTTGCGACCCTTGTCGCGCATCCAAACCGCAAGTCCAAGGCACGCGATAAGCCCGAACAAACCACCCGCCAAACCGCCAAGGATTGCCCTGCTTTGGATGTCCTGCCAACACGCAATCCACATTGGATCGTTGGCGAGGACACTCGCAGGTATGCGACCCGTTCTGCCATCGAAATTGACCGTGACTTCGGGGTCGGTTTTGCCGCCTGAAACGATGCTCACAAGGCTACCCTGGGCATGCTGATAGGCGCAGGTCAATTGCCATGGTTCGACCGTCTGCATGGGCAGGCCAAAGCCGCCAAGGATGGCAGCGCCGCCAACCGTCCAAGCGTATGCTTTCCAGCGTGTGGCGAAGCCCGATATGGCTTGCCGGAACAGGCCTTGTCCGCGCAGCAGATTGTCGTGATCGTGGCTCATGACAGTGCCTCCGCTGCGAGCGCTCTTTGCCGCCGGTAGGCGGCCTGTGCAGCATCGCTGGTGACGGCATCGACGCGGTCGGCATCGCTGTCGTTTCGCAGTGCAGCGCGCCGCGAATAGGCGTAGGCGGCGCTGGCCGTGAACAGGCTGCGGTCGGTCAGGGATTCGATCATGGAAAGGCGAGATTCAATCGCGGCCAGTGCTTCTTCGCTGGCTATTTGCGAGCGGATTTGAGCGCCGCCAGTGATCGATGACAGGCCAGTTTCGATGACCCGCAGCAGCGCCTGATAGCGCGAGAGTCCGCGTGCCTTGGCGATGTGCCGGATCAGGGTTTCCTGCTCCGCCGGTATGCGGATCGAGAGTTTGATGCGGTTCATGGGAACACCTCCCGCAGCGCGCCATGCGCGCGCTGCGTTTTCGGCTGAATTGCGGGGATTGAGAGGCGAGGGCGCAACGAGCGCGCGCATCGCCCCCCAAGGAAATGGCGGAAATCAGGCATGCACCCGTGCGTAGGGTGTGTATCTGATTTGCTGGCTCGATGCGCAGCATCGCAGCCTCTTTCGCGATCCGGAATTTTCGCCCGCCGTGGCATCAGCCGACTCCTTCTGTCTTTCCGGTGGAACCCAGAAAGTCGCGGATGATCTGCGCGGTTTCGGCATCCGCTGCTGCCCGATCCGGGAATGGCTTTTCGACGGTGGCGGGCAGGAATTTCATCGGCCTTCCGCCGATCCAATCGATGACGGCTTCATCGACTGCCTTGCGCAATTCACTTCGCAATTCGAAAGCCTCGACGGGATCGATCCTGACCCATTCGAGCTCCCGAAGGATGAAGCCGCCGAGCGGAAATTCGGCTCCGTCAATGGAGAGGGCGGGGCCTTCGAACTGCACGTTGAAACGCTCACCGATGAACCGGTCGAGCATCGGTCGCTCGAAGTAGAGCCAGTCCTGAATGAATGCCCGGTAGGCTTTCCCGTCCGCTCCGGGGCGACTGAGGCGACGAACGAATTCGTCGATCATCGGCCCGATAATTTGCTGCTGGAACGACTCTGACGAGACAATGGCGAGGGCATCTGCTTGTGAAATCTGCATGGTGAAAACATCCTGGAACTGGGGGGAGGAACTGCGACGCGCACAAGCCGAGAGGCGGTCTGTCGGAGCTGGCACGACAGACAGTTCCTGACCGGCAAGGGGGAGGGGGATTGGCGCTTGGAGCGGCGGTCTATTTCCGCCGCTTGGGCCGTGTTGGCAGCGACTCGATATAGCGGTTCACGTCCGATGCCTTGAAGCGGACGCGGCCACGGCGCACCCCGAACTTGCAGGGCTGCGGAAAGTCGGGAACCTCTTCGATGTACTTGTAGACGGTCGCCCGGCTGTTCACCGAAATGAGCGCCATCAGGGTCTTCATCGAGACCAGTCCGTCTGGCTCGGCAGGTTGCATGTCAAATCTCCTTTCGCTGAATTGCGAAAGGTCAATCTGACCGCCGGACGCCGTTCAGGGCAGGCGCGTATCGCAGATTATTGCAATAACAGACGATATTGTGCGTCGTCGTGCTCGGCTGGGTCGTAGGAGATTTCAGTGAACGCTGCGCGCACGAAGGCATAGTTGCCGGTGCCGCCGATCACGGATTTGATCCAGCCGGTGGAATTTGACTGCTGCAACCCCGCCCAGCCATCGGTGTTCGATGCGATCAGCTTGCCAACCTTCTCTGCCACATCGGCGATGTCCTCATGCGGGTCGGCCAGCCAGAAGCGCCGGGCAGACAGGATCGCGATGACATACTTCTTGATCTGAAACGGTTTGACCGATGGCCTGGCATTGCACAGCGCCGTTGCCTCGAAGATTTTCAGCCGGATGTGGAAGTCGGTATCGTCGAACTGGCAGGGCCAGCGCTCCTCGGCCAATGCGGAGTCGGCGTCCTCTCGCGCATGGTCGATTGGAACGCCAGCAACCGCGTCCGCTTGTGCGGCGATCCGGGTGACGAACTCGAAATGATTGCTGGTTTGGTGGATGGTGTTGTGCTGCGCGATTGTCAGGGTTTGGGTCCGCTGATCAATATTCGTAACACTGCGATCAACCATCACCGTCACGGGCGCAGAGCTACCGCTGGCCGCCTGTGGCACGGGCGCAGCCGGGGGTCTGTCAGCCATGAGCCATTTGGCGTAGCGGACCCGCCTGAGACCTTTTGATCCTGACGTTGGCAATTGCCGCATGATCGCCTTTTCAGAGAAAAGCAGAACAGCCCATGGGCTGAGCAAAAACTCCGGCGCGACCGCATTGCCGTCTTGATCGTGCAGCAGTTGAGGAGCCTTGGCCGCGTGTTCGAGATAGGCCTTGAGCGGGGCAAGCCTGCTGTCATTGAGCGGCGTGCGTGAGGACCAATCGAAAATGGAATTCTGCACCAGCACGGGGATCGCTTCGCACAGTCCCCAGACCAGCACGGAGCCTCCGATCAGAATGTCCGATGTCCACTCTGATGGCCAAGAGCCTAATGCGCTTGCAGCTTTGGCGGCGAGTGATGTGGCGAAAGTGGCTATGGCCGACCAACGTATCCAATCGAGCAATCTGATGCGCCGGTCGATCCAGCGCTCGCAATCGGCAAGCGCATTGCGGATTTGTGCGCGCCCCTGAGAGATGTCATCCGGGCAAAGCTGAAATGCCAGATCGTCGAGGATGGTCCAGGAGTTGTCCGGCACGACCATCAATCAACTGCCGCGCCGCCCGGCAGGCCAGTTCTTGCGAAAAAATCTGGTTGTCTGACGTGGTTTCATGGACCGGAGATTACCACCGCGCGGCGTTCAGTAAAGCGCACGGCGGTGACGGTTTGGCCACGACCGTCCGGTTCAATGCTTCCGGCCAAAATGATTCATAGGTCCGGTTACGGTCTTTATGATGTACGCAGTGATGGGCGACGGGCAGGGGCATCGTCGGGAGCCGGTAAACGGCGGTATGGAACCGCACAGGGGTACGGACGATGACTTGCGTGACGACAATCGACTGGGTGGCGACCGGGGCCATGCTCTCTGGGATAGGCACTGTGGTAGGCGCGCTGGCCGTAATCGGCGCGGCGGTCATAGGCTCGCGCACCTTCGATAACTGGAAGCGGCAAAAGCTTGCTGAGCGGCACATCGAACAGGCCGAGCGCATTCTGACAGCGACCTACAAGGTGCGACGCGGGCTGTCGCGCGTCCGTAGCCCCGCCATGTGGGGGCACGAGACCGACGCCGCCGAGGAACATCTCAAGGCCAACGGCGAGTGGGAGAAGACCTTCCCCGAAAGCGAGCGCAAGAGCCTGGCGACCACACAGGCCTACTACAACCGCCTGAACGCGACCCGCGACGACCAGCGGGCGCTGGAGGAGTGCCAGCCCATGGCGCGAGCATTCTTCGGCGAGGAGCTGGAGATGGCGCTGGAGAAGCTGAACCACCAGTTCTGGACGGTGAAGGTCTACGTGGATGCAAACCACAACGACAAGACCGGCGCAGACGCCGACTTCCGGCGGAAGATCGAGAGCACGATTTGGGAGGGATACCCGAACGCCGAAGAGAACGAGGTGGACCAGACCATCGCCGCACAGGTCAAGCTAATCGAGGACACCTTGGTGCCCGTGCTGCGGACTGCCAAGCTGAAATGATCGAGCCCCAACGAAGGGCCTACTTTGAACGCACCGCAACGAACCCAATAATGTCGCTTAGGGCCAGACCAAGGGTGCAGTCCTGAGCAGTCAGGATGGCCAATCATACCGCGCAGACCATTCTCGTTCATCGCCGTTTGCCGACGTTCAAATGGGCAGGGTGGAACCTATACGGAACCTAGAATGACTTTCTAGGTTCCACCCCGTCATCGGTCGTCTCGTAACTCATTGATTTTCTGAGAGTTTTTGGTGGACGCACTAGGGCTCGAACCTAGGACCCGCTGATTAAGAGTCAGCTGCTCTACCAACTGAGCTATGCGTCCACATCGTCTGGTTTTCGACGATTGCGGCGTATTCCGAAAGGAGCGATTCGCCGCGGGAGGCCTCCCTATAAAGACTGCGCGCCGCGATGGAAGGGGAAATTTCGACTTTCCGAAAATTTCTTCACGAGGCCTCAGGCAAAACTGCCGGGTTCGCGCCGGTTCCAGCGTTGAACGGCCATGATCACACCGACACAAATCATGATCGTCAGCATCGACGATCCGCCATGGCTCATGAAGGGAAGGGGGATTCCGACCACTGGCGCAAGTCCCATGACCATCATCAGATTGATCGCTGCATAGAAGAAAATCGTCGCCGTCAGCCCAGCCGCCATCAATTGCCCGAACCGGTCGTTGGTGCTGGTGGCGACCTTCAACCCCCAGCGCAGCAGGAGACCAAAAACAAACAGCACGAACAGACCGCCGATCATGCCCCATTCCTCGGCCATGGTGGCAAAAACGAAATCGGTATGCGGCTCGGGCAGATAATTCAGATGGCTTTGCGATCCATTGCCGAACCCCTTGCCAAACAGTCCGCCCGATCCGATCGCAATCTTGGACTGGGTGATATGGTATCCTGCGCCCAGCGGATCGCTTTCGGGGTCCAGAAAGGTGAGAACGCGGCGTTGCTGGTAATCGTGCAGCGCGAAAAAGAACGCCAACGGAATGGCGGCCAGCCCGGCCACACCGACGCCAACGAACCAGATCATCGGCAAACCCGCCAGAAACATCACCACAGCCGCACCGAAGACGATGGCAAGGCTCGTGCCCAAATCGGGCTGCAGCAGCACCAGACCGACCGGCAGGCCGATCAGCACGCCCGGCACGATCAGCGATGAAAACTCACGGGTCGCGGCAGGGGGCAGCATATCGTAAAAGCGGGCAAGGATGATGACGATGGCCGGCTTCATCAGTTCGGAGGGTTGCAAGGTCATGAATCCGAGATTCAGCCATCGCTGGCTGCCGCCGCCGACGAAGCCCATGGCTTCCACGGCCATCAGCATCAAAAGCAGGATGATATAGACCGGCAATGCCATCATGCGCACGAATTCACGCGAGAAGCTGGCGATCACCATGGCCATCACCAGAAACACGGCAAAGCGGACGACATGCAATAACGCCCACGGCATCAGGTTCCCGCCCGCCGCCGAATAGAGCACTGCGGCGCCAAAGCAGACCAGCAGCATCAGCGGGATGATCACACCCCATGGCTGCAACGCGATGATGCGGGGCAGGAACTTGCGGTTCACGGGTTCTCTCCCGCCGGAGACGCTGCGCCAGCGGATGGTGCAGGCGGAGAGGCGGCCTCTGCCGATGCGGCATCGGGGCTGCTGCCTGTCTGTGTGCCTCGGTCCTCGGCCGCGCGCTGGCTTTGCGCGGCGTTCAGTGGCGGCGGCGCGTCGGCCGTGGCGGTGCCGGTCGCCTGATCCAGTTCGGTCGACGAAGGCTTGGGCGCACTGCCGCCATAGGCATTTTCATAGGCGCGATACTTCCGCGCCAGCCGCTCTTGCGCGGTGCCGCCCCATTGACGTTCGTAATCGTGCAGCACGTCCAGCGCCTTGCCCGGATCGAACAGGAACGTCATGACATCGCGCGCCACCGGATAGGCAGAGGACGAGCCCGCGCCATGTTCGATGGCGACGGCGCAGGCGTAACGCGGATTGTCATAAGGGGCAAAGCTGATGAAATGGCCGTGGTCGCGGTATTTCCACGGCACATCCTTGCCGCCACGGCCATAATTCAGCGACACGACTTGCGCCGTACCGGTCTTGCCCGAAAGCTCTACACCGGGAACGGGCAGGCGGGCGCGGCCCGCCGTGCCGCCGCCATTCACCACTTCCCACATGGCATGACGCACGATTTCCAGATGCTCGTCTGGGATGTCGAGATGGGGGGCGGGTTTTGGATCGTTGCTGAGTACAAGGCGCGGTTGCAACCGCCGCCCGCTGGCAATGCGCGACGTCATGACGGCCTGTTGCAACGGATTGACCAGCATATAACCCTGACCGATCGTCGCGTTCACCGTGTCGAACGTCTGCCAGTCGCTATCGTATTTTTTCTTCTTCCACGCCGGATCGGGCACGGTGCCATAGGACTGGCTTTCGACCGGCAGGGGATATTTCCAGCCCATGCCCAGCTTGCGGGCCATATCGGCAATCGCCTGCATGCCCACGCGCTGTGCGAAATAATAGAAATAGACGTCGCAGCTTTGATAAATGCCCTTGGCCATATTGACCGTGCCGTGCCCGCCGCGTTTCCAGCAGCGGAACACGCGATTGCCCACGCGCAGACCGCCGCCGCAGAATACGCTTTCCTCGGGGTCGATCCCTTCCTTCAGAAAGGCAAGAGAGACATAGGGTTTGACCGTCGATCCCGGCGGGTAAAGGCCCGACAGCACCTTGTTGCGCAAAGGCACATGGTCATCCTCGGACAGCATCTTCCATTCGAGCCGGCCGATACCGTCGGAAAAGCTGTTGGGGTCGAAACTGGGCATCGAGGACATGGCAAGGAGGTCACCCTTTTCCAGATCCATCACCACTACCGAACCCGATTCAGGCCCCAGCCTGCGCGCGGCGTAATCCTGTAGCGGACCGTCGATGGTCAGTTGGACAGGATCGCCCTGCACGTCCTCACGCATCTCAAGGTCGCGGACGATCTTGCCTGCGGCGGTTACCTCTGCGCGTCGGGCGCCCGGTTGGCCGCGCAGGTTTTTTTCAAAGTATTTTTCAACGCCATCCTTGCCGATCTTGAAACCCGGCGTGATGAGAAGCGGGTTCTTTTCCTTCTCATACTCCTCGGCCGAAACGGTACCGACATAGCCCAGCAAATGGCCAACCGAAGGGCCGGTCGGATAAAAGCGGGAGAATCCGCGTTGCGGCACCACGCCGGGCAGGTCGGGCAGACGCACCGATAATGCCGCGAATTGTTCCCAATCGACGCCAGTGGCGACTTCGACGGGGCGAAACCCGCGTACTTCGGTGAGCTTGTCGCGCAGATCGGTTATGGCGGCGGGCGAAAGCTCCAGCACTTCGCCCAGTACGGCCAGTGTGCGTTCGCGGTCGACGATGCGTTCGGGCACCAGATCGACGCGGAAATCGGCACGGTTCGATGCAAGCGGCACGCCATGCCGGTCGAGGATCCAGCCACGGCGCGGCGGGATCAGTGTCAGATCGACACGATTGCTCTCTGATGCGAGCTGGTATTTCTCGTTCTGCTCTACCGCCAGCCATGCCATGCGGCCGGCCAGCAACAGGCCGACCCCGCCTTGCAGCGCGCCGATCGCAAAAGTGCGGCGGTCGAATGCGTTCTGCAATTCGCCGGCGCTGACCCGCTTGGGCGCGCGGGGTCGCTTTCGCCACGTCAGGCTGACCATTAACCCAGCACCTTCACGCGGGCACGGCGCAGCACATCAAGAATGGCGACAAGGCGAGTGAACAAGGGAAAGGACAAAATCGAAATCAGCAATTGGGGCAGGATCAGCGAAGGATACCATATCGCACCTGCCATGACTGCAAACATATGGCCAATGGTCAGATACACCCAGATCAGCACGATGGCGACGGCCCAGTCCTGCCAGAAACTGCGCCAGCGTTGCCAGCTGTCCAATGCCTCCAATCCGATCATGGTCAGCGACCATAACAGCACGGCACTACCAAGGGGCTGGCCCGAAAACAGATCGTCGATCAGCCCCAAAGGCGCACCAGCCCAAATCGGCAGCATGCCCGGTCGAAACAGTCGCCACGCGATCAGCAGCATAAAGCCGAGCGGCGGCAGTACCGGTGCCGATGCGATGATCGGCGACAGCGGCGCCAGCGAAATCAAAGCGATGGAGACCCACGGAATGATCGTCGCCAGCACGGGAGAGGGCGCACGATTGAGCCGTCGCTGGAACATGTCCTCGCCGGGAAGACGGTCCCCCTTCAGCGGCATGGGCGCGGGCCGGATGCGGTGGATGTCACGGCGCGATCTCGCCGTCGATATTGCCCAGTTCGGTCATAGGTTGCCAAACCGGTTCGACCATGACGAAATCGGTGGCGGCAGGATCGGAAATGATGCGCGCAACCGCGCCGTCGCGGGTCACGTTTTCGACAATGGCGACAGGGACATTGGGTCGATATAATCCGCCCGAACCCGATGTGACCATCAAATCGCCTTTTTCCAGCGGGTTGATGCCCATTTCGATAAGGCGGACAATCAAAGTGCCATCGGCCTGTCCCTGCGCGAAACCGGCGACATTCCCCTTGATCCGGCGCACCGGCACGATGCTTTGCCCATCGGTGACGAGGAGCACCCGTGCCGTGCGGCGACCCACTTCCAACACGCGTCCGACAAGGCCCGTGGCAGAGCGCACCGGTTGGCCCACCATCACTCCATCCACCGCGCCTGCGCCAATCAGTGCGAAACGGCGGGTGCTGCTGGGGCTTGAGCCGATCAGCCGCGCGCTGGCAACGGGGCGGATATCCTTTTCACGCAGCGAGAGGAGCTGTTTCAGCCTGCGGTTTTCGTCATAGATCGCTTCCGCCTCGGCGAGCTGGGCGCGGGCGATGCGCAATTCTTCCTGCAAGGCGGCGTTCTTGCTGCCTGCATCGATGTAGCCGGTGACAATATCGATGATCGAACGGCTGCTGTTGCGCGTAACGGCTGAAACCTCGCCAACAGGGCGCGCCACATCGCTTGCCGCCGTGCGCGCAAACGCGAAACTGCCCGGACTGAGCAGCGAGATCAGCAGCAACACGATCCCGACCACGCCGCCGCCAATGGCAGCGACATAGCTCGTGAAGATCGAGATGTGCGCCCTCTTGGAAAACCCGGGACGCCGCTCCGCCGACGCCATGTCGTGCTACTCCCCTTCGGCCCGATGGCCGCGTCATGCTTGCGGGGGCCCGATGAACGGCCCCCAAGGTGCCCCGATCGCGGCAGCCCCGAAAGGCTGCCGCCAATAATCAGGCCGTCATCAATACGCCGCGGAACACCGGTTCTTCAAGCGCGCGACCGGTACCGAGCGCCACGCAGGAGAGCGGATCTTCGGCCACAGTCACGGGCAGGCCGGTTTCTTCGCGCAAATGCTCGTCCAGTCCCTTGATCAGCGCACCGCCGCCCGTCAGCACGATGCCCTGATCGACGATATCGGCCGCCAGTTCGGGTGCGGTGTTTTCCAGCGCAATACGCACGCTTTCGACGATGGCTCCGATCGGTTCGGAAAGCGCCTCGGCAATATTCGCCTGGCTGATGGTGATTTCCTTGGGGACGCCATTCACCAGATCGCGGCCGCGCAAATGTATGGTTTCGCCCACACCGTCGGCAGGCGGGATGGCGACAGCGTAATCCTGCTTGATCCGCTCTGCCGTCGACTCGCCGATCAGCAGGTTGTGGTGGCGGCGGACATAGGAAACGATCGCCTCGTCCATCTTGTCGCCGCCGACACGCACGCTGGTGGTATAGGCAAGTCCGCGCAGCGACAGCACCGCAACCTCGGTTGTGCCGCCGCCGATGTCGACCACCATCGACCCGACCGGCTCGGTCACCGGCATGTCGGCGCCGATGGCGGCGGCCATGGGTTCAAGGATCAGATAGACCTGGCTGGCGCCCGCATTGCTGGCCGCATCGCGGATGGCGCGGCGTTCGACCGAGGTGGAGCCGGAAGGGACGCAGATCACGATTTCGGGATGGCGCAGCACGCTACGCTTTCCGTGCACTTTCTTGATGAAATATTTGATCATGTGCTCGGCGACTTCGATGTCGGCGATCACACCGTCGCGCAGGGGGCGGATCGCTTCGATGCTGTCAGGGGTTTTGCCCATCATCATCTTGGCGTCGTCGCCCACGGCCCGCACGCGCTTGATCCCGTTCTCGGTCTCGATCGCGACGACGGAGGGTTCGTTCAATACGATCCCGCGCCCTTCCACATAGACCAGCGTATTCGCTGTGCCGAGGTCGATCGCCATGTTCTGCGAGCCGAACTGGAAAAGACGCGAAAAGAAATTTGCCATTTTAGGTATCGTCCCTCACCGGAGCCGCGTTAGCCCTTGCGCCTGACATGACGCGAGCAGCGGTCCGTAAGTAGTTGCTGGTCCCTAGCGGTGCCTAGCCCAATCCTGCCACCTATGGAAAAAAATTCATGGGGTTCCGCGCGCTTTTCCACATGGAGCATCATTCACTGGCCTCGAAAATCGGGCCGTTCGGCGCTAGCCTTGGTCAATGCCTGTCATCAGACGACTTCCCGAGGCGCTGGTCAACCGCATCGCCGCGGGCGAGGTGGTCGAACGTCCGGCCGCCGCGCTTAAGGAACTGGTTGAAAATTCGATCGATTCCGGCGCGAAAGAGATTGCCGTCACGCTGACCGACGGCGGTCTGGGTTCGATCGAGGTGATCGACGACGGCTGCGGCATGTCGGCAGACGACATGGCACTGGCGCTGGAGCGGCACGCGACATCGAAACTGCCGGTCGAGCTGGTGGGAGAGGAAGGCGCGATCGAAGAGGTTGCGACTCTGGGTTTTCGCGGAGAGGCGCTGCCATCGATTGCCAGCGTCGCGCGGCTGACTATCGAGTCGCGGCCCGCCAGTGCCGCGCAGGGTTGGAAACGCGTGACCGATCATGGCGAAACGGTCGCCGAAGGCCCCGCCGCCCTGCCACCCGGCACGCGCATCAGGGTAGAGGACGTGTTCGCGCGGGTGCCTGCCCGCCGCAAGTTCCTGCGAACGCCGCGCAGCGAATATATGGCTTGTCACGATGTGATGCGCCGCCTCGCCATGGCGCGGCCCGACGTGGGTTTCCGCTTTGCCAATGACGGGCGGCGGATATTCGCGGTGCAAGCGGGCGAGTCGCTTGAAACCCGCGTGTCGCGTCTGGTCGCCCGCGAACTGGCGGACAACGCCGTCAGCATCGATTGCGAACGCGGTCCTGTCGATGCGCCTTTGCGGTTGACGGGTATTGCCGGCCTGCCGACCTATAATCGCGGCGTGGCCGACCATCAGTATCTGTTCGTCAACGGCCGTCCGGTAAAGGACCGTTTGCTGACGGGCGCGGTGCGCGGTGCCTATGCCGATATGCTGGCGCGCGACCGCCATGCCGTGCTGGCGCTGTTCCTGACGGTTCCGCCGGGCGAAGTCGACGTCAATGTCCATCCGGCCAAGACCGAGGTGCGCTTTCGCGATGCCGCCGCCGTTCGCTCGCTGATCGTCGGCGGCTTGCGTGATGCCTTGTCGGCGGGGGACCGGCGTTCGGCACAGCAACCGTCCGCACAGGCCATGTCGGCATGGCGGTCCGAACCGCTTGTACCCGCCGCCGCGCCGACGGGCGATGCGCTGACACTGGCGCTGCGCGAACAGCGGCCCATGTTCGCTGCCCATCCGGCGCCGCAACACCCGCACAGCCCTGCGCAGAATGCATTTCGCGCGATGGAGGCAGCGATACTCGAACCCTCTGCCCGCGCGGAAGAGGCAGAGGATGGCGCGCCCGATGCCGATGAATTCCCCATGGGCGCGGCGCGCGGCCAGATTGCCGAGACCTATATCGTGGCCGAAGCGTCGGACGGGCTGGTGATCGTGGACCAGCACGCGGCGCATGAACGGCTGACACTCGAACGCTTGCGCGCAGCAGGGGCCGAAAGCGGCGTTGCGCGGGCACAGGCCTTGCTGATGCCCGAAGTGGTGGAGATGGAAGAAGGCGATTGCGACCGCATCGAAAGCGCCGCCGACCGTTTGGGCGAGATGGGGCTGGCGGTCGAACGCTTCGGACCCGATGCGGTACTGGTGCGGTCCCTTCCTGCCGCGCTGTCGGGCGCGAATTGCCAAAAGCTGCTTCAGGATATCGCCGACGATATCGCAAATAACGGTGAAGCTTTGCTGCTGGGCGAAAAGCTCGATCTGGTGCTGGCGACCATGGCTTGCCACGGGTCGGTCAGGGCAGGGCGGCGCTTGTCGGTGGTGGAAATGAACGCCCTGCTGCGCGAGATGGAGCGCACACCGCGTTCGGGCCAGTGCAATCACGGGCGCCCCACCTGGGTCAAGCTGTCGATGGGCGATGTCGAGAAACTGTTCGGACGGAAATAGGAAAAATCGGGAGAAGATGATGAAGGCGTCGATCTGGGCCGTGCTGGCCGTGCCTGCCATGCTGGCCGGGTGCGGAGATAATCGCAGTCCCGCGCAAGATGCCGCCGACGTGGCGGAAATCCGTGCGATGCACGATAATCCGCCCGCCGTACCCATCGATCCGGAGCGTATTTCCTATACCGATATCGAGAAGAACGATCTGTTCGGCGCGGGCTGCGGGTTTGCGCCCGAAAACAGCCTGTCGGTCATCGCACTGGCCCAGCCGGAGCGCGGCTTTCTGAAAATCGACGGGGCTATCGTGACCCTGTCACCCGACAAGGGCGGGGCATCGCTGCCGATGAGCAGCTGGCAAAATTACGCGGGCAGCGATTATGCCTTCGAATTAAAGCAGCTGCCCGGCGAGGGTGAGGAAAGCGGCGTGGAAAGCACCAGCTGGCCAGGGTCGCTCACCATTACCGACGCCAAGGGCAAGGCTGTCTATCAATCCGAAGGCACTTTGCAATGCGGGGCCTGATGCCCTAGCCCAGCTTGGCGCGGAATGCGGGAATACTGCCCGAAGCATCCATGTCGGGCACGATGCGGTAACGCGCCAATACCACGCTGAACAGGCCAAACATCAGCAGGCCGATGGCGGTGAGGGTGAACCAGAGGCCGTCGTCGGCAAGGCTGGCGACTGCATTGCCCAGTGTCTTCACCTCGCCGCTGCTGCTGAACCAGCCCGAGCGGACGAGCGACCAGCCGATCACGGTAAACACCACCGCACGCGCCAGATATCCCGCGCCGCCCAGCCAGCGCGTGGCCGATGGCGCGCGCGCGCTGATACGGTGCATGAAACTGCCCGAAATGCCCTTGCGCGCCTGCGAGAAGGCCGCAGCGAAAAAGGCGAGGCCCAAAGCGCCCAGCAGTATGCCACCCAGCGGCATGGACAACAGGCCCGAAGCGGCTTCCTGCGCGCCGTCGCCCGAACCGCCGCTTTCGCTGGTGGCGAATTTATAGGCCGAGTAGGCGAGAGCGAAATGGCCGATTGCGCTGCCGGCATGGCCGATCCGGTGCGCGATCCCCTTACCGTCGCTGCCCTGGTGCTCGATATCGAAGACAGTGGAGGCAAGGCGGAAGAGGCCGTATCCGGCCAGCCCGATCACCAGCAGCCACAATATGACCATGCCGCCGGGCAGTTCCTCGACCGTTTGAAACACGCCGTTCGTGCCTTGCTGGATGCTGCCGATGCTGGTCAGCGCGATCAGCCCGACGAGCGTGTAAAGCACGGCGCGCGAAAGATAGCCCAGCCTGACGAGCCATCTGAATTTTTCGGATTTGTCCACCATTTGCCAGTCCCACGGATTGCTGTCGATTGCCCATGGGAACGGGCGTCCGGCTCAAAAGTGCCCGCAAACCGTGCGGGCACCGCGATCAGACGTTGAATTTGAAGTGCATGACATCGCCGTCCTGCACCACATATTCCTTGCCTTCCTGCCGCAATTTGCCTGCCTCGCGCGCGGCGCTTTCGCCGCCCAGCGTGACATAGTCATTATAGGCAATCGTCTCGGCACGGATGAACCCGCGCTCGAAATCGGTATGGATCTCGCCCGCGGCCTGCGGCGCCTTCGCGCCCGAGGGGAAGGTCCATGCGCGGGTTTCCTTGGGGCCTGCGGTGAAGAAGGTCTTCAACTGCAGCAAGTCGTATCCCGCACGGATCACGCGGGCGAGGCCGCTTTCTGTCAGCCCGATGGCTTCCAGGAATTCGGCGCGGTCTTCGGGTGCCATGGCCACGATCTCGCTTTCGATCGCGGCCGAAACGACGACGGCCTGCGCGCCTTCGGCAGCGGCCTTTTCGAACACCTTGGCCGACAGGGCGTTACCCTCTGCCGCGTCTTCCTCGGCCACGTTGCAGACATAGAGGACCGGTTTCGCGGTCAGCAGCTGCGCCTGTGCGAAAACGCGCGCCTCTTCGTCGTCCTTGGGCTCCGTCAGGCGCGCGGGCTTGCCGTCGCGCAGCAGTTCGAGTGCCTGACCGAGCACGCTGGCGGCAATTTTCGCTTCCTTGTCGCCGCCCGTCGCGCGCTTGGCGGCGGCGGGAACGCGCTTTTCAAGGCTTTCGAGGTCGCTCATCAGCAATTCGGTCTCGACCACCTCGGCATCGGCGATCGGATCGACCTTGTTGGCGACATGCTGGATGTCGTCATCCTCGAAACAGCGCAGCACATGGACGATGGCATCCACCTCGCGAATGTTGCCGAGGAACTGGTTGCCAAGCCCTTCGCCCTTGGACGCGCCCTTTACCAGCCCCGCGATATCGACGAAGGCCAGCTGGGTCGGGATGATCTTTTCGGATTTGGCGATGGCGGCGATCTTGTCCAGCCGCTCATCCGGAACGCCGACCTGCCCGACATTGGGCTCGATCGTGCAAAACGGATAATTCGCCGCCTGCGCTGCCTGCGTCTCGGTCAGCGCGTTGAATAACGTCGACTTGCCGACATTGGGAAGGCCGACGATGCCGCAACGAAAACCCATTTGAAACTCCGCTAGATGGTCTGGCAGGCCCGATAGGCGGTGCCGAACCGAAATGCCAGCAGGAGTTTCACAGCTTTGTCGCGGGCATCGCCGGCCCTTCCGAATTCAGGCTTAGCCTTCCGAGGGAATGGCAGCCTCGATCTGGGCCAGCGTTGCCAGCACGATCACCGCGCCATTGGCATCAAGCGCGAACATTTCCTTGCCCAGCGTGATCTTCTGCTCGTCGGTCAGCGCCAGAACGACGCCTTCTTCCGAAACCGTGTCGATCGTGCCCAGCGTCTGCGCATCCGCCGTGCCGACAGGCGCGCCCGCGACCATCGCTTCGGCCAAAGCGGCTTCGGCAGCGGCCAGCTGCTCGGCCATCATGGTGTCGAGCTCGGTCTTGGTGATGTTGAGCGTAAGGCCGTTGGCATCGGTGCCAAAGGCGTTGAGCGGCAAGGGAACATCATGCGTGCCGGTGTTCACGACGGCGCTGTCGGCGGAAACCTGCGTGACGGTGCCGATGGCGTTGCCGTCATTGCCGGTCACCGTGGCGCCCTGCGTCACCTCGACCGCCGCGGGAGCTGCGGCAGGAGCGGCGTCCTGTGCATAGGCGGTGGCGGGCACGATCGCGAGCGCAGCGGCTGCGGCAGCGAGCTTGGCAAATTTCATTCATCAGTCCTTTGTCTGTTCAAAACGATACGGCACCCACCGGCAGGGCCGGGGCAGTGTTTTGCCGATGGCTGAATTGCGTCGGCGCGCTTTGGCGCAAAAGACGCGTCCCCAAAGGGAGGCCCTATTGAAGCAAGGCAGAAGGCCGAGTGCAAGGGGGCGTTGGCCCCGTTTGCCAATTTCTCTCGCACATGCAGCAGGCAGCGACGAGATAAAAACGCGCAGCACTCAGTCTTTTTTGTGATCTCGGGTCGGGGTTTCCGCCGCATTGGCAAACACTTCGATCCCGTCGTCGGTGGGTTGTGCGGGCACGTCGATCAATGCGCGCTTACCTGAATTCAAGGTGCAATCTAGCGGTCGAGTTTATCGGGCCGGAAACTGCCAATCTGGAGCGGGATGCCTGTTGGCGGTCAGGAGATGCGCCATGGCGGAAAGCGTCGCGCATCGCCTGCGTGGAACAGGCATATCTCGTTACCCGCAGGATCGCGCAGCCGTGCCTCTCGCCACAGCCAGCTCTGATCCTGCGGCATGGTATCGAATGCCAGCCCGCTGGCGGCAAGCCGCGCGACGGTGCCGTCCAGATTGTCGCATTCGAAATAGACGATTGTCGGCGGCGCGGGAAAAACCTCTGCCGCATGGATCGAGAATGTCTCACCCGTCGGCGTTTCGAAGCGGGCATAGCGCGGCGGGGAATCGACGATCTGGGTCAGCCCCAATGCGCGATAGAACGCGACCGATGCCATATAATCAGTGCAACCGACGGTGACCTGATTAAGCCGCATCATGTGCATCCCGCATCATTGCTGCCGTAGCGCGATATAGTTCATGAAACGGGCATCGTCGCCCCTGGCCAGCCATTCGGCCTCTGCCGCGATGGCGCCCAGCATGGTAACCAGATCGTCCTGTTCTGCCTTGGCGTAATTGCCCAGCACATGGCCGGTCACGCGGTCCTTGTGCCCGGGATGGCCAATACCGATACGCACGCGGCGGAAATCGGGGTCAAGGTGCTGCACGATGCTCCTCAGCCCGTTCTGACCGGCCGTGCCCCCACCGTGCTTTACTTTGACTTTCATGGGGGCAAGGTCGAGCTCGTCATGGAATACGGTCAGATCGGCACCGGTCAGCTTGAAAAAGCGCAGCGCCTCGCCAACGCTCCGGCCGCTTTCGTTCATGAAGGTGGCGGGTTTCAGCAGCAGAATCCTAACCCCGCCGATGCGGCCTTCGCAAAGCCAGCCCTGAAACTTCTTTTGCGGGGGCGCAAAGCCGTGCACCTCGGCAATGGTGTCCGCGGCCATAAAGCCGACATTGTGACGGTTGAGCGCATATTTCGCGCCCGGATTTCCAAGACCAACCCATAATTGCATGGCCAAGGCCGTTAGCGGCTAATTCCCCAAATGAAAACGCCGGCCCTGCGAACAGGACCGGCGTTTCATGAATTCGGCGAAAAAGCCGGAGAGGATCAGTCCTCGCCGCCTTCCTGCCCTTCGCCTTCCTCGCCTTCGCCTTCGCCTTCAGCGGCTTCGGCACCTTCGCTCTTCTTCAGAGCCGAGGGAGCGACCAGCGTGGCGATGGTGAAGTCGCGATCGGTGATCGCGCTTTCCGAACCGGCGGGCAGCGTCACGTGGCTGATGTGGATCGAATCGCCCACATCCTTGCCGGTAACGTCGATCTCGATCTGGTCGGGGATCTTGTCCGCTTCGCAAACCAGTTCCAGTTCGTGGCGAACGATGTTCAGAACGCCGCCACGCTTCAGGCCGGGGCTGGCGTCTTCGTTGACGAAGACAACCGGTACGGCCACGTCGACCTTGGCGTCCTTGGAAAGGCGCAGGAAATCGACATGCAGCGGGCGGTCGGTCACGGGGTGGAACGCGACGTCCTTGGGAAGGGTGCGCACGGCCTTCTTGCCGACTTCGACCATCACGATCGAGTTCGAGAAGTGACCGGTGCCGAGCAGCTTCACAAGGGCGCGCTCCTCGACGTGAATGGTGGTGGGTTCTTCCTTGCCGCCGTAGATCACGGCGGGGACACGGCCTTCACGACGCAGTGCGCGGGAGGCTCCCTTGCCTGCCTTGTCGCGCGTCTCGGCCGCCAGGGTCATCTGATCGCTCATTACCTTGGACCTTTATCAATAAATCGGGTTCAACAATTCCCGCGCGAAACACGCCTCCAGGGATGACCATGCAGCACGGGAAGGGCGCGCGCATAGGCGTATCGCGGGCAGAAGGCAAGGCGAAACCGCGCCTATCGAATGCGCGACACCCGCCAGTCGCGCGCCGAGAGCAAGGCGATCAGCCCATCGCTGCCGCCGACATGGCCTGCGCCCACGGCCACGAATGGCTGTTCGCCGCGTTGCATGGCGGCAGTGATCGGTTCGACCCAGCGTGCATTGCGGTCGGTCAACAGCGCCTTGCGCAGCGAGCGGTCGCTTTCGCCATCGCCCAGACCCATGTCCATCAAGCCCGCCAGCGCATCGGTATCGCCTGCCAGCCAGGCATCGGCCATTTCCGCCGGATCGCTATCCCGATCGGCGAGCAACGATTCCAGCAGGTCTTGCTGCGCGTCCTGATCCATCCGGTCGAAGATCGCGAATTGTTCGTCTACCGTTTCCAGACCGACCACGCGGCGCGGCGCATAGCGGGCGATCAACGCCTTATCGACGCCGGCATCCGGATCGATGCCCGATTGCCCCTGGACCATCGCGGATAAAGATATGGCCGCGGCCCAGCTTTCGACATGGCGGAATTGCCGCCCGCTGACGCCCGCATCGTCGAGCAATTCGTCGAGTTCGTCGCGATATTCGGGCGAAACGCGCTGGTCCAGCGGGGGCAGGGTTGTATCGACCGACAGGCGGGCGAAACTGTCGCGTACCTGGTCGGGATCGAGATCGGCGATCTCCACCATCAGCACGCCCGATCGGGCCAGCGCATCGTCGATGGCCGGCCGGTCCCACCGCGCGCCCGAAGGCAGCGCATGGATCGTGCCGAACAGCCAGCCCGCCGGTTCCGCGTCCGCAGCAGCATCTGCCGCATCGATGCGATAGAGCGCAGGCTCTCCGCCCGGCGTATCGTCCGAACCGCCGCATGCTGCCGCCAGCAAGGCCAGCGGCACAAGCCATAAAGCGCGCAGCAGGGGGCGGATCGGGGTCAATATGCGATCCGTTCGACGTTTAAACCGCGTTCGGCCAGCACTGCCTGCACGCTGTCAGCGCCTGCCAGATGGCCCGCACCCACCGCGATGAACACATTGCCGGGCTGCGCCATGCGCTGTTCGATCCAGTCGGCCCAGTTGCGGTTCCGGTTCGTAATCAGCACCTCATAGATCTCGGGCGATTCCTCCAGCCCTTCGTTGATCAGCTTTTCGGTCGAGACGATGTCGCCCACGCCCCAAGCACGCTCGGACTCGGCGTAAAGCGCTTCGGCTTCATCCAGCGAATCTGCGGCTTCGATCAGGAAAGTGATCTGCTGCTCTTCGGGCAGGTTCGAGAAAAAGCCCATTTGCTGGTCGAAAGTCTCCAGACCGGCGATCGGCTTGCCCTGTTCCTTTGCGCTGCCCTGCAATACGGCTTCGGCGCCCGATTTCGGGTCGTATCCCAACTGGATAAGCGGGGCGGCAGACAGGGTGACCGCGGCAAACCACGGTTTCATCCGGTCCAGCGCCTGCATGGGAATGCCTATGGCGGCCGCGCTCTCTGCCAGCTTGGTGCGCTGTTCGTCGCTCAGACGTTCGGACAATGTGCTGCCGTCGGTATAGATCGCACTGGAGCCGATTACCTGCTGCATCGTCGCCATATCGGGCTCCAGCATTTCGATCACCAGCTCGTCCGAACCGTTGAAGGCATCGCCCACCGCATCGTCGAACCACACCAGATCGGGTTTCAGCGCATGCATCGTGCCGAACAGCCAGATCGTCGTGTCCTCGTCCGCCAGCTTCCACAAGGCGGGATCGGCATCCGAACGGTCCAGTTCCACCACTTCTTCGGCCAGCGCGACCTGCGGGCTGGCCATCAGCCCGATTCCCGCCAGCGGCGCGGCAAAGCGCGTCAAAAATTTCCGAATACCCCCGGCAACCCGTTTTACATTCACTTTACGCATCCTTTTTGCCCGTTCCACCCTGTTACCAACGCCGCATATGCGAACGGCGGTTGACGGTTTCCTAGCGCTTCGCCATTGCCCGCGCGATGAACGAAAGTGCTTCTTCCCCGGTTCAGCCTTCCGGCGTCCTGTCGTTTCAGGACATGATCCTGACGCTCCACGATTACTGGAGCGCCAAGGGGTGCCTGATCCTTCAGCCCTATGATATGCGAATGGGGGCGGGGACTTTCCACCCCGCGACCACATTGCGCGCATTGGGGCCTCAGCCGTGGAACGCCGCTTTCGTGCAGCCGTGCCGCCGCCCGACCGACGGTCGCTATGGCGAAAACCCGAACCGGCTGCAGCATTATTACCAGTATCAGGTGATCCTGAAGCCCAGTCCGCCGCAGATTCAGGACTGGTATCTGGATTCGCTGCGCGTGATCGGTGTCGATCCGCTGAAGCACGATATCCGTTTCGTGGAGGATGACTGGGAAAGCCCGACGCTGGGGGCGTGGGGCCTTGGCTGGGAAGTCTGGTGCGACGGGATGGAAGTGACTCAGTTCACCTATTTCCAGCAGATGGGCGGATATGACTGCAAGCCGGTGGCGGGCGAACTGACCTATGGCCTCGAACGTCTGGCCATGTATATCCAAGGCGTCGACAATGTGTACGACCTTGCCTTCAATAAGCAGGGCGTCACCTATGGCGAGGTGTTCCTTGAAAACGAACGCCAGATGAGCACGTGGAATTTCGAAGTGGCGGATACAGACGCACTGTTCGACCTGTTCCGCAAGGCCGCTGCCGAATGCCGCCTGTGCCTCGACAAGGGGTTGCCGATCCCGGCCTATGAGCAAGCGATCGAGGCGAGCCATATCTTCAACCTGCTGCAGGCCCGCGGCGTGATTTCCGTGCAGGAACGCGCCAGCTATATGGGTCAGGTCCGCGACCTCGCCCGCGGTTCGTGCGAGGCCTATATGGCGAAATATGCCGACCAGTGGGCGGCTGATTATCCGGAGTGGACGGCATGAGCGACTTTCTGCTCGAACTCCTGTGCGAGGAAATACCTGCCCGCATGCAGGCCGGCGCTCGCGCCGATCTGGAACGGCTGTTCAAGGCCGAGATGGATGCTGCCGGTGTGGCTTTTGGCGCGATCACCGTGTTCAGTACGCCGCGCCGACTTGCCCTGATCGCGGCGGACATGCCCGAACAGACCGAGGCGGTCAGCGAGGAAGCCAAAGGCCCACCCGAAGGCGCTCCCGATGCCGCCGTCGACGGGTTCTGCAAAAAGAACGGCGTTACCCGCGACCAGCTTGAACTGCGCGAGGTAAAGGGCCGCAATACCTGGTTCGCGGTCAGGAACGTGCCGGGCCGCGCGGTGGCCGATGTTCTTGCCGAAGCGATCCCCGCGATCATCCGCGCTTTCCCGTGGCCCAAGTCGATGCGCTGGGGCGCGGCGTCGATCAGCACCGAGAGTCTGCGTTGGGTTCGTCCGTTGCAAGGCATCGTCGCCATTCTGGGCGAAGAGCTTGTGCCGTGCGAAGTGGGCGGCGTGGCATCGTGCTATGCCACCGTGGGCCACCGTTTCCACCACAGCGGCGAAGTCACCATCGGCGGCGCGCATGACTATGCCGACAAGCTGCGGTGCTGCCATGTGATCGTCGATCACGAAGAGCGGCAGGACATCGTTCGCACTAGGGCGGGCGAGGCGGCGGAAGCGGCTGGCCTGAGTTTGGTAGAGGACGAGGGCCTCGTAATCGAAAACGCGGGCCTGACCGAATGGCCTGAACCGCTGCTGGGTCGTTTCGACGAGGCGTTTCTGGAAGTGCCGCCGGAGGTGATCCAGCTGACGGCGCGGGTGAACCAGAAATATTTCGTGTGCGAGGATGCGGCCGGAAAGCTGGCCAATGCCTTCGTCTGCACCGCCAATATCAGCGCCACCGACCCCGCCGTGGTGGTCGACGGCAATCGCAAGGTGCTGGCCGCGCGCCTGTCCGATGCGCGCTTCTTCTGGGACACCGACCGTAAGGTCACGCTGGAAGAACAGGCGAAAAAGCTGGCCCGCATCACCTTCCACGAAAAGCTGGGCACGGTGGCCGACAAGGTCGAGCGCGTGGCGAAGCTTGCCCGCTGGCTGGCCGAAGAAGGCATCGTTCCGGGCGCCGATCCCGAGCTGACCGAACAGGCCGCGCGTCTTGCCAAGGCGGACCTCGTGACCGAAATGGTCGGGGAATTTCCTGAACTTCAGGGGCTTATGGGCGGCTATTACGCCCGCGCCGAAGGTCTGCCCGATGCCGTGGCAGATGCAGTGCGCGATCATTACAAGCCGGTGGGGCAGGGCGACGATGTACCCACTGCGCCGGTGACGGTGGCGGTATCGCTGGCGGACAAGCTGGACAACCTTCGCAGCTTTTTCGCCATCGACGAAAAACCGACCGGCTCGAAGGATCCATTCGCTTTGCGCCGCGCAGCCTTGGGTGTCATCCGTACCGTGACACAAAACAAGCTGCGGCTTGCTATCGCGGAGGGTGACATCCTCGACTTCTTCGCCGACCGACTCAAGGTCCAGCAACGAGAGGCCGGCGTTCGCCACGATCTGATCGATGCCGTTTTCGCGCTTGGAGGAGAGGACGATCTCGTCCGTCTGCTCGCGCGCGTTTATGCGTTGCAGAGCTTTATGGAGAGCGAGGACGGTGCGAACCTGCTTGCCGGCTACAAGCGCGCGGCCAATATCCTGAAGAAGGAAGGCTATGAAGGCGCCGACACCCGGATTGCCCGCACCGGAGAGGAAGACCCGCTTTCGCTGGTCGACGATCCCGAACTGGGCTCGATCGTGGCGCAGCGCGGCCATCTGCATCCCGATTACACGCCAGAACCCGCCGAGGCCGCTCTGATCGCCGCGCTGGACAAGGCCGAGCCTGCCGCGACGCAAGCGGTGGAGAGCGAGCAGTTCGAAGCCGCGATGGCCGCGCTTGCCTCTTTGCGGGGGCCGATCGATGCGTTTTTCGACAATGTCACCGTGAACGATGCCGACCTCGCCAAGCGCGAGGCGCGGCTTGCTCTACTGGACCATTTGCGCGCTGCGGTGCACAAGGTCGCCGATTTTTCGCGGATCGAGAGCTGAAATCATGCGTTTCAACGCTCTATTTCGTGGCGGGAGGCGCCAAGCGGCTTAACGCTTGTGGGCAGTTTAAATTTTCCTGCCGCAGCGCAACATTGATATGCCAATCCAGGTCGGGGAGTTTTAGACCAGATGACGCAATATGTTTACACCTTCGGCGGCGGCGCGGTTTCGGACGATCCGCGCGCGAAGGACAAGACGATCACTGGCGGCAAGGGTGCGAACCTTGCCGAAATGGCATCGATCGGTCTGCCGGTTCCTCCGGGCTTTACGATCACCACCGAAATGTGCGTCAAATATCTGGCAGAAGGCGCGAATTTCGACGACCAGCTTCGTGCCGACGTGGCAAAGGCGCTGAACCATATCGAAAACACGGTCGGCAAGACATTCGGCGATGCTGCCGATCCCTTGCTGGTGTCGGTGCGTTCGGGTGCGCGTGTTTCCATGCCCGGCATGATGGACACGGTTCTGAACCTCGGCCTCAACGACGATACGGTACAGGGCCTTGCCGCCGTTTCGGGTGACGAGCGGTTTGCATGGGACAGCTATCGCCGCTTTATCCAGATGTATTCCGACGTCGTCCTCGGCCTCGACCATGGATTGTTCGAGGAAGCGCTGGAAATCTGCAAGGAAGACAACGGCTATTCCGCCGATATCGAGCTGTCCGCCGATGACTGGAAGGCGCTTGTCGCTGAATACAAGACCATTGCGCAGAATGAGCTTGGCCGCCCGTTCCCGATGGATGTCAACGACCAGCTTTGGGGCGCGATTGCCGCCGTGTTCGGCAGCTGGGATTCCGAACGCGCCAAGGTCTATCGCCGCCTGAACGGCATTCCCGGCGGTTGGGGCACGGCGGTCAATATTCAGGCCATGGTGTTCGGCAATATGGGCGAAACGAGCGCAACCGGCGTTGCCTTCACCCGCGATCCCGCAACCGGCGAAAAAGCCTATTACGGCGAATATCTGATCAATGCGCAGGGCGAGGATGTCGTCGCCGGTATCCGCACGCCGCAATATCTGACCAAGGCCGCGCGCGAGGAAGCGGGCGCGCAACTGCCGTCGATGGAAGAAAGCATGCCGGGCGCCTATGGCGAGCTGGCGCGGGTGTTCGACCTGCTGGAAAAGCATTACCGCGACATGCAGGACATCGAATTCACGGTGCAGCAGGGCAAGCTGTGGATGCTGCAGACCCGCGCAGGCAAGCGCACGGCCAAGGCCGCGCTGAAAATGGCCGTCGAAATGGTCGGCGAGGGGCTGATCAGCGAGGCGGATGCGGTCAAGCGCGTCGATCCCATGGCGCTCGACCAGTTGCTGCACCCGACGCTCGACCCCGAAGCACCGCGCGAAGTGTTGACTGTGGGCCTGCCCGCATCGCCCGGCGCGGCATCGGGCGCGGTGGTGTTCGATGCCGATACGGCCGAACAACTGGCCGAACGGGGCGAGGCGGTGATCCTTGTCCGCGTCGAAACCAGCCCCGAGGATATTCACGGCATGCACGCAGCCAAGGGCATCCTTACTGCGCGCGGCGGGATGACCAGCCACGCCGCCGTGGTGGCGCGCGGTATGGGCCGGCCATGCGTTTCGGGCGCCTCGGCACTGTCCATCGACCGTCACAGCAAGACCGCACGCATTGCCGGAACCGAATTGAAGGAAGGCGATGTCATCACCCTCGACGGCGCGACCGGCGAAGTGATGAAGGGCGCGGTTCCAACGATCGAACCCGAGCTGGTTGGTGATTTCGCCACATTGATGGAATGGGCCGACGCCAAGCGCCGCATGAAAGTGCGCACCAATGCCGAAACGCCCGCCGATTGCCGCATGGCGCGCCAGTTCGGTGCCGAAGGCATCGGCCTGTGCCGGACCGAGCATATGTTCTTTGACGCTGCCCGCATTTCCAGCGTGCGCGAAATGATTCTGGCCGAGGATGAGGCAGGTCGACGCAAGGCGCTGACCAAGCTGCTTCCCGAGCAGCGCAGCGATTTCAAGGGTATCTTCACCGAAATGGCGGGCCTTCCGGTAACGATCCGGCTGCTCGATCCGCCGCTGCATGAATTCCTTCCGCACGGTGACGAGGAGTTTGCCGAGCTGGCGGAAATTACCGGCTATGGCGTCGACCATCTGAAGCGGCGCGCAGGCGAATTGCACGAATTCAACCCGATGCTGGGCCATCGCGGATGCCGTCTGGGGATCACCTACCCCGAGATTTACGAGATGCAGGTCCGCGCCATTTTCGAAGCCGCGTGCGAAGTGGCCGACGAAAGCGGCGATGCTCCCGTGCCCGAGGTGATGATCCCGCTGGTCGCGACGAAGAAGGAGTTGGAAATCCTGCGCGCACTGGTCGACCGCGTGGCCAAGCAGGTGTTCGGCGAAAAGGGCCGGACGCTGGAATATCTGGTCGGCACGATGATCGAACTGCCGCGCGCCGCGCTAATGGCCGATACCATCGCCGAAGAGGGCGAGTTCTTCTCGTTCGGGACCAATGATCTGACGCAGACGACACTGGGCGTCAGCCGCGACGATGCGGGGCGGTTCCTGACCCCCTATGTCGACAAGGGCATTTATCCGCGCGACCCGTTCGTCAGCCTCGACATCGAAGGCGTGGGGCAACTGGTCGAACTGGCAGCCGAACGCGGGCGCAAGACGCGGCCCGACATCAAGCTGGGCATTTGCGGCGAGCATGGCGGCGACCCCGCCTCGATCGCCTTTTGCGAGAAGACGGGGCTCGATTACGTGTCGGCCTCGCCCTATCGCGTGCCGATTGCGCGGCTTGCTGCGGCGCAGGCCAGCCTCGCGGACTGAACCGCTAGAAACGGGGCGCCGCGTTGCGCCCCGTCAGCGTCACGAATTCGAAGCGTTCGCGGATCAGCCCGTCGGCATCCCGCGATGCTTCGAAACGGGCGCGGGCCGTTGCGACCGCGGCGCGGAGCAATGGCGGGCCCGATCTGGCGAGAACATTGTTCAGCGCCTGCGCACGCAAATCGCCGACAAGCTGGTCAAAACTGTCGAAGCCAATATCGAAACCCCAGCCATCCACCACCGGATCGGCATAACCAAGCCGCGTCAGCAATTGCCCCGCGGCGCGCACATCGACTTGCGGATGAATGCGCGGGGCAGGGCGGTCGCCATCGGCCTCCAGCATGGCAGCGCGCAGCGTGGGCAGGATACCGGCAGCGGCAAAACTGGCGATCATCAGTCCGCCCGGTTTCAATGCGCGGCGCATAAGTACCAGCGCGCCCGGCAAATCATTGACGGTGTCGAGCAGGCCGAGGGTCACGATCAGTGAAAACGGGCCGCCGTCGATGGGGGCTTCCTCGTCGATCTGCGCCATCCCGTCGAGCGGCGCGGGATCGGCGGGTATTACCTGCGTTCCCTGCGCCTCCAGATGGCGGATCAATGCTCCTGTCCGGTCACCCAGCACCAGCGCATTGTCGAATGTCTCGCGCAGGAAACCCAGCCGGTCGACGATATCTTCGGCCAATTCGCGCGCAATGGTCGAAACGCCGTGCCCTGCGCGCTCTCCCGCGGCCATGCGCTGGCGGGCGGCCATGCGGCGCGATCGGGCAAAGATAACGGGCGGAGAGGGCGGGATATCCATGGCGCGCCTGTTGCAGTGCAAAGCGCGCTGACGCAAGCGTAACGGCATGAGCATTCGCCAGGCCTTTGCCCCGTTGGTCGATTTCGCCTTCCCCGCGCGCTGCCCGTCGTGCGGAGAAGGCGTGATGGGCAGCGACACCCATTGGGACGAAGGGCTGTGCGGTGCCTGTTGGGGCAGGCTGCAATTGCCTGGCCAGCCGTCCTGTCGAAACTGCCAGATTCCACTGGCCAGCGACGAATTGACGGCAGAGCGCATTTGCCGGTTTTGCGCGCTTGATGCACCGCTTCACGACGGCATCGCTGCGGCGACAATCTATGGCCCTGTGTCGCGCGAGATCTTGCTGGCATTAAAACATGCGGGCCGGTTCGCTTTGGCGGGGCCCATGGGGCGCTTTATGGCGTTGCGCTTTGCCGCGGCCGGTCTGGGGGAATTGGTCGATCCGCTTGTCATGCCGGTGCCTTTGCACCCCACGCGGCTTTGGAAGCGGGGATATAACCAGTCGGCTTTGCTGGGGAAAGCGTTTGCGAGGCAGCAGGGCTGGGCGTTCACGCCCGACGCACTGCGCAGGATCAGGCGGACACCATCGCTTGACGGGCTGGACCGGAAGGAAAGGCGCGATGTTCTATCGGGAGCGATCCGGACCCGCGATGATGCCACCGCCTCGATCGCGGGGCGCGATGTGGTGCTGGTCGACGATGTGGTGACAAGCGGCGCGACCAGCGGGGCCTGTGTCGCGGCATTGAAGCAGGCAGGCGCACGGCGCGTGGTGATCGCCTGCTATGCGCGCGTCGCGCCAGCGGCCGAGCCCAAGCCGGCATTTATCGATGACGATCCGGAATAGGCAGAAGCGGGAAGCATAAAAAGTTGGCGCCCGGGACCGAAGTCCCGAGCGCCAGCGTGACGTTCGACCGGATGCGCATCAGGGACCATGATCCCGAGCGGCTTTTCCGGCCGTTTGTCCGACGCGCCCCCCGGCACGCCGTTTTCCCTGAACGTTGACCGCTTTTGCAACCTGCTCCGCGACAACGCCAACCGCTGCGAAGAGCGGGTCCGGCTCCCTCAAGCCGTGATTGCGTTCTTGCGCGTAGAGTGCAATTTGGAAAGGAGATTCCCGCGTTTGTCATGGAAATGATGCAACGCTGTGTTCCTTTTGCAACATTCGTGCGCCACAATCAGCAGGCGCGATAAGGACATTAGCCAATGGGCGACATTTGCGCCGACAGCACTCTGCAATTCATCCCGCGTTTCGACGCGAGCGGATTGATTACCGCGATTTGCGTCGATGAAGGCGATGGAACGATCGTGATGGTGGCGCATATGAATGACGAGGCGCTGGCGCTCACACGTTCGACACGGCTTGCCCATTTCTGGTCGCGTTCGCGCCAGTCGCTTTGGAAGAAGGGCGAGACGTCGGGCAATATGCTGCGCGTTTCGGACATGCTGGTCGATTGCGATCAGGATTGCCTTGTCCTGCATGTCACACCGGCGGGTCCTGCATGCCACACCGGTCGGCGCAGCTGTTTCTATCGCCGCGTAATCGATCATGGGCTGGAAATGGTCGGGGATTGAAGAAGTTTGGCCAGTAAATTATACTGACAATAATGTAAGTAAAAATTGAGAGGAGTAGGCCACCATGGCCGAGTATACCGCGCCGTTGCGCGACACATTGTTTAACCTGCAAAACGTGCTCAAAATCGGCGATTATGCCGGCAAACCGGGTTTCGAAGCGCTCGACGCCGACATGGTCGAACCCATTTTGACCGAAGCGGGCCGCTTTGCAGCAGAAGTTTTCGCTCCCCTCAATGCGTCGGGTGACCGGCAGGGCTGCACCCGCCATGACGACGGTTCGGTCAGCGTTCCCGACGGTTTCGCCGATGCCTATCGCCAGATGTGCGAAGCGGGCTGGACCACGCTGACTGCGCCCGAGGCGTTCGGCGGGCAGGCACTTCCCCATGCCATCGGTGTCGCGGTCGAGGAATTCCTGTCGGCTGCCAATATGTCGCTTGCCATGTATCCGGGACTTACCGACGGTGCGATCCGCGCTCTTCTGGCGCGCGGCAGCGAAGAGCAACAGCAAACCTACCTGTCGAAGCTGGTGTCGGGCGAATGGACCGGCACGATGAACCTGACGGAACCGCATGCGGGCACCGATCTCGGCCTGCTTCGCACCCGCGCCGAACCCAATGGCGACGGCAGCTATGCGATTACCGGCACCAAGATTTTCATTTCCTGCGGTGAGCATGATCTGGCGGGCAATATCGTCCATCTCGTGCTGGCACGCCTGCCTGACGCGCCCAAGGGGTCGAAGGGCATTTCGATGTTTATCGTGCCCAAGTTCCTGCCCGACGAAAACGGCGAGGCGGGAGAGCGTAACACTCTGTCCTGCGGCTCCATCGAAGAGAAGATGGGCATTCACGGCAGTTGCACCTGCGTCATGAATTATGACGGCGCAAAGGGATGGCTGATCGGCGGAGAGCACAAGGGGCTGGCCGCCATGTTCATCATGATGAATGCGGCGCGCCTGTGGGTCGGCCTGCAGGGGCTGGGGCAAGCCGAGGTTTCCTATCAGAATGGTGCGGCCTATGCGCTGGATCGCCGTCAGGGCAGGGCGCTGACCGGCCCCGTCGATCCGGATCAGAACGCCGATCTGCTGGTCGTTCACCCCGATGTCCGCCGCTTGCTGATGGATGCACGCACCCGGACCGAGGGTTTGCGCGCGCTGGTACTCTGGTCGGGGTTCCTCAGCGATCTGGCGCATCATGCAGAGAGCGAGGAAGAACGGACCCGCGCGGACGATTTCGTCCAGTTGCTGACGCCGGTCGTCAAAGCGATCGGTACCGATATCGGCTATGATGTGGCCACCCAGATGCAGCAGGTTTGGGGCGGGCATGGCTATATTGCCGAAAACGGGATGGAGCAGTTCGTGCGCGATGCACGAATTGCCCTGATCTATGAAGGCGCGAACGGCGTGCAGGCGATGGATCTTGTCGGGCGCAAGCTGCCGATGAATGGCGGGCGCGCGATCCAGTCGTTCTTTGCGCTGGTCGACGCAGAAATCGCCGCCGCCGGTTCGGATGAGGCGACAACCCAAATTGCCGCCGCGCTGGAAAAGGCGAATGGCGAAATGAAGGCGGCCGCCATGTGGCTGATGCAGAATGCGCCCGAAAACGCGGATAATGCGGGCAGCGCGGCCTATATGACGATGCAGATCCTTGGACTGGTCGCCATCGGGTTGATGTGGCTGCGCATGGCCAAGGCCGCGGGCCAGGCGCTTGCGGCGGGTGAGGGCGACAATGCCTTTATGGAAGCCAAGCTGCTTTGCGCGCGCCATTTCGCGCGCAGCCATCTGCCCGATGCGGGCGCGCTTAGCCGCAAACTGGAAGGTGGAGCCGACGTGATCATGGCTATGCCCGCCGAGAGCTTTCTGCGGGCCTGACCCTATGCGAACGGTCGGCGCGTCAGGCTGCTGCGAGCGAATGTTCGATCAGCAGCATGGCGGCCGACCAGCTCTGCCGGTCGGCCTGTTCATGATAGGCAACGGCGTCATTGTCGCGTAAATCGCTGGCGGGATCGGTAAAGCCATGCTTCGCCCCGCCAAACACCATAAGCTGCCAGTCGGCACCGGCAGCATCCATTTCCGTCTGGAATGCCGCGACATCGCCGCGCGGGACCATCGGGTCGGCATCGCCATGGCAGACCAGGATTTTTGCATCGATCCTGCCGTTGGCGGGCATGTCCGTCGCCAGCAATCCGTGAAAGCTGATCGCCGAGCGTATGGGCGCGCCGGTTCGCGCCAGTTCCAGCACGCCGCGCCCGCCCATGCAAAAACCCATTGAAAACAGCGGCAGGCCCGCCGCGATCTTTTCCGCCTTGTCGCAGGCGGCCCTGATCCTTTGCCGGAAGGCAGGCGTGTCCGCCATCAGCGCGCGTCCCGCCTCGAACAATTGCTCGATACTGGCATCGGGCAGCCCATAGAAATCGGCGATGAAGACCAGATAACCCGCGTCGGCAAGCATGGCAGCCCGCCGGTCCATCGCCTCGTTCCGGTTGGCGATGGTCGGCAGGATCAGAATGGCGGCAGTGGGGGCGCATTCGGGACGGACCAGCCATCCCGTCAGCGCCATATCACCGTCCGAATAAGCAATGGCTTCGGTTTGCATGGCTACTCCGGCAGGAAACCGGGCACCGAAAGATAACGCTCACCCGTATCATAGTTGAAGCCCATCACCCGCGCACCAGCGCCAAGTTCGGGCAGCTTTTTCGCGATGGCGGCCAATGTCGCCCCCGAACTCAGGCCGACGAGCAAACCTTCCATGCGCGCACATTTGCGGGCCATGTCCTTCGCTTCGTCCGCGTCGACGGGGATTGCGCCATCGATTGATCGTGTATGCAGGTTTTCCGGAATGAAACCGGCGCCAATGCCTTGCAGCGGGTGAGGGCCGGGTTGCCCGCCAGAGATAACCGGCGACAGCGCAGGTTCGACGGCAAAGGCCTTCATCGCGGGCCATTCGGTCTTCAGCGCCTCGGCGCAGCCGGTCAGGTGACCGCCCGTGCCGACGCCGGTGATCAGCGCGTCGATCGGGCTGTCTGCGAAATCAGCCAGGATTTCCTTTGCCGTGGTGGCAGCGTGGATCGCGGGATTGGCGTCATTCTCGAACTGCTGCGGCATCCAGGCGCTATCGGTGGCCTCTACCAGCTCGCGCGCACGTTCCAACGCGCCTTTCATGCCCTTTTCCTTGGGTGTCAGGTCGAATGTCGCGCCATAGGCCAGCATCAGACGGCGGCGTTCGATCGACATGCTCTCGGGCATGACGAGCACCAGCCTGTAACCCTTGACCGCGGCGACCATGGCAAGGCCGATGCCGGTATTGCCCGACGTCGGCTCGATAATCGTGCCGCCGGGCTTCAGCGCACCGCTCGCCTCGGCCGCTTCGACCATGGCAAGTGCGATACGGTCCTTGATCGATCCGCCCGGATTGGCGCGTTCCGACTTCACCCAGACCTCGTGATCGGGGAACAGGCGCGACAGGCGGATGTGCGGCGTATTGCCAATCGTGGCGAGGACGTTTTCGGCCTTCATAACTTGGCTCCTTCCTGCTCTTGCTCGCGCTTCCCGTCGTCGGTGATGCGATAGGCGGGCGCGAATGTCCGGGCGTTTCTGAGTTCGGGATAGGCATAGGCCCAGATGACGACCACCAATATTGCCCCGACGCCGCCGAAAACAACCGCCCCCGTCGCACCGATCAGCGCAGCAGCCACGCCCGATTGCAATTCGCCCAGTTCGTTCGAAGCAGAAATGGCAAGGCCCGATATGGATGAGACCCTTCCGCGCATGTGATCGGGCGTATTCAATTGCACCAGCGATCCGCGCACGAACACCGAGATCATATCCGCCGCGCCCAGCACCACCAGCACGCCGAGGCTGAGCAGCAACTCACGCGAAACGCCGAAAAGCGCGGTCATCAGGCCATAGATCGCCACCGCCCACAGCATTTTGACGCCGACATTGCTTTCAAGCGGCTTCCACGCCAGCCACAGCGCCACCAGTCCCGCGCCCACGGCCGGGGCGGCCCGCATCCAGCCAAGGCCAACAGGTCCGACCTGCAAAATGTCGCGCGCAAACACCGGCAAAAGGGCTGTTACGCCGCCCAGCAGCACGGCAAACAGGTCTAACGAGATCGCGCCCAGCAGGAACCGGTCGTTCCACACGAATTTCAGCCCGTCGGTCACTTGCCGGATCGGGTGCACCTTGCGGTCGACATCGGGCTGGCGCAGCGGCTTGATCAGTGCGACCATCGATGCGGCCGTCAGCAGCAGGACGACCGATACGATATAGGGGAAGCTGGGAAAAACAGCATAAAGCATGCCGCCCGCCGCGGGGCCCAGAACGGTTGCGAACTGCCATGCGATGGCATTGGTCGCAATCGCGCGCGGGATCATTCTGGCGGGTACGATATTGGGCGCCAGCGCATTCATCGCGGGGCCGAAAAACACGCGCGCCGTGCCATGCAGCGCCGCCAGCAGGAACAAGAGCGGCAAAGTCAGATGCCCGTGCCATGTCGCAAAGCCCAGCGCGGCGGCGATCAGCATGTCGAACAGCATGGCCGTGACCGCGACCTTCCGCCGGTCGAACCGGTCGGCGGCGACGCCCGCGAACGGCGTCAGCAGAAACAGCGGCACGAATTGCGCCGCGCCCAGCAGGCCGAGCTGGAACGCGGCCAGCGACCTGCTCATCCCATAATCGCTGCGCGCGACGTCATAGACCTGCCAGCCCAGCACGACGACCATCGACAGCGTGGCGATCACGCCCGCGAAACGGGCGACCCAGAACAGGCGGTAATCGCGAATCTGGAGCGGGTGGCGCGGCTCGTTCGCGGCGGTGTCAGTCATGGAACGGCGGTTCAGCGAACCGGTGTGAACTTACCGGATGCTTCGTCAAGCCAGTGCAGAACCCCGTCCGAAATCGCGAAAAACGCGCCGCGCAGACTTAACTTGCCTTGTGCTTCCTTGGCCTGGATGCAGGGGAAGCTGCGCAGGTTCTGGATCGATACCTTGACGGCGGCCTGTTCCATCGCGCGCTCCGCCTCCCGGCTTTCGGTGCCGTGGTCGTGTGCGACTTCCTCGCGCGCTTCGTCCAGCAATTCGATCCAGTCCGCGATAAATCCGCCGCGCCCCGGTTCGGCCCCGTGCATCGATTGGGTGAGCGCCGCCTTGCACCCGCCGCACATGCCGTGGCCCAGCACCAGCACTTCCTCGACCTCCAGCACCTGGACGGCGAATTCCAGCGCGGCGGAAACGCCGTGATGGCCGGGATTGGTTTCGAACGGAGGGACCATGGCGGCAACATTGCGGACCACGAAAATCTCGCCCGGATCGACATCGAAAATCTGGCTGGGATCGACGCGGCTGTCCGAACAGGCGATGACCATCACCTTGGGCGACTGCCCTTCTTTCAATTGCATCCAGCGTTCGCGCTGGGGATGCCAGCTTTTCTCGCGGAAGCGACGGTAACCTTCGGTCAGGGCGGACTGTACGGGTGAATCGGGCATGATGCGCTCTTTGCATCCGTGCTGCGCAGCTTGCAAGCAGCACGATGTTGCGGCCCGTGGCAGACGCGCTTATGTGGGCCATTATGAACGAGATCACCAAACCCGCCGATATGCGCCCGCCGATCCAGCGCAAGCCCGACTGGATTCGCGTGAAGGCCCCGACCAGCAAGGGCTATGCCGAAACGCGCCGCCTGATGCGCGACCTCAAGCTCAATACGGTGTGCGAGGAAGCGGCCTGCCCGAATATCGGCGAGTGCTGGACCAAGAAACACGCGACAGTGATGATTCTGGGCGATGTGTGCACGCGCGCCTGTGCGTTCTGCAACGTCAAGACCGGCATGCCGCGCATGGTCGATCCGATGGAGCCGGTGAACGTGGCCATCGCCGCGGGCGAGATGGGGCTGGAACATATCGTCATTACTTCGGTCGATCGCGACGATCTGCCCGATGGCGGCGCCGGTCATTTCGTGAAAGTGATCGAGGAGCTGCGCAAGCGCGCGCCCAAGACCACGATCGAAATCCTGACACCCGACTTCCGCGGCAAGATGAAGGCATCGATCAAGGCGATCTGCGAAGCGCGTCCCGATGTGTTCAACCACAACCTTGAAACCGTGCCGCGCCTTTATCCCACGATCCGGCCGGGCGCGCGCTATTATGCCTCGCTCCGCCTGCTGGAAGAGGTGAAGGCGATCGATCCGTCGATCTTCACCAAGTCGGGCATCATGCTGGGGCTGGGAGAGCAGCGGCTTGAGATCCACCAGGTGATGGACGACATGCGCAGCGCCGACATCGATTTCCTGACCATGGGGCAATATCTGCAACCCACGCCCAAGCATGCGAAGGTGGTCGATTTCGTCACACCTCAGCAGTTCAGCGCGCTGGGCTCGATCGCGCGGGCCAAGGGCTTCCTGCAGGTGGCATCCAGCCCGCTGACGCGGTCCAGCTATCACGCAGGCGACGATTTCGCCGAAATGAAGGCGACGCGCGATGCCCAGCTGGCAAAGCAAGCGGGCGAGCCTGCCAAGGTGCCGGGCAAGAAGCACTGGGACCGCAGCAACGAGACGCCCGCCGACTGATGCCCAGCATTCGCGAAACGCGCGAGTTGAACTATTCGGCCGAACAGATGTTCGATCTGGTCGCCGATGTGGGCAGCTATCCGCAATTCCTGCCATGGGTGGTGGCAACGCGGGTGCGTTCGGACACCGAAACCGAAATGGTGGCCGACATGATGGTCGGCTTCAAGGCGCTGCGCGAACGGTTCACGTCGAAAGTGCACAAGCACCGGCCCGACCGGATCGTGGTCGAATATGTCGACGGTCCGCTGTCCAAGCTTGAAAACAGCTGGCAGTTCGAACCGCTGGACGGCTCGCCCGATTACGGGCGATGCCGCATCCATTTCTGCGTCGATTTCACCTTCCGCAACCGCGTATTCGAGGCGTTGGCAGGCCAGTATCTCGACCGCGCCTTCCGCAAGATGGTCGGCGCGTTCGAGGAACGCGCCGAAGCGCTTTACGGCAGCAACAGTTCCAGCGCGCATAGCGCCGCCTGAAGACGCACATCGGCGCGGCCCTTGCAGTCGAAATGCTTCAGCTCGGCTGAAGGCTCCTCATCCTCGTCGCGGTCGCGATTGGCGCGCGCGAACACGACCGTGCCCACGGGTTTCAGTTCCGTGCCGCCATCGGGGCCGGCAATGCCGGTAATGGCCACGGCAACATCCGCATCGCTGCTTTTCAGCGCACCGGTCGCCATCGACCACGCAACGGCGACGGAGACCGCGCCGAACGTCTCGATCAGATCGCTCGGCACGCACAGCTCTTCCATCTTGGCTTCGTTCGAATAGGTCACGAAGCCGCGGTCGAGCACCATGGACGATCCGGGAATTTCAGTGAGGGCGGCGCATACAAGACCGCCGGTGCAGCTTTCGGCCACGGCGATGGTCGTACCCGCGTCCTTATGCGCGGCGACGACCCTTGCGGCCAGATCGGTCAGTTCCTGGGGGAGGTTGCTGTCCATGTCAGTTCCGGAAAAGTTGGGGGGATTTTGCGGTCATCACGCCGTTTTCACCAAGAGCACCTGGGCCTGTGCGGCGATGCCTTCACCGCGGCCGGTAAAGCCCAGCCGTTCGGTGGTGGTCGCCTTGACCGAAATGACATCGATGTCAACAGCCAGCAGTTCGGCCAGCCTTGCGCGCATGGCCATGCGGTGCGGCCCGATCTTGGGTGCCTCGCAAATAATCGTCAGGTCGCAATTGCCGATGGCATAGCCCTTGTCGGCGGCGAGCTTTACCGCATGCGTCAGAAAGATATGCGATGCCGCGCCCTTCCATTGCGGGTCGCTGGGCGGGAAATGATCGCCGATATCGCCGATGGCGATCGCGCCCAGTATGGCATCGGTCAGCGCATGCAGCGCCACATCGGCATCGCTATGGCCCGAAAGCGTATGATCGTGGTCGACCCTGATCCCGCACAGCCAGACGTGATCGCCCGGGACCAGCCGGTGCACATCATAACCGCTGCCGGTGCGAAAGGCGGGGGCGGCACCGTGCGGCATGGCAAAATCTTCCTTGAAAGTCAGCTTGGCGAGCCGCGCATCGCCTTCTACCAAAGCGACATTGTGGCCCGCCTGGCGCAGGACCTGCGCATCGTCGCCCGCATCGCGGGCGCCCTGCCATGCGCGGTGGGCAGCAAGGATCGCATCAAAGCGAAAGGCTTGCGGCGTCTGGACACGGCGCAAATCCTCCCGCCGCGCGGGGGCGCCCATGATATCGCCGCTGGCTTCGACCATGCTGTCCACGACGGGTAGAACGGGTATCGCGCCCGGAATATCCCGCAGTGCCGTGATCAGCCTGTCGGCCACGTCCGCGGGAAGATCGGGGCGCGCGGCATCGTGAATGAAAACCTGCGTCGGGCGCAGGGGCAGGGCAGCCAGAGCCTCTAGCCCTGCACGGACCGATTCCTGCCGCGTCGCGCCGCCCGGAACAAAGGAGATGTCGTCGCAATCGCCAATGGCAGCGCGGGCCTGCGTTTCGTCCTTGTCGGGGATGACGATCAGGATCGGGCCGGAAATGGCCGCCCGTAGCCGCGCGACCGCATGACCCAGAACCGTCGTTTGGCCATAGGGCGCAAATTGTTTCGGCGTAGCCAGACCGGCGCGCGATCCGCTGCCTGCAGCCACGATGATGCCGGCGGTTTGCCCACCGGCCCGTTCCGCCTGTATATGCCCAGCACCGTCCGCCATCGCGCTGCCCCGCTACAGGCTTGATGGGCGTTGAGCAATCGACTATGCGCACTGCTTAATTTTTAGGCAGAATATGAACGCTATTTCGACATTCCCCACAGCGCCAAAGCTTGACCCGATCCGCATCGGGCCGGTTCATGTGGCGACTCCGGTGGTGCTGGCGCCGATGACGGGCGTGACCGACATGCCGTTCCGCACGCTGGTCCGCCGTTTCGGGTCGGGCCTGAACGTGACCGAGATGATCGCTAGCCAGGCAATGATCCGCGAAACGCGCCAGTCGATCCAGAAGGCCGAGTGGCACCCCAGCGAAGATCCCGTTTCGATGCAGCTTGTCGGTTGCGATCCGGTGTCGATGGGCGAAGCGGCCAAGCTGAACGAGGATCGCGGCGCGGCGATTATCGACATCAATTTCGGCTGTCCGGTGCGCAAGGTGACCAACGGTTTTGCCGGATCGGCTTTGATGCGCGACATTCCGCTGGCGACAAAGCTGATGAGCGAAACGATCAAATCGGTTTCGGTGCCGGTCACGGTGAAGATGCGCATGGGGTGGGATCACGCTTCGCTCAACGCGCCCGAACTGGCGCGTATTGCACAGGATCTGGGGGCGGCCATGGTCACCGTCCACGGACGCACGCGCAACCAGATGTACAAGGGCAGCGCCGATTGGGCCTTTGTGCGCAAGGTGAAGGACGCCGTATCGATCCCCGTTATCGTCAATGGCGACATTTGCGGGATCGACGATACCGCCACCGCGCTGGAACAGAGCGGGGCCGACGGGTTGATGATCGGTCGCGGTGCCTATGGCCGCCCCTGGTTGCTCGGTCAGGTCATGGACTGGCTGGAAGGGCGCGATGTGCGCCCCGATCCGTCATTGGCGGAACAATATGCGTTGGTCACCGAACATTATCGCGCCATGCTGGACCATTATGGTGCCGAAACCGGCGTCAAAATGGCGCGCAAGCACCTCGGCTGGTACACCAAGGGGCTGAAAGGTTCGGCCGAATTCCGCAATATGGTCAATTTCATCGATGATGCGGACAAGGTGCTGGCAGCTCTGCGCGAGTTCTATCTGCCTTTGTTCGAAGATAGCCCGAAGGCTGCCGCGGCGTGACGCTTGCCGGCACGATCGGAGAGGCCGTTCGCCCGTCGCCCGATCACGCGCGTCTGATCGCCAGCCTGCCCTATGCCGTCGTCATGCTGCGCCCCGGCCAGCGCATCGCTGCCGTCAATGGCGCGGGTGAGCAGCTGTTGGGACAAAGTGCGCGAAGGCTGATCGGTAAGTCATTGAAATCGGTCGTTGATTTCGGTGAACCGCGGCTGATGGCGATGCTGGACGATAGCGATGTACAGATCAATGCACGCGATATGGCGGCCCGCATCGGCAAATCCAGCGCCCGCCGTCTGCATGTCATCGTTTCTCCGGTCGCGGGCTGGGAGGGTTGGCAGACGCTGACCCTGATCGAATCGGCAGAAGTTGAGGGGTTCGAGGAATCGGGCATCAATACGCATGAGGAAGCGGGGCTGCGCGCCCCTGAGATCCTTGCGCACGAGATCAAGAACCCGCTGGCCGGTATCCGCGGGGCGGCGCAGCTTTTGGGGCGCAAAGCCAAGGCATCGGACCGTGCACTGACCAATCTGATCGCGGACGAGGTTGACCGTATCGCTGCGCTGATCGATCAGATGCAAACCCTGTCGAGCCGTTCCGCAGCGCCCGCAACACCCGTAAACCTGCATGTCGCGATCCGCCGCGCCAGCGCCGTTCTGGAAGCAGGCGGGCATGCCAATGTGCGCATACGCGAGGAATTCGATCCGTCGCTTCCCATGGTGCTGGTCAATTCGGATTCGCTGCTGCAGGTGCTGCTGAACCTGTTGACCAACGCGGCGGAGGCTTGCGCCGGAGAGGACTGCCCCGAAGTCACGCTGCGCACCCGTTTCGCCAGTGGCATCATGCTGCGGCAGGCAGGTCATGCCCAGCCGATCCGCCTGCCGATCGAGATATGCGTGACCGACAATGGCCCCGGTGTCGATCCGGAACTGCGCGACCATATTTTCGAGCCCTTCGTTTCCTCCAAGAAACAGGGGCAGGGGTTGGGCCTTGCGCTGGTGCGCAAGCTGGTGCGCGACATGAACGGGCGCATCAATCACGAGCGGGACGAACTGCGCGGCCTGACGCATTTCCGCATCCGCCTGCCCATGGTGGAAACCAGGCGCGAGGATAGCGAAGCATGAGCGCGCCGGTTCTTCTGGTCGAAGACGATATCTCCATTGCGGTCGTGATCACCACGGCGCTGGAGGATGAGGGGCTGAAAGTCGTCCGCTGTGATACGATTGCAGAGCGGGACCGGCTGCTGGCGTGCGAGAATTATTCGGCGCTGGTGACCGATGTCGTGCTGAAAGATGGCGACGGCATCGGCACTTTGGACGAAGTGCGCGCACGGCAGCCCAACCTGCCGGTGATCGTCGTGTCGGCGCAAAATACGCTGGATACGGCGGTGCGCGCCAGCGACACGGGTGCGTTCGAATATTTCCCCAAGCCTTTCGATCTCGACGAACTTGTCCGCGCGGTCACCGCCGCGATCGGCAATGCCGAGGCAGAGGCAAAGCCGCTGGAGGGAGAGGGCGATCCCGCGCTTCCGCTGGTCGGCCGGTCCAATGCGATGCAAGCGGTCTATCGCATGATCACCCGCGTTTTGCGCAACGATCTGACCGTGCTGATCCTGGGCGAATCGGGCACGGGCAAGGAACTGGTGGCCGAGGCGATCCACAAGCTGGGCCAGCGTTCGCGCGGGCCTTTCGTGGCCGTGAATACGGCGGCGATACCCGCCGACCTGATTGAATCCGAATTGTTCGGCCATGAAAAAGGCGCGTTCACAGGAGCCTTTGCGCGCCATATCGGCAAGTTCGAGCAGGCGCGCGGGGGCACTTTGTTCCTCGACGAAATCGGCGATATGCCGATGCAGGCGCAGACCCGACTGTTGCGGGCGTTGCAATCGGGCACCATCCTGCGCGTCGGCGGGCGCGAGGAAGTGCCAATCGATGCGCGCATTGTGGCCGCGACGAACAAGGATCTGGCGCCTCTCATCGAAACCGGGCGCTTTCGCGAGGATCTTTTCTATCGCCTGAATGTCGTGCCGATCCAGCTTCCCCCGCTGCGTGAACGGGGCGACGATGTCGATGCGCTGGCCAGCCATTTTCTGGCACAAGCCGCGCGCGACGGGCTGCCGCGCCGCAATCTCAGCAAGGATGGCGCGGCGCTTTTACGGGCGCAGCCATGGCGCGGCAATGTGCGCGAACTGAAGAATTTCGTCTATCGCCTTGCCTTGCTGGCACGTGAGGAGATTGTCGACCGCAATGCGGTTCAGGCTTTGCTGGCCGACGAGGCCGCGACTGCCCCGCCGCCATCGGGCGCAATCATGGCCGAGAGCGGCGGCATCAACGATCTCGACAATGCGCTGCATCGCTGGCTGGCTGCCAATGCGCCCGAGCCGGGCCAGATTTATGCCAAGGCGATTGCTGCTTTCGAAAAACCGTTGCTGACCCATATGCTCGACACCACGGGCGGCAACCAGCTGCGTGCCGCACGAATGTTGGGGATCAACCGCAACACTTTGCGCAAACGTCTGGACGAGCTTGATATCGATCCGGACCGGTTTACCCCCCGCACGCGCGGCTGATCGGGGCGCATATCATCCGTATGCAGCGGCTGATCGCAATTCCGGCCAGATTTATCCCCTGCGTGCCAGTCTGCTCTTGAGTTTGAGCAACAGCGCTGTTGTATTCGCGCAACGATGAGTTCCGACCGCCCTTTCCCCGCCGATTCCTTTGAAGCCCCACTTCAGGGTGGCGCACAGGCTGCGGATGAAGCGATCGCGACATCCGCCAACGGCGTTGCCAACAGTGCCGGCCGCGACTGGCAGCGTCTGATGCGCCGGATCGGGATCGTCTGGCACCGGTCGAACGGCTTTGCGATATTGGAAATCGCCTGCGTGATCGCGATTGCGGTCACGGTCGTGTTCGGCTGGATGACACTGGATGGCGCTTCGCAGGATGCATTGCTGCCGACGGCCACCACCACGACATTGCTGGTGGTAACGCTGGTGCCCGGCATGGGGCTGATGGTGCTGATCGGAAGGCGGCTGGCGCTGCGACGGGCCCAGCGGCTGACGGGATCGACGGGGCGCATGCATGTGCGGCTTGTGTTCTTTTTTTCTCTGCTGGCGGCGGTTCCGACGCTGCTGGTCGTGGTATTCGCATCCTTCCTGTTCCAGTCAGGCGTCGAATTCTGGTTTTCCGACCGTTCGCGCGGCTTGCTGGAGGATGCGAACGAGCTGGCGCGCGGCTATTATGCCGAGAATTTCCGCGACATCGGCGACAAGACCATCGCGATGGCGGACGACATCCGGTTCTACCTCGACCGCGCCGCGATCACGAGCCCCGAGTTTGCCGAGGCCTATACGCGGCAGGTGATCGTACGCGAATTCGACAGCTCGGCCATTCTGGAAGTGGGCAAGGACGGCAATGTGCGCACTGCCGCTATCGTCGATCCCGAAAGCGATTTCGGCCCGGCGAGCATCCACTCAGAAGTGTTTGCCAAGCTGTCAGCCGGTTCGCGCGTTGAGGTCACGGCAGTGGCCGAAAAGATCGAAGCGGTGGCCCCGCTCGACCTCGATGCCGGTATCTATCTTTATACCTCGCGCGAATCCGATCCGCTGGCTTTCAGCCAGTGGCAGCGTGCGCAAAGCGTGCTCGCCAATTACGATGTGCTGACCGACAATGTCCGGTCGCTGCAATTGCAGTTCAACATCGCGCTGCTGGTCGTGTCGCTGGCGCTGGTCGGGCTGGCCGTGTGGTTCGCTCTGCGCTTTGCCGACCGGCAGGTCGGGCCCCTGGCAGAGCTGGTTGATGCCGCGCGCGATGTGGGGGCGGGCAATTTTTCCAGCCGGGTGAGCGGGCGCACGGGATCCGATGAAATCGGCCTGCTGAACCGTGCGTTCAATCGCATGACCGCGCAGATCGAGCGGCAGACCGCGGCACTTCTGTCGGCGAACGAGCAATTGCATGAACGGCGTGCCTTTATCGAGGCAGTACTGGATTCGGCCACGGCTGGCATCGTCTCGATCGATACCGAGGGTAAGATATTGCTGATCAACGGATCGGCGCAGACCCTGCTGGTGGGGGAGGACGACGAGGCGCCGGTCGGGCAAAGCCTCTCTGCCGTCGCCCCGACGCTTGCCGCTTTGGTAGAGGAAGGCAAGGCGAGCGGCATCGCGCAGATACCGCGCGGCGGGGACATGCGCACTCTGGCCGTAAAGCGCGCGCGCACGACGCACGGCCATGTTTTGACGTTTGAGGATATCACTCGCCAGTTGCTCGACCAGCGGCGCGCGGCCTGGTCCGATGTGGCGCGGCGGATCGCGCATGAAATCAAGAACCCGCTCACCCCGATCCAACTGGCGACCGAACGGCTCAACCGCCGGTACCGCCGCCAGATCGAAACCGATGGCGAGTTGTTCGACGAGCTGACGCAGACGATCATCCGGCAGGTCGGCGACCTTAGAAAAATGGTCGACGAGTTTTCCAGCTTTGCCCGCATGCCCAAGCCCAGCTTCCGACGCGAGGACATCTCGGACCTCGTCCGGCAATCGATGTTCCTGCAGGAAGTCGGCCATCCCGAAATCACCTATCGTTTCCGCGCGGGGGAAGGGGACACGGGTATCGATTGCGACCGCCATCAGGTGGGGCAGGCGATGACCAATGTGCTGAAAAACGCGGCCGAGGCGATTGAGGCGCGCCGATTGGCCGAAGGCGACGATTATCGCGGCCAGATCGAAGTGGCGATGCAGCCCGACAAGGACGGGGTGACGATCACCGTCACCGATAATGGCAGCGGCCTGCCGCAGCAGGGCGACCGCATCGTCGAACCCTATATGACCACGCGCGAGAAGGGCACCGGCCTCGGCCTTGCCATCGTCCAGAAAATTCTGGGCGAACATGGTGGGCATATCGGGTTCGAACCTGCCGCGAAGGGCGGAACGACCGTGCGTATGCGTTTCGCACGCGATCCGCTGTCGGAAGAAAACGCGGCAGGCGATGGCGGCAGGCAGGCCGCGGAATGACGGAATTGATGCAAGGAAGGCAGGACTGGTTCTGATGGCACTCGATATTCTGATCGTCGACGATGAACGCGATATCCGCGAACTGGTCGCGGGCGTGCTTTCGGACGAGGGTTACGAATGCCGGACCGCGGGCGACAGCATTGCGGCGTTGAACGCGATTGACGAGCGCAGGCCGTCGCTGGTCCTGCTGGACGTTTGGCTGCACGGCTCGCCCATGGACGGGCTCGAAGTGCTCGATGCGATCAAACAGCGCGAACCCGATCTGCCGGTGATCGTGTTCTCTGGCCACGGCAATATCGACACGGCAGTCTCGGCCATCAGCCGCGGCGCGGTCGATTTCATCGAAAAGCCGTTCGAGGCGGAACGCCTGCTGCTGATGGTGGAACGCGCGACCGAGACCGAGCGTTTGCGCCGTGAAAACGCGCAATTGCGCAATGACGGCGGCGCGGGCTTCGAAGAATTCAACGGCAATTCCGCCGCAATTAACACAGTGCGCGCCACATTGAAACGCGTTGCCAATACCGGCAGCCGCGTGCTGATCACAGGTCCGGCTGGTGCGGGCAAGGAAATGGCCGCGCGCCTGCTCCATCACTGGAGCCCGCGGGCGGAAAAGCCGTTTGTCACCGTCAATTCGGCGCGCATTACGCCCGAACGTTTCGAACAAGAGCTGTTCGGCGAAGAATCGGGCGGTCGTCTGGTCCGTGCGGGGCTGCTGGAAATGGCCGATGGCGGGACGCTTTACCTCGACGAAGTGGCGGATATGCCCGAATCGACGCAGGCGCGCATCCTGCGCGTGCTGACCGATCAGGCCTTCGTCCGCGTCGGCGGTAACCGGCAGATTCGCGTCGATGTCAGGGTTGCCTCGTCCAGTTCGCAGGATCTGGCCGAGGCGATTGCAGACCGCCGTTTCCGCGAGGATCTGTATTACCGGCTGAACGTCGTGCCCGTCAGTGTGCCCGGCCTTGCTGAAAGGCGTGGCGATATTCCCGTACTGGCCAATCATTTCTTCGCCCGATACGCCCGAAGTCAGGGCTATTCCCCGCCCGAAGTCAGCGACGAGGCAGTGGCCGTTTTGCAAGGCTATGAATGGCCCGGCAATGTTCGTCAGTTGCGAAATGTGGTGGAACGCACGCTGATCCTTGCCCCGCGCGAACGGCTGTCGACGATTGAGGCGGATATGCTGCCAGGAGAGATTACGCAGGAGCCAACCGGCGACAGCGCGGGCATTACGGCTATGATGGGCATTCCCCTTCGCGAAGCACGCGAACAGTTCGAGCGGGAATATCTGCGCGTCCAGATTCGGCGTTTTTCGGGCAATATCTCGCGCACAGCATCATTCATCGGGATGGAGAGATCGGCTTTGCATCGCAAGCTCAAGACGCTTGGCCTTTCGGAGAAGCGTGATGAAACGGACTGAATTCGTTACATTTCCCGATAATTACCTGCTGATACATGCTAAACATTGCGCTGCTGCACTGCAGCAATTAGTAGGAGCTTTGCCTTTGGCGTGATATGACGCCGGGTATCGGTGCATCGCAGGCACCAGAACGCCACGGGCCTTCCCTCGGCCCGCGCGCCAACAACAGGAGACCAATAATGGCCGGAAAAACGCTCAGCATCCGTACCAAAGCGGAAGAGCCGACGACGAAAAGCATGGCAGAAGAAGCCGCCGAAGCCGAAGCGACACCCAAGAAAACCGTTACGCGCAAGGCACCTGCCAAGACGGCCGCCAAGGCGCCTGCCGGAAAGACGGCTGCTGGCAAGGGGCAGAACCTGCAGGACATTTTCCTCAATCATCTGCGTAAGCAGAAGACACCGGTTACCATGTTTCTGGTCAAGGGCGTGAAGCTGCAAGGCATCGTGACATGGTTCGACAATTTCTCGATCCTGCTGCGCCGCGACGGTCAGACTCAACTGGTTTACAAACATGCGATCAGCACGATCATGCCGACGCAGCCCGTCGATGCCGCGATTTTCGAGTTCAGCGAGGAAGCCAAGGGCAAGCGCATGTTGCAGGACGTGTTCCTGTCATCGGTCCGCGATGCGGGTGCGCAAGTGACCATGTTCCTGATCAATGGCGTGATGCTGCAGGGACGGATCGCTGCCTATGATCTCTTCTGCATGCTTTTGGAACGCGAAGGTTATGTGCAGCTTGCCTATAAGCATGCTATCTCCACCGTTCAGCCGATTACCCATGTCGACCTTAGCGGCGACTGGGCTGGCGACGAGTAACGGAGAACGCCGTTAAGGCGAGGTACGCATTGGGCGAGGATATTTTCGGAAATGACGACGTAAGCGGCGAGGTGACGCGCGGTGCGCGCGCCCTTGTCGTCCTGCCCGATATTCGCAAGGAGAACCTGCTCGACCCCGACGCGCGGTTGGAGGAGGGCAGGGGCCTTGCGCTCGCCATCGGGATCGAGGTCGTCGACAGCTTTGTCATCCCCGTGCGCGAAGTGCGCCCGGGCACCCTGTTCGGCTCGGGCCAAATCGAGAATATCCGCGCCGCCTGCGAAATGGAGGAAGCCGAGCTTGTCATCGTCGACGGCGCGCTTTCGGCCATTCAGCAGCGCAATCTGGAAGACGCTCTGAAACGCAAGGTGATCGACCGCACCGGCCTGATCCTCGAGATTTTCGGCGAACGTGCCGCCACGGCGGAAGGGCGGCTGCAAGTCGAACTGGCCCATCTGGATTATCAGGCGGGCCGTCTGGTGCGCAGTTGGACCCACCTTGAACGCCAACGCGGCGGTTTCGGCTTCCTTGGCGGTCCGGGCGAGACGCAGATCGAGGCTGACCGCCGGATGATCCGCGACCGCATGGCGCGACTGCGCCGCGAGCTGGAACAGGTTCGCCGGACCCGCGCGCTGCATCGGGCGCGGCGGGGAAGGGCGCCATGGCCCGTTGTCGCGCTGGTCGGCTATACCAACGCGGGCAAGTCGACATTGTTCAACCGGCTGACCGGTGCCGAGGTCATGGCCGAGGACTTGCTGTTCGCCACGCTTGACCCGACGATGCGGGCGATCGGCCTGCCGGGTGTCGAAAAGGCGATCCTGTCGGATACGGTGGGCTTTATCTCGGACCTGCCGACACAGCTTGTCGCCGCCTTTCGCGCAACGCTGGAAGAAGTGACCGGCGCGGACATCATCGTGCATGTGCGCGACATGTCGAGCGCGATGGCCGACGGGCAGAAATCCGAAGTGGTGCAAATTCTGGCAGACCTCGACATCAATACGGACGAGGAGGGCGCGCTGCGCATTCCTGTGATCGAGGCATGGAACAAATGGGATGCGATTCCCGACGATCGCCGCGAGGAACTTGCCGAGCAGGCGGAAAGGTCCGACGAACCGGTCGTGCCCATTTCGGCATTGATGGGTTTCGGAACAGAGGCACTGGAACGGGCCATCGCCGCAATCCTGACACGCGACGCGCGGGTCCATGATATTGTATTGCCCAGTCGCGACGGCCGGCGGATCGCATGGCTGCACGCCCATGGCGAGGTGCTGGGTGAGGAAGAGGTCAGCGACGAGATCGAGGGGGAGGAACCGCAGATCCGCCTGACGGTTCGCATCGACGACCGCGAATTCGGCCGCTTTGTGGCAATGGGCGGAACTTAGTCGCGCGGCGCCTTTTCACCTTGCTTCACGCGGTTCCAAAGCGAGTCCTGATCGCTCAGATCCAGCGCTGCAAAGTCCTGTCCGTCCTGTTTCGCCATGGCCTCCATTCCGGCGAAACGGCGTTCGAATTTCGCATTGGCGGCCCGCAGGGCGTCTTCGGCAGGAATTCCGCTCTTCCGCAGCCAGTTCACCGCGGCAAAAAGCATGTCGCCGGCCTCTTCAAGCCGCTCCGCTTCGGTGGAGGCTTTTGTAAACTCGTCGATTTCCTCATGCAATTTGGCGGCGGCGCCGAGTTGATCGGGCCAATCGAAACCGACGCGCGCGGCGCGCTTTTGCAGCTTTTCCGCCCGTAACAAGGCGGGCAAGGCCAGCGCTACACCGTCCAAAGCGCCGGTCTGGGCCTTGGCGGCGCGCTCATCGGCTTTCAACCGTTCCCAATTGGCGCGCACGGCTTGCGTTTCATTGGGTTCGTTGCCGGTGAAGATATGCGGATGCCGGCGTTCCATCTTGTCGGCAATTCCGGCTGCGACATCGTTAAAATCGAATGCGCCGCGTTCTTCGGCCATGCGGGCGTGGAAGACGACCTGAAGAAGCAGATCGCCAAGCTCGTCCTTCAATTCCGCCAGATCGTCGCGTGCGATGGCATCGGCGACCTCATAGGCTTCCTCGATCGTATAGGGTGCGATCGAGGCGAAATCCTGCGCCAGATCCCATTCGCATCCGCCATCGGGATTGCGCAATTGCGCCATGATGGCGAGGAGACGGTCAATAGGGGCAGTCTGCTGGCTCATGGCAAAAATCCAAAAGAATGATAATCTATATTATGTAAAATAAATGCGGAGCGCTACGAAGTGATCAGCCCCATCACGAGCGTTGCGCCCAGAAAAATACCGATCCAGATCAGTACCATCTTGATGGTCGCCGACTTGCTTACCTGATGGCTGCGCCAGCTTGCGATCATCAGGACGAGCCAGCCCAGCAAGCTGATCAGCGAAACGATTGCCAGCGTGCTCAAAGTTCGACCTCCATCCCGTCATATCCAACTTCGACATGTGGCGGCACTTCATTGCAGAGCGTGCGATAATCCATGCTTTTGTCGAGATGCGTAAGGATCGTCCGGTCCGCACCGACTGCGTTCGACAGTTCCAGCGCCATGCCAAGATGCGCATGGGTTGGATGCGGTTCACGACGCAGGCAGTCCACCACCAGCAAATCGCATCCACGCATCAGCGAGACCATATCATGAGTAATCTCACTGAAATCCGTAGCATAAACAATTGAACTATTGGTACTTTCGAATCGAAACGCTGTGCTCTTTACCGGCCCGTGTGGCATCTCGCACCATCCGACCGACAGACCGCAAATCATCTTGAGCCTGTTCAGAGGTTCAAGATTTACAATCGTCGGATAACCGAATTGTCCCGAAAATACATAATCGAACCGTCGCCGTAACCGCTGTACCGTCACCTCACTCGCAAAACCGGCGATCGGCCCGCCACGCCCGTATCTCAACACCCGCAGATCGTCGATCCCGTGACAGTGATCCGCATGGTCATGCGTCCAGAACACGGCGTCGATCTTGTCGATGCCGTTCGACAGCATCTGCTGACGCAAATCGGGAGAGGTATCGACCAGTATCCGCTGGCCTTCGTCGTTCTCGATGCAGATCGAGACACGGCTGCGGCGGTTGCGCGGTTCGCCCGGATCGCAGTCGCCCCAATCATTGCCGACGCGTGGAACTCCGGTCGACGTGCCCGAACCCAAAATCGTCAGCTTCACAAGGCCGCCTTGGTAAACAGGCGCCGGAAATTCGCCGTCGTACTATCTGTCAGCGCGGACAGTTCCTCGCCTCGCAGATCGGCCACGAATTGCGCCGTATCGGCCACGAAAGCGGGTTCGCATGTCTTGCCGCGATGTGGGACCGGAGCAAGGAACGGTGCGTCGGTTTCGACCAGCAGGCGATCAGCGGGAATTTCGCGTACGGTGTCCTGCAGATCTTTGGCATTCTTGAATGTTACGATGCCCGAAATCGAGATCGTAAGCCCCAGTTCCAGCACGGCCTTTCCAAAGGCGTCCGACGCGGTGAAGCAATGGATCAGTGCGGGAAAGCCCCCCTTCCCCATCTCCTCACGCAAGATGGCCAGCGTGTCATCCTCAGCATCGCGGGTATGGATGATCAGCGGCAGTCCCATTTTACGTGACACGGCGATGTGCATCCGGAACAGATCGCGCTGCGCATCGCGGTCGGAATGGTCGTAGTAATAATCGAGACCGGTCTCACCGATGGCAATCACCCGCTCATGCTCGCTGGCGGCGAGAAGCTCGGCATAGCCCAGATCCTTGTGCTGGTCAGCCTCGTGTGGGTGAATGCCGATGCTGGCCCACACGTCGCTTTCCCGCTCTGCGGTGCCGACGACATCGCCCCATTCGCTCTGCCGCGTGGAGATGTTGAGGAATCCGCCGATCCCGCGCGCACGGGCGGTGTCCAGCACGTCGCCCTGGCGTTCGATCAACCCCTTGTAATTGAGATGGCAGTGGGAATCGATCAGCATTACGCCGCGCCCTCGGTCTCAGGCATTTCGAGGCGCGGGAACACGCCCGTTGGCTTGTCGACCTTGAACCCGCTGGCGATCAGCGCCGCGAACCAGCCGGCATCGCCCAGCGCGGCATAATCGCGCGTGTCACCGGCAATCCCCATCTGGTCGAGCAGGCGGTCGATCGAACCCGGCACCACCGGACGCACCGCAATCGCCAGATCGCGCACGCAGCGGAACAGCACGTTGAGCACGGCCTTCATCCGCTCCGGATCGCTTTTGCGCAGCGCCCAGGGCGCCATTTCATCGACATAGGCGTTGCACGCAAAGACACCGCGCATCCATGCCTCCAGCCCCTCGCTGAATGCCAATTTGGCGAATCCGGCGCGCAGCCCGCTGACCGCATCCGCGACGGCGGACATCAATTCCGCGTCGGCTGCGTCTTCCGGCAATCCCGCTGTAAGTTCTCCATCCAGATTTTTGAAAATCATGGACAAAGTGCGCTGCGCCAGATTGCCGAAACTATTGGCAAGTTCCGCATTCGACCGTGTGACGATGGCGTCGGGAGAATAGCTGCCGTCCTGACCAAAGGCGATTTCGCGCATCAGGAAATAACGCAGCGGATCGACACCGAACTGTTCGACCAGCCCCACCGGATCGGTGACATTGCCCAGCGACTTGGATTCCTTTTGCCCGCGATTGAGCAGGAAGCCATGGCCGAAAACCTGCCGGGGCACGGGCAAGCCAGCGCTCATCAGGAATGCGGGCCAGTAAACCGCATGAAACCGCACGATATCCTTACCGATCAAGTGCAAATCGGCGGGCCAGAACTTGGCAAAATCGTCAGTCTTGTCGGGATAACCGAGACCGGTGAGATAGTTCGTCAGCGCGTCCACCCACACATACATCACGTGATCGTCGGCACCCGGCACTTTCACGCCCCAGTCGAAACTGGTGCGCGATACCGAAAGGTCGCGCAAACCGCCCTCGACGAAACGCATAACCTCGTTCCGTCGGCTGTCGGGCTGGATAAACTCGGGATTGTCGCGATAGAGCGCCAGCAGCGGCTCGGCATATTTTGACAGGCGGAAGAACCAGCTTTCCTCGACTGTCCATTCGACGGGCGTCCCTTGCGGGGACAGCTTTTCACCCCCCTCGCCTTCGGTCAGTTCGCTCTCGTCGTAATAGGCCTCGTCCCGGATCGAATACCATCCTTCGTAACGGTCGAGATAAAGGTCGCCATTGGCCTCCATCGCCTTCCACAGAGCCTGCGTGGCCGCGTGATGGCGGTCTTCCGTAGTCCGGATGAAGTTGTCGTACTCGATTTCAAGAAGGTCGAACAAATTTCTGAAATGCGCTGACATTTCATCACAAAGATCACGGGGGGAAACCCCGAGTTCGCGTGCCTTTTGCGCCATCTTCAGGCCATGCTCGTCGGTGCCGGTCTGGAACCGCACCTCGCGCCCCGATGCCCGCTGGAACCGGGCGATCACATCGGCGGCAATGGTTTCATAAGCGTGGCCGATATGCGGCTTGCCATTCGGATAATGGATGGCGGTGGTGATATAATAAGGATCGGCCATCAGGCCCCTGACTTTCTGAACTGGATTGGCTTGATCGGCCACGCGCTATGCGAGGCCCGTGATTTGCGCTAACCCTTAGGTGCCGCAGCCCCTGCCAGCAACCCGCCAATTTCGACCACGGTCAGTCCGGGATCGAAATTCGCATAGGGTATTTCCGCCCCAAGCCGGACCAGCCGGTCATGCGTGTCGATCAGCCGCATCTGATGCGCTCGCGGGGCATGCCGTGCCTGTTCGGCACAAATCTCGCGCGCCAACCTGACGCTGGCGAGCAGCCGTTCGCGGTCGGGCCGCGCACCAATGGCTGCCGCGAGCGCACCGCGACGCGTAAAATCGGGATCACCCTGACGCATGATGGCGCGCAATTCGCGCGCAATTGGCGCCAGTTCGTCCTCGATAAACGCCAGCGCCGCACCGGGGGAGCCCTGTGCCGCATCGATCGCCGCCTGTCGCAATTCAGCGGGTGCATCGGGTTTCTGTTCGGCAAGAACCTGCGCCAGCCGTTCGTCGCTCAACGCATGGAACCGCAGCTGGCGACAGCGCGAACGCACGGTCGGCAGCAAGCCGCCCGGGCGGTGCGCGACCAGCAGGAAAAAACAGCCTGCTGGGGGCTCCTCAAGGCTTTTCAGCAAGGCGTTGACGGCCGATTTTTCAAGATCGTCGGCGGAATCGATGATGATCGCGCGTCGTGCACCCAAGGTCGGCCGTGTCGTCAGGCGCCGCTGCATCGCACGGATCTGGTCGACGCTGATGTTCCGCTTGCGGTTGAAGGGCTTGCCTTCCTCACGCTTCTTTTCGTCGTCGCTGGTCGCCGGTGGACGTTCCAGCAGCATGATATCGGGATGCGCCAGCGCTTCGGGCTGGGGCACGCCCTCTTCGGCCACCAGCTCCGCTGCCGCCGCAAGTGCGAACCCCGCCTTGCCCAGACCGCGCCCGCCCGCCAGCAGCCATGCATGATGCATACGCTGCCCCTGCATGGCCGAACGCCAGCTGGCCCAGGCCTCATCATGTCCGATCAGGACCGTCATGGCGCATCCAGCAGGGGTGTCAGCGCCGCCATGATCCGCGCGTGCACATCCTGCGCGCTGCCAGTGCCGGCGATCCGCGCGAAGCGGTCGGGCGATTGGTCTGCCAGCAAGGCAAAGCGGTCGCGCACCGCCGAATGGTAATCTGCATGCTTTCCGCCGATCCGGTCCGCCGCATCGCCGTCGCGCGCGCGCGCGCGAAGGGCGGCTTCACCGGCATGCAATTCGATCAGAATGGTCAGATCGGGCAGCAATCCGCCGCTGCCAATCCGGTGGAGCGTCAGCACATCGGCATCGCCAATACCGCCTGCCCCGCCCTGATAGGCGCGACTGGAATCCACGAAGCGGTCGCAGATGACCCATTTGCCTGCCGCCAGCGCAGGCTCGATCAGATGTTCGACATGGTCGCTGCGCGCGGCGGCAAACAACAACGCTTCTGATTTGGGACCCCAGTCATAGGCGGGATCGAGCAGCAGGGCGCGCAATGCTTCTGCCCCCGCCGTGCCGCCCGGTTCGCGGGTGATGACAATGTCGAGGCCCCGCGCTTGCAATGCCTCGGCCAGCAGACGCGCCTGCGTCGATTTGCCCGCGCCCTCGCCTCCTTCAAAGGCGATGAACCGGCCGCGGGCTTTCCCTGCGGTCACCCGAAAATTCCCAGCAGGCCGTTACGCAGCCGTTGCAGTGCATTGGCCTCTGCCACGTCTTCGGTGGCGACCAGATCGAAACGGGCGATCTCTCCGCCTTCGCGCGTAACCTGCAATTCGCCCACGCGCTGCCCTTTGCGGATGGGTGCGGCGACCGGCCCCTGATAACGCATGATAACACTCGCGTCCGTTCTGGCACCATGGGGGACGGAGAGATTGACAGCCTGTGCCGCGGCCACCGGCACATGGCGCATCGAACCGCCCTGCACCGCCACTTCGCCTACGGGTTGGCCCTTGCCGTAAATGGTCTGCGCGTCCCAGGCGGCAAAGCCCCATTCGATGAAATCGCGCGCCACCTGTTTGCGCAAACGGCTCGATTCCGCGCCGCCCAGCACCATGATCAGGCGGCGGCCATCGCGCTCTGCCGACCCGACGAAGCCGTAGCCCGCCTCGTTCGTGAAGCCGGTCTTCAACCCGTCCGCCCCCTCGACATAGCCAAGGATCGGGTTGCGGTTGTTCTGGGTGATATTGTTGTAGCTGAATGTGGGCAGCGCGAAATAGCGGCGATAGAGGTCGCCATGCTCTGTCAGCAATGCGCGTGTCAGCGTCGCCAGATCGCGCGCGCTGGTATAGGTGCGCCCTTCGTCCATCCACCCGTTGGGCGTGTTGAAATGGCTGTCCTTCATGCCAAGCTTTTCGGCATTGGCATTCATCAGCGCGGTCCAGCCCTCGACACTTCCTGCGGCCCCTTCGGCAAGGATCACACAGCCGTCATTGGCCGAAACCGTGAGGATCGCTTTTAACAGCGTATCGACCGATAGCGACGTATTGGCCACCGAATACATGGTGGAGCCCTTCCCGCTCCATTCGCGTGCCGTTCGGGCCGATACCGGCAGGCGCTGGCCTGCCGTCAACCGCCCCTCTTCCAGCAATTCGAACGCGGTATACACCGTCATCAGCTTGGTCAGCGATGCGGGGATGAAGCGGCGGTCGGCATCCTTGGCATAGAACGGTACACCCGCATTGGCATCCATGATCAGCGCGACGGGCACATTCTGGATCGGCGGCTTCGCGGGATCGGGATGCTGTATCGAAGCGGCGGTTGCGGGCTTTTGCTGGGCCGCAGGCAAGGCGGGCACCAGCGCAAGCGTCAATGCCGCCGTCACGCCCGAAAGGCGTTTTGCCGAGAGAATTTCCATGTCTGCTCCTGCGGGCACATGCGCCCCGGGCCCTGACAGGCCCTAATGGATGGCGTCTGCCAGCAGACCTACCGAAAGCGCGTAATAGTTGGAACAGTTATAGTCCAATATCACCCGATAGTTGCTGGTAAGCAGATAGGCCGTCGCCCCCGGTCCGTCGGGTTCGAACAGAAAGGCGAATGTGTCGTCCGCGATCATTCCCTGCGGCCTGATGCCCAGCGCCTTCCATTCGGCCACGGTCTTCCACTGGCCATGGCGTTCGAACACGCGCTCGCACCGTGGCGCATTCAAACGGCTTACATTGGCCGAACGGTTGAAATTGCCGGGGACATAGGCGGGCACGCCCCATGGCTCGCCGCGACGCCAGCCAGCCTGAACAAAATAATTTGCGATAGAGGCCAGCGTGTCGGCACGGCTGTTCCAGATGTCGCGCGTGCCGTTATTGTCGCCATCCTGCGCCACGCGCAGCCAGACGCTGGGCAGGAATTGCGGATTGCCGATGGCCCCTGCCCAGCTGCCCGTCAATTGCTGGCGCGTGACCCCGCGGTCGATCATTTTCAGCGCGGCGATCAGCTCGCTTTCGAACAGGTCGCGGCGGCGACCTTCATAGGCCAGCGTCGCCAGCGACCGGATCGTGTCGAACGTGCCGGTATAGCTGCCGTAATTGGTTTCATGCCCCCAGATCGCGATCAGGATTTCTCCCGGAACGCCATAGCGCTGTTCGATCGACGGGATCAGCGATGCGCTGGCGGCATAGGTTCGCTGCCCGCCGCTGATGCGCGCGGCATCCACATGCCGTTCGCGATAGGGCGCGAATGGCGGATAGGACGATCCCGGCGGATCGGGTGCCTGCGGCCGGTCCAGTTCCACGACGCGGGTATTGATGGTCAGGCCGGTCAGCCCCTGCCGAATCGCGCGGTCCGAAACCCCCTCGGCGCGGGCCTTGTTGGCGACCTGCGCCAGATAGGCCTCGAACCCCGCCTGCGTATAGACTTGTGCCGAAGCGGCGGGCGCAAGGGCAAATGCGGCAAAGGCGGTCAGACCGGCGAAAAGGCGCGAGAAAATCGTCATATCGCCTCTCATGGCATAGGCTTGGGCGCGTGTGAATTGCCTCTGTCGGTGGATGCGGCAAAGCGACGCCCGCCTATGCCGCATCGCACGGTTCAATCACATAGGTGACAAGCGCGCAAGAAGCCGCTAGCGGCGTTTCGCGTAAGGACAGGTGGCCGAGTGGTTTAAGGCAGCGGTCTTGAAAACCGCCGTGGGTTCACGCTCACCGTGGGTTCGAATCCCACCCTGTCCGCCATCGGTGCCCGCCTCGGGCGGGTGGGATGGCGGATACTGGTGCGGTGGACGGAGCCTCCGGGTTCGGAGCCGCAGCGCAGCGTAGGCGTGCGAAGCACAATCCCACCCTGTCCGCCAGAACCCTCAGTAAAACGCCAGAAACAGACCGAATGCCGCGATGGCCGCACCGATATAGCGTGCGACGGGCATATGCGTCGTCGCACCCCAAATCGAGCCGATACACAACAGTGCGAATCCGATCAGTGAAAGCATGGTGCAATTATCGCTTCGAATTGGCCTGATGGCGAATTCGAAATGACTTGAAGAATCGCGTGTAGAGCAACCGGATTCGCCAGACCGGATCAGATCATATCTTCGGCCCTGACGATCCGGTCGAAGGTCCGCCCGTCAACCAGTTGCAGTTCGAGCGCTGCCTCCTTCAGGCTTTGCCCGGTTTCATGAGCGTGTTTGGCGATCTTGGCCGCATTATCGTAACCGACTTCGGGTGCCAGCGCGGTGACCAGCATCAGCGAGCGGCCCACCAGATCGGCTATACGCGCCCGATCAGGTTGCAGCCCTTCGACGCAGCGCTCGGCAAAGCTGGTCATGCTGACGGCCAGCAAATCGATAGAGCGCAAGATACCCGCGCCGATGAGCGGTTTGAACACGTTCAGTTCGAACGCGCCCTGCATGCCGCCCACGGTTACCGCCTGATGATTGCCGATGACTTGCGCGGCCACCATGGTCAGCATCTCGGCCTGTGTGGGATTGACCTTTCCCGGCATGATTGAGCTTCCAGGCTCGTTCGCGGGCAATTGCAGTTCGCCAAGGCCTGAACGGGGCCCCGAGCCCAGCCAGCGTATATCGTTTGCGATCTTGGTCAGCGATACGGCAATCGTCGACAGGCTGCCCGACATTTGCACCAGAGGATCGTTGGAAGAAAGCGCCTCGAAACTGTTGTCGGCGGGGCGAAACTCGCTGTCCGCAATGCGTGAGATTTCGCGCGCCATGTCTGCCGCAAAACCCGTGGGCGCATTCAGGCCGGTGCCGACCGCCGTGCCGCCCTGCGCCAGCGCGCGCAGATCGGGCAGCGCCTGTTCGATACGCGCGCGCCCTGCCCTGAGCTGGCGGACATAGGCGGAAAACTCCTGCCCCAGTGTCAACGGGGTCGCATCTTGCAAATGGGTCCGGCCGATCTTTACGATATCACTCCATTCCTGCGCCTTGGTATCGAGCGCATCGGTCAGCAGGCCCAGTGCGGGCAGCAACTCCCGTTCCGTCGCCAACACGGCTGCCACATGAAGCGCAGTGGGAAAGCTGTCATTCGACGACTGGCCTTTGTTGACGTGATCGTTGGGATGAACTGGCGCCTTCCCGCCGCGCTGGCCGGTCAGGATTTCGTTCGCACGGCCGGCGATCACCTCGTTCACATTCATATTGGTCTGCGTGCCGCTGCCCGTTTGCCAGATGACCAGGGGGAACTGATTGTCATGCTTGCCCGCGATCACTTCCTGTGCGGCTTGTTCGATGGCGTCAGACAGATCGTCGGGCAAGCCATGGGCGCGATTGACGCGCGCGGCCGCCAGCTTGACCATTGCAAGGGCATGGACGATGGCCAGCGGCATTTGTTCACGCGCGGGGAACGGAAAATTGTCGATGCTGCGCTGCGTCTGCGCGCCCCAATAGGCGCTGGCAGGCACCGCAATGGAGCCGATGCTGTCGCTTTCCTGGCGCGTCGAATCGCTGTTCACTATCCCTGCTCCTGCTGTGACCGGTGGTCCTCAGCCGAGATAGGGGCGAATCTTGCGTATGAAATGGCCCCCAAGGTTAAATGGAGGGGGTGCCAGCGAGAACTTTGCCGCGAGCCATGCGGTCCCCTTGTCGCCGTCGCGGCGACGGATGTAATCGATCGCGCGTTTCGCATCGGATAGCTGGAAACCGGTGACCAATGCGCTCGTGCCGTCGTTCAGAGCCTCTTCCGATTTGCGGATTGAGTCCTTGATGCTTCGCAGCGATTCCCGTGTGGGATTCTCGAAATACTCGTCAGTAAGCGCGCGGAACGCCTCTGCACAGCATTCGGAGCGAGTGAAGCCGTGCATGAAATGCGGCCCCCACTCCTTTGCAAAGCGCAGGATTTCGTCGCCGATCGCCTGTTTGAAGTCTACTTCGGCATCGTCCATATCCTGCAAAACCGGCACAGCTTCACCCTCAGCATCAAAGCGGAACCCTTTGCATGTGCCTTCGGGCGCCATGCCGAAGAGATGTTCTGCGACTGTCGAATGGTGCCAGAGAGACGGACGCAAGGTGATCCGCGGGTGCGCGACATTCAACTCTATCATGGCCTCCGCATGCCCTGCCTCGACAGCGCTTCTCCGCGTTTCGCTAAGATAGAGGTAAAGGCCCCGCATAGGGCTTTCAGGCAGAAGCGATTGCAGCGCAGACTGAATGTTCAGATGCCAACCGATATCGACGATCGCGGATGGCGGGCCGTCGATCAGCCCCTCTTGCTGGAAGTAGGCGCGCGCGGCTGCCCTCATTTGTTCCGCGGTGTCCGATACTTGTGATCCGCAACTGCTGTTCGCCAAAACAGTCACAAATTCGTCGATCCCCTCGTCATCGAGAGGTGCATTTTCGGGATAACGGTCTACGAAAGCTTTCAATTCCGGGCACAGCTTGGCGGGATCGAGTTGCAGATATCGCAAAAGCTTTCCGCAACTCAGTTCGCCCTTTTGATCGAAAATCCACTGCAAATCCGTCTGAACGTCCCGAATGGACGAAAAATAGAGCGAATAGCGCGACGCATAGAGATAGCGCGGTACAATGCGGGTAAAGCCGGCGTCGTGCAGGCTTTTGGCGGATAGCCAGGGAAGGAACCCGTCTCGCGCCATAAAGAACAGGCGCTCGGTCCCGCTTTCTTCCGCCCGTCTGATGGCCCAAATGGCCCATAACAGCGATGCCGGACCCAGAAAATCGGTGACCAGCCTGCTTGACCGCTGACCATGCCTGCTGCGGCCGCTGCGCACAGATCCGACCAATATGGAGCGCGGGAATTGCCGCAAACCCGGGATATTCTTCAAACGTTTTTCATAGTTTGAAAGGCGATGCCCCGTGTAACGCCTTGCCTTTAGTCCCAGCGAACGGGGCATGCGGAAATCTGAATGTCGATTATCGCCGGTCATGCGGAAACGGGCGGGTTCGCCGCCCAGTTCGTCGATGACATGCCGGAACAAATCTCCGCCATGTTTAGTTTTGCGATGTGTCGAGGAGACGAAAATCCGGTCATCCGCCTGCATGATTCCGTGCACAGTCAACACGGATTGCAGGAAGGATTCGGGCATATACATGTCGGAAATGAAGACGATCCGATCACCCTTCGCGCGACGGGCGGCGATGTCGCGGCAAATTTCGTCATTGGGGAACAATACGTCCCGCTCGGTCTCCAGCTCGATGCGGGCTGCTTCGTCGCGCTCCTCATCGATCAGCCAGGACATCTCGTCCCAGATTTCCGATAATGTCGTTTCCTGCCGGCCCTCGCGCGCGCGCACTTCGGCAAGATGGCGTGCCGATACAAAGGCATCCTCTCCCACCGATGCCAATTGCGCGGGAAAGCGTTCCCGCAGCTTGCCGTGGAGCAAGCGGAATACATCGGTTGGATCGAGTACGCGCCGAAACAGCACCGTGTCGAACACATCGTAGCATGCATAGCGCGCAGCTGTGGCCGATACGTCGCGCCCGCGTGGCGACGCCTTATCTTCTGGCTCCAACACCATATTCGGGACGACGCTTGTCACCAAAAATGCACTTTCGGTCTTTGCTGCTACTGATTCTGATCCAGCCAGGTGCCGGGATTTCGTTGGTCGAAAACTCCGGTGCCTTTGTCCTGAATTGAAACAGACATTAGCATAGCGGTTCGGGCTGCCAATTGGCCAAAAGAACCAGCTTTCATGAGCGAATGGGGGAAGCGGGGGCCTGACCGGAATTTCCCGAATGCGTGACTATCCCGCCCGAACGAGGTTCCGGGATGGTGACAAATGTACCGGAACAAGCGTAAGGTTGCATTTGTAACCGGATTTTCCCCCTCAGAAATCGGAGTCCCCCCATGCGCTTTGCGCCGTCCGCTTTTGTGGCAATTGCACCTCTATCTCTTGGCCTTGCCGCCTGTTCCACTGCCGATACACCGGCGGAAACGACCGTCTCTCCCATCCTCACGACCGAGGATGCGAAGGATACTTCCACCTATGCCCGGCCCGAAATTGCGCGGGTGACGCATGTCGCGCTCGACCTTGCGCTCGACTTCGATGCGAAGGACGTGTTCGGCACGGCCACACTCGACATCATGGCGGCGGACGGCGCGGATGAAATCGTGCTCGACAGCGACGGGTTGCGCATTTCGGGCATCACTGATGCCCATGGCGCAGCGCTCGACTTTACGATTGGCGAGCATGACGAAAAGCTGGGCGAACCTGTCACCGTCGCCATTGGCGACGCCCGCCGGATCACCGTCACCTATCGCGCAGCGCCCGATGCTGAAGCACTGCAATGGCTTAACCCCGAGCAGACTGCCGGGCGCAAGCAGCCTTTCCTGTTCAGCCAGGGGCAGGCGATCCTCAATCGCAGCTGGATCCCGACGCAGGACAGCCCCGGTATCCGCCAGACATGGGAAGCGCGCATCACTGCGCCCAAGCCTCTCACCGTGGTGATGTCAGGCCTGAAGGGCAGCGAACCAGAAGAGCTGGCAGACGGACGCCGGGTGTTCGGCTTTACAATGGACAAGCCGGTTCCGCCCTATCTGATCGCGCTGGCGGCAGGCGATATCGCCTTTCGCGAACTCGGTCCGCGCACGGGCGTCTGGGCCGAACCGGTCATGCTGGACCGCGCCGCGAACGAGCTGGTCGATACCGAGGCCATGGTGACCGCAGCCGAGAAGCTGTACGGCCCCTATCGCTGGGGCCGTTATGACATGATCGTGCTTCCCCCCGCCTTTCCCTATGGCGGAATGGAAAATCCGGTGATGACGTTCCTCACTCCCACTTTCATCGCTGGCGACCGCAGCCTGACCGGCCTTGTCGCGCACGAGCTGGCCCATAGCTGGTCGGGAAATCTGGTGACCAACTCCAACTGGCGCGACAGCTGGCTGAACGAAGGCGTCACATCCTATTTCGAAGGCCGCATTACCGAAGAAATATACGGTAAGGAACGTGCCGCGCAGGAAGCCGCGCTAAGCTTTGCGACGGTCGAGAATGTGCTGGCCGAAGTCGGCATGGACGATCCCGGCACGGCGCTGCACCAGCCCGACGGCGTGGAAAGCGCGGGCAGCGAAATCGTTTACGACAAGGGGGCGGCCTTCTTGCGAACTGTCGAACATATCGCGGGGCGCGACCGTTTCGATGTTTGGCTGCGCCAATGGTTCGACAATCACGCGTTCCAGCCCGCCACCTCGAAAATGATGCTGGAAGACATGGAAAGGAACCTAGTCGCGGGCGATGCCGAACTGGGCGAGCGGCTGAAGCTGCGCGAATGGATTTTCGAGCCGGGTCTGCCCGACAATGTGTTGCTCCCCGATGCGAATGCCTTTGTCGCGGTCGATAGGGCTGCGGCGGAATATGCCGCAACGCGCACGCCCGATGCCGCAGCATGGCAGGGCTGGAACACCGCGGAACGGCTGCGCTTCCTGTCGACGCTTCCGGCTACATTGCCTAAGGAGCAACTGGCCGCGCTCGACCGCGCATTCGGATTGTCGGACAGCGGCAATAATGAGGTGCTGTTCGCATGGCTTAAAACCGCCTTGTCGAACCGTTACGATCCTGCCGTTCCTGTGGCCGAGACTTTTCTTGCCAGTGTCGGCCGTACCAAGTTCGTCCGCCCGCTGTTCGCCGCGTTGATGGATCAGGACGAATGGGGCCAGTCAATCGCCCGGCGCATATATGGCAAGACCCGTTCGACTTACCATGCCGTCACACGCGGATCGGTGGACGCCGTGGTAATGCCAACGAACTGATCCGGACACGGAATTTCCGGTCGGGGACGCGCCCAACCCGTTCCTGACCGAGATCCGCCACCATTCATCGCATCGCGGTGCGATCTTAGGACGATCTTAATCCTCGCAGACATATCTGCCGCCCGTAAAAAAGGGGAACGGTTTTGATCGTCGCACGGCTTTATACCGATGATACGCTTCGCAGCTGGCGTTCGAAACCGCGCCGGACGCTGCGGCTGGACGTAAACGCCATCGCGGGTGAGGCTGGCGTGTCCGCGACCATCCGCAATTTGTCGGAAACCGGCCTGCTGCTCGAAACCGATCCGCCGCTGGCGGTGGGCGATATCTTCCAGATCGACTTGCCCCTGGTTGGCGAACAACCGGCAGAGGTTATGTGGATCGACGAGCGCCGCCATGGCTGCCGTTTTCTCGACCCTATTCCCAAATCCGCTGTCAGCGCGGCCGCACTATTGGCGCCCTTCGATGAAGAGCAGCAAGAACAGATCTATAAAGGCGGAGTGATCGACGAGTTTCTCGACAATACGCTGCCCAAGCCAGGTGACAAGATCTGGTATGCGGTCAATGTCGCCATATTTCTTTTGGTTCTTGCAGTCGTTGCCTTCGTCGCCGGCTTGGTGCTTTCGACGACCGGTTAAGGAAAATGGTGCGCGGCTAGAGTCCGAACACTTTTAAACCAGCATCGATCATGCCTTCCAGCCCCTTGCCTGCCTTTCCGGCCCGCATGGACAGGGGCGCTTCTTCGATCACCAGAATGCCGCTGCCCGCCTCCACCTTATCCTTCAGCAACGGTTCCAGCCCGAAGAGATAGGGCGCAAATGTTTCTGCCCGCGTCACGGAATAGGCCAGGTCGGCGCTGAAGCCGACCAGTTGCTCCTGCGCGAAAATGCGGCCTCGTTCGGCGCGCTCGACGCGAATGCCGCGTCCGCCTTTTACGATGAGCCGCCCCGGACCGTGGAAAGAGAAAAAGCGCAATTGCATCGTGAGCCATGCATTGACACTGAAAAGTCGCCAATGGCTGCGGATCGCGATGGGTTGCCCGACAGGCTGCACCACGCCGACCAATGCGCGCGGATGTAGCACACAGGCTGCGCCCGTTGGCAGGTCGATCGCCGCAAGTTCTGCAAATCCGTCACGGGTTGCTGATACAGTCGTCGCCTCGCCCGCGCCGCGGATGCGCGTTAGAAACGACAGTCCCGCAGCAAGGCTGGAAAAGGGATGCAGATAATCGAACAGCCAGCGTGTGGATTTCACTCCTGCGGCGGACGAGCTTTGCAGATAGCCTTGTCGCACCAGCAATTCTTCACCCGCGTCAAGCCGCACCGGAATAGAAACACGTGAGGGTTCGGGCAAAGGGATTGCCACCCCCGATCCGCCGAGCGCAGGCATACGGATCGAAGGGCGCATGGCGGCCAGCGGCGCGAGAACGAAATAAAGGACTATGCGGATCAGAAACGGCATCGCGATTATCGCCATCAGGGCAAGCGCTGCCTTGGTTGCGATATCGACGATCATGTCGCGCCTTGCGGGCGCGCGTACGGTTTCCAGCGCTTCGCGCGCCGCTCGCTCTTGTTCCTGCAGCCTGCGCTGCGCAGAAGCAATTTGCCGGTCTAGCGTTTCGGCCATGGCAAGTGCGGTCGTTCGACGCTTTCGCAATTCAACTGCTTGGGCGCAAATCCGATGTGCGTTGGTGGTCAGGACCTGTGCATCGTTTCGGCCAATCCGGTTACGCGCCCAACGCTCTTGCAGGGAGAGTCGGTTGAAATCTTGTACAGCTTCTCTGGCGACATCGCAGGATGCCTCGGCCTCGCGTACTGCCTGCTCAGCCGGAGCCTCGATCCCAGTTCCCCGTTCAAATGCGTCGAGTTCGATATGCCGCCGAAGGACGGCAATCTCCTGTTCGATAATCGTGCGTTCGATCCGCAGGCGCTGCCGTTCGACGACCCGCGCGGGCAGATACTGATCAAAGATGCCCGGCTTCTCGCGCATTTGTCTGTCGATTTCGTCGAGGCGATCCTCCCGCGCTTTCAGTTCCGAGCGACGGCGGTGTTCTGTCCAATTGCCAAACGACTTCAGATTTTTGTTCAGCCGCTCGCGTGATTGTTCGACAATTGCGTAGAATTTCTGGGTGATATCGTCGGCGTCCGAGCGAATATCGACATCAGCAGCAAGACAGTCATTCGTGCAACGCAGCCCAAAAGCACCCGACTGGAATATCGCGATCGCAATCGCCAGCAGCAAGAAGAGGATGATCTGCCTGCCTATCCATCCGGTCAGCGCTTTCACCCTCCCCCTCCCCCGCAGGCTGATTTTGGGTGCCCATATGAATGTGCTGCGATGCGGCAACAACGAAATCTAGGCCCCAGAAATCCAGTTCAATCAATAAGAAAATTACTGAATTGTGAACCTTAACAAAAGATCAGATGGCAGAGCAATATTGATAAGCCCTTGATTATAAACATTTTAAAGATGGCTTAATGCGAGTGCAAAACATAACGCGCGGTGTTATCTTCCGCCCCGGCCAAAATTCACCGTTCCGGCCGGAAAACTTCGCCACGACGAAGGGGGAAGATCATGAGGAATACAATTATCGGATTGACGCTTGCATCGACGGTCCTGTCGACGCCAGCGCTTGCTCGCGACGACACCTGGTACATTGGTGTCGATGGCGGTGCTATGCTTGTCGAGGATTCTGATGTTGACGTTGATGGCGTCGACGATCAGGCAACCTTCGACTGGGACTATGGTTACGACTTCGACGTCGTGGCCGGTTATGATTTCGGCGGCTTCCGCCTCGAAACCGAAGCGGCCTACAAGGGCGCCGGCGACGACGGCATCACGCTATTCGGCGAAAGCTATGACGACAGCGAAGTGAACCATGAGTTCAACACGCTGAGCTTCATGGTCAACGGCCTGATCGACTTTGGCGACGACGATGGCCTGCAGGGCTTCATCGGCGGCGGTGCCGGTGTCGCTCGCAGCGAGTTCGAAGAGCCTGTGCTGATCGACGATTCGGACACCGGCTTTGCCTGGCAGGCGATCGCGGGTATCCGCGCTCCGCTGTCGGACAACTGGGACGTCGGCCTGAAGTACCGTTTCTTCAACCACGACAATATCGACCTCGTGGCGCCGACCGGCGAAGCGATCGAGACGAGCATCCGTTCGCACTCGCTGCTGGGCTCGCTGACCTATAATTTCTGGTCGCCTGCTCCGCCCCCGCCGCCTCCGCCGCCGCCGCCGCCTCCCCCGCCGCCGCCGCCGCCGCCGGCTCCGGAAGTGGTGTGCAACACCGGCCCCTATATCGTGTTCTTCGACTGGGATTCGTCGGAAATCACGCCCGAAGCAGCCAGCATCCTGGACAGCGCCATCGCTTCCTATGCCGACTGCAACTCGGTGCCGATCATGGTGGCCGGTTACACCGATACGTCGGGCTCGAAGACCTACAACGTGGGCCTGTCGGAACGTCGTGCGGAATCGGTGCGCTCGTACCTCACGGCACGCAGCATCCCCGATACGGCGATCACCACCGAAGGCTTCGGCGAAGAGAACCCGCGCGTTCCCACCGCCGACGGTGTCCGCGAACTGCAGAACCGCCGGGTGGAAATCACCTACGGTCCGGGCTCGGGCATGTAAGCCAGAGATCGCAAGATCGACAAACGAAAGGGGCCGGTGTCTACCGGCCCCTTTTTTGTGTCGGGGAGCCTTGCGATCGTCCCGTAAACAATATCGGCATGCCGGTGATTGGAGGTGCACTGCGCCTCGGGCCAAGGCCCCTGTTCATTTGCGGGCTTTCCCTATGGGCAGATCGCGACAGGGCCCTATGAATAGGGCCACATTCTCGCTGGAGATACGGTTTGACACTAAAATCTGCCTTCACCCTCCCGATCAAAAATTTCCGCTTCGCCATGCTCGTCGTTATCGGCGTGATGTTTGCGTTGGCCCTCATGGAATCTTCGGCGCTGCACGCTTCGGATGGATCAAGTGGAGAAGCCGAAAACAAGGAAGTGATCGATCCGTTCAAGCGGGAGTCCCCGCGATCGATGCAGATCGGGCTGTTCAACGTGCTGGGGTCGAGCAATGCGCAGGATGTCGCCCCCTTCATCGAGGGAGCCGATGCGGGGGCGGAAGAATCGCTGCGGCGCATCAGGGCATTCGTCGCCGCGCTCGACCGGCGTGGATCGTTGACCCAGCGGATCAGCCTGTCGATCGAACCGGAAGGCAATCTGGCTGACGGGCTCGCTCCCGATCTTGAGGAAATCGGAACATTGGCTTTGGACGAGGGCGATGCGCCCATCCTTATCCGGCGAACCCAGCCGGACGAAGGACCCGCGATCTGGCAAGTGGCAGCCGAAACGGTCGATCAGGTCGCGCTTGAGGAATATGAAGAAGAGGCGGAAACGGTCGACGAAGAAGCGGTCGGCACAACCATGGTCTTGGGCGCGCCGTTATCGACCTGGCTTCTGATCACCGGCCTCGGCCTGTCTGCCTTTGCGGTCATCGTTCTGAGTTTCAAGATAATCTGCCGAAAGCTGGGGGTGGATGACCGGACGGGACATCGTCCGCTCGGCTCGATCCTGCTGGCGGCCTTTCCTCCTTTGACCCTGATGGGCGTTTATGCAGCGGTCGAGCGACTGGCCGAACCGTTAGGCGCCAGCCTGGTCGAACGGACCGCGATCGCGCGCTATTCGGGGCTGGCGATCGGCTTTGCCGCGATCTGGCTCGCCTGGCGGCTGGCCGGAGTGATCAACCGGTGGATGGTGCATTGGCTGCGCAGCGTGGACCAGCCTGCGTGGATCGGCCTTACCAATTTTGTAACGCGTCTGGTCCGTCTGGCGCTGATTGTGGTCGCCATCGGCACATTTCTGGCCACTTTCGCCATCGATGTGACCACGGGACTGGCGGCATTGGGCATCGGCGGTGTTGCACTGGCACTGGGCGCGCGCAAGGCGGTGGAGGATATTGTCGGCAGCGTGATGATCCTTGCCGACAAACCCGTGCGCATCGGCGACCGCTGCAAGGTCGACGGGGTCGAAGGCGAAGTGCTCGACATCGGGATGCGTTCGACGCGCATCCAGACCTATGACCGCACAATCACGACCATTCCGAACAATGTCCTCGCCAGCCAGAACATCGAGAATATGACATTGCGCGACCGATACCAGATCGACCAGCGGTTCCTGCTCGCTTACGATACGCCGCCGGAGCTGCTCGCTCAGGCGCTGCAGGAGACGCGCAACATTGTCGAAGCGCAGGAGGATTACATCCATTCGACCTGCCCCGTGCGGTTCGAGGGGTTCACGCCTGCGGGCTTCGAATTAAGGATAAAATGCTATCTGGCGGCGGAATCCTATTCGCTGGGGCATTTGCGCAAGGAGAAAGTGCTGATCGCCCTTTTGCAGCGCTTTGGCGAAATCGGGGTCAGCATCGTGCCGTCGGCACAGCGCATCGAATTGTCGGGTGGCACCCCGCGCTAGATCAGGTTCCCTCGCTAAATCCCATGGCTGCGGGTTTCTCCCGATGCGAGGCAGGGACAATCCTGATAAGATGCATCGGTGCAGGCGGTTAAACCGCGTCAGACCCGCCAAGCGGGCCATGGAACGGACCGCCGGATCGGCCCGGATCATCCGCGCCGACGGAGTACGGGGAGCGAAATATGTCGCATATGCAATCCACTCGCCATCTTGCCGCGATTGGCGGCGGCATACTCGTCCTGGCGGCGGCGCCGACAGGACACGCGCAAAGCCTCGACAATGACTACTGGATCAATGTTCAGGCCTATTATCCGAAGGTCGACACCAATGTTCGCGTGACGGCAGAAACCGCGAATGAGGTCGGGACCGATATCGATCTTGAAAAGGATCTGGACCTCGACAATCGGGATTTCCTGCCTGCCGTCTCGATCGGTTCACGGTTCGGCAAGGTCGTGGTGGGCTTCGATTTCTTCAAGCTGAAGCGGAATGGAGAGAAATCGCTGGAGCGCGAAATCGAATTCGATGACGTGACCTATCCGGTCAATGCCGGCGTGCGCAGCGGTTTCGACAGCGATGTCTATCGCCTGACGGTCGGCTATTCCTTTGTCCAGCAGCCCGATCTGGAAATCGGCGCGGCACTGGGCGTGCATGCCACCGACTTTACCGTATCGATCGAGGGTGAAGTGGGCGCGGGCGAATTGGATGCGCAATCCGAAGCCCGCCGCCGCAGCGTGCTGGCGCCGCTACCGACGGTCGGGCTCTATGGCACTTGGCGCGTGGCCGATCGTCTGGAGGCGAATGGCAGGATCGATTATCTTTCGCTCTCCATCGACGATTACGATGGCAAGCTGATCAATGCGCAGGCGGGATTGAACTATTCGATTACCGATAATGTCGCGTTAGGTGTCGCCTATCGCTATGTCGAATACCGTTTGGGTGTCGATAAGGACAATTGGAACGGGCGTATCCGTTATCGCCTGTCAGGCCCTGCCGTGATCGCGCAAGCCAGCTTTTAATCCGCAAGGCATCAGGCAGCGCTGGCCGCCTGATTCTTGCCGATCTTGCGCATGAACGGCACACAGACCACCATCGATACCAGCAACGACAGCAGGATCGCGGCCGGTGCAAGCTCGTTATCCGGGAAAACATGCGCTGCAATCGCCAGTGCAACACCGGGATGGCGGGTTGAGGTCGCCAGCCCCAGTGTCGCCCTGTCGCCCGCATCGGGCCCGCCAAGGAAATAGCCAGCGGCCAGTCCGACAGCGGCCATCACTGCCAGAGCGACCAGCGTGCCGTGCCCGATGACTTCCAGCATTCGCGGGAAGATCATGATCAGCAGTCCGATGGCCGATACGGCCAGCAAGATCACGCCTAGCTTGTTGGCGATATTGCTGACCCTGGGCAATAACCCCTCGCCCAGCAAGGGCGCGATGGCGACGCCAAGCACCAGCGGCAGAAGGATCGTCAGGATCAGCGGCATGGCGATGGCGCCAAATCCGACCTGCGCTTCTATTCCGAAAATCTGCGAAAACAGATAGACGCCCAGCGGCGCCACAAGGATCGAGACGATGGTCGCGCCGAACAGAAGGCCGGTGATGTAACAGGCCCTGCCGCCCGCCTTCAGCTGCTTGTTGGGCAGGATCGGCGGAATAGGGGACAGGGCAATCGTGACCAGCGCAATTTCGACCGCGGCGTTCAGATTGAAGAAATAGGCAATCGCGACCGCAACCGCCGGAACGATCACGAACATGGCGACCAATGCGCCAAGGCCCAGCCGCCAATGGGTGACCATATAGCCCAGATCGGCGACCCGCGCCCGAAGCGACAGGGCGAACAGCATAAGAATTACGCTGATCACCACCATCAGCTTGAGCGCGAGTGCCACGGTCATGAAATCTCTCCGGTCGTATTGGGGCGGATCAGCGCGGCGGGTTCACCACCACATATTGCACCGACGAGCCGTAATATTGCGGCTGATACCAGGTGTTCCCGCATTGCGAGTAGCTGATCCCGTTGACGATGACGGTGCTGCAATCGGGCGGAATGCTGGCAACGATGCTGCCGATGACAGCCGCGGTCATCGTTATGGCGGCTGCCGTCGCGACCGGATGCCAATCGTCGTCCCAATCGTCCCAATGGTCGTGGTGATGGTGATCGTCGTAATGGTTGTAATGATCATTGTGACTGTTGTTCACATTGATATTGACGTCATTGCCGCTGATATTGGTGTTACGGTTGTTGCTGCGATTACGATTGCTCGTATTCGTATTGCGGTTCCGGTCACCATTGTGGTTCACGCTTGGCTTCGACGTGCTGCGCGCTGGCGGCTTGGCGCGCGACGGAGCCTTGCGATTGCCCGCATTCGCCTGACGCGTACGCTGTTGTAGTGCAAATATCGATGCGGTTTCGGTCGCTCCAACGGTCACGATATGCGACGCATCGAAACTTTCGCCCGTTACCGAACGCTGTTCGATGGCACTGGCGGGGGCGAGCGCCATGCCGCCCGCCGCCAGCAATGCGATACAATTGGCCAGAATCATTGTTCTTCTCCGACAACGGCCTCGACATCCGCCATGGTGATGCGATGCGCTTCGGCGGGCGGGGCAAAGGCCAGCGATTCCGCCGGAACCGGCGTAGTCAGGTCCCAATGCAGGACCGACACATATTGCGGCATCGATGGATCGTCCTTGGACGTAATCACGATCTTGCACGGAAGCGGCTTGTCACCCTCTTCCAGCCAAAGCTGCCAGTCGACCATTTCCTGACGGAACGCATAATGGATGCATGTCCGGTCGCCGATCTTCTCGGGCAGGATCACCATGGCTTCCTGCACGCGTGAGCGCACCGTCTGGTCGGTTCCCCAAGTGAACAGATCGGCCAGCGGCACTTCGATATCATACTTGGTACGCGCGGTATCCAGCGTCTGTCCTATGGTCGGCGGCGCATCGAAGCTGGCGTAATAGCCAAGGCGCGGGGCATAGATGGTAAAGGCCTTGCCATCGTAATACATCTCGCGCGTGCGGGTATCGGCGGCCGACACGACCTTGAAAGCGTTGGGCCGGTGCACGGCCAGATCGATTGTGCCGCCGAACTGGATCTTCTGTCCGCCTTCCAGCACCACTTCGGTCGTCGCGTCGGATGTTACGCGGAACGAGACCAGCGTCTGCAGATAGGCCGCCATTTCGTCGAGGGCGGCGATGGCCACCGGATCGATGGGATCGACCTCTTCGGCAGCAGAGGCATCCTGCGCGGCGGCTTGATTGGCAGTTGCGGGGGCCATGGCGACCAGGCATGCGATGCCTGCGGCCAGGCCTATTTCCTTGAAGCTCGGGATTTTTGGCTCGATCGGCATTGAACACTCCCTTTATTGCACCGGTTCGGTCGGAACTTCGGCAAGGACTATCGGACTGCGCGGCGATGCCCCCCATCGGGGAAACTGCTGAGAGGCACCGCTGCCGACCCGCCTATCCGCGATTGAGTGCCCCTATTTCGGGAACAGCAGCGTGGCGACGAAGCGCGTCCCCCATTCGGCCCCGCCCGACGGGCTTTCGGCATAGTAACGCCCGCCGACCGCAAGGCTGACGGGCTGCTTGCCAAAGCGCACCACATGGCTGACGGTCGCGTTGATCGGCACGTTCCACGTCTTGCGTTCCCAATCGCGCGTGGCTTCGACATTCAGGCCGAAACTGGTCGTATCGGGCAGCGTCTTGGTGATGAACGGCTGGATAAAGGTGGCGCTGACATCCGATGCGGCATCCTTGCCTGCAAAGGACCAGATGTGGTTGGCAAGCAGGCCATAGGTCATCCCCCCGCCCTGCTTCAGCACGACAACCGTAGGGCCCGCGCCCCATTTCTCGGCCGAGAAGCTGGATTTGCCGGTGGGATACAGGAAAACCGGACCGACACCCCAGACCAGACCGTTCCTAGCCTCTTTGGGGGACAGGAAAAAGCTTTGCACCACATCGCCAAGGCCGGTGTCGCCGCCTGCGCCCTGCACCGTTTCGCTGGCGCTGATGACGGGCAGGATGGTGCGGGTGATCAGGTTCCAGTCCTCTCCGACCGAAACGGGGATGACGGGCTGGATGTTCAGCGTGAAACGGTCACCGTCGTCGGGGCCATAACAGCAATCGTAATTGGCCTGAAACGGGACCGAGATCAGATCGGCAACCGGATTGGCAAGCTGTTCGGCGAGATTGGGGCCGGCCGCTGCGGGAGCCTCTGCAATATCGGCGTCGCCTGCGACCACGGTGCCCTCTCCCACCGCCGTATCCTGTGCCCAAGCCGTAACCGGCATCATGGCCGCGACCACGCCGGGCAAGAGCATTTTCGTTAACGTCATCGACCTGACCCCTCATGATTTGCGACGCATTATCGCGCTGCACTGCAACGCCGCGCCATCGGGACTTTCCCTAGGGGTCGCGCCCCATGACCCGACGCTCCGTAATTTCCGCAGGGGTGATCGGGGGTTGGCCCTATTGCCGGACCCCGTATGCACGGCGCTAATGGCGCGTATGTGCAGTATGGAGTAGCTTTGCATGAGTGAGCCCACCCCGCCGGTACCCCGTTCGGTCAGCGATCCGGTTCCCGATCTTCCCGTGATTGCAGAGGATCAGAAGGGCGAAGCCTCGACGATTTATTCGCATTACCGCAGCGGCCTCTCGCGTCACCGGACGCAGATGTCGGACCACCGGACCGATTTGTCGGAAAACCGGACCGAGATGTCGATGCGCCGCACCGGCATGTCGATCCACCGGACCCGCATGTCGGCGGACCGGACCATGATGTCGGAAATCCGCACCGCCCTGTCGCTGATCGGCTTCGGCTTTACCTTGTACGAGGCATTTCGCAGCCTCGACAAAAGCGGCATGCTGGAAAACAGCCCCTCGCCCCGCAATTTCGGATTGATCCTGATCCTGCTGGGCGTCGCGATCCTGCTGGGCGGCATCTGGCGGCATGTCCAGTTCGCACAGGAACTGCGGCGGACACGCAAGACAATGATGGCCGAGGGGCTGGTACACGGCGAAAGCACCTATCCCATTTCAATCAGCCTGGTCGTTTCCATCGGGCTGATGCTGGTGGGCATGGCGGCCGCCGCCAATATCATCTTCGGGATCAGCCTATTCGGCTGATCCTTCCTCCGCGCCTTCCTTTTCCGGCTTCAATTCCTCGATATCGCGTTCGAGGAAGAAGCTGAGGAAGGTGCGGATCGCCGCAATGGCGGCCAGCTTGCCCACATCGTCCCATGTCGGCGCGATGGCCGTGCGGATGATGTCGGCCCCCAGCGCGAATTCCAGCGCAAGGATGATCCACTGGGCAAAGCGCATCCAGATCATCCGGCGCGTCTGATGACTGAATGTGGCAAAACCGCCCTTGATCAGGTTGAACACAGCCTCGAGCGCGCCATACATCACCAGCAAGGCGACGATCGCTTCAAGGATCAGGGCCGAGAACGACGCCAGTTCGGTAAGCATTTCTTCCATAAGCATTTCGATACCCCTTGCGCGAACTCTGCGCCATCATCCGGACGGCAAATGATAGATCGCGCATGCGACAGGCGAATCGGGATTTACCCCGATTGTCGGTGGCCGCTTCCCCGTTTCGCGATCAGAATGCTTCGCCAATACCAAGGTAAAACGCAGGTCCATCCTGTCCGAACGCCAGATCGGCGCGCAGATTGGCCTTGTTCCGGTCGGACATGCCATAGCGCATGCCGAAACCGGCGGAAGACAGCACATGGCTGTGTTTCCAGATGTCGCCGCTGCTGTCGGCTATGCCGCCGGCCCCGACAAAGGCCACGCCGCCCAGCCTGCCCGACAGATGCTGCCGCAGTTCCAGATGCAGCGCCCAGTTGGCCCCGTCGCGATATCGCCCGATTTCGTAGCCGCGCAGGTCGCCATGTTCGCCGAACAGGCACAAATCATAGAACGGCGCGTCGCCGCTGATTGCGCAGGCCGTCTTGCGCACGGCCAGCACCGATCCTTCGTCCAGGGTGAAGTAGGCGGTCGACAGGATTTCCAACTTGCGATGGCTGTAATCGCTGCCCAGCCCTTTCAGCCCGAACATCCAGTTGCCGGTGACATCCACCCCCTTGGCCGGCGCAAAGGGATCGTCGCGAGTCTGGAATGCAAAGGCCAGCCCTGCCGAAACGATATCGCTGTCTGAATTGCCGATCAGGGGCTGCGGCAAGGGGCTAGCCATATCGCGGGGCGAGTTCCGCGAATTGAGATAGCGCAGACGCGGTCCGGCATGGACATGCGACAGCAGGCCGTGGTCGAAAAAGCGCATCTGCGCATCTGCCGTCGCGCTGAAATCCTTGCTGCGCAGGGCCACAGGCTGGCGGCCGTCCCCCTCGTCCGCGCCGATACCGTAATAATCGATCCGCGCATCGGCATAGCCTGCTTTTGCGGTCAGGCGCAGCCGGTCGTCGCCCAGCGACATGCGATGCGACAGGCCGATGGCCCATGAATTGCTGCTGGTATAAACTGCTCCCAGATCGGTGACCCACGGGCGCGGCCCGGTTTCGGGGCCACTGTTCAAGGAAACGATTGCGCCGCCGCCCGTCCCGAACGCCGGATCGGAAAATGGCAGCGATGCGATGTCGACCCCGTTGTCAGCCTCGCCATCATGGGCAGGCAAAGGTTCCAGAAACTCGCCCTGTCGCTCGATCTCGTGCAGAAGCGGGGCCGATTGGGCATGGGCGCCAGCCCCGTAACTGGCGATCCCGATCGTGCATGCGTGGAACAATATGTCGGGACGCCAGCGCATCGACCGCCTTTCGCCAATTCTCATGCGCTAGCCTATGGACAGCTGGTAAGCAGACGATATCGGGGCTTTCCCTGAGAGCTTTGCGGAGCGCCATGGACCGGCCCGTCAGATGTTCATTCCGCCTTTTGCGGCGCGGGCGGGCTAATACCGATACGCACGTTGTCCTTGGGCTGGCATGGAGCCGACATGACGATGCGCGCCATTTTCGCTCTTTCCTGTGCCTGCCTTGCCCTGATGCCGCATATGGCGCGCGCACAGGCCGGACCATTGGACGGTGGTGACACCGGTGCATGCTCCGAAAACGCCAGCGAAACCGGCCCGCAAGCACCTTGCCCGCCCGCTGCGACGGAGGCTGTGGAACCGGAGGTTGTCGATGGGGACGATCTGCGTCCCAACAACCGCTTTTTTCCCATTGGCGGACGGCGCGCGATCGAACGTGGCTATCGCATTCCCGAACCTTGGGGCATCGGCGCGATGTATGTGAAAAACCATACGAATTTCAATTCGCAGGACTTGTCCGTCGCGGTCAGCAAGGGCACCGCCCCGCCCGAGGATGTGCCGCTGATCCCCCTCCCCTCTGTCACGACGCGGCGGATCGAATCCGATACGGAAATGGCGGGGTTCAAGGCCGATCTGTGGCTGTTCCCGCCCGTCAATGTGTTCATCGCCATCGGCAAGGTGAAAGGCGTCAACGAGATCGACGTCGATGTCGATCTGGACGAGCTGGTCCCCGCCCCTTTCTGCCGGCCGGCCAAGCCGTGCGGCACAATCAACCTGCCGTTCGAGGCAGAGGTCGATAATGCCACCATCACATTGGGCACCATCCTCGTCTATGGCAGCGAGGACTGGTTCATATCGGGCTCGGCAGCCAAGACATTGTCGGTCTCGTCCAAAGAGCGTTCGGATGTCGAATCGACCAATTTCGCCTTTCGCGGCGGTCCGCGATTTCAGGTGGGGGAGGACAGCTATGTCACCCCCTATATGGGCGCGAATTATTTCGACCTGCAAACGCGCGTGCGCGGCGTAGTGTCGACCGGACCTTTTTTCGAAGACGGCGATCCGGTCAATCTGCGCTATGACGTGGAGCTTGAAGCCAGCCACCCATGGGCCCTGCTTGTCGGCATGAATGTCGAACTGACCCGTCACATCAACCTGCAAGGCGAAGTTCAGGCGGGCGAGCGTTCCACCCGCGGGCTGACCACGGTATCATTGCGTTTCTAGGTGTTTACCCGCAGCATTGATTGCGGACATTACTGATGGAAGATGGCGTCCGTTGGGCCGAGAGTGCCCGCCGCGCCAGATTTGAATGACCGGCCCGATTTCCGGCAAATGCTCAGGAGCTTTCCCTATGGCCCAAACGGCCGCCAATTCCGCACCGCAACCGCAAGCGCTGACCGATGGAATGATCTATCTGGAAGGCGGAAGCTTTTGGATGGGCTCGGACGACCATTACCAAGAGGAAAAGCCTGCCCACAAGGTTAAGGTCGACCCGTTCTGGATCGATCCCACCCCAGTCACGACGCGCGATTTCGCTGCTTTTGTCGAGGCGACCGGACATATCACCACCGCCGAAGTCGCGCCCGATCCGGCCGATTATCCGGGGGCACTGCCCGAAATGCTCTACGCCGCATCGCTGGTCTTCCAACCTCCGGGCCGTCCGGTATCGCTGCACGATTTCTCGCAATGGTGGGATTACCGCGCCGATGCCAACTGGCGCCAGCCACTGGGTTCCGGCACATCGGTCGAGGGGCTGGAGGATCATCCGGTTACCCATGTCTCGTTCTTCGATGTGCAGGCCTATGCCCAATGGGCGGGCAAGGAATTGCCGACCGAGGCTGAATGGGAATTCGCAGCACGCGGCGGTCTGGACCGGACCGAGTATGCGTGGGGCGAGGAACTGATGCCGGGCGGCAAAGCCATGGCCAACACATGGCAGGGCGCGTTTCCGAACGAAAATACGCTGGACGATGGTTTTATGCGCACATCGCCGGTCCGTAACTATGACGCCAACGGTTATGGTATTTTCGACATGATCGGCAATGTGTGGGAATGGACGGGCGATTATTTCGCCGCGGGCCATTCGGTCACCAAGGGTAGTTCCTGCTGCGGTCCGCGCAATCCGCGAGGCGCTGCGCTGGAGGAAAGCTATGACCCGGCCATGCCCGAAGTGCGCATCGCACGGCGCGTTCTGAAAGGCGGATCGCATCTGTGCGCGCCCAATTACTGCCGCCGTTACCGCCCCGCCGCACGCCATGCCCAGCCGGAGGATACATCAACCAGCCATGTCGGTTTCCGCCTGATCGTGCGTGCGCCAACGGCAGAGTGAATCACATGCTGGTAACCGGTGGCATAAAATTCTTAACGCGCAACTCTATTTTGTTTGACAAAGCGACCCACATAGCGGAACCTATCGATCCATCCCCCTATATTATTTAATATTTCTGGAGGTCTGCCAGATTATCGACTGCGTTAACTAGTCTTAAAATAGACATGTTTGCGGCTTAGCAATGGAACACCTCGTTGTTCGGGAATTGGCAGAGTGTTCGGGTAAAAACTCCCGCCTCGCAGGAATTCCGAAGAGGGAAATGCATGAACGCTTCGGGGGAACACACATGCGTTCGAATAATACGGGCTTCGCAACCGGCAACGGCTTGCGATTCAGGACGAGCGGGAAAGTAGACGACGGAACGGCAGAGGATGCCCGTCTGCGCCTTTTGGAAGCGCGCGAAGACGAGCGTCGACAGATCGCCCGCGACTTGCACGATGTAACCGCCCAGCTTTTGCTGGAGTTGGAATTCGCGCTCAACACGATCGACAGCGATGACGAGCCGCTGAAGAACCGCGCACGGGTCAGTGCGCATGATGCGATTTCGCGGCTTCAGTCGCAGGTTCGCTGCGTCAGCTATTTGCTGCATCCCCCCGAACTGGCGCGCTATGGTCTCGAGCAGACCCTCGAAACGCTCGCCCTGAGGATGGGCGAGCGCTGCGGGATCGACATCCGCTTTCGATCGCGCGGCTATCGCACCGATATTCCCGACGAAACGCAGATGACCATGCTGCGGATCGCGCAGGAAGCATTGATGAACATCTTCAAACACAGCCAGTCGAAACGGGCGGAATTCCACCTGTATTGCAATCCGCAATGGATGTGCATGCGGATCCGCGATTTCGGCATCGGCTACCGCGCGCGCAATGCGATCGAGTGTGGCAAGGGCGTCGGCCTGAACAGTATGCGCGAACGGATGGAGGCTTTGGGCGGCACGCTCAATATTCGCGCGCTCGACGGGGGAACCGTTGTCACTGCCGTTACGCGGGTTGCGAAAACCAAGGCAAAAGAACTGCTTTCGCCCTCAAACACTCATGCAATGACGGAGCGTTTGATCAGGGTTCAATGATATGGTTGCGCACGGCGTAGCGGACGAGGTCGGCTGAACTTTTGAGGTCCAGTTTGTGCATCGCCGCTGCGCGGTGGGTTTCGACCGTCTTGATCGACAGGTCGAGAATGGCGGCGATTTCCTTGTTGAGCCGTCCCTCAGCGATCAGCTGAACAATCTCACGCTCGCGCGGGGTCAGCGCGGTGACGGTTGAATCCCGCGATGCCATTTCGATAAATCGGTCGAGCAGGGTCTGCGAGACATTGCCCGAGAAATAGGGGCGCTTTACCGCCAGTGCCTCTACTGCCGAGACGAGATGCTTGCTGGCATCCGATTTCAACAGATAGCCGCGCGCGCCCGCCATCAGGACTTCGGCCAGAATATCCTCACGATCATGCATGGTGAAGATCAGGATCTCCGTTCTCGGAAGCTCCTTTTTGATCGCGCGGGTCAGTTCCAGCCCGTTCATCATCGGCAGCGAATAATCCAGCACTGCGATATCGGGCTGTAACGAGCGGATCAGCTCCAGCGCGTCGCGACCGTTCGACGCTTCCCCAACGACACGCCAGTCCGGATGGACCGACAACGCCGAGCGCACGCCAAGCCGTATCGTTTCGTGATCGTCGGCCAGTACGATCCGTCTGATTGGACTGCTCATCACCGCATCCCCCAAGTCAGCCAGTCGAAGTTTGCGACAGAAAACATGCCCCCCATCATCCAATATGCGGCATGATCGGCACATCAGGGTTTACCCTGAGAGTTTCGATGGCCCGCCCCGATATATTGTTTCCGATCATGATCGCTGTCCAGCCGGTTAATCTTGGCGGTCCGCAATTGACCGTAAACCGCCGCATCTCAGGGCAAATCCCATAGTTTCTGGGCGCAATTCCCCATATCACCGGACTGTCACGCCTGACATTGGAGCCGGGGGTCGGAAGGATCGAAGCCACATACCAGAGCTTTCCGGCCCAAACCCGATCCATCGTCAACGCGGAACCGACAGGCCGGTCGCCATGGGCGTGAAGGCCCCCGCTTCCGGGCTAGGACGGGCGGGATCAGGAAGCGGGGGCAAACGAGACCGGACCGGCATCCGCCATATCCGATCGCGTTCAGCTTTGGCGCCCCAGCGCCGGACAGGCATCGTCCGACTGGGGTGCAATTACCATGGCGGGAAATCGGCGTTTCCCATCTGGACGATGCATCGTCCGACCGTGGCTGCATTGTACGATTCCCGGCCTGCCGCCCCAATCGGGGATTCCCCTTGGCTGAAGCGGAGCGCCCCCGAAGTCGCACGATGAAAACAGGCAGGGAAGTATAGGAAATCACCCTTGCCGCTTGCTGACTGTCAACGGCGGCGTAAAAGTCGTCCATTGGGCGGAGCAAAACCAGGCCACTTGATCCGGGTGTTGGCGAGCGCCGGGAGGGCGTAGCCCGAGCGGGGGTCGCCAACACCCGGATTGCCGTTTCTGTCAGGGGTTGGGACGTGCTTTGCGTGCCTGGCTCTGGGCCAGGCGATAGCTCTCGCCGTTCATCTCGAGGATGCTGACGTGGTGGGTGAGCCGGTCGAGGAGCGCGCCTGTCAGGCGCTCGGAACCGAACGTCTCGGTCCATTCGTCGAACGGCAGGTTGCTGGTGATCAGCGTCGAGCCGCGTTCGTAGCGCTGTGAGATCAGCTCGAACAGCAGTTCCGCGCCGGTTTTGGAGAGGGGCACGAACCCCAGCTCATCGATGATGAGAAGCTTATAGCCGGTCATCTGCTTGTGTAAGCGCAGTAGGCGGCGTTCGTCGCGTGCCTCCATCATCTCGCTGACCAGCGCGGAAGCAGTGATGAACCCGACCGTCAGGCCCTTCTGGCAGGCCGCCAGGCCAAGACCGATCGCGACATGGGTCTTGCCGGTCCCCGACGGGCCAAGGGCGATGACGTTCTCGCGACGGGTAATCCAGTCACAACGCGCCAGTTCGAGCACCTGCATCTTGTTGAGCTTCGGAATGGCGGCAAAGTCGAAGCTGTCGAGGCTCTTGGCGGCCGGGAACCGCGCGGCCTTGATCCGGCGCTCGACCATCCGGCGTTCCCGGTCGATCAGTTCCAGTTCGACAAGCCGAGCAAGGTAGCGGACATGATCTACGCCCTCTGCTGCGCATTGCCGGGCCAGCTTGTCATGCTCGCGCAGGAAGGTTGGCAGCTTGAGCGTCTTGAGGTGGCTGGCGAGCAGCAGTTCGGGAGCTTGGCTGCTCATGCCGCTGCTCCGCCGGTCAACAGCCGCATGTACGAGCGCGCCGATGTTGTCTCCACTCTGGCCCTGGGCAGGTAGGGATAGATCGCCATGTCCAGTCGGGGCGGGCGGCGCTCCACCCGGCATAACAGGAGATGCTTCACCGCATCGAAGCCGATCGCGCCCATATCAAGGGCCTGCTTCACCGCGCCATGCAGATCGGCCAGAGCGAAGCTCTCCAGCAGGCGCAGTACCTGCACATATTCGCGCCGGCCATGCTTGCCCATGCGCGTCTCCATCAGCCGGCGCAGCGTTGTAAATACCTCGGGCAGGTCCCAGCCCTGCAATGGTGCGGCCTGATCGAGGGCATTGATCTTCTGTTCGATCAGGGGAAGGTAATGGATCGGATCGAAGATCACATCCTCGCGCTCGTAGCTGCGCACATGGCGGGCAATGATCTCGCCCCGGCAACCGATCACCACCTCGTCGACATAGCCCCTGATCCACACCTCCTGGTGGCCGAAGCGCACCGGCACCGAGTAATCGTTGGTCCGGTAACGCACCAGCGCCTGCGATGAGACCTGGCCGCTGGTCTGGTCACAGGCCTCGAAGGGGGAAGCCGGCAGTTCCTGCATCGCCGCCAGATCGCGCCGCAGCCTCTCGCCAATCGTCTCACTCTCGCCCCGCAGCCGGTCGTTCTGCCGTTTGCGGCATTGCTCCTCGAGCCACAGGTTGAACGCCTCCCATGTCGGGAACCGGGGGATCGGCACCATGAAGTTGCGCCGGCAATAGCCGACAAGGCCTTCAACGCCGCCCTTATCGTTACCCTTGCCGGGGCGGCCGTAACGATCACGGATCAGGTAGTGCGACAGGAAGGCGCTGAACAGCCTCGCGCGCAGCCGCGTCCCGTCAGGCAGGATCTTCGAGACCAGGCAGCGGTCGTTGTCGTAGACGATCGACAGCGGCACCGCGCCGAAGAACGCAAAGGCGTGGACATGGCCGTCCATCCAGGCCTCGGCAACGGCAGCCGGATAGGCGCGTACGTAGCAGGCGTCGCTGTGCGGCAGATCGAGCACGAAGAAGTGCGCCTTCTGCTCCACCCCGCCGATCTCGACCAGAGCTTCTCCAAAATCTGCCTGCCCATGGCCGGGTGCGTGTGCCAGCGGCACGAACATCTCCCGGCTGCGCTGATCCCGATCCCGGATGTAATCCTTGATGATCGTGTAGCCTCCGGTGAAGCCATGCTCTTCGCGAAGGCGATCGAACACACGCTTCGCCGTATGGCGCTGCTTGCGCGGGACCGACCGGTCCCCATCCAGCCAGCCGTCGATGATCGGTATGAACGCTTCCAGCTTCGGTCGCCGCACCGGGGCGCTGCGACGGTAACCGGGCGGCTCGGAATACGACAGCATCTTGCGGACCGTGTCGCGCGATATGTTGAAATGCTTCGCTGCCGCCCGGGCGCTCATGCCGCCCGCGCAGGCAAGACGAACCTTCAGGTAAAGTTCCACGGTGTAAATCCCTCATCCCTCCTCGCCAGCATCGCGAAAAGGGAAAAAGTGGACGACTTTTACGCCGCCCGCAGCAGCACTTCGCCGCCGCTACCGTGGTCTAATTTTGCACCGCCGTTCTCATGCTGACACAAAGGTAATTTGAACGCTGCTACAGGGGAGGAAATCGACATGACTTCGACAGCGAAACGAACGCAGGCGGGAATTGTGTTTGCCATCTTGTGGGCCGGAATGACGACTGCCGCGTGTTCGCCGATAGCGGAAGCCGATGCCCGAACGGCTGATGATCCGGTTGCGCTGGGGCACGAGTTTGCAGTCACCCGGTGCGCATCGTGCCATGCCGTCGAATTGACCGGCCTTTCGCCCAATCCGCAATCACCGCGTTTCGAAGCGGTGGTGAACCGGCCAGGCGTCACGCAGGAAACGCTGGTTCCGTGGCTCGATAATTCGCATAATTTCCCGCAGGACATGAACTTCGAAATCGCGCCAGAGGATATCGACCACCTCGCCGCCTATATGATGACGCTGCAGCATGCCGATTTCCGCCCGATCCCGCAGTGATCGCCCCCGGTCTGGCTAAAAGCGGATGCCCATGGCCAGTCCGCCCAGCCAATAGCAGAACAGCGTGATCAGCAGCACGCCGACCAGGTTCAGCACGAAACCGCCGCGTGCCATCTCGGCGATCGAAACGCGGCCGGTGCTGAACACGATGGCATTGGGCGGAGTACCGACGGGCAGCATAAAGGCGCAGGTCGCCGCGAAAGCCGCCGGCACCAGCAATGACATCGGATCGGCATTCATACCCAGCGCCACCGCACCCAGAATGGGGATGAAGGTTGCCGCCGTTGCCGTATTGCTCGTCACTTCGGTCAGGAAAATGACCAGTGCGACAACCGCGGCAACCAGCAGCAAAGCGGGTAATGCGGCCAGTCCGGCGACCAGCGATCCCAGCCAGCCGTCCAGCCCCGTCGCCGCGACCCCCATCGCAAGGCTGAGCCCGCCGCCGAACAACAGCAACACGCCCCACGGCAGGCCTTCCTCCGCGTCCTTCCATGTCAGCACCATTTCCGAATTGCCCCGCGCGGGAAGGATGAACAGGGCCACTCCTGCTGCAATGGCAATCGCCGCGTCGTCCAGCGCGCTCATGCAGGCAGGCAGATCGACCAGCCCCGCCAGTATGCCCGGCGCAATCCACAGAAGTGCAGCGCAACAGAATACGCCCAGGACCATTTTCTCGCCCTGACTGACCGGGCCAAGGCTGGCATATTGATGGTCGATCATCGCCTTGCCGCCCGAGATTTCCCCAATGTCAAAGCGATAAAGCAGGCGCGTCATCAGGAACCAGCCGATCAGGATAAAGGCAAAGGCGGTCGGCACGCCGATCACCATCCAGTCGACGAATCCGATCCGGATGCCCAGTTCGGTCGCCGCGTAACCCGCTATAATCGCATTGGGCGGGCTGCCCAGTAATGTGCCCAGCCCGCCCATACTGGCCGACCATGCGATCGCCAGCATCATGCAAAGGCCGAAAAGGTGAATGCTGTCCGTGTCTTCAACGCTGTGGCCATTATCATCCGCGACCAGCGCGATAACCGATATGCCGATGGGCAACATCATCAGCGTGGTGGCGGTGTTCGATACCCACATCGACAGGAAACCGGTTGCCAGCATCATGCCAAGCACGATCTGGCGCGGGCGCGTGCCGACCAGACGCAAGGTAAGCAGCGCGACACGGCGGTGCAGGTTCCATTTTTCCAGCGCAATGGCGATCAGAAATCCGCCAAGGAAAAGAAAGACGATCGGACTGGCATAGGGGGCCGTAGCCTCGGCCACGGTCAGCGGAGTGAAAACGGGCAAAAGGACGATCGGTAAAAGCGCGGTCGCGGCCAGCGGAATGGCCTCTGTCATCCACCAAAGCGCCATCAATGTCGCAATAGCAGCCACAAAACGTGCATCTTCAGGCAAACCTTGCGCGCCCGAAAGGCCGATCCAGACGAGCAATGCGCACAGCGGACCCAATACGCGGACCGACCAGATAAACAGGTTCGTGCGCTCCTCCGCTGCCATGATCCGCCCCGCCTCGCCCTGTCCACTTCTTTCCTCCCCCCGGCGTTAGCGACATTCCCGGGCGCCCCGCAAGTGTGCTCGATTTCGCAGACGGGAACCTGTTCTTAACCCCAACTTGCTAGAATTGCGGAGCGAAACACTATGGGACCACAAGATGTCGCGCCGAGAGCACGAACGCCTCAACTCTGACCGGCCGGTCGAATGCCGTATCGATGGCCGTCATTTCATGGCGGTTCTTTACAATGTATCGATCTCGGGCTGCATGATCGAAGTGCCGCTGAACCGCGTCATCGATGGCGATCGCGTGCACCTGAAGGACGGGAATATCCGCATGTCGGGCGTCGTCGTCTGGCATGACGAACGCAATGCGGGCCTGCGTTTCGACCAGCCTTTGCACGAGGCGGTGGTACGCTTTCTCGGCTATGATCCTGCGAAGGGAGAGCCACTGATGCCGACCGACCGTTTCGGGCGCGCCTTGCCCCGCCTGCCGCGCAGCGATCGTTTCGTTTCGGACAATCGCTGATCGATCTGGCGCTGATCCACCCGCTAGGGCCTAGCGGCGTTGACGTTCCATCAGTTCCACCAGCTCGTTGAACTTGGCTTTTTGCTCTGTCGCGTCACCCGATGCGATAGCTTCGGCCACACAGCAGGCCGCGTGGTCCTTCAAAATCTCGCTCTCCGCCTTGGCAAGCGCGGAGCGGACGGCCTGAAGCTGCGTCAGTATATCGATGCAATAGCGATCCTCCTCGACCATGCGGGCAAGGCCTTGCACCTGACCGGCGATGCGGTTCAGCCGGTTGATCTTGCGCTTCTTTGCCTCGCCCATTGCACGCCCGCCAATTGCCTCTTGAGATACCCCTAAGGGGTATATAGATGAGGCGAGGAGGAGTAAAGCGTGAGCACATCGCCAACACCACCATCCCGCAAGGCAATCGCCAGCTTCGACCGGCGCACGGCGCTGCGCGGCGGTCTGACCGCCATCGGGGCCAGCACCCTCCCCTTGCCCGCATGGGGTGCGGGACAGGGCCTGCACAATGCGGCCAAAGGTTTCGGAACACTCTCGGGCGAGGTGATCGATCTTTCCATCGATCGCGCCCATTTCACAACGGGCGGACGCAGCGGCCATGCGGTGGCCGTGAATGGCACGATCCCCGGCCCGCTGATCCGGCTGCGCGAAGGGCAGGATGTGACGATCAATGTCGCCAACCGTCTGGACGAGGATAGCTCGATCCACTGGCACGGCATGCTCGTCCCCTTCCAGTTCGATGGTGTGCCCGGCGTCAGCTTCCCCGGCATCGGCCCGCGCGACAGCTTTACCTATCGCTTTCCAGTGCGGCAGGCGGGCACCTATTGGTGGCACAGCCATTCCGGATTGCAGGAACAGATTGGCCATTATGGCCCGCTTATCATCGACCCCGCGGCTGCGGATCCGCATGAATACGACCGCGAATTCGTATTGATCCTGTCCGAATTCACGCCGCATCACCCACATACGATCATGCGCAATCTGAAAGTGGGCGAGCATTATTACAACCGCCAGATGATGACGCTGAACGAAGGCGGCATGACTTTGGGGGATCGGTTGACATGGGGCCGCATGCGCATGAATCCGCGCGACATTTCGGATGTTACCGGCGCGGAATATGCCTATCTGATCAACGGCCACGGCCCGGCGGACGATCTGGAACTGCTTTTTCAGGCAGGAGAGCGCGTGCGCCTGCGCATCATCAACGGCAGCGCGATGACTTTCTTCAACATCCGGATCCCGGGCACCGAGATGACCGTCGTTCAGGCCGACGGGCAGGACGTCGCGCCCGTTGCAATTGACGAGTTCCAGATCGGCGTCGCGGAAACCTATGATGTGATCGTCAGTCCCAAGGCGGGCGCGCATGTCATCGTGGCAGAGGCGATCGACCGTTCGGGAATGGGCATCGCCAGCCTGACCAGCATGGCAGGCCACCGGACAGAGCCCCCTGCCCTGCGCGAACCGGTGACACTGACCATGGCTGACATGGGCATGATGGCGGAACACGCCGACATGGATCATTCGATGCGCGACAAATCTGCGGTCCCCGAAACGGTCAATGTCGGCGCGGGGGTCGATATGATCGCGCCCATGCCGATGGACCGGATGGATTTTCCCGGCCTCGGCCTCGACAAAACCGGTCACCGCGTGCTGCGCTATACCGATCTGAAAGCCTTGCGGCCCAATCCGGTCCGCCCGCCCGAGCGGCAGATGGAAATCCATCTGACCGGCAATATGGAACGCTATATGTGGTCCTTCGACGGGCAGAAGCTGAATGCCGTCAGCGACCATCCCATACGGTTCGCTTTCGACGAGCGGGTGCGCGTGAAGCTGGTCAACGATACGATGATGGCGCATCCGATCCATCTTCACGGCCATTTCTTCGAGCTGGTAAACGGCGCAGACGATGCGCATCAACCGCTGAAGCACACGCTTATCGTGCAACCGGGCGGCACGGCCACTTTCGACCTGACTGCGAACGAGCCGGGTGATTGGGCCTTTCACTGCCATTTACTGTATCACATGCATTCGGGAATGTTTCAGGTTGTCACCGTGCGTCCGCTGGATGGCGCGCGATGAAGCGCTTTCTTCTCCTGCTCGTTGCAGGCTTGCCCGCGCAAGCCATCGCGCAATCGCATGACATGCATGGCGATCATTCCGGTCACCAGATGTCGCCGGAATCCCAGCCTGATACCGTCGCGGAAGATCCGCCGGAGCATGATCACGCGCCGATGGACCATTCCCGGATAGACCATGCGGCGATGGGGCACGCCATGCGAGGCGACGCGGTGCAGTCCGAAACGCCAGCCCTGCCCAACCGCTACCCCGCCAGCAGCCTTTTCAGGGCCCGTGCGGGCCGCCGATACGATCTGGGGTTCAGATGCAATGCGCGACAGCCGCACCGAATTTTACCGCGAAAACGGCGGCATGCGCTTTGGCCAGTTTCTGGCAGAAAGGCTGGAAGCGCGTCTGGGCGATGAGGATGGCTATCTTTGGGATATTCAGGGCTTTTATGGCAGCGATCTCGACCGGCTGACAATTAAGTCGGAAGGCGAAAGCCCTTTCCAAGGCGACATAGAGGATGCCGAGATACAGGCTCTGTGGTCGCATGCCATCGGGCCGTGGTTCGATGTGCAGGCCGGTATAAAACAGGATCTGCAATCGGGCGGACGCACCCATGGTGTGCTTGGCGTGCAGGGACTTGCGCCCTATAATATCGAAACCGATGCCGCGCTCTTCCTGTCCGACAAGGGGGAACTGACGGCTCGGATCGAAGCTGAATACGACCAGAAGATCACGCAAGACCTGATCCTCCAGCCTCGGACGGAACTGGCGCTTTCTGCTCAGGACATTCCCGAACAGCAGCTTGGATCGGGAGTGACGGGGATAGAGGCGGGGCTGCGCTTGCGTTACCGGATCGCGCCTGAATTTGCGCCCTATATCGGGTATGATTTCAGTTGGAAATTCGGAGATACCAAGCGTTTCACCCATGCATCGGGAGGGGACGCGTCGACGGGCGCCTTGGTAATCGGCATCCGCACATGGTTCTAGGCGCCTAGTTCTCGCAAACGCGGCGCAGCATATCGAACAGCAATTCGCGCTCTTCCGGCGACAGGCCCTCCGCCATGCGGTTCTGCACATCGACGGCAATTGCCATGCATTGCCGCGTCAGTTCCCGCCCCTCATCGGTAAGGACCAGCGTGATGACCCGCTTGTCATCGCGCGAACGCGTGCGTTTCAACAAGCCGCGCTGCTCCAAGCGGTCAAGCGTATAGGTAATCGCCGCTCCGTTCTGGAACCGCAGCCGCGCCACTTCGCTGGGAGTAGAGGCGCGCCCGAAATAGATTGTCGTCATCACACCGAACTGGTGCGAGCTAAGTGCAAAGTCCGACAGGGCGGAATCGACTTCATCGGTGACTTTGTTGAAACTGCGGCGAAGGTTGAACGCAATCGACCGCTCGAAAAAATGCTCTTCGATCGGTCTATCTTCGGGCCTTTCGGCAGTTTTATCTTGTTGTTCCATGGCTTGGTGATCACGAAAACGAGTCACTCGTTTCAATTCTCTTCAAAATTTAAGAATTATTGGCGCGGGTTCAAGTCTGCGCACTTTGCCGATCATCGCACGAGATTTTCGTTCTGCGAAAATCCCATATGCGAGTGGCCTAACCCGAGTGTGCACCTCAACGCAACCGAAGAGGGGAATGAGACTTACGTTTCCCAAAAAAATGCTGAAATTTTCAATAGATAAGATCAAGTCAAAGAATCAAGAGTCCAATTTGCAGCATTTCCTGATCACGCCGTCATGCCCTGACAATTTGAAACCTCGAAGATGTTAGAAATCCCCCGGGAAAATACATCGTTCCAGAAGATTGGCACATTATAAAAAGCATACGCCTGCAGACACCGGGCTGTATAACCCGTTTGAGTGGGAAGTTCGCGTGGACCGAGCCTGATTATCACTTGCAGTATTCTCAAGTGACCGGGTACACATTGCGTTATGCGTAATTCGCACCGTTGCCATGGCAGAGCGTTTATCGGATCAGGCCCGGAAAATGACCCATCTATCTGACACCCAGTTTTACGCAATTCCGCGCGGCGGCCAGATAGTCCGGCAGTCGCACGTTTACGTGTGCATATTGCATTTCAATGTTGCAACCCACGTGCCACCATCGCCCTTGTGAGCCCCGATCCTGACGTTTCTTTAGACACAGGCCCGATAGCCGCCAGACCCTCCATGTCGGGGGAAATTTCAAGATTTGATGATGATTTTTCAGACTGATAGTTGCTGCAGTGCGATAAACGTTTGAAACCAACATGGATAAAACTGTATTAAGTCACTATAGCTTTAGCTGCTTTTATTGATTTGAGATGGCGCAAAGGGGGCAAGCGCGGTCTTGTTGCAAGGGCAGCATACTGATGCCGTTCGATTTTTCGATTGTCACGGAGGTCGCTTGACGTGGCTTTGAAACGCAAGAACTTCGCACCTCTCACCCTATCCCACCCTTCCATTGGGACGGTGAAATATATGCGGTTGCGCCATGGGTAATGCCGCCTTCGACTTTGCGACCGAAACACAATCGGCGCTGGTCGCAATCGTCATTCCGACCCTGAATGAAGAGGCATATATATGGGCAACGTTGGAATCGCTCGCCAATCAGTCGCTCGGATGCTGCAATGAAATCATCGTTGTCGACGGCGGCAGCAGTGACGCGACCTGTGATCTGGTCCGGTCATTTGCGCGTAAAGACGAAAGGGTCCGACTGATCCACAATGCCGATCGGTTGCAATCATCGGGCATCAACCTTGCTGTGGCAGAAATCGATCACGATACGCGCTATTTCATCAGAGCTGATGCGCATTCGTTATACCCCGAAGACTTCGTGGAAAATCTGCTCGGTGCGGCTGTTACATCAGGTGCACAAAGCGTGGTCACCCGGCTGAAAGCGGAAGGCCAGACCTGTTTTCAACGTGCAGTCGGCATGGTGTCGAACAGCGTCATCGGTACAGGTGGTGCCATTCATCGGGTCGGCGGCGATTCCCGCTTTGTCGATCATGGCCATCATGCTCTGTTCGACCGGCATTATTTCGCCACCATCGGCGGTTATGACGAAAGCTTTGCAACGAACGAAGATGCCGAGTTTGACGTGCGGCTGTGCGCGGCGGGTGGGAAAATCTGGTTCAGCAGCGATTCCACAATCACCTATTTACCCCGCGCTACGCCCAAGGCTTTGGCCACTCAGTATTTTGCCTATGGGGCAGGTCGGGCGCGCAATCTTATGAAGCATCGCAACGGGCTGCGGCTTCGCCAACTTCTGCCGCCCCTTACGGTTCTATCGGTGGGCTTGTGCATGGTGTTGTCACTATTCTCGCCGTGGTTTCTGGTCTTGCCGGTTCTTTACATGACTTGTGTCGTGGTCGCGACATTGCACATCTATCGCAAGCTACGCGCCCGTTGCGCGCTGGCCGGTGTGGTCGCAGCCCCTATCATGCATTTTTCATGGGGCGTCGGGTTTATCACGGCGTTCCTTTCCCCCCGACGGCAAGCTCGACGTAAAGCGCGTTCGCATTGAACGGACGTTTCGTTCAACAGCATCAGCAGGCCTCTTCCGGTCCCGGATCGCTGGCCGTCATCGTCGCCCGCAGCCTGTCGAGCGCCTGCGCTTTCAACTGGTGGACGCGCGGTATGCTGACCCCCAGCACGGCCGCGATCTCTGCCAGATTCAATTCCTCTACAAAGTAAAGCTGGGTGATCATCTGCAACCTTTCGGGCAAGGCGGCGATCGCGGCGGCCAGTAAGGCGCCCTGCTCCGCATCTTGCATGGCAGACAAGCCATCGGGGGTGTCACCGGCAAAGGCAGCGTTGCTGTCGGAGTAGCACCGGTCGATCGGATCAAACCGCAAAGGCTCGCTAAACGCGCGCAGCGACGATATTTCGCGCGGGTTCACTTCCATCGCCGCTGCCAGTTCGCCATCGCTGGGATTGCGTCCCAGTTGCTGTGCCAGCCGATGCGCCGCCGCTTCGATCTCGCGCCGTTTACGGGCGGCGGTTCGGGTCGTGGGTGCCTCTCGCCGGATCAGGTCGAACATCGCACCGCGCACGCGCATCTTGGCATAGGCGGCAAAGGCGTGCTCGCTCCCCTGCTCCCCCTCGCCCATTTCGGACCGCCCCCGATGACGCTGCGCACATTCAGCCAGCGCCATCAGCCCGACCTGGATCAGATCCTCGATCTCTATGCCGGGCCTTCCGCTGCCATGGGCATGCCATGCCAGCCTTTTGACCATGGGCATAAAGTCCCTGATCCGTTCCTCCGCGCTGCCGGAATAGGCATTGCGGGCGGTCTGCCGCGTCCTGCCAAATGCCGTCTGGTTATGCATCATGCCGCCATCTCCATATTGTCGGCTGCTGCAATCGGGGCGCTGGCACCGATCACCTCGATCACTTCGATGGGCTGGCTGGCAGGCAGTTCGCCAATCGAGATTACGATGACTTCAGGGGTCCGCTGGCGAACCAGCGATGCGATGGCGCGCCGCGATTGGGGCTGAACCACCAGCGCTGGTGGAATGGCCGCAGGCCCGCGCTCGTCCACGATCTGCTTCACGCGGCGGGCAATGGTAGTTGCCAGATCGGGCTCGATCACCGGCCAGCCTGTCACCGGATCGCGCAGCCCCTGCAGGATCGCGCTTTCCAGCCCGCCATCCAGTGTGACCACGGGCAGCGATCGGGTCGGCGGGCAGATCCGCCCCACAATGGTCGCGCCCAGATCGCTGCGCACGCGGTCGACTAATGCCTCGTGATCCTGGGTCACCTGCACCACACGCGAGAGACTTGCGAAGATCGGCACCGGATGGGTGATCGCGATGCCATCCTCCAGCAGGCTGCGCAGCACGCGGGTCACGGCGGCCAGAGACAGCGGCTGCGGATGGATGGTCTCGATCAGGCTGGCCGAATGGGCCTTGGTCGCCTCGATCAGGTCGCGCACCTCGTCCGGCCCCAGCAAATCATGCGCCCGCTCTCCCAGTAACTGGTTCAGATGGGTGGCGATGACCGTGCCCGGATCGACGACGAGAAAACCGGCTGCCGTGGCATGGTCGCGGTTGCCCTTGTCTATCCACAAGGCAGGGCAATTGAAGCTGGGGTCGCGGGTTTCATCCCCCTTCAGGTGATGATTGCGGCTGGCCTCTCCCGTATCGATGGCCAGCACACGGCCCGGCTGCACCGCCGCGCCGCCCAGCATTACCCCGCCCAACATGATGCGATAGTCATAGGGCGCCATGTCCAGCGCATCGCGCAGCCGGAATTGCGGGACAACGAAGCCGAAATTGCGCGACAATTGCTTGCGCACGCCAGTGATGCGGGCCAGCAATGGCGAGCCCTTTTTCTCATCCACCAAGGGGACGAGACCATAGCCAAACTCTATGCTGACGAGCGCCATGTCGGTCACCTGATCCAGATCGATGCGATGCGGATCGACGGGCGCTGATATGGCCGCGACCGTTGCAGGCCGTGCGGCGCGTTTCTTCAGCCTATGCGCCAGCCAGAACGCCCCTGTCGCTGCGGGCAGGAAGATCGACTGCGGCATGGCGGGGATCATCCCCACGGCAGCCAGCACCACGCCCACCGGCAGCCAGCTGCGCGGATCGGCAAATTGCCCGCCGATCTGCCCTGCCAGATCGCGCGCGTCGGATACGCGGGTGACGATCACCGCTGCCGCGATCGACAGCAGCAACGAGGGCACTTGCGCGACCAGAGCATCACCGATGGCGAGCTGCATATAGGTCTCGGCCGCTTCGGCCGCGGACAGGCCGTGGGTAATCATGCCAAGGCACAGCCCCGCAATGATGTTCACCGCCAGGATCAGCAGCGCCGCGATCGCATCGCCCTTCACGAATTTCGACGCACCATCCATCGAGCCGTAGAAGTCCGCCTCCGTTGCCACTTCGCGGCGCCGGGCCTTGGCTTCATCGGCGGTCAGAATGCCGGCAGCCAGATCGGCATCGATCGCCATTTGCTTGCCCGGCAAGGCATCGAGGGTGAAACGCGCCGACACTTCGGACACGCGCCCTGCACCCTTCGTCACCACTACCATGTTGATGATCATCAGGATCAGGAAAACGAAAATTCCGACCGCGAAATTGCCGCCGATCACAAATGCGCCGAACGCCTCGATCACATGGCCCGCCGCAGCACCCCCTTCATGGCCATGTACCAGTACCACGCGGGTGGAAGCGACATTCAGCGCCAGCCGAAGCAAGGTCGCGAACAGCAGGACCGAGGGAAAGGACGAGAAATCCAGCGGCTTTTGCGCGTTCATCGCGGCCATCAGGATCGCCACCGACAGCGCGATATTAAGAACAAAGGACACATCCAGCAGCATGGCCGGTACCGGCACGATCATCAGCAGCATCAGTGCGATGATCCCGGCCGGGAGTGCCATCGCGCTGAGATCTGCGGCTCGTTTCGCGGTTGGGACGGGCGTCACAGGCCGAACCTTTCAAACCGCGCATAGGCTGCCTTGACGGCGGGCGGAGTGGATTGGCCGGTGTCGCCGAAGATCGACTGCAGCCTGGCGGTCATGGATTGCCCGCCCGCGATCCGCGCGGCGACCGGCAGGGCCCCCGGAACAGGCAGGCCGGGCCCCGGCTGAGCGGGCCGGTGGGGCAATGGCGAAACGAACTCGCCCGCGCCATTCATGGCGCCCTGTACCTTCGCTTCGATCACGGCCATCACTTCGCCAAGGCTGCGCTCCGCGCCCGATGGGTGCCGGAATATGCCGCGATTGGCTGCGCTGGCGGCAGGCAGCAGCGCCGTAGCCGACGCATCGGGATCGCGGGACAGCGCGTTCAGAAAGCGCGCGGCATCGCCGCTGCCGAGGAAATGCGCGAGATAAAGCTCTGCCGCGTCGGGCTGGCGGCCCAGCGTGCGCGCCATTTCGATCCGGTTATCGCCAGCGAGCTCCCCCGCCATCAGGGCCGATGCGGCGGGATCGTAACGCAGGCCCATGATCCGTTCCGCCATCGCCTTGTCGGTGATGCGCCCGTCCGAAATGGCCGCACTGGCCCAGCCATAGCCGTGCTTTGCGCCGTGGCGTTCCAGCGTGCCCAGCCATGTTGCATTGGTAAACTGGAAAAGACCCGCCGCGCTGGAGGTAGCGGCCTTTGCATCGGGGTTCATCGAGGATTCGATGCGGGCCTGTGCCAGCAGGAATTCGAAATCCTCTCCGGTGCGCTGCGCGGCGCGGGCGATATCGGCGCGGATCGCTGTGCCGGTGCCGGAGACGGCTTCAATCGGGGGTCCACTCATTCGGGTCAATCCTGTCGGTGACTGTGACAGAACAACCCAAGCAATTACCGTGCCAGTTCAGGCCCCCAGCGCGGCATAGCGTTTCGCGCCATACAGGCGCGGCGAACCGCTCAGCATATCGATCCGCGCGGTGATATTGGCCGCGACAAGATTGCGCATCTGGCGGTTCACCTCGTTCGCGTCGCGGGCGGCGCGGCTCATCGCGCGGCATTCCTCGTCCAGCGAGGCGGCATCGGCATGATCCAGCCGGTCGCACACGCCCAGCTTCTCGCGCGCAGCCAGCGTAATCGCGTCGAGGTCGAGACCGGCAATCGCTTGCCGCTCACTCTCAAGCACGGCAAGCATCTGCCGCAACGCTTCCTTCAGTTTGACGGTCTCGCTCACTTTTCGGTCCTTAGCATGAAGCCGGCTGCGATCATGGCATCGGCGATTTTCTGCGGCACCAGAGGATAGGTGCCGTCTTCGATGGCCTTGCGGATTTCAGCGACGCGGTCGGCATCGACGGGCGGCGCGCCCGGATCCAGTGCGTCGGAAAGCGAAAGGCCGGAGGCGGCGGGCGCTTTTTGCGATGCCATGTCCGGCCCCGTACGAAGGGGCGTCGGGCGGATGTCGCCGGTAAAGACCGGGCGGATCGGTCCGATATCATGCGTTGCCATTTGCGCGTTTCCCTAACAGCGGTCCGAAAGGCAGGACGGATGCGGCAAGGGAAGTTTAAGGGCGGCGGCGGAAAATGGCCTTTCGGGCCGGAGATCAGGCGGAAGGCAGGCTGACCACGCCCGGCGCGGTTATCCGTGCGCGCATGATGTCGGCGCGGCGGCGGGCCTCGGTTACGGGGCGCACCTTGATCCAGTCGCCCACCGCGCCGCTTTCCAGCGCCTGTCCGGGGCGGGAGATGGTGAACCCCTGCCCTGCAACCGCAATCGAAACGGCATCGCCGCGTTGCACCGCGATTGCCTCGGCCCCGGCGTCCGCCGCGACCGCTGCCGCGCGTACCGGCATATAGAGCCGCCATCCGCCCGCATCGGGGCACTGCAAGATCAGCGTATCGCGGCCGTCGCTTCGCCAGCCGATATCGACCGGCGCGGCACAGGGGCGCAATTTCAACCTGCGGTCGATCGGATGCATCGCGCCGCCTTCCTCTCCGATCGCTGCGCCGGTAAACTGCGCGATCCGGTCATCGAGCGCGGCCAGATCCTGAACCGGCGCACCGGCGGCCATCAGCAGGACGATCAGGGCAGAAGCGTTGAACATGGGCGTGGCCTTTCGCAGCGTGTAACGATGTGCATCACGGCTGCGTTGCAAGATATGTGCCAAGCATTCCGGCTATCCGGCGAGGGTGACAAAGGTGACATCTGTCACCCAAGGTGTCACCCAGAGTTTTTCCCGGAAATGCGCGGGTTTTTGCGCCTTTGGGTGACATTGTCGGGTTGCGGGGAAATTCGACGTTTTGAAAGAGCCTTCGATAACGGGCGATAGGCCGGATCGGGCGTGTAGGACAGCAAAACCCCCACGGCGCGCCATCAATGGTCATAGGCCAGCACCGCGCCCTGTTCGCGGCTGTCGGGGATCAGCACGATGCGTGCATGGGCGCCCGCACCGGCGGCTTCGGCAGCAAGGCGGGCGGCTTGATCCATCGCGACGGCGGCATTGGCAGGATCGTATCCGATGGTGATTTGCAGGCTCGCCCCCGCGCCCGCGGGATTTTGCCGCAGCCATTCGCCCAAAGGCGGCGCATCGGGCAATGCGCGATAGAACGCCTGAGGGACCGGATCGGGCGCGGGCAAGTCTGCGGCGCGGTCTGCCGAGGCATATTGCGCGGTCACGATGAACATGATCAGGGCCAGATCGGCCAGCATGATCGCCCAGCCCGCCTGCCCCTTCATACCGCGATGACCCTTCATACCGCGATGCCCCATCACGCGGCGAAGACCCTGTCCGCTGCGCCTGCCCCGTCTGCCCCGTCCGCCCCGTCGGGCAGTGGATGAACCACAGCTCCCTCCAGCTGCGCGGCGGTCCAGCGCAATAATTCGTCGCGCGCCTGTTCCTCCGCCTCGCCCGAACGGCGGATCGCCTCGGCCAGCGGGGTAAGGACCAGATGGGCCAGCAGCACGCCATACAGCGTGGTCAGCACTGCCGCCGCCAGCGCCGCGTTCATCCCTGCGGCGGGATCGGACGGCAATTGCGACAAGGCCAGCAGCGTGCCCGCCAGCCCGAACGCCGGCGCGGTTTCCGCCGCCATGGCCAGCGTGGCGAAGGCACGGCGGTTATCGGCCAGACGCCGCGCGCGATAACGCGCCATCTGCTTGTGAAACAGCGGGATCGAACGCGCGTCGATCATGGCCTTGGCGGCAAGCTGGCTGGCGCGGTCGCGGAAATAATAGGGTTCGGTCCTGACCAGCCCGTCGATCCGCACATCCTGCACCATGCGCGCCAGATCGCTGCGCAGATCGTCGGCGTCGAATTCGCGGGAGGCAAGATGCCGGATCGTCGCCAGCGTAGCGCGGCATTCGCCCAGCCCCGCCCGCAGCAAGGTGGCCAGCGCCGTGCCGCCAACGACGATGGCGGCAGAAACGGGATCGATCAGCGCGGCGAAATCCATGGCTATTGCGGCTCCTTATGCGGGCCAGAACGGATGGCGCGGCGCGTTTTTCAGGGGGCGGCGCGCGTTTGCCGCCATACCGGCAACGCTTTGCCGCACCCTGTTGCCGCCTGCACGGCCAATCCTGCCGCCACATCCTGAAAAGCGCGAAGAACCGCGGTTTTCGCCCGGTTGGCACGGCATTTGCAAACCCATCAACCGACTATCGCACAGCAGGAAAGGGCCGATCATGTCGGGCGATCTGTTTGGAATTCACGGGGCGGCATTGCAATTGCGCTCGCAGCGCATGGGCGTGCTGGCGTCGAATATCGCGAATGCCGGAACCCCCGGTTACAAGGCACGCGACATCGATGTCGGCGCGGCCCTGGCGCGCGTCGCCGGCGGTACTAGCGTCGATCGGGCCGCTGACGGCGCGACCCTGTTCCGCGTGCCGGTAATCGCCTCGCTCGACGGCAATACGGTCGAGCTGCAGAACGAACAGATCGCATTTTCGGAAAACGCCGTCGGCTATGCCGCCACGCTCGACCTGATCCGCACGCGGGTCGAGACGGTGACCCGCGCGATCCGGGGCGAATGACGATGGCCGACCGTCCCCTGACCGCCTTTACCCTCGCCCAGCGCGGCATGTCGGCCCAGATGGTCCGCATGAACGCGGCGGCCTCGAACCTCGCCAATGCTGGTTCGGTCGCCGCGAGCGAGGGGGAAGCCTATCGCCCCTTGCGCGCCGTTTTCGCCGAGGATCTCGATCGCGCCACCGGCCAGTCCAGCGTGCGCGTCAGCGCCGTCGTGCGCGAGGATACCGCCCCCACCCGCCGCTATGACCCCGGCCATCCGCTGGCCGATGCCAATGGCGAAGTCTGGGTCGCCCCCGTCGATGAGAATGCCGAGATGGTCGAGATGCTGGAAGCATCGCGCCAGTACCAGAACATCGTCGAGGCACTTTCCACCACCAAGCAACTGATGCTCGACACGATGAGGCTGAAATGACGATTTCCTCTGTAACTTCCGCGACGACCGCAACCGCAAGTTCCTCGACCGGCGGCGGCTTCGCCTCGCTCGACCAAAGCGATTTCCTGAAGCTGATGACGGTGCAGATGCAGCATCAGGACCCGTTCGATCCGGTCGACAACAAGGAGATGCTGGCCCAGCTGGCCCAGTTTTCGCAGCTGTCCGCCAGTTCGGAAACGAACAGCGTGCTCGACCAGATTTCCGCCAAGCTCGACGCCATTGCGGCGCTCGCGGCCGGAAAGGAGTAACCCCCATGTCTTTCTATACTTCGCTCAGCGGCCTGAAGAATGCCCAGACGGGCCTGAACGTCACGGCCCATAATATCGCCAATGCCGAAACCAGCGGCTTCAAGAAATCGACGGCCAATTTCGCCGATCTGGTGGCCGGTTCGGCCAATGCCGATCCGCGCATGCTGATCGGGATCGGCTCGTCGGTGGATTCGATCACCCAGAACTTCGACGTGGGCCCGATCGAGCAGACGGGCGCTTCGCTCGATCTGGCGATCACGGGCGACGGGTTCTTTTCGACCGTGTCGCTGGCCGACGGCAAGACGCTTTATACCCGCAATGGCGGCTTTGGCATCGACGAGGCCGGCAATGTGCAGGACGGCGCGGGCAATGTGCTGCAGATATTCGCCCCCGGCGCCGATCCCGCGGTGGATGCACCGGTCGGGGCAATGGTCCCGCTGGTCAATGGGGCGGGCAGCGAGTTTGCGGGCATTACCGTCAATTCCGACGGGTCGATGATCGCATCCTATGCCGATGGCACCAGCACCGCGCTGGGCACGGTGGCGCTGGCCAATTTCACGACCCCGACGGGGCTGCGGCAGGAAGGGTCGTCGAACTGGTCCTCGACCGGCATTTCGGGTGTCGCCACTTACGGCGCGCCGAATACGGGGCGCAATGGCGGTATCATGTCGGGCGCGATCGAACGGTCGAATGTCGATCTGTCGGAAGAGCTGGTCAGCCTGATCACCGCGCAACGCTATTTCCAGGCCAATGCCAAGGCGATCGATACGGCGACGCAGATCAGCCAGACGATCATCAACCTTCGGACCTGATCATGGACCGGCTGATCTATTCCGCCGTGTCGGGCATGAACGCCAGCATGGTGCGCCAGCGCGCCATCGCCAGCAATATGGCCAATGCGCAGACCACCGGCTTCAAGGCCGAGATCTTCGATTCCCGTCCCGTGACGCTGGATGGCGGGCCGGTTGAAGTACGCGCCCAGAACCGGACAGAGGTTCGCGGCGCCCAAATGGCCGACGGATCGGTCAACGATACGGGCCGACCGCTGGATATCGCGATGCAGGGCGACATCCTGCTGGCGGTGCAGGCGCTGGACGGGACGGAAGCCTATACGCGGCGCGGCGATCTGTCGGTCTCGCCCACGGGCGTGCTGCAGACGGGCGACGGACTTCCGGTGATCGGCGATGCCGGGCCGGTGACCGTCCCCTTGGGCGGCGACATCGCGATTGCACCCGATGGCGCGATCCTGCTGACCGACCCCGCCGTGCCGGAGGCTGCGCCCGAACAGATTGGCCGCCTGAAACTGGCCAGTGCCACCGGCAGCGATCTGGTGAAAGGGCTGGACGGTCAGTTCCGCGTCAGAGGGGGCGGTATTCTGCCAGCCGATCTGGACGCCAAGGTCGTCACCGGCGCGCTGGAAGGATCGAATGTCGTTCCCTCCGAAGTGCTGGTCGACATGATCGAAGCCCAGCGCCTGTTCGATATCCGCACCAATGTCGTCTCTACCGCCCGCGATCTCGACGAGAGCGCGGCCCGCCTCATGCGGCTTAGCTAAAGGAGAATTTCCATGCCCAGCTCGGCACTTCACGTCGCCCGCACGGGGCTTGAGGCGCAGGATGCGCGCATGCGCGTCATCGCCAACAACCTCGCCAATGTCGCCACCACCGGCTTTAAACGCGACCGCGCCAATTTTTCGACCCTTGCCTATCAGGCCGCGCGGGTGGCGGGGCAGCAAAGCAGCAACCAGACCGAATATGCCGAGGGGCTGAACCTTGGCACCGGCGTTCAGGTCCAGTCGACCAGCCGGATCGTCACCCAAGGCACGCTGAACGCGACAGGCAATGCGCTCGACCTCGCTCTCGATGGCGACGGCCATTTCCAGGTGGAGATGCCAGGCGGCCAGATGGGCTATACGCGCGCGGGCAATTTCACCCGCTCGTCCGAAGGGCTGCTGGTCACTTCGCAGGGTTACCCCGTGCAGCCGCAGATCACTATTCCCGAAGGAATGACATCGCTGACCATCGGCGACGACGGCATCGTGTCGGCCATGGTGGCGGGCGATGGCGATCCGGTCGAACTGGGACAGCTGACCATCGCCAGCTTTGCCAATCCGGGCGGATTGCGCCCTGTCGCGGGCAATTATCTGGAAGAAACCGCGGGCAGCGGCCCCGCCCTTCTGGGCATCGCGGGCGAGGAAGGGCGCGGCCATGTGCAACAGGGCATGCTGGAAGGCAGCAATGTCAATGTCGTTCAGGAACTGGTCGACATGATCGAAACGCAGCGCGCTTACGAGATCAATTCCAAGATGATCTCCTCGGTCGACGAGATGCTGCAGAACGCGAACCAGACGCTGTGACCATGCGCCCGCTCGTTCTTGTCGCCCTTCTTGCCTGCGCATCGACCGCGCAGGCACAGGATGCCGGATACGAACCGGCCCCTGCTGCGCCAACCTATATGCCATCGGTGCCCCCTGCCCCGACCGGCGGAATATTCCAGCCGTCGTCGGGCTATACCGGCCTGTATGAAGGGACCCGCGCACATCGGGTTGGCGACCTTGTCACCATATTGCTGGTCGAGAGCACGGTCACGTCGAAATCGGTGCGTTCAAAGAACGACCGCAGCGGCAGCCTCTCCTTTGTCCCGCCGTTGACCGGTCCCTTCGCCTTTCTCGACCCGTCGGACCTTAAAGCTTCGGGCGCGGGGTCGTTTTCGGGAAGCGGAAGCGCGGGGCAGAACAGCTCGCTCGCCACGGCGCTGGCCGTGACCATCGTCGAAGTGCGGCCGAACGGAACCGCACTGGTGCAAGGGGAAAAGAACATGTTGCTCAGCCAGGGGGATGAATGGGTGCGTTTTCGCGGCATCATCCGCCTTGCCGATGTGGACGCGGAAAACACGGTGATGTCGAGCCGCGTGGCCGATGCCGCCATCGAATATTCAGGCAAGGGCGACCTTCAGCGGGCAAGCCGCCCGGGATGGCTGTCGCGCTTCTTCTCGATCATCAGCCCATTCTGACGGAGCCGGAACGATGCGCCGTTTTATCCTTATCCTTGCAGCCCTGTGCACGGCCGTGTTGCCCGCGACGGCCCATGCCGAACGGGTGCGCGACCTTGGCCAGTTTCAGGGCGTCAGGTCGAACCAGCTGACCGGATATGGCATCGTCGTCGGGCTTCCCGGCACGGGCGACGACAATCTGGAATATGTGACACTGGCGATGAAGGGCGTGTCGGGCCGCATGGGCCTGCAATTGCCCGCGGGGGTTCAGCCTTCGCTGAAGAACGCCGCCGCCGTTATCGTCACTGCCGATCTGCCTGCCTTTGCCAAACCCGGCCAGCGTATCGACGTGACCGTTTCGACAATGGGCAAGGCCAAGTCGCTGCGTGGCGGCGCGCTGATCCTGACCCCGCTTTATGGTGCGGACGGGCAGATTTACGCCATGGCGCAGGGCAATCTGGCCGTGGGCGGTCTGGGCGTATCCGCTGCCGACGGGTCGAAACTGACCGTCAACGTGCCGACTGTCGGGCGCATCGCCGATGGCGGCAGCGTGGAACGCGCGGTCGACACGGGTTTCGATAGCGGAGAGGTGCTGCGCTATAATCTGTTCAACGCCGATTTCCTGACGGCAAGCCGCGTGCGCGATGCGATCAACCGCATGCTGCCCGGTACGGCGAGCATAGAGGACGGGGTGACATTGGCGCTGCGCCTGCCCGCCGGGTCGGACCGCCGAGCCAGCCTGATGGCGGCGATCGAAATGCTGGAAATCGCGCCCGCCGAAACACCTGCCAAGGTGATCGTCAACTCGCGCACCGGCACGGTCGTAATCAACAGCGCGGTGCGCCTGTCGCCCGCCGCGATCAGCCACGGCACGCTGACGGTGCGCATCGACGAGAACCCGATGATCGTCCAGCCCGCCCCCTTCAGCCGCGGACAGACCGCGCAAGAGGAAAGCTCCGACATCTCCGTCACCGAAAGCGGCGGACAGGTCGCGCTGTTCCAGCCCGGTGCCTCGCTGTCGGAAATCGTCGATGCGCTGAACCTGCTGGGTGTGGGCGCATCCGATCTGGTCGCCATTCTGGAAGCGTTGAAACAGGCGGGCGCGCTGAAAGCCGAAATGGTGATCCTGTGAGCATGGCAATCGGCACCGCTGCCGACGCAGCTTCATCCGCGAAAGAGCGGTCGCAATTGGCCGGCGCCGCGCAGGATTTCGAGGCGATCTTCCTGCGCCAGATGTTGTCGGCCGCGCGCGACAGCGCGATCCGCAGCGATCTGTTCGGATCGAACGGATCGGACACATTCCGCCAGATGCGCGACGAGGCATTTGCCGACATCGCATCGCAGCAAGGCCTGCTGGGGCTGGCCGCCATGATCGAGGCGCAGGTGGCCAGTGCCGATCCCCAAACCCCGGATTCCAAGGAGTAGGCCGCAATGGCATCCGATCTCATCTCGATTGCGCAAAGCGGCGCGCGCACCGCGCGGCAGGCGCTGGATGTAACCGCCAGCAATATCGCCAATGCCTCCTCTCAGGGGTATGTCCGCCGCACCGTCCAGCTGAACGAGGTGGTGGCATCTGGCGAGCTGTCGGCAGTCGGCAATCTGTCCCTGTCGGGCGTGCGGCTGAATGCGGTGATCCGCAATGCCGATGCGTTCCGCCAGTCCGAAGTGCGCCGCACCGGATCGGACCTTGCCCGCGCCGATGCGGAACTGTCGGGCCTGTCCAATATCGAAAGCGCGCTGGAACAGAGCGGCCTGTATGACGCGCTGGTCGATTTCGAAGCCGCGCTGAACCAGCTGGCGAGCGATCCGGTCGACCGGTCGCTGCGCGCTGCCGCGCTGGAAGCGGCGCGCGGTATGGCATCGACGTTCAACCTTGCCAATGCGGCGCTGGCGGCAGCAGGTGACGGCGTGACATTCGAAGCCGGTGCCGATGTGGCGCAGGCCAATCTGCTGACCGGCGAGCTTGCCGTGCTGAACACCAAGCTGGCGCGCAGTGCCGCGGGTTCCTCGGATCAGGCGGCCTTGCTGGACCGGCGCGATTATCTGCTGGGCGAATTATCGGGCAAAATCGGCATCCATGCCGAAATCGCACCCGACCAGACGGTCACGATCCGCGCCGGCGATGCGAGCGGGCCGCTGATGCTGGATGGCAGCACAGCGACCTCGTTGTCGCTTACAAGCGCGGCGGACGGAACATTGTCGTTCGACCTTGGCGGCAGCGCGGTGGTGCCCGCCGCCGGATCGCTGGCAGGCCATGCTCAGGCGCTGGACGAACTGGCCGATGTACGGCTGCGGCTGGATACGCTGGCGATGGATGTCGTCACTGCCGCCAATATTGCGCAGTCTGCCGGTGCCGCGCTGGACGGCAGCGCCGCGCCCGCCATGTTCACCGGTACCGGTGCGGGCGATATGGCGCTGGTCATCTCCGACGGCTCGCTTATTGCCACCGCCCCCGCCGGATCGCCCGCGAACAGCAGCGACGGCAGCAATCTGGCCGCCCTGTCCGCGGCATTGACCGGCAGCGGCGTCGCATCGGGGCTGAACGGCCTGTTGTTCGACGTGTCCGCCATGGTGAACGGGAAGACCGTCACGCGCGACACGCTGGCCGCGATTGCGGACAACGCCAATATCGCCCTGCAGGCGCAGGCGGGCGTCGATCTGGACGAAGAGGCGGTCAACCTCGTCCGGTTCCAGCAGGCGTTTCAGGCATCGGGCCGCGTCATGCAGGTCGCCAGCGATATTTTCGACACCATCCTCGGCATCAGGTGAGGCACGCGATGAGCATTTACGGAACCGGCACAACGGCATTCTACGCCAAATCGCGCGTGGATATGACGGCGCTTCGCAAACAGGCCGAAAAAATGCAGGGCCAGCTGTCCACCGGCGAAAGGCTGGAGCGGGCATCCGACGATCCCGTCGCGGCCGCGCGGCTGCGCACATTGTCGCGCGCAGATCGGTTGGCAGAGGTTGACCAGTCGAACACCAACCGCGCGGCAGGCGATCTGGGACTGGCCGATGCGGCGCTGACGTCGATGGCCAATCTGGTCACGCGGGCGCGCGATCTGGCGATCCAGGCGGGGTCGGAAACGCTGAACGATACGCAGCGCGCCGCCATCGGAATCGAGATCGAGGAAATCCATACGCAGCTGGTCGCGCTGGCCAATGCGCGCGACACGGGCGGGCATGCGCTGTTCGGCGGGGCGGCGACCGGCGATGCCTATGAAATCGACGGCACCGGCTATGCGGCCTATCTGGGCACGGCGGCATCGGGCGAAATCGATCTGGGCGACGGTCAGACCGTGATCCGGTCGATCACCGGCCCGGCCATTTTCGGCATCGATGTCGATGGCACGCCTGCCAATCTCCTCAACATCGTCAAGGATCTGTCGCTGGCGCTGGCGGGCGGCGCGGCCGACACGGCGCAGGCCGCGCGCGACGCGCTGGGCGGATTGACGGCAGGCATCGACAATATCGCCACCAACCAGACCGTGCTGGGCGCGCGTCTGGTGTGGCTGGATTTCGTGGCCGAGCGCCAGACCGATCTGGGCGTCATGCGCGCCGCGGAGGAAGCCGATACCGGCGGGGTCGACATCGCCGACACCATGATCCGCCTGCAGGAAGCCATGACCGTTCTGGAAGCCAGCCAGGCCGGTTTCACACGCCTCTCGGGCATGAGCCTGTTCGACCACATCGGTTGAAGTTTTCAACGCAAGTCACGGAAAAACAGTCATGTTCTCAGCCATCGGTATCGTCATCCTGCTGGTTATGGTGTTTGGCGGCTTCGCCCTGACCGGCGGCGCATTGGGCCCCGTCATGCATGCCGTTCCGCACGAAATGCTGATCATCGGCGGCGCAGCGCTGGGCGCGGTGGTCGCCGGCAATTCGATGCACGAGCTGAAAGCAATCGGTGCCGCACTGGGCAAGGTGTTCAAGGGTCCGAAGCATTCCAGGCAGGACCACATGGACGCCATCGTGCTGAGCAGCCGTCTGATGAAGATGCTGAAGAACGAAGGGCCCGTCGCGGTCGAGGCGCATGTTCAGGACCCCTCTAATTCGGCCATTTTCAACGAGTTTCCTGCCATTCTTTCCAACAAGCCTTTAACCGACCTGCTCTGCGATGCGATCAGCCTGCAGGTCGTATCGTCGGGCACTCTGGAGCCGCATGCGGTGGAGGAGGTCATGGATAATGCCATGAAGACGCATTTCCACGGATTGCACGAACCGCAGCACGCCTTGCAGAACCTTGCCGATGCGCTGCCCGCGCTAGGTATCGTGGCGGCCGTGCTGGGCGTCGTGAAGACAATGGGCTCGATCGACGAACCGCCATCGGTGCTGGGGGGTATGATCGGTTCCGCTCTGGTCGGCACGTTTCTGGGCGTCCTGCTCGCCTATGGCATCGTCGGGCCGCTGGCGGGCCGGCTGAAGCAGATCAACGAGCAGGACGAGCAGATCTTCCACGCCGTCAAGCAGGTAATCATCGCCAGCCTGCACGGTTGGCCGCAGCCTTTGGTAGTGGAAAGCGCGCGGTCGGGTCTGGGCCATGGATTCCGGCCCGGCATGAACGAAATGCTCGACGCGATGCGGGGCAAGTAAGCCATGGCCAGCACCCCCGCCCCCTCCGACGCCGGTTTCGACGCCGGTTTCGACGCCGGTTTCAACGGGCGCAACAGCCGGCCCGTCATTGTCAAAAAGGTCACCATCGTCGCGGGCGGCCATCACGGCGGGGCGTGGAAAGTGGCCTATGCCGATTTCGTGACCGCCATGATGGCGTTCTTCCTGCTGCTCTGGCTGCTCAACGCCACGACCGAGGAGCAGAAGCAGGGGCTGGCCGATTATTTCGCCCCTACCCTTGTCCAGATGCGTGAAAACAGCGCGGGCAGCAACGGCTTGCTGGGCGGCCGGTCGCTGTCGAAAGTGACCAGCGAGGTGAATGGCAAGTCGGAAAAGGAGCAGCTTGCAATCACCCCTCCCCTTGGCGGCAGTGACAATCCGCGCCGGTCGGAAGAAACCCGCCGCGCCGTCGAAGCCATGCTGCAATCCACCCCACGCCTGCGCCGGCTTGCCGAGCAGGTACGCCTTGTCCGGACGGTCGAAGGCATTCGTCTGGATCTGGTCGACGATGCCGATTTCTCGATGTTCCATCTGGGCACCACGGTCCTGACCCCTGACGCGCGCACCTTGCTGGGCGCGATTGCCGAGGCTGCGGCGGCACAGAACACGCAACTGACCTTGCGCGGCCATACCGATGCCCTGCCATGGCGCGACGGAGTGCCGGGCAATAACTGGTCGCTGTCCGCCGGCCGCGCAGAAGCGACGCGGCTGGAACTGCTGCGCGGCGGCATCGCCAAAAACCGCTTTGCCCGTATCGAGGGGGTGGCAGACCGCGAACCGCTGATCGCGGACAATCCCGCCGATCCGCGCAACCGGCGCATTTCGATCACCGTGCTCGATTGAGCATGCATTCCAAATCATGATCGCAGCGCGCAAACAGGAACGCGCCAGTGTCGAAGGCGTATGCCGCTATCGCTTTGGTGGCGGAATCGCCGTGCCCGTGCGCATCTCGGATCTGACCGAAGGAGGCTGCAGGATCAGCTCGATCCCGCGCGCGCTGGCCATTGGCGACCATATTTCGATCAGCATCGACACGCTGGCGCCCCTGTTCGCGACGGTGAAATGGGTGGAAAGCGGGCGTGCAGCGGGGCTGAAATTCGACAACCCGCTCTACCCTTCCGTTTTCAGCTGGCTGCTGTCGAACATGAAGGCATGACATCTGCCTGTATTACACGCATTCTGTTGATCCGTTTGGATTGACCAAGTAATGATCCGCGCGAGTCCACGATAAGGATGCGCGCCATGCATCAGATTTACTTGACCCGGTATTGGGCCGTCCCCCTGATTCTATTGTCGCAAACAGCCTGCTGGGACGATTCCTCGGCCGAGACCACGACTGCGACATCGGCTGCTACATCGGCTGCAACTTCGGCCGGGGCGGCCAAGAAAGCCGAGACCATTTCCGACGAAGAGATTTTCACCGCAGCGGGTTTTACCCAAAGCAATGGTGCATGGTCCAAATGCGGCGATCCCGGTACGGTCAGCTATGAACCGGGCGATATCGTCGATCGCGGCGATTTCAACGGCGACGGCCTGCCCGATGCAGTGGTCGTCGAATATGGCACCTATTGCTTTGGCATGACGGGTTCGGGCTATACGCTGGTCAGCCGCAAGACCGACGGCGAATGGATCATAGTGGACGAGCGGCCTGGCATCCTCCGGTTTCTGAACACCAAGGGTAAGGACGGCTGGCCCGATATCGAGGTCGGCGGCCCGGGCTTCTGCTTTCCCGTGATCGGCTGGAACGGCACCAGCTATGAAACCGTGCGGTGGGAGTATGAGGGCAAGGCCTGTCAGAAACCGTACTGACCGCACCGTAAAAGCGAAAAGGTCCGGCGGTCGTGAAACCGCCGGACCCGAACGATCACCCACATCGGGGGGAATGATACGGGCGATAGCCCTTTGATCGACGCCGCTTAACGAAGCAGCGACAGGACGTTCTGCTGGCTCTGGTTCGCCTGGCTCAGCATGGCGGTCGACGCCTGGCTCAGGATCTGGGCCTTGGCGAGAGCGGTGGTTTCGGCCGAATAGTCGGTGTCTTCGATCCGCGAACGCGCGTCCGACAGATTGGTCGAATTGGTGGTGAGGTTGTTGACGACGCTTTCCAGACGGTTCTGGCCAGCACCCAGCGTGGCGCGCGTGGCCGAAATGTCGGTCAGTGCGGCATCGACATTGGTGATCGTCGTCGCGGCCAGCGCTGCGGTCGTCACGTCGAGTGCGGTTGCATCCATATCGGTGATATCCAGCGCCTTGCTGGTCAGCGTGACGACATCGGTTGCCGCTGCGCCCGTGGCGATCGAAAAGGTCACATCGGTCGCGCCGTCGGTGCTGAACAGGGCCACGCCGTTGAACGTCGTATTGCCGAGAATATCGCCGATCTGCGAAGTCAGCTCGGTCACTTCGGCCTGCATATAGGCGCGGTCGTCGGCATCGTTATAGGTGCCGCTCTTCGACTGGACGGCCAGTTCGCGAACGCGCTGCAGCATGTTGGTCACTTCGTTCAGCGCGCCTTCCGTCGTCTGCGCAAGGGCAATGCCGTCATTGGCATTGCGGATGCCCTGGCTCATGGCGCGCACGTCCGATGTCATCTTGGTCGCAATGGCAAGACCAGCCGCATCGTCCTTGGCGCCGTTGATGCGCTTGCCGGTCGACAGGCGTTCCATGGCGGTGCCCAGCTGGCGGTCGGCAGAAATCGAAGCAGCCGAAGCTTTCATCGCGGAAATATTGGTGTTGATTACGGTCATCGTTGAAACTCCTGGTCAAAGAATTTGGGTCAGAGATTTTGTGTAGTCGTGATTGAAACTCTGGGTTTCGCTTTCCCGGTCGGCCAAGCCCCCATTTGGCCCGGCTGCCACCATGAAAAGCGGACATCGCTTCAGGAGTTTAAGGGGCCTCGCAGCTTTTTCGGTCCGTTCCGGATCGAATGCTTAACGACTAGGTGATTGTCCCTATCCGCTTCGTGAAATTCGTTTCCTGTCTCCCCTTTAAAAGCGGTCACGAACGAAGCTGCATTAAGGGGGGAACCTGGTGTCCGCGGTTCAGTACACGGAAAAGTCGCGCGCCTTGCATGGCGCGCTTATGCAACGAATGTCGGCCATCTGCGGGATCACGCTGGGCGGCGCACCGGTTTTCGTCCGCGACGCGGAAGAGGATACCGCCCCGCCGCCAAAGGCGCGCGTGATCGAACTGGCGCGCGGCGATGCGCTGTTCATCGTGCGCAAGGGCGCACGCCATATCGCGGTCACCTATGTAGATGCCATGTCGGATGGCGCGCTGGCCGCCGCGCTATGCGCCCTGTCCGGCCCCGAAGATCCGATCGCGGGCGATCCGGAAAGCCTTGCGATCTTTGCCTTGGCACAGCGGATCGCGGCCAGCGACATACCCGTTCTGATCAATGGCCCGACCGGCACCGGCAAGGAAGTGCTGAGCCGTTTCGTCCATTCCCGCAGCGCTCGGGCGGACAAGCCGTTTATCGCGGTCAATTGCGCCGCCATGCCCGAAACCATGCTGGAAGCGATGCTGTTCGGTTACCAGAAGGGCGCATTCACCGGTGCCAATGCCGCAAGCGAGGGTTTTATCCGTGCAGCCGACGGCGGCAGCCTGCTGCTGGACGAGATCAGCGAGATGCCGCTGGCTTTGCAGGCGAAGCTGTTGCGCGCCTTGCAGGAACAGGAAGTCGTGCCCATCGGCGCGAGCGTTCCGGTCAAGGTCGATGTGCGCATCATCGCCGCGGCCAACCGCGACCTGCCGCTGGAAGTGGCCGAGGGGCGTTTCCGGCAGGACCTTTATTACCGGTTGAACGTGTTCCCGCTGGGTCTGGAAGCGCTGGAGCGCCGGCCGCAGGATATCGCCCTGCTGGCGCAGGCGATGCTGATGCGCCATTCCCCGGCGCTGGGCGCAGTGCCCTGCATCGCGGACTGCGCGATCGACGAGCTGAAGGGCCATAACTGGCCGGGCAATGTACGCGAGCTGGAAAACGTGATCCGCCGCGCCTTGCTGCTGTCCAGCGGCGCGATGTCGATCACCGCCGATCACATCATGTTCGACAAGGCTCCCTTGCTCGACAAGACCCGCGCGCGGATCGAGACGTGCGAGGAGCCGCGAGAAAGCGCCCGTGTCATTCCGCTGCTACGTTCATCGCGCGAAGAGGCATGCCTGTCCGATGTGAAGCAGGAATCCGAAACCCGCGCGATCCTGCAGGCGCTGGAAGATTGCGACGGCAATCGCCTGCGCACCGCCGACCGGCTGGGCATTTCCGAACGCACCCTGCGCTACCGCCTTGCCTCTATGCGGGAAGCGGGCGTCGAAATCGAACGCTATGCCAGCGGAGGTGCGCAATGTCGGCGCTGAACTCCTTGGGCACTGCCGGAACCGCTCCGGCCATGAACGTCCAGCAGATCATCGACCTGCGCAACCGCATTATCGAGCGGAACGACGCGCTGCAGACCATCCACGCGTCCGAAACCGCCCGCGCCGCAAACCCGGCGCAAGGTGCTGCGCAAAGTTTCGACGATACGCTGCAATCGATGCTGGGCGGCGTGAATGCGGCCCAGTCCCGCGCCCAGGATGTCAGCGCCGCATATCAGCGCGGCGAAGTCACCGATGTGGCGCAGGTGATGCTGGCCCGTCAGGAAGCCGGCGTCGCGTTCGAAGCCACACTGCAAGTCCGTAACAAGCTGTTGTCCGCCTATCAGGACATCATGCGGATGGGGGTTTGATCCATGGCCGATCTCGTTCCGACCATGCCGCAGGACGTGCCCCTGGGGTCGCGTGCCGTGGCGCTCACCGCTCCGCTGTTCGACCGGTCCGGCGGCCCCGTTCTGACCCGCCTGCGCAATTTCACCGCGCAGGAACCGGTGCAGCGCATGATCCCCGCCTTTGTCGCGGTCAGCGCATTGGGGCTGGCCGCGCTGGCATGGGCCCAATTGTCGCCCGCGCCGCAACGCATGCTCTATTCCGATCTGGGCGATGCGGACCGCGCCGAAGTGACCCAATTGCTGGATGCGCAGGGCATCGGCTGGCGCATCGACAATGCGACCGGCGTGCTGACCGTGGATGAAGAGGATTTCTATCGCGCCCGCATGCTGGCCGCGTCGAACACGTCTTTGGGAGCGCCCGACAGCAGTATCGAAATGCTGGACGCGCTGCCGCTGGGCGCGAGCAAGACGATGGAAGGCGAACGCCTTCGCGTCGCGCGCGAGCGGGAGTTGCAAATGACCATCGCCGAAATCGATGGCGTGGAAAGCGTGCGCGTCCATCTGGCCGAGGCCGAAAGATCGGCCTTCGTGCGCGAGGATACGCCCCCGTCGGCATCGGTGATGGTCCGGCTCGCGCGCGGGCGGCAGCTGGCGGATTCGCAAGTGCGCGCCATCGTCAATCTGGTCGCGGCATCGGTTCCCGGCATGTCGGTCGATGCGGTGCGCGTGGCCGACCAGCAAGGGCGGCTGTTGTCCGATCCGGTCCAGAAGACCGACGACCGGCTCGACCTGCAGGCCCGGATAGAGGACAAGCTGCGCAGCCAGATCGCCCATTTGCTGACCCCGATGTTCGGCGAGGGCAATTTCACCAGCGAGATCCAGGCCGAAATCGACATGGATCAGGTCACGCGCGCCAGCGAAAGCTATGACCGCAATGGCGCGCTGCGCAGCGAGAACCTTGTCAACAGCCAGTCCGTGGCCGCAGGCAATGCCGCGGGCATACCCGGCGCCCTGTCCAATACCCCTCCCCCCGCGGCCGAGGCGCAGGACCGCGCGCCCGAAGGCGGCGAAGTGACCCAGGGCGGCAGCGGCGCATCGGAAAGCAGTGCAAGCCGCAGCTGGGAACTGGGCCGCGAGGTTTCGGTGGCCAACAGCGCGCCGGGCGGCGTGAAACGCCTGTCTGTGGCAGTCGCGCTCAGCAAGGAAGCGCTGGGCAGCGCGAGCGCGCAGGAAATCGACAATATCAAGGCGCTGATCGGCTCTGCCGTCGGGGCCAATGCAGAGCGCGGCGATCAAGTAACCGTGATCGCCCGCAGTTTCGAGGCGGTGGAGGCCGATGGCGCCGCCTTTTACGAGACCGGATGGTTCGCGCGGCTGCTTCGCATCGGCGGAGCCATAGTGATCGCGCTTCTGGTCGTCCTGCTGGGCCTGCGCCCGTTCCTTAAAAGCCTGCGCGAGAGGAAGGAAACGCCTGTGCCCGCGTTGCAGGTCCGGCAGGACACATCAGGCAGCGCCGTGCCGGAGGGTGACGGCAAGCTGCTTGCCATCATGGATGCCGCCGCGCGCCGCGACGATCTGAACCGCAAGGTCGGACTTGCCCGCGAACTGATTGAGGAGAAGCCCGACGATGCACTGGCCGCCCTGCGCGAAATGTTGAGCGCAAAGCCCGGGAAGCGGGCCGATGCATTGCCGGAGGCGACATGATGACTGGGCAAGATGGCGACGCGGCCACGCGCGCCGCGCTGATGGTGATGATCCTTGAGGAAGAACAGGCCGCGAAACTGCTGGCCCGTCTGGAGCCGGAGGAATTGCAGGTTCTGGGCAACCGCATGTGCGCGCTGGAACAGGTGGAAGGGGGCGATCTGGATGACGCGCTGGTCAGCTTTATCGACCGGATCGGCAAAAGCTCGCTCTCGACCCACGACCAGATCGGCAAGGTCCGCAGCCTGATGACCCGCGCGGTCGGATCCGTAAAGGCCGATAATCTGATGCAGCGGATCAGGCCCGAACAGGCGCGCCCATCGCCATTGCAACTGATCCGCTGGCTGACGCCGGAATCGCTGGTGCCGCTGGTCCGCGACGAACATCCGCAGGCGATCGCCGTGCTGCTGGTGCAGCTGGAAGCGCAGATCGCGGCAAAGGTATTGCACCAGTTGCCCGACGATGTGCAGGGCGAAGTGGTGCGCCGCGTGGCAACGCTGGGCCCCGTGCGCAGCGACGCGCTGGCCATTCTGGAGGAAGTGCTGGAGCGCCGCATTTCCGAACATCACGGTCAGGCCGTGCTGAAGATCGGCGGACCGCGCGAGGCAGCGGAAATCACCAATAATTCGGATAAGGCGGCCGAACGGCGGATCATGCCGGTGATACAGGATTTCGATGCCGATCTGGCCCGCAAGGTCGAGGACGAGATGTTCACCTTCGACGATCTGCTGAAACTTGATCGCCAGAACATGGGCACGCTGCTGCGCGAGATCGAGAGCGAAGTGCTGGTCGTCGCGCTCAAGGCTTTGCAGGACGACGATCTGAAACTGTTCTTCGCTGCGATGTCCGAACGCGCCGCCGAAGGGCTGCGCGACGAAATGGACGAACGCGGGCGCGTCCGGCTTGCCGATGTCGATAATGCGCGGCGCGAGATGATCGCCATTGCGCGCCGCCTGTCGGATGCGGGAACCATCAGCTTTGGATCAGGCGACGATGAATTCGTTTGACGCCCCGCGTATCGCGCGGCTCGATCATCTGGCGGAAGGGGGCGGATTTCGCGCCGATCCACGCTATGGCGGCCTGCCCGCCCGCCCAGATCCGCGAGAACAGGACCGTGCCGACCGGCAGCGGGCCGCCAGCGATGCCTATGCCCGCGGCTATGAAGAGGGGCGTGCTGCTGCCATGGCAGAGGCAGAAGCGCATATGGCGGCAGAGGATGCTGCCCGGACAAAGCTGGGCGATGCGCTGGTCCGCATCGGGACCGAGGATGCGCGCTGTTTGTCCGAACGATTGCGCGATATTGCGCTCGCCGTGTGCTGCGAAATGCTGGCCCCGCTGACGCTGGACGAGGATGCGCTGAACCGCCGGATCGCCGCCTGTCTGGCCTTGCTGCGCGATGCCGGGGACCGCGTTCTGCATCTGAACCCCGACGATATCGCTTTGCTGGACGGCGATCTGCGCAAGGATTTGACGATTGCACCCGATGCGACCCTGCCGCGAGGCGAAATACGCATCGAAACCGCCGATGGCGGGGTTGAGGACGGTCCGGCGACATGGCGCGCTGCCATTGCCGAAGCGTTGAAGACATGTTGACGGCCGAGCGGCTTGCCCCGCAAATCCCCCTTCTGTCGTTGGGCCCCGCCCGTTTCGGGCTGGTCGCGGCCTGTGACAATGGCTTGCTGGAAGTAACCGGCCTGTCGCTGCCGATCGGCTGTATCTGCCGGATCGAGCAGGAGAGCGGGTCCGATATGGCTGCCGAAGTCATCGGTTTCCGCAATGGCCGCACGCTGATGATGATGCTGGGCGATAGCGCGCTGCTGTCCCCCGGATCGCGTGTTTATCCCGAAGGGCGCCCCGGCATGGTGCCCGTGGGCGAAGCGTTTCTGGGCCGTGCGGTCGATGGCAGGGGTCACCCTATCGACGGCGGGCCGCCGGTGCAGGTCGCGCAATTCTGGCCCGCGGGCGGCATGCGGAGCGGCGCGCTGGATCGCAGTCCCGTTACCAGACCGTTCGACTGCGGCATCCGCGCGATCAATGCGCTGGCCACGATGGGACAGGGCCAGCGCATTGGCATCATGGCCGGATCGGGCGTAGGCAAATCGGTGCTGATCGACATGATCGCGCAGGGCGCGGATGCCGATATCGTGATATTTGCCCTGATCGGCGAACGCGCGCGCGAGGTTTCGGGCTTTGTCGCGCGGCATATGTCGGGCGCAAAGCGCCAGCGCGCGATCACCATCGCCGTACCTGCCGACCATGCGCCCAATCTGCGCCTGCGCGCCGCGCAGCTGGCCGTGGCACAGGCCGAATATTTCCGCGCACAGGGCAAAAGCGTGTTGCTGATCATGGACAGTCTGACCCGCGTGGCCCACGCCGCGCGCGAGATCGGCCTGCTGCTGGGCGAACCGGGATCGGCTCGCGGCTATCCGCCATCGGCCTTGGCGATGATCAACCGGCTGGTCGAACGCGCGGGCAATAGCGCGCAGAGCGGCGGGGCCGTCACCGGCATCTATACCGTTCTGGCCGATGGCGACGATGAAAACGATCCCGTGGTCGACACTGCCCGCGCCATTCTGGACGGGCATATCGTGCTGTCGCGCGCCATTGCGCAGCGCGGGCAATATCCGGCGATCGATGTCGGTGCCTCTCTATCGCGCGTGATGAGCGATGTCGCGGGGCGCGAGCATCGAACCGATGCCACCGTGCTGCGCGCGCTTTGCGCTTCGTATGAGGCGAACCGCGATCTGGTGCTGATGGGTGCCTATCGCGCGGGAGCCGACGCACAGCTTGATCGCGCCATGGCGATGCAGCCCGCGATACAGGGCTTTCTGGCACAGGAAACGGACGAGCTCTGCCCGCTGGATAACAGCGTGGCGGCTTTGCATGCGCTGGTAGCGGGGCCGCCGTGAAACAGGACCGGCACGCGCTGCAACGCCTGCGCCGCCTGGAACGCGTGCGCGAAGTGGCGAAGCAGACCGCCGTGATGGAGTCTGCCGAGGCCGAGGGCACTTTGGGCCAGCTTGTGGCCCTGCGCGACCGGACCCGCGCAATTGCGGCATCCTATCGACCGCCGGTTGCCGAAACGGATGGCGGCGACCTGCGCCGCATGCGCGCCTTTGTCGAAGGTGTCGGCAGGCTGACCGGCCAGACCGAGCAGGACATTACCGCCGCGCAATCGCGCGCCGATGCGCTGCGCGGCGATCTGGCCGCTGCCCAGCGCCGCCTGTCGCTGGCGAGCGAGCGCACCATCCGTTGCCGCAAGGCGCTGAACGCGGAAAGACCGGCCGAAACACCGGCGCGGCGGAGCAACTGGCACGAAACTTGAAAGGTATCGGGAGAACTCTAGCCAAGCGGACCCGATGCCATGAATGCCCTGACCCTGTTCTCGCTGCCCGCCGCGAAAGGCACCGGCCTTACCGTCGAATCCATCATCAGTGGCGAGGGTACCGAGAGCGAGGAAAATGGCGGAAACGCGCCATTCGCGGCCCTGTTCGACATGCTTCTGGTTGCGCAGCCCGTTGCCGTTCCGGTGGCTGCGGGCGATGGAAATGCGGCAGTATCTGTTGCCGCGACCGGCAAGAACCTGCCGGTCTTGCCGGTCGCCGAGACGGCCTTGCCGGACATCGCCGCGCCGCTTGACCCTGTTACGGCTGATCCCGCGCAGCCGGTCCCGGACCTCCCATTTGCGGACTCGCCATTTGCGGACGCGCTTCCAGACGATCCGGCTCCGGCCAAATTCGTACCGCAGACCGGCCCCGCCCCCCGCATGCCGGAACCTGCGACCGTAGCCGCGCCCGTTGTTAAAAGTCTCCCCGCGTCTGCTGCCCAAATAGTCACCACCGTTCAGACCGTACTTGACGGAAGCGACACTACCCCTGCCCCGATCGGGACGCGCGAAACCCCACCCGCGACCGAACTGCCCGAAGCCAGTGAAGCGCCCGCCCCCTCACCCGCGAAAATCCTCGCAGCTCGCAGCGGTGGCGAGATGCAAGTGCAATTGACGATCAGCCAGCCCGTCGAGGCGAGGGCTGCCCATGCCAGCCCCGCCACCATCGAACGCACCGACCCGTTTCAGGGCGCGCAGCGCCTGGAAGAGCTGGTGCAGGCCATCGCCCATGCGCGCGAAACGGGCAGCAATCAGCCAGTTCGCGCTACCATTTCGCATGCCGAGTTCGGCGTTCTCGCCCTGCGCCTGTCGCGTGAGGATGGCGGCGTGACCGCACAGATCGCCAGCAGCGATGCCGGCTTTGCCCCTGCCGCGCATCATGCTCTGCGCACCGCCGCCGAAGCCGGCCTGCCGGGCCAAAACCGCGGTGAGGATCAGCCCCGGCATCAGGGCACCGCAGCCGAACAGCAGACCCAGTCGAACAGCCAGTCGAATAGCCATTCACAGGGCCAGCAAAACCGTGCCGCCACCCGCAGCGACGTGCGCACCGATACGGCATCCACCGCGCCCGAGGGTGAGACCGCCGAACCCACCGAACCCCGCGCGAGCGGCCTCTACGCCTGAGCGTCCGCGCCATTACCGCCATACCACCGAACGGACCCGACATGAGCAAGCAAGAGAAATCCGAAATGAGAAAGAAGGGCGGCAGCCGCCTGTTCATCGCCATGGGCGCGGTCGCGCTGCTTTCGGCGGGCGGCGGCGGGGCCTATGCCATGATGCGCGGTGGTTTGATGCCCGGGCATGAGGCAAAGGACAATACCCCGCGCCTGATCCGCAAGGGCGACAGCGACCCCTATCCCGCTGCCGAGGACACGCCCGCCGAAGTCTATGGCGATGGCGGCAGCGAGTATCGCACGGCCTATTACAGCTTTGCCGACAGCTTCACATCGAACCTCAAGGGTTCGGACGGTCTGGTTCAGCTGAGCCTTGCGGCTTCCACGCGCCGCGACGGGCGGGTGCTGATGTGGATGCAGCAGCACGAACTGGCCATACGTTCCTCCATCCTGACGGTTCTGGCCGACACGGGCGAGGACGAGCTGGGCACGATCGCGGGCAAGCAGGCGCTGCGCAAGCGGCTGACGGCAGCCATCAATGACGAACTTGTCGCCCATGAAGGCTTTGGCGGGGTCGATCAGGTCTATTTCCGCAGCTTTATCGTCCAGTGACCGCCATGGACCAAAGCTTCTCCATTGCCGCAGAACGGCTTGCCGCGCAGCATTGTGCGGAACTGACCGCCCCGCGCCGTACAGCGCCCGATCACGGCGCAGGCCTGTCCCGCTTTGCACGCCGCATGGCGCTGGTCCTTCCCGATCTGCTGGCGGGGTTAGGCGACGATATGCATTTCGCGATTACCGCCGCGGACCCGTGCTGCGGAGAGCCTGCAGAAATGCTGCAAGGCGATGGTCAGGGGTTCAGCCATGTCGTGCTGGGGTCGGGCAAAAGCGGTGATGATTTCGTGCTGTCGATCGAACGGCGCGCCGTGTTCGAAATGCTGGACCGCGCGTTCGGCGGCGACGGCCGGATCGCAGGCGATCTGCCCGATGTGCTGCCGCTGTCGGGCCAGTCGATCCTGATGCGTCTGGAACGCGGAATTGCCGATGTGGTGGCCGCACTTGCGCCGGCGCACGCCCTCCCCACGCTGCATATCGGTCGGCGCGAGGACGATATTTCAATGCTGCGCCCCTTTGTGCGCGAGGATGCGGTGCACCGCCTTGCCTTGTCGGTCCGCTGCGGCGATTCCGATCCGTGGACGCTGATGATCACCATGCGGGCCGCCATGGCCGAATTGCTGGCCGAGGCGAATGCCGGCAAGGCCAGACATGCGGCCATCGCCCCGCATGATGCCCCCTTTGCCGATATTCCGCTGCGCCTGCGCGCGACGCTGATCGACATGCGCCTTCCGCTCAGCCGCCTGGGCGGGTTGAAGCCGGGCGACATGATCCCCGTATCCGTGGCGCGCAGCGTGCCGCTGGCGCTGGGCGATACGATCGTCGCGCATGGCACAGTCGGCGAAATCGACGACCGCGTCGCGCTGCAGATCACCAGCGCCTTTTCCCGTTCCGCATCCTGAAAGGGTTTCCCGATGCATTCCGATCCGCTGAATTTCCTGAAAGATGTCGACGTCCGCCTTTCGGTCGAACTGGGCGCGGCGCTGATGCCGCTGCGCGATGTGATGGCTTTGCGCGAAGAAAGCGTCGTGCCTCTCGACCGCCTGACCGACGAGCTGGTCGATATCGCCGTCAATGGCCGCCGCATCGCGCGCGGAGAAGTGGTGGTGCAAGGCAACCGCTTTGCCCTGCGCATTATCGAGATGGAAGGGCACGAGCCTGCCGCCAGCACTGCCGAACCGGTGGAGGCCTGAGCGTCATGTTCGAATATCTGCTGAAACTGGCGATCATGCTGCCTGCCATCGGATTGCTGGCATGGGGCTGCCAGAAGCTGGCGAAAAAAATGCAGGACCGCGTGGGCGCGCCGGTTCAGGGCAAGTCGGCGCGTATCATCGAAACGACGATGCTATCGCCATCGCTCAAGCTTGCGGTCATCGAATTCCACGGGCGTGAAATTCTGGTCTCGGCATCCCGCACGGGCCTCACCCGTCTGGCAGAGGCCCCTGCCCGCGCCTCCGCCGAAGGTCTGGACCGTTGAGACGCGCCGCGATCTGGCTGGCTGGCGGCATTGCCGCCCTGCCCTTTCCCGCATGGGCGCAAGAGGCTGTTCCCGGAGCGCTCGACCGTGCTTTCGGAACGCTGGAGGCAGCCAATGGCGGATCGCTGAGCCTGTCGCTGCAATTGCTGCTGGTGATGGGGCTGCTGACGATCCTGCCCAGCCTGATCCTGATGATGACCAGCTTCACCCGCATCTTGATCGTGCTGGCCATTTTGCGGCAGGCGCTGGGGTTGCAGCAATCGCCGCCCAATCAGGTTCTGATCGGCCTGTCGCTGTTTCTGTCGCTGTTCGTGATGGCGCCCACGCTGGAGCAGGTGAACGCCCGCGCCATCGCACCCTATGCCGCAGACCGGATTCCCGCCGAAACCGCGATCGCCAATGCGGGTGAGGAATTCCACGCCTTTATGCTGCGCCAGACGCGAGAGCGCGACCTGATGATGTTTGCCGACATCGCCAATGCGCCCAAGTTCGAAAGCCCCGAAGCGGTGCCGTTCTCGATCCTGCTGCCTGCATTCGTCACCAGCGAGCTGAAAACCGCGTTCCAGATCGGTTTCATGCTGTTCCTGCCGTTTCTGGTTATCGACCTTGTCGTCTCGTCCGTGTTGATGAGCCTTGGCATGATGATGATGAGCCCGATGATCGTCTCGCTGCCGTTCAAGCTGTTGCTGTTCGTGCTGGTCGATGGCTGGGCCATGCTGATGGGCTCGCTTGCCCAAAGCTTTGCCTGAAGGGGAGACGGCGCATGGAAAGCGATGCCCTGCCCCTGCTGGCGCTGGCCGACCGGATGCTGTGGATCACCGCGCTGGTCGCCGCGCCCGTGCTGATCGCCTCGCTGGCGGTGGGCCTGCTGATCGGATTGATACAGGCGGCCACATCGGTCAATGAACAGACATTGACCTTCGTGCCCAAGCTGGCCGTAACCGCGCTGGTGCTGGTGTTGCTGGGCGGCGCGATGATGGGGCTGGTGGGCGAATTCGCGACGGAGATCTTCACCGAAATCGCGCGGATTTCGCAATGATCCAGACCGATTTCGGACTGGGCGGGATCGAGGCCGAGTTCTGGCGCTGGGTCTTTGTGATGACACGTACCGGCGCCGCGATGGCCGTCGCCCCGCTGTTCGGCGCCAGCAGCGTGCCTCCGCAGGTCCGCGTCATCGCGGGCGGCGCTGTGGCGATCTTTCTGTGCGCATGGTTCCCCGCCATCCGCGCGCCCGACGAATTGCTGTCGGTCGGCGGCATGGTCATCGTTGCGGGAGAGGTTCTGATCGGGCTTGCCATGGGCTTCATGTTGCAGATCGCCTTTGCCGCGCCCGTCATGGCGGCCGAAGTGATTTCGGGCACGATGGGCATGTCGATGGCCACGGCCGTCGATCCCGGCAGCGGCGCGCAATCGCCGGCGCTGGGGCAATATTTCACCGTGGTCATGACCCTGGTGTTTCTGGCCCTTGGCGCGCATCTGCACTGGATCCGCCTGTTGGTCGAAAGCTATGGGGCGTTTCCGCCGGGTTCGCCGTGGTTTTCCGCCGAGCGTTCGGGAATGCTGCTGGGCTTCGGCTCCACCATGTTCGTCAGCGCCATCGTGATCGCGCTGCCCGTCACTTTCGTGTTGCTTATGGCGCAAATCGTCACCGGCGTGCTCAGCCGGTCGGCGCCGTCGCTCAACCTGTTCGCGCTCGGCCTGCCGCTGGGCGTTCTGGCGGGTCTGGTGGCGCTGATCGCCAGCCTGCCGGTGTTGCACGAGCAGCTGGCCGATTTGTCGATGAATGCCGTGCTGGCCACCGAAGGGCTGATCGCACCATGAGCGGGGAGTCATCCGCGGGCGAAAAGACCTTTGCCCCAACCGACAAGCGCAAGCGCGATGCCGCGCAGAACGGCGATGTGCTGCGTTCGCGCGAACTGGCGACGGCCGCCGCCGTACTGGTGGGCGGCGCGTGGCTGATGTGGGCGGGCGGCTGGCTGCTGGAGAACCTGTCGACCGCATTGCGGCTGGGCCTGTCGTGGGATCGCGCCGAATTGCAGCATTTCGATCCCGCAGGCGCGATGACGGCGTTGATGGTCGCGCTGCTGCCGCCGGTTTGCGTGCTGGGTCTGGTTGTCGTCGCATCTTCCATCTTTTCCCAACTCGGCTTTGGCACCGGGGTCTGGGTGGGCAAGAACCTGTCGTTCAAGGGCTCGCGCCTGAATCCGCTGTCAGGGTTGAAGCGCATGTTCGGCCCCAACGGGCTGATCGAAATGGCCAAGGGGCTGGCCAAGGTCGCCCTGCTGATGGCGATCGCGTGGGCTTGGGGCAAAAGCCATTATCGCGGCTTTGCCTCGCTTGGACGCGGCGAATTGATGCAGCAACTGGGTTTTGCATGGGACGCGCTGATCGCGCTGGTATTCGCGCTGGGTGTGGGCCTGCTCGCCATCGCCCTGATCGATGTGCCGGTGCAATTGCTGCGCCGAAACAAGCGCCTGATGATGAGCCTTCAGGAAATCCGCGACGAGCACAAGGATGCCGAAGGATCGCCCGAGCAAAAGGGCGCGATCCGCGACCGGCAGCGAAAACTGGCCGCGGGTGCGCTGGCCCCCGCCATGCGCGAGGCGCAATTCGTGATCGCCAATCCCACCCATTTCTCGGTCGCGCTGTGCTATGATCCGGCCAAGGCGCATGCCCCCGTGCTGCTGGCCAAGGGGCGCGGCGACAAGGCGCTGGCGATGCGCGATCTGGCGGCGGAATATGGCGTGCCCGTGCTGGAATATCCGCTGCTGGCACGCGCCGTCTATTTCACCACGCAGGAACGGCAGGTGATCCGCCATGACCTGTATTCGGCAGTGGCAGCGCTGCTGGCATTCGTATTCGCGCTGAAACGGGGCGAAAGCCCGCGCGCACCGATGGTCGATGTGCCCGTATCGCTGCATTTCGATGCCGATGGCCGCGCATCGGCAAGGCACCCTTAAATTCGCGTCCCCGCAACCGTTTGAGGCAGCATGACCACGACCAGCGCCACATCCGCCACCAGCAGCCTGATCTCCGCGCTTGGCGCGGGCAGCGGGATCGACATGGCGCAGCTCGCCAGCGATCTGGCCGCCGCGCAATATGCGACCCGTATCGACCGGCTGGCAGCCAAATCCGAAACGCTGCAGGCGCAGATATCGGCTGCCTCCGACCTTAAAAGCATGATGCTCAGCCTTGCGACATCGTTGGGAGAGCGGGTGCGCGTGGGCGATCTGTCCACCCAGCCCAGCCTCGACAATGCATCGGTGGCCAAGGCCGTGTTGTCGGGCACGCAGCAGCCCAAAGGAACCTATTCGCTGGAAGTGGAACAGCTGGCACAAGGCCAAATGCTGGCCAGCACCGCGTTCGGATCGCGCAGCGATAGTGTCGGCGCAGGCACGATCACCATCCGGTTCGGCACGGTGGACGGAGCCAGTTTTACCGACAGCGCATCGAAGGCGCCGGTCGATATCGCCATATCGCCGGGGATGACCCTTGCCCAGACAGCGCAGGCGATCAACGCTTCGGGCGCGGGAGTAACGGCCTATGTTTCGGACACGGTCGATGGCGCGCGTCTGGTTATCAAGGGGCCGGAAGGGGCCGAAAGCGGCTTTGTCCTCGACGTGACAGAGGATGGGGCCAATCCTGGCCTGTCCGCACTCGCCTGGCAGCCGGGATCGGCGGGCGGCACGCTGCTGCAACAGGGGCAGGATGCGCGCGTCAGGATCGACGGGCTGGTGCAGACTTCGCCCGGCAACACGCTGACCGATGCCCTTCCCGGCGTCACGCTGACCCTGACGGGTGCGAATGCGGGCGCACCGACGACGGTGCGTTTCGCCGATCCGTCATCCGCGATTACCGAGGCGATGCAGGACCTGACATCCGCACTGAACGAGATTGCCGCCGTGCTGAATGCCGCAACCGATCCGCTGACCGGCGATCTGGCCCGCGACAGCGGCGCGCGGGCACTGCGCCAGTCCTTCTCTGCACTGGCAGGCAAGATCATCATGCCCGGCGCTGCCGAAGGGGGCATACGCAGCCTGTCGGATCTGGGATTGAAGATCACGCGCTATGGCACGTTCGAATTGGATAATGCCCGTCTGGCCGTCGCGATGGCACGCGATCCCGAAGGGGTGGCGGCGTTGTTCACCACCGGCGTCACCGGTGTTTACGCCACGTTTGATTCACTGTCGCGCAGTGTCAGCGCGGTAGGCAATCCGGGCAGCCTGGCGGGCTCTCTGTCGCGCTATAACGCCGAATTGCTGGAACTGGGCGAGGATCAGGCCGATCTGGCCGAGGATCAGGAAGCCACCCGCGCACGGCTTGCCGCCCGCTTTGCCGTTTCGGACAGCCGGATCACGCGTTACCAGTCCACGCTCAGCTTTCTTGAAAACCAGATCGCCGCATGGAACGCGGATAAGGGCTGATGCTGTCGGGCAGGGTCCATCCGGCAGAAGCGTACAGGCAAGTGGAATTCGATGCCCGCGTCCATGGCGCCAGCCCGCAAGAGCTTGCCTCGATCTGTTTCGAACAGCTGACAGGCGCGCTGGGCACGGCGATCCATGCGCAGGAAACAGGCGATCCGGTGCTACGCAGCCGTTCGCTCTCGCGCGCCGTGTCCAGCCTGCTGGCGCTGGAAATGGGGCTGTCGGGCGACGATCCGGTGGTGATGGCGATGCGCGACCTCTATGGCCGGGCGCGGTCGTCGATCCTGTCCTGCGCAGTTCAATTCGATGCCGACAGGCTGGACCATATCCGGCGCGACTTTATCGATATTCACGCCGCGCTGTCGGGCAGCAATTAACGAAAACCCCCTCCCGGCATGGCCGGAAAGGGGGCTCTCGCCTCATAGCAGATCTCTCAGCTTGCGACGTAAATATCGACGTTGACGCGGCGGTCCGGGGCGAAACATTCGCCCGCGGCCACCGGATCGGCCCCTTCTGTCAGCAACGCGGCGCAATCTTCGGGCGTGTTGGCGGCGGGATTGGGGAATTTCTCGCCCGCACCGAACACCTGCACCGCGCGGCCGTTCCAGTCGATCCCCTCGGCCATGGCCTTCTCCTTCAGATAATCGGCCACCGCCTGCGCGCGTTCCTGCGACAGGGTCAGGTTCAGCGCATCGTCGCCGCGCACATCGGCATGGCCCACGATCCGCGCGCCCGTCACGATCTGTCCCTTCGCCTCGCTGATGATCTTCTCGTCGATTTGCGCCTTCCCTTCGGGTGTCAGCACCGCGCTGTCGGTTTCGAACAGCGCATCGGTGACAAGTTCCGACGTCAGCACGCGCGATCCGGCAGGCGCACCGGCAGAAGCAGGCGCAGCAGCCTCTTTCGCGCTGCCAAGGCCCAGCAGAGAAAGCAGGCCGAGCAAAGCCGCACCGATCAGGCCAAGCCAGAAGGGCAATAGTGACGGCCGAGCGGTCGCACTGGCGGTCGCGGTGGTCAGTGTGGTCAGTGCGCCTGCATCTACAATAGGGCCAGCGACGGTGTAATGTTCCTTGAATGTGTGTCCCGTTCGCGCCGACAGCACGGCCACGGGCAGTCCCATCGCGGCGGCAAGACTGGCATTGTCGCCCATCAACAGGCGGCGGGCCTGATCGATCCAGCTGCCGACATTGCCGATGGTTACATCCTCACCCGCGGCAACAAGCTGGCTGGCCAGTTTCTCGGGCTCGGCATCGGCCAGCAGGGGCACCGAACCGATGCCCAGCGCGCCCAGACGTTCGGCAGTCGGCGCACCGATGCCTTTCACCTCGCTCAGGGCCAGCCGGCCTGCGCGAAGGTCGCCCTTGACCTTCACGAATTCGTTGAGCCAGCCATTCGCCAGCAATTTCGCCTGAAATGGCCAAGTATAGGGCCGCGCGATGGAAAACTCGCTGCCGCCCTTGCGCAGGATGTCGGCAATTTCGACCGGGTCCATCGCCGCGATCTGAGCGAAGCGGTGGATGCCGTTGTCGTGCAGCAGTGCCGCAATTTTCGGCCCGACACCCTCGATCGCCTCCAGCTGGTCGACCAGAGTTTCGCGCTCCTCTTTAATGCTGACCGTCTTGCCTTCGATGTCGGCCAAACCGATCGCGCTTTCCGTGTCGGTCCTGCCGCCGATCAACCAGGATATCAGCCCGCCAATCGCAAGCCCCACGAATAGCCAGAACAATATGGTCAATATGTCGATGCTGAACACGAGCCTCTCCATGGATTGGCAGAAAACCGCGCGACCAACGGCTGTCCGACATTGAAACTGCGCGGGAGTATCGGGCGCCGCTATCGGCCGGGCCATCAGGCTAAACCCTGTTAGTCCGCGAGATTGCCGGATTGATCGCACGAGACGACCCTGTGGCAAATTGGGGGCAATCACCCAGCGGCGAGTCGCGGATTGTCAGGAGTTACAAAGGTTAATGACGCTGCCGATCTGAAGCGATTCCCTCACCTCGACCTATACTATCGGGTTAGAGGGCAGACTATCCGGCCCGTTCGCAATGGATGGTCGCCATGTAGCCAGCATAGGGCCGAACCGTATGAATTATGCCGCTGCATCCGTTGCTTGCGACCGTCACCGGCAGTTACTGCCCGCTTGCTGGCGATAAAGAAAAAACCGGCTCCATCTACAAATTTCAGTGCATTTTCAGCAGGCTGAGACCAGCCACCGAATTGGAGTATTCCGGTTCCACCGATGCGCCATTGATGGAGACGCTGATAAGGGGTTTTAGTCGAAGGAACGGGGCGCGATAAAAACACTACGCTGGGGGCAGCATGGATACCGTGAAGAGCCGGGTCGTTCTGGCTATGCCGGTTTATAATGGCGAGAACTTTGTCGCAGAGGCGATCGAATCCATCCTTGGGCAGGATTACGCTGACTTCCGCCTGATCGTAACTGACAACGCATCGACCGACGGAACAGGCGATATCGTCCGCGACATTGCGAAACGTGACAAACGCATCGCCTATGTCCGAAATCCCGAAAACCTCGGCGCTTCGCGCAATTACAATCTCGGCTATGAGCTTTCGAGCAGCGAATATCTGAAGTGGTGCGCACATGACGATCTGTTGAGCGAGAATTATCTGGGCGAGTGCGTCGCAGCGCTGGATGCGGATGAGGGACTGGCGCTGGCTTTTGGCAAGACCATCAGCATCGACCCGAACGGGAAGCGGCTGCCACCCGTACCGTGGGACACGCCCGATATCGACAATCCCGACGCGGCAGCGCGCTTCCGACAGATCATCGACCTCTTCGGTCGCATGTGCTTTCCCATCTTTGGCCTCATGCGGCGTTCAGCGCTGGCAAAGACCGACCTGCACCCGTCCTACTACGGTTCGGATCAGGCATTGCTGGCGGAACTAGCATTGCGCGGCCGGTGGAAGCGGATCGAGCATGCCATTCTGTGGAACCGGGATCACAACCAGCGCTCGCTTGCGATAGAGGACAAGCTGGAACGCGCCATGTGGCAGGGCGGTTCGAAGAACCGGATGCTCGCCGCCGAGCATCTTCAGCTTTTGCACCATCTCTGGAAGATTGGCGGACAGCACAACGACGTCGCCTCGCCATGGGCGCTGCGCAAGGTGGTGCTGAAACGCGCTGTCGAGCCGATGCAAATGGGCCGCTATGTTCTGGAAGCAACCAGCTTCATCTCGCCCGGCATGGCACGCAGGATGCGGGGACTTGTAACCCGTACGCCAGAGCCGGAGGATACTTCACCAAGCGAAAAGAGCATGGGAGCGGTCTGATGAAAGTGGGAATCCTTGCCGGCGGGTTAGGCTCCCGCCTTTCCGAAGAGACCGACATCCGCCCCAAGCCGATGGTAGAAATCGGCGGCATGCCGATCTTGTGGCATATCATGCAGATTTATGCCCATTACGGCCTTTCCGAATTCTGCATCGCCTTGGGTTACAAGGGTGAATATATCAAACGCTGGTTCAAGGACCTGCATGACCAGTCCGGATCGATCAATGTATCAACACGTTCCGGCGCCGTCGCCAGCCACACATTGCCATCCATTCCCGACTGGTCGGTCGATCTGATCGAAACTGGGCAGCACGCTGGCACCGGCGGTCGCATCCGCCAACTGGCCCCCTATCTCGGCAATGAAACGGCGCTGATAACGTGGGGCGACGGGGTGGCCGATATCGATATTGCCGCCCTGCTCGATTTCCACCGTTCGCACGGTAAGCTGGCGACATTGACGGCGGTTCGCCCCCCTGCCCGCTATGGCCATCTTGAACTCGCGGGCGACCGGATCAGCAGCTTTACCGAAAAGCCGCAAATCGGCGAAGGCTGGATCAATGGTGCGTTCTTCGTGCTCGAGCCCGAAGTGATGGAATATATCGCCGACGACGAGATGATGTTCGAACAGGACCCCCTCGTCAATCTGGCTGCCGACGGTCAGCTGATGGCCTACCGCCATGAAGGTTACTGGCAATGCATGGATACCATGCGCGAAAAACAGATCCTCAACGATGCGTGGCAATCGGGCACAGCTCCGTGGAAGATATGGAAGGACGATAGCGATGAAAATCTTGGTGACAGGGCATCTCGGGTACATCGGATCGGTCCTCGTCCCAATGTTGTTACAGCGGGGACATGATTTAGCCGGACTGGATTCCGACCTTTTCGCGGCTTGCGATTTCGGTAGCGCGCCAGTGGAATTGCCCAAGATCGGCACTGACATTCGCGACTTTGCCCAAAGGGACGACGCAGTGGATGCATTGCGCGGGTTCGATGCGGTTATTCATCTGGCCGGGCTGTCGAACGACCCGCTGGGCGATTACCGACCCGAACTGACAGAAGCGATCAATTGCACGGCTTCAGTCGATCTGGCCCGCCTGGCCAAGCAGGCAGGTGTCGAGCGCTTTCTTTTCGCTTCTTCCTGCTCCAACTATGGAGCGTCAGGAAATGACTATATTGCCGAAGATGGCACGTTCAATCCTGTCACCCCCTATGGCGAATCCAAAGCTGCTGTCGAGCGTGCGGTCGGCCCCATGGCGGACGAGACATTCTCACCCACATTTCTGCGGGCGAGCACGGCCTATGGCCTATCGCCGCGAATACGATTTGATCTGGTGGTCAATAATCTGACGGCATGGGCGTTCACAACTGGCGAGGTCCATTTGAAAAGCGATGGGACCGCATGGCGGCCGATTGTTCATGTCGCCGATATCGCGGCTGCCTATGTGGCCGCCGTCGAAGCCCCGCGAGAGGCCATCCATAATGCGGCATTCAATGTCGGCATGACCGAAGAAAACTATCTGATCCGCGATATCGCCGAAATCGTTCACAAGATGGTGCCCGGATCGACCCTTGGCTTTGCCAAAGGTGCGGAAGCGGACAAGCGCAATTATCGTGTGAACTGCGACCTGATCCGCAAGGTTTTGCCTGAATATCAGCCGCAATGGACCTGCCGCAAAGGGGTTGAACAATTGCTGGCAGCCTATGCCGATTTTGGCTTGAAGCTCTCTGAATTCGAGGGTGAGCGTTTCAATCGTATCGCGCATATGAAACACCGGGTAGAGCAGGGAACGGTGGATGCCGATTTCCGGCCGCAGGTGCAGAAGGTGGCGGCATGAACGTCGCTGCGTCTGTTGAAGCGACAAACACGCCAGCGCTGATCGGGTCATGCCCCTCGTGCGGCAGTGCTGCCTTAACCGGCATTTATGCGCAGGACGATATTCCTGTCAGCTCTTGCCTGTTGTTCGACAATGCCCAAGCCGCACTTCAGGTCGATCGTGGTGATATCAGATTAAGCCATTGCGAAGATTGCGGTTTCATTTTCAACGCCGCGATCCGCCAGGGTGCGAGCGAATATTCGGAGCGGTACGAGGAAACACAGGGTTTTTCGCCCACTTTTTCCAGCTTTCATACTGCGCTGGCCAAGGAGCTGATCGAACGGCATGAGCTGAGAGGGAGAGAGGTGCTTGAAATCGGCTGCGGCAAGGGTGAGTTCCTGCTGCTGCTGTCGCAATTGGGCGAAAACCGATGCACAGGTATCGACCCTAGCGCCCATCCTCACCGGATAGCGGGAATAGAAGGGGCTGAGCGGGTTAAACTCGTCCCCGAATTCTTTGCCCCTGAACTGGCGCAGAAGCAATTCGATGCAATTATCTGCAAGATGACACTGGAACACATTGTCCCAACGCTCGATTTTCTACGCGTTGTACGTGCGGGAATTGTCGAAGGCAGCCGCCCGCTGGTGTTTTTCCAGATTCCCAATGCACTGCGCATTTTGTCCGACGCCGCCTATGAGGATATCTATTACGAGCATTGCTCTTATTTCACAGCAGGCTCGTTGGTGCGCTTGTTCGAAAATGCCGGTTTCGCGCCGCTGCGTGTGCTTCACCAATATGATGATCAGTATCTTACGATCGAGGCGACCGTCGGCAATGCGCCCCCGCTGGATATCGCGGACGATCGCGCCGAAGTAGCGCGGCTGGCCGGCAGCCTTGCAAAACGCGTGGCGGCCAAGCAGGCCGATTGGGCAGCGCGTATCGACGCGGCGGTGAAAACGGGCCGGAAGGTCGCCTTATGGGGCAGTGGATCGAAGGCAGTGTCCTTCCTCGCGGCCCTTCCCGACCCGGCCAAGATCGAAGCGGTCTTTGATATCAATCCAAACCGGCAGGGTCATTCAATGCCGGGAACCGGCCATCATATAGTTGGGCCAAAGGATCTGACCTCGATCTGCCCTGATCTGGTGATCGTCATGAATGCCGTCTATCGCGATGAGATTGCTCGCGAGCTGATAGATGCAGGGATCGAAGCGGAGATCGTGGCGCTCTAGTCCATGTTGAACCGGATATAGCAAATGGCGGAGCACCAGGTCCGCTGTGAATCGTGCTCCCCCTAGTATTCCCTGAACTGCGATTCTTTTAAGCGAAATCAAGCGATTTTGCCTCAGATCCAATATGCGGCATGACCGAAAGGCACACATTTCTGCCATGTCACGCATTAAGTTCCCTACACCGAGAAATAGTTGAAATTTCGTCACTTTCAGGAAGGCAACTTAAGCATTCAGGTAAGTCGTGGTTACGCCGAGAGCCCGGACCAGATCCCCCAACCTTCACTGCAACTAAACCGCGCCCAATTGTAACAAACTGTTGCTGCTGGGTTTTATTGTTGACCCAAAGTCTTTCAATCGCGAAAGACGCGCCTCAAATGCGAGTCACTAGCATTAGCAAGGGGGCGTTGTGACATATATTGATGGTTCGATTGGAGTTCGGTTAAGCGCGACTGCGGCTTTGGGAGTATTGGCTTTTGCCGCTCCCGCAACGGCGCAGACAAGCAACGAGGCGGTCAGGTCTGACGTCGAGACAAAGAATATCAAGACCGACGAGCACGATATCGTCGTCAGCGCGGCAGGCTTTGAACAAAAAATCGTCGAAGCACCTGCCAGCATCAGCGTCGTAACATCAGAGGTGCTAGCCGAACGGCCCTACATGACCTTGATCGACGCGGTACGCGATCTTGAGGGCGTGGATGTCGGCGAAACTTCGGACAAGACCGGTCAGCGCACCATCAGCATTCGCGGCATGGGGCCGCAATATACGCTGCTGCTCATCAACGGGAAGCGCCAGAACAACCACGGCGACATCTACCCCAACAATTTCGGCGGTAATGCCTTCAACCATATCCCGCCGCTCGACACCGTGCAGCGGATAGAGGTTATTCGCGGCCCTGCATCCACGCTGTATGGCGCCGATGCACTGGGCGGGGTGATCAATATCATCACGCGCCCGGTCAGCAGTCGTTGGTCGGGCTCTGCCACTGTCGGTCGCAGCTTTCAGGAAGACAGCCGGTTCGGCGACGATATCACCTTCGACGCAGCGATCAGCGGCCCGATCGTGGGCGATACGCTCGGTATTGCGCTGCGCGGCGCAATCTATGAACGCATGGCATCCAATCCGGAATTCGTGCCGGTCACCGATCCCGCCGGCGTAACCCATGTGCGCGCTCTGGGCTTTGGCGGCGGCGGGCGGACCGTGGATAACACGAATTACAATATCGGCGGTACACTCAGCTGGATGCCGTCGGACAATCACACCATCGAATTCGATTACGATCTGTCGCGCCAGATCTATGACAATACGCCGTTCACCGATCCTCAGACCGGCGAAGTCAGCTTCCCCCTTGGTACGCTGGATAGCATCGACACCATCTGGCAGGAACGTGGCGGAATGGTGGGGCCGCGCGTGGGGTACAAGGACGAGCAACGCTTCAATCGCGACAATTGGTCGATCACCCACAATGGCGAATGGTCTTTCGGACGCAGCTTTATCTCGCTCGCCTATATCGACACCGTAAATCGCGGGCGCACACGCCCGTTCTCGGTCGCGGAACGTCTGCTGTTGCAGGAAATGTATGACGGCACAGGCGATTATGCCGGATTGAGCGAAGATGAACGGCGCGCGATCGCAGAAGAGACCTTCCTCCCGCGCCCCGACCGCGACCTCAGCAGCAGCCAGTACACTGCAGACACGCGACTGGTCGTTCCGCTAACGGGCCTTGCGGGCAATCACGAACTCGTCGTCGGCGGCCAGTATATCGACGGCGAACTGTTCGACGCCGTGTTTGGGCTAGAAGAGAGCGAAGAAGGCGTTTCCGCCGTCCAGAAACAGCAGCAATGGTCGGTCTTTGCCGAAGACAACTGGTCCCCCGTCGATCTCTTCACCCTGACCGCAGGCATCCGCTATGACGAGCATGATATCTTCGGCGGGCAGGTTTCGCCACGGCTGTATGGCGTGTTCAACGCAACGAATACGCTGGTAATAAAGGGCGGCGTCAGTACGGGGTATAAAACGCCGCAGACGACCGATCTGTACGACGGCATTCGCGGCTTTGGCGGACAGGGGACATCGCCCTTCGTCGGCAATCCCGATCTGACACCGGAAACCAGCGTGAATTCGGAAATCGCGATCTATTGGGATCCGCTGCCCGGCACGGGGATCAATGTCACCTATTTTCATAACAAGTTCGACGACAAGATCGCCAGCGAGGCTGTGCAGCCCTGTGAAGTGACCGGCGGTGTTCGCCCTTGTGCCAATCTGGGCGATTATTACGGCGTGCTCGGCCTTGGCGGGACGGTCAACCAGCCCGTCAATATTGACGAGGCAAAGGTCGAAGGCGTCGAGGTCGCGGGCCGTTTGCGCTTTTTCGATGCGCTGAACCTCAGGGCCAATTACACCTATACGGACAGCGAGCAGCTGAGCGGATCGGATGAGGGTCTGCCTCTGACCAATACCGCTCGCCACATGGCCAATGCCACGCTGGACTGGTCGCCGACCGATCGGTTCAGCGCGCAATTGAATGCCGAACATCGTTCGCGCCGCTATCGCGGGGTCGATGCGGGAACGGGCGAACGGCTCTATTTCAAGAGCTATACTGTCCTGAACCTTGGCGGGCAGTTCATGCTGAACGAGAACCTGACCATCGGCGGGCGCGTCAATAATCTGCTGGATACGGATTTCACCAGCTATCACACGAGCTTCATCGATAATGGCGACGGCACATACGAGCCGGTGTTCGTCGACGACTATAACAACAAGGACAAGGCGCGGAGCTATTGGGTCAGCCTGAACGCGCGCTTCTGATGTTGCGAGTTGCGGATCGGGTCAATCCCTCTTGATACCGATCCGCAACTGCAACTATCACGCAATATGACTATCCGGGAATCATCGCAGCGCTCATGAAACCGCAATCCCTATCCAACGGCGCTGCTGATAGCGCGAGATCGCCGCGCGCGCCGAAGAAGAAGCGACGCATTCCGGCATTCTGGGTGCGGCAGTTCCACACATGGCACTGGATGAGCAGCGCGATCTGCCTGATCGGCATGATCCTGTTCGCGGTGACCGGCATCACGCTGAACCATGCCGGCGCGATCGAGGCGGAACCTCAGGTTGTTTCGGACGAGGTGATGCTGCCGCCCGAACTGCTGGCTGAACTGGCCGAAGCACCGACCGAGGGCGGCGCAGATGTCCCCGTGCCCGATGCGGTGGCTGCCTGGCTGGAGGATGAATTCGCTGTCAATGTTTCGGGCCGCGCCCACGAATGGAGTGCAAGCGAGCTATACATCCCGCTGCCGCGTCCGGGCGGCGATGGCTGGATCGCAATCGACCGTGACGGTGGCGATGTTCTGTACGAAAATACGGATCGTGGCTGGATCGCCTATCTTAATGACTTGCACAAAGGCCGCGATAGCGGAACCGCGTGGTCATGGTTCATCGACATATTCGCAGTCGCCTGCGTCATCTTTTCGGTAACCGGTCTGCTCTTGTTGCAGCTTCACGCCAAGAACCGTCCGACCACATGGCCGATCGTCGGGGCAGGATTCGTAGTCCCGTTCCTCTTGCTTGTTCTTTTCGTACATTGATTCAGGAGCCGCCGATGCGTGTTACCGTCGCTTTCGTCTTTGCCGCCACAGGTCTGGCCGTGCAGCCTGCCGCGGCGCAGGAGATGACCGTCAGTGTAGAGATCCCGCGTCTGCGGGTGGCCGAATATCATAATCCCTATGTCGCGGTCTGGATCGAGGACGAGAACGGGCGCGCGGTTCGCACGCTCGACGTCTGGTATGACATCGATCTAACAGGCGACGATCCCAAGAAATGGCTGCCCGATATGCGCACATGGTGGCGGCGAACAGGGCGCACGCTGGAGATGCCCGCCGACGGAATCAGCTCTCCGACCAAGGCTCCGGGCACGCATAAGCGGGTCTACAAGCAGGGTTCGCGCCCACTGGGGAACCTGCCTGCTGGTAGTTACAAGCTACAAGTCGAGGCCGCGCGTGAGGTTGGCGGGCGCGAGACTGTCAGCATTCCGTTTCAGTGGCCGCCCAAGCCGGGCAGCGGAGCAACCGTACGCGGCAAGGCCGAACTGGGCGCGGTTCGCCTCGATCTGAAACGCTGAGGCGCCGCAGTCGATTTTTCAGGATCAGGAAAAGGAAAAAATGATGTTCGCCAAATCGAGCCTGTATGCCATCGGCCTTGCGCTGGGCCTGTCCGCCATCATGCCGTCGCAGGCAGAAGCGCACCGCCGCTGGCTGCTCCCGTCCGCCACCGTGCTGGCGGGTGAAACCGAAACCGTCAGCGTGGACGCGGCGGCATCGAACGGGCTTTTCCTGTTCGACCATCGCGCCATGCCGCTGGACTCGCTCGTCGTCATCGGTCCCGATGGTCAGGCAGTCGCGCCCGAGATCATCGGTTCGGGCGCCTATCGCAGCGTGTTCGATCTGGCGCTTAAGCAGCAGGGCACGTATCGACTGGCGCTGGTATCCGACGGCATGATGGGGGTTTATGAGCTGAATGGTGAACGTCGCCGTTTCCGCGGCAGCCCCGAAAATCTGCCCGAAGGCGCGACCAATGTGCGAACCAGCCAGACCAGTTCGCGTACCGAGACTTTCGTCACGCTTGGCGCGCCCTCCCCCGTCGAACCGACCAACAAGGGGCTGGAAATGATCGCTCTAAGCCATCCGAACGACATCGTCGCCGGAGAGCCTGCGCAAATGCGCTTCCTGATCGACGGAGAGCCCGCATCCGGGATCGAGGTGGAGTTCGTCGAAGGCGGAACGCGATATCGCGACGATGCAGGGATTCGCATGTTGACGACCGATGCCGATGGGATCGTGTCGCTGGAAGCCGCCAATGCGGGAATGTACTACGTCGAGGCCAGCGTCACGCGCGAAGCTGCGGATGGTCAGCCCGACCGTCGCAGCTCCTATACGGCAGTGCTGGAGTTCCTGCCGCTTTGACCAAAGGCGCAAGGGCGGCGGACAAGCAGATCGGACAGATTCTGCTGCCGCCCAATTCCGACCGCTCGGCCGCACCTCCACCTGCGGGTAGCCGTGAAGTGCGGCTGGGCGGTGAAACCATGGGCACGGTATGGACGCTGGCGGCGTTCGTACCGTCGTCCATCACCGACGCGGTCGTGCGTGCCGCATTGGAAAAAATCTTCGCAAATATCATCGCCGGATTGAGCCAGTGGGAAGCAGGGTCCGCAATCTCGCGGTTCAATTGCGCACCGGCGGGTAGCTGGCAGCACATCAATAGGGATTTCGCCCGCGTGCTGGATTGCGCGCTGAATATTGCTCGTGCCAGCGGCGGAGCCTTTGACCCGACCATCGGCAAGGCCAGCGAGTTATGGGGTTTCGGCACGGCGCACGCTCCGCTGCGGCGTCCAGACGACCGGCAGGCGGCGACCACAAGGAATTACAGCTGGCGCGATGTGCAAACGCAGGAATTCTGTTCGCGGTTGCTTCAACCGGGCGGGATGGCGCTCGACTTTTCGGGCATTGCCAAAGGTCACGCAGTCGATGCGGGCATAGAGGCGTTAAACCGTCTTGGGATCGGCAGCGCCCTGCTGGAGATCGGCGGCGAATTGCGCGGATGCGGATTGCGGGCAGACATGATGCCATGGTGGGTCGATCTGGAGACCCCGCCTGAAAGCATCTGCCCCGCGACGCGGGTCGGACTTGCCAACTGGTCGGTGGCGACATCGGGCAGCTATGTCAGGCGTGTTCAGGCCGGCACAGAGTCATGGTCGCATACGCTTGCGGCCGACAGCGGCCTGCCCGTGGACAATGAAGTTCTGTCGGTTACTGTATTTCACACAGGTTGCATGCAGGCAGATGCATTGGCAACAGCGGTCCTTGCCCTGGGCGAAACGGAAGGCCTCGCCTTTGCGGATCGGTATGGCATTCCGGCCCGCACAGTTACGCGGATACGTGTGGGTGAAAGCGCTGCCTGGAAGCAGTGGTCGAAATAAAAGCAAGGCATGCCGAAAATAGATTGGATAATTCGCGAATCAGGGCTCTAAGACTGCGAAAAAGCTGCCGCTTCCAGCGAGAATGGCACGAACCGAAGTCGCTCTTTTCGATAGACCCGCTTATGGAGCGACTTGGCTGAATGCGACCGTGCCGGTCGTGCTTGCAACGTTGCCCGTCACCGGTTTGGCATTGTTCAAATCAGTGGCAATCATGCGGGCGATGCGCACGCACGGATCCGTCTCTGAAAAACATGCGTTGCCCGTTTCATCCCCGACAAACCCGTCAAAAGCGGCCATTGCACGCTTCACCTGCACAGCACGATAGTCGGGCCAGCTTTCAAATGCGTGTTGGATCGCAGTATCCAGATCATCGTCCAGCTCGATCACAGGGCCCATGTCCCACATCGCATAATCAGGATTATCCCGCCATGCGGCATCGTGGCCGTTGATGAACAGACACGGGCGTGGGCGCACCTGATATTCGTATATCTGGCTGCTGACATCGCCGACATAGAGGTCGGCCGCCATTGTATAGCTCATGTCCACCGACCGCTCCGATCCCAGATCGACAATCACTCGGTCGTTCACGGCGAGTGCCTGCCAATCCTGCTTTCGAGTATCATTCCAGTTCCGTGCCATGCGAATATGCGGCGCAATTACAAGGTTGTAACGATCCGATGCGCAGACCGCATCCGCTAGCCGGCGAGCCATACTATAGCCCGAGCCCATGCGGCGATGAAAATGCGGGTTGTAGAGAATGACAGGTCTGTCATCGGGAAATAGCGGCTTACGCTTCAACCCGGCCCGTATCGTCGCAGCCAGTTTAACAGGGCCGCCGACGACGCAATTTTCAGGCGTGCAGCAGCCCTCGGCGATCAGGCGTTCGCGGTCCTTGGCACCTGCTACAAAGACCTTGTCGAAATGGCGGAAACGGTCTTCGAATCCCACGGCACGATCACCAGCTCCATGTGGAATATGGAACAGTGGAGGACAGTAGCCCGGTAGTCGCTTCAGAATCGTGCTGGTCCGCTCTGCACACAGGATGGCATCGCAATCGCGTATCCGGCTTGCAGCCAGCAACAGCTTCGCGATTTTGTGAGCGGCAGGCGGCAGCATAGCCCGCAGAGTGCTTGGCATCTTCATGATCACGATCTCGGGCTGCGGCATGGCCAGCCTGTCGGCCAATGCTGCGATACCGTCTGCATCGTCAGAGCTTGGGGCGAAGATCCGTACCTTGCACTGCCTCGATTGCTCCAGTTCGAACGCGACTGGCAGAAAGTGGAGGTATTGATGGGAACCGCCGATCGCCGGCACATGGACAGTCGCAGTCACAAGGCTACGCACCGATCAGGAAAGGCTGAAGTCATGCCTCGCCATCTTGCAGCACCACATAAGTGGGACATGGACGATACATTTGATTTCACCCATGTTTGGCACACAAGCGTGTCTCGACCATCGTGAGCGCGAGTTCTATCGTGTCGATTTGCGATGAACGCCGAAAGGCAAACAAGGCGAAGGATCGGAGTGAGCGGCTGGATGCAAATATTGTTGATCGAGGATGACGATGCGCTGGCCGCGCATATCGCAGGCGCGCTTCGCCAGGCGGGGCACGTTGTTACGCGCTGCCGCGATGGACGGCAGGGTCTGATGCAGGTCAGCTCTGAGAGCTATGACGTCATCGTCCTCGACCGGATGCTACCGCAAGTGGACGGGATGAAAATCCTTGCCGCGTTGCGTGCCACCGACGACGAAACACCGGTTTTGATGGTCAGCGCGCTAGGCGATGTCGATGAACGGGTCAAAGGCCTGCGGGCGGGTAGCGACGATTATTTGCCCAAGCCCTTTGCGATGTCGGAATTACTGGCACGGGTGGATGTGCTTGCTCGCCGGAAGACGCCGGTTGTCGATAGTGGTTTCCTGAACCATGCGGATGTCGAAATCGACACATTGGCCCGCATCGTACGTCGCGGCGGCCGACGCATAGAACTGACCACGCGCGAGTTTGGCATATTGGTCGAACTGGTCCGCAATGTAGGGCGTGTCGTTACCCGTTCGATGTTGCTGGAACGCGTCTGGGACTACAGTTTCGATCCCCAGACCAATATCATCGATCAGCATATCAGCAACTTGCGCCAAAAGCTTGAAATTGAAGGACGCGCCTCACCGATTCGGACGGTGCGCGGTGCGGGATATATGATCGGCCCCTGATGAAGAGCATGGTTAAATCTCTCTCGTTCCGGTTGGCGGTCACCTATGCGGCCCTGTTTTGCGGTTCGCTGGCCGTGCTGTTCATCGCCTATTTTTGGCTAGCCGTGTCCCGTCCTTTGGGTGCGGTACGCACTCAGGTAAACGCCGAACTGGCTGAGTTTGAAGCGGTTTATGCTAAAGATGGCATAGATGCACTCGCCGAGCGGCTCGATACACGCGCTAAAGCCTCGTCGGCGCTTGATCGAGCCTTTCACGCTCTGATCGCAGCGGATGGTGCAGTGATCACGACCAATTTGCCAAGTTGGCCCAGCACAGTGCAGCGCGGGTTCTATTCGATCGAAGCCGATGTCTATCTGGAAGGAGGTGAGATCGATTTCAGCTCCCTTTCGCGGGAGCGTCTGTTTCCCGACGGCACGCGATTGATTGTAGGGCGCGATGTCGATGAAGTAGAGGACCGCGAGGAAGTGGTGCTCGCCACCTTTCCAATTCTGATCGTGTTGGTGTTGCTGCTGGCCGTGGCGGGAGGGTATCTGATGACCCGCGCGATTGGACATCGCATCGATAGTATCTCGGCGGCAGCACGAAAGGTAATGGCCGGACGGTTGGGAGAACGCGTGCCTCTTCATGGCGGCGGCGACGATTTCGACCGGCTGAGCCATACCTTGAATCTGATGCTTGAGCGGAACGAGGCGCTGTTTGATTCCGTCAGGCGTGTATCTGATAATATCGCCCACGAACTCAGAACTCCGCTGTCGCGCGTTCGCGCTACATTGGACGAAGCACAGCTAGATAGGGGCGGCGCATTGGCAACAGCGCGTGAGGAACTGGCCCGGTTACAAGCGATTATCGATGCAACTTTGCGTATCGCGCGGATTGAAGGCGGGCGTCATGATTCCGGCTTTGCCACGGTCGATCTCGCCGAAATAGTATCTGATGCAGTCGAGCTATACGAACCGGCAGCTGCGCTGCGGCATCTGAAAATCTCCGTCGAGGGACCAGCTACTCTGTCGCTTTCGGCAGACCGCGATCTGCTGTTTCAGGCAATTAGCAACCTGCTCGACAATGCGGTCAAGTATAGCGTTGGCAGCAGCGAGATTCGTATGGCACTTTTTGAAGATGAAGATCGTGCGCGTCTGGAAATCGCCAATGAAGGCTTGCCATTGGAAGCAGCCGAGGCTGAACAGGTGACCGAGCGGTTTTTCCGCGGGGCTGCTGCAAGCGATCTGCCCGGCCATGGACTTGGCCTCACTCTCGTCGCCGCCATTGTCCAAAGACACGACGGCGCCTTTCAGATTCACGCCACCGGACCGAACACCAGAGTTGGGATTTCACTTCGCCGACAGCACTCTGCTGATGCGGCGAATTTGCCCCCTACAGACCTCAAGAATAGTAAAACGGGTAACTTTGACGCGATCTGCTCACTTTCCTAGCGTGATCAATCTGACTCTTGCGCCTAATTCAATTGTGTGGCCGCAGTAACTGGCCTTCTTTATTAGCAGGGGAAGCTGACGGACTGCTTGTAGAGGTTCGAAGCTAGAGATTTAAAATCCACGATCGGTCGGCCCCGGAACTCAGGGATTGATCGAACTCCTCACCATGGCTCACAACTGATGGATGCAGCTGCAGGATGGCGCTCCGATATCGCCACCATCGCGCGCAGCGAGAACATCAACGATTCCTGGGTGCCGCGGATCGTGCGCCTCAACTTCCTCGCACCGCAATTGACCCAAGCAATCCTCGCGGGAACGCAACCCGCATCGGTCAACGCCATGTCGCTACGCAGCGCAGAGCTGCCGATCGACTGGGATGAACAACACGCGATGTTCAGGCTCTGACCAATAGCATCAACGGGCAGACCGTTACGACGCTTCGGCGCCGTCGTTTATTGGTCGTTCGCCCATCCGGGAGCCTGCGCCATACTGAGTTCCGTACTGCGAAATCGGGCCTCGGAGAAAAATCGGGCATTCTGGCAGGAACGGCCGAGAACCGCCGTCTCCGCGCACCGGAACGCACCCCGAAGTGGCCGCAATTGGCGGCCTCAGCGAGTGATATTATCCTTTTATTATCAATGCGTTAAGTGCATGGCGGAGCGGGAGGGATTCGAACCCTCGATACGGGGTTACCGTATACACACTTTCCAGGCGTGCGCCTTCGACCACTCGGCCACCGCTCCGCTTGCCTGCCCCATTGGGGAAACGCGCCCTAACCCCCGCGATGCAATTGTGCAAGGCACCAGATGCGCAAAGATGCGAATGTGCCGGAATTCCTGCCTAGATCGCCGCGACAGAGGGGCCAATCCGCGCGAAAAAGCCGCACATCGCCTGCTCTGCACCCTGGCTAAGCCGAATGATCGCACGGCGACGGTCAGCCGGATCGGGCAGGCGTTCGAACAGCCCCGCATCGGTCATCTGGCCGATCCAGCGCAGCGCCGTCGTCGCCGGAACGCCCGACGCGATGCACAGGCTGGAAACGCAAACGTCGCGCCCCTCGGCCCGCGCCGCAGTCAGGTCGAGCAACATGTCCCATGCAGGATCCGCGAATAACTCGCCTTCAAAGAAATTCGCACGCAATTGCCGCTGCCGGATAATTTCGCGCAGCAAGGCGGCAGGCGGCAGATCGTTCTGTGCAAACGCCCCCTTCCCGCTGACCGGCAATTCGCCCGTCGGCTTGTCCGCGACGGGGCGCGCCATATAGGCGAAAGACGGTGAACGCAGCTGTTCCGCCGGAGCCGCCTCAACCGGCACTCCACCAAGCTTGCGCGCCAGCGAGTGAACCTGTTCCGTAAGGCGGACGAGAGCGAGGTGATCCTCGCGCGCCAGTTCATGCACCGAACGCCCCGGCAGTCGTGCCAGCGCATAGCCGATCGCCAGCGCATATTCGGCAGGCGACGGATCGATAAGGAATTGCACATCCCCGCAATCCATCGCGCCGAAAACGGCATCGATACCGCCAACCGTCGTGGAGACGACAAGCTGTGTCCCACTATGCGCGGCCCGGGCATCAAGCCGCGCAAGTGCCGCCAGGAATTCGGCACCGGGAACGGGAATATCGATGACGACGATGTCGCCCAAAACAAAGGCATCGTCGGACAACAACCGGTCAAGCGGCTCCGCCTGACGGATCATCAGCCCCGCCTCTAAAATCTGGTCGACCAGACCGGCGCGGATGCGTGCCCTGTCCGACAGAACCGAAACCGGCACCGATGCCCTGTCGGCATCGTCGCGCATGTCTTCTGCATCGTCGAATACGAAAGGCTTCGCGATCTGCATGATTCGGTTGCTCCCCTGTAACAGGGAACAACTAAGGAACATTACGGAAACATGTCAAGATGTTCCGTGGATGTTCTGCCATCAGTCCATAAAGGGATCGCGCACCAATATCGTATCCTCCCGTTCCGGACTGGTCGAAACCAGTGCTACGGGCGTTTCGATAAGCTCTTGAACTCGCTGAATATATTTAACCGCCTGGGCGGGCAGATCGGCCCAGCTGCGCGCACCTGCGGTGGTACCGCTCCAGCCTTCGAATTCTTCGTAGATCGGCTCGACCCGCGCCTGTTCCTGCGCGTGGGAGGGCAGATAATCGAGGATCTTGCCGTCGAGGCGATAGCCGGTGCAAATCCGCACCGTGTCGAAACCGTCAAGCACGTCGAGTTTCGTCAGCGCAATGCCGGTCACGCCCGAAATCGCGCAAGCCTGCCGCACCAGCACCGCATCGAACCAGCCGCAACGGCGCTTGCGCCCCGTCACCGTGCCGAATTCATGCCCGCGCTCGCCCAGCTTCTGGCCGGTCGCATCGTCAAGCTCGGTCGGGAACGGCCCCGAACCGACGCGGGTGGTATAGGCTTTGACGATGCCCAAAACGAAGCCGCTGGCCGCGGGCCCCAGACCCGACCCGCTGGCAGCCGTCCCGCTGACCGTGTTCGAACTGGTCACAAACGGATAGGTCCCGTGATCGACGTCAAGCAGCACGCCCTGCGCGCCCTCGAACAGGATCTTGGCGCCCGCCTTGCGCACCTTGTTCAGCCGTTTCCAAACCGGCTGCGCGAATTGCAGCACATAGGGCGCAATCTCGCGCAGATCGGCGAGCAGTTTCTCGCGGTCCACCGGCTCTTCCCCGAAACCGGCGCGAAGGGCGTTGTGATGCGCGCACAGCCGGTCGATCTGGGGGTCGAGCGAATCCAGATGCGCCAGATCGCAAACACGGATCGCGCGGCGACCGACCTTGTCCTCATACGCAGGGCCGATGCCGCGGCCCGTGGTGCCGATCTTGCCTGCACCGGCCGCCGTCTCTCGCAAACCGTCGAGATCGCGATGCAAGGGCAGGATCAACGGGCAATTATCGGCAATCGCGAAATTCTCGGGATTGATGGTCACGCCTTGCGCGGTCAGCTTCTCCACCTCGGCCTTCAGCGCCCAGGGGTCCAGCACCACGCCATTGCCGATGATCGACAAAGTGCCCGTAACAATACCCGAAGGCAGCAGCGACAGCTTATACGTTACGTCTCCGACCACCAGCGTATGGCCCGCATTGTGCCCGCCCTGAAAGCGGACCACCGCATCGGCGCGGCTTGCCAGCCAGTCCACGATCTTGCCTTTGCCTTCGTCGCCCCATTGCGCGCCGATTACCGTCACATTGGCCAAAGTATTGCCTTTCCAGACCAGGTCAGAAACTCCGTAGCGGCGCTTAGGGGGTGGCGCTGCGCTCGGCAAGGGGATCGGCACCCTAACCCGTCGTATTCACCAAACCGGTCCTAAAGGGTTAGCGGGAGTGGCCTAAGCTTCTGATCTGAATTAGGAACTGGGTGTCTAAGCCGAACCTGCCGCAGGGCAGAAAATGCCACAGGTCACCCCCGCATGAACAACGATATCGCAAGCGCATTTGGATTCCCAGCAGTCGGCCGCAAGAAAGTCACAGCCGCTTTCGACGGCGGCCGGCTTACCTCGGATGGCGGCGTGTTGCTGCTGGCACAGGCCGAACGAGCGATGGGGATCTGCCAGCGGCTTGCAGCCTGCATTTCCGATCCGCGTGACCCGGGCAGAGTGGTGCATCACCTCGACGATATCCTGCGCGCCCGCATCTTTGCGATCAGCTGTGGCTATGAGGACGCCGATGATCTCGACGCTCTGCGCGACGATCCGGGCTTCCGCCTGGCGCTGGGCAAGCTGCCGGGATCGGGCGTGGGGCTTGCGAGCCAACCGACCATGAGCCGGTGGGAAAATGCGCCGACTACGCGCGAGTTGGCCAGGATGATGGCCGCGATGATCGACATCTACTGCGCCAGCTATCCCGCCGCGCCGGCGGCGGTGACGCTGGATATCGATGACACCTGTGATGTCGTGCACGGCTATCAGCAACTCTCGTTCTGGAACGGTCATCACGGGGAGCGCTGCTTCCTGCCGATTCATGTCTACGACACCGCCACCGGTCGGCCGGTGGCAATGCTGCTGCGCGCCGGCAAGACACCGTCGGGCGCCGAGGCTGCCGGACACATTCGGCGCCTGGTGCGCCATCTTCGGCGGCACTGGCCCGATACCCACATCACCATCCGCGGCGACGGGCACTATGGGCGGCCCGAGGTCATGACGTTGTGCGAGGCGACCGGCGTCGATTACGTATTTGGTCTGCCGACCAACGCCGTGCTGCGTGCCGATCCCGAAATCGTCACCGTCGCCGATGCTTGTGCCGTCAGGCGGGCTCAACGCCAATGCCCGGTCCTGCGCAACTATGCCGAGACCCGCTACGGCGCCAAAAGCTGGAAATGCCAGCGCCGCGTCGTCGCCCGGATTGAGGCCAGCACGCTGGGCATGGACATCCGCTATGTCGTCACCTCGCTGACCGAAGGCTCGGCCGAGCACATCTACGACACGCTGTACTGCGCCCGCGGTCAGGCCGAGAACCTGATCAAGCGCCACAAGAGCCAGCTCGCCAGCGATCGCACCTCGTGCCGCTCGGCGGGCGCCAACCAGATGCGCCTCATCCTGCACACCGCCGCATACTGGCTCCTGTGGCGAATCCAGCAGGAAATCCCAAGAGCCACCGCACTCGCCACCGCCGAGTTCGCCACGCTGCGCCTGCGCCTGCTCAAGGTCGCTGCCCGCGTCATCGAAACCGCCACGCGTATCCGCGTCGCCTTCGCTTCGGCTTGCCCGGATGCCGGTGTGTTCAAGGCCATCACCACCAGTCTGCGACCAGCGCCCACATAGCAAGAGCGGCGGTGCCGCCGAACCCCTGAGCCCCAGTCCATCAACCTCGAAAAGCCCATTGCTCCTGCCGCGGTGAAAAACGCCGGTGGAGGCGTGCGCCTTGATCAATCAGGCACCGCCACATCGCCGTCCGAACAACACGAAGCGGTAGCCTCATGAATAGGACGGGCTAAATACCGGCCTGTTCGGGTGAGAGAAAGCTTTCGTGCATTATTGAACCGCCTATGAGGTCGATTTTCTCCCTTTCCGCCATCGCTTGCGCCGGCTGTCTGGCAGTCGCGCCGCTGGCCGCGGCCCAGGTATCCGCCCCTGCCCCGTCGCCAGCATCTGTCCCCACTGCCCGGACCGTGCCCGCAGCGCAGGAATTGTCCTTCGGATCGCACCCCTTGCAGCGGCTCGATTTCTATCGCTCCCCCTCGCCCGGTCCGCGCCCGCTGATCCTGTTCGTCCATGGCGGCGCATGGATCGGCGGAGACAAATCCGATTCCACCGGAGAGGCCAAGATCCGCCATTACACACAGGCCGGATACCAGCTCGCCAGCGTAAACTACCGGCTGCTGCCCGAGGTCGACATCGAACACCAGGCCGACGATGTGGCGGCATCGCTCGCCAGCCTGCTGGAACAGGCACGCGATCTGAACATCGATACGCGGCGTCTGGTGCTGATGGGGCACAGCGCGGGCGCGCATCTGGCGGCATTGGTGGCGACCGATCCGCGCTACCTGAAACGCTATGGCCTGACGCCGGGCGATATCGGGGGCGTCGCGCTGCTGGACGGGGCCGCCTATGACGTGCCCAGCCAGATCATGGACGCGGGGCCTTTACTGGGCTTTGCCTATCAGATCGCGTTCGGTTCGGGGCCAGCGCGCCAGTCGTCGCTTTCGCCCGCCAGCCATACGGCCACGGGCAATGCGCGCGACTTCCTGTTGCTGCATGTCGAGCGGCCCGATGCCGAGCGGCAGGCATTTACCTTTGCCGATGCGCTGGAGAGCGGCGGAACGCGCGCAAGGGTGGCGGGCGTCAAAGGGCGCGGCATGGAAGGGCACAACCGCATCAATGCGATGCTGGGCCGCAGCGATTCCGATGCGACGCCGATCGTCGACGAATGGCTGGCAGGGCTGTTCGGCAGCCGCGCCTACTGAACCGCTTCGGGTCCGCCCGCGCCCAGAACATGGGTGCAACCCAGCGCCTTTGCATCGTCCCTTTCGGTCAGCGCTGCCCGCGTGCGCCAGCCTTCACTGCGCAGCGCAGCAGCGGCCTCGCGATCATGGCCAAGCGGCAGGAACACGATCCGGCTGGCCACTGGCAGTGCGTTGGCATCGACCAGCGGATCGGGATAGAGCGAGAAGCCTGTCGCCACCTCGTCATGCGGGGGCTGGCCGGGTTTACCCTCACCGGTCACGCGATAGGTGCCGCCACGCCCCAGCGCGCCGCGCAGCCCGTCGGCATAGATCGTGAAACCGAACCAGCTTTGATATTCAAATCCGTGGCGTTCGGTCGGGTCCAGCGTCAGGCGCGCGGCATCGCCGACAAGCGCCGCAATTTCGCGCAGCGCCGCGATGCGCGTGCCCAGCGCGCCGCCATCGATGATGGCGCGGTCGAATTCTTCCAGCTTGGCAATGGCCGTATCGAACGGGCCGGTCGCATAAAGCAGCGGTAGAAATGCCTCGCCGCCCACGGCGGTCAGCGCGCCCGCGTCCTTCGCATCCAGCTCGTGCCGGACCGCATCGGTCGTCTCGGCATCCATCGGATGGGCGCGCTCGGCCAGCGTGTCGACCAGATCGGGCAAGGTGAAGTCGACCGAAATGCCGGTCGCCCCGGCCGCCCGCAGCGCTTCGATGGCAAGCAGCACAGCCTCGGCAGCGGCGGCGACATTATCGGCACCGACGATTTCGGCGCCGATCTGTAATTGTTCGCGCTCAGGCTCCAGCCCATTGCCCTTGATGCGCAGCACCTGTCCTGCATAGGACAGGCGCAGCGGGCGCGGCACATCGCCCATGCCGGTGGCGGCAATGCGCCCCACCTGCACCGTCATATCGGCCCGCACGGCCAGAGTGCGCAACGACACCGGATCGGTAAAGCGCACCATGCGGTTCTTGCGTACACCCGCCATGCGTGCAGCGAGCGAGCGTTCGAATTCGACCAGCGGCGGCTGAACCGGATCATAGCCATGGGCCGCCATTGCATCCACCATCGCGCGGGTCACGCGCATCGCTTCGGCCGCGCGCGGCGGCAGGCGGTCGGCCAGCCCCTCGGGCAGCAGATCGGGATCGGGCGCGCCGCTGCGCGGCGGGCGAATGGCGGTCGGCTTGGTCATCGCTGGCGCGTGTAGGGTGGCGGGCGAAGAGAGGCAAGCGTTCCCGCCTGCCCCTCATTGCCTCGTCAGATCAGAACGACAGCGCCTTGACGGTCTTTACGCCAGGCGTTTCGCAGATCTGCTTCATCACATCCTGCGAAATCGGCTGGTCGACCGACAGCAGCAGTACGGCTTCCCCGCCCGCTTCGCGGCGGCCAAGGTGGAACGTGCCGATATTGATGCCGCTCTTGCCCAGCAGCGAACCGATGCTGCCGATAAAGCCCGGCGCATCCTCGTTCACCACGTAAAGCATGTCGCCGGTCAGATCGGCCTCGATGCCGATACCGAAAATATCGACCAGGCGCGGCTGGGTCTTGCCGAAGAGCGTGCCCGCAACGGTGCGTTCGCCCGCTTCGGTATCGACCTTGATCCGCACCAAAGTCTGGTAATCGCCCTCACGCTCGCGGCGAATTTCGCGGACATCAAGGCCGCGCTCCTTGGCGAGGAACGGCGCGTTGACCATGTTCACGCTCTGCGAATAGCGCTTCATCAGGCCAGCCAGCACCGCGCCGGTGATCGGCTTGATATTGAGCTGCGCAGCCGCGCCCTCAACCTCGATCCCGATGCGGGTCAGATTGCCATGCGCCAGCTGCCCGACCAGCGAGCCGAGCTTTTCGGCCAGTGCCATATAGGGCTTGAGCTTGGGCGCTTCTTCCGCCGACAGCGACGGCATGTTGAGTGCGTTGGTCACGCCGCCATTGACGAGATAATCGGCCATCTGTTCGGCCACTTGCAACGCTACATTGACCTGCGCCTCGGTGGTCGATGCCCCAAGATGCGGAGTGCAGATAAAGTTCGGCGTACCGAACAGCGGGCTTTCCTTGGCCGGTTCCTTGGCGAACACGTCCAGCGCCGCGCCCGCGATATGGCCATTGTCGAGCAGATCTTTCAGAGCCGCCTCGTCGATCAGCCCGCCGCGGGCGCAGTTCACGATGCGCACACCTTTCTTGGTGCGTTCAAGACGTTCGCGATTGAGGATATTGCGTGTTTCATCGGTCAGCGGAGTGTGGAGCGTGATGAAATCGGCACGTTCGATCAGGGCTTCCAGATCGACCTTTTCCACGCCCAGCTCGACCGCGCGTTCCTCGGTCAGGAACGGATCATAGGCGACGACCTTCATTTTAAGGCCCAGCGCGCGGCTGGCGACGATCGCGCCGATATTGCCCGCACCGATCAGGCCGAGCGTTTTGCCGGTGACTTCGACGCCCATGAAATCGTTCTTGGGCCATTCACCGTTCTGCGTACGTGCATTGGCGGCGGGAATCTGGCGGGCCAGCGCCATGATCATCGCGATCGCATGTTCGGCTGTGGTGATCGAATTGCCGAACGGCGTGTTCATCACCACGACGCCCTTGGCGCTGGCGGCGGGAATATCGACATTGTCGACCCCGATCCCGGCCCGGCCGATAACCTTCAGATTGGTCGCAGCCTCAAGAATTTCGGCAGTGACCTTGGTGGACGAGCGGATCGCAAGCCCGTCATACTCGCCGATGCGGGCCATCAGCTGTTCGGGTGTTTCGCCGGTGATGACATCGACATCGCAGCCGCGCGCTTCGAAAATGCGGGCGGCATTGGGGTCCATCTTATCGGAAATAAGGACTTTCGGCTTGGCCATGGTAAGCCTTTCTATCTTTTGAAATCAGGAAGATGCGGGCGGGACTTCGCATCCCGCCGCACGCAAATCAGGCGGTCAGCAGCCCATAGGCCCAGTCGAGCCAAGGGCCGAGCGCCTCGATATCCGCCGTGTCGACGGTCGAACCGCACCAGATGCGAAGGCCGGGAGGCGCATCGCGATAGCCAGCCACGTCAAAGGCCGCGCCTTCGTCTTCCAGCAGCTTGGCGAATTTCTTGATGAAGTCCGCATCGGCACCCTGCACCGTCAGGCACACGCTGGTATTGGAACGGATCGCGGGGTTTTCGACCAGATGGCCCAGCCACGGACGCGCTTCGACAATGGCGTTCAGCGCCGCCGCATTGGCGTCCGCACGCGCCTTCATCGCGGCGCTGCCGCCGATTTCCTTCGCCCATTCCAGCGACAGGATCGCATCTTCCACCGCCAGCATCGACGGGGTGTTGATGGTCTCACCCTTGAACACGCCCTCGACCAGCTTGCCGCCTTTCGTCAGGCGGAACACCTTGGGCAGCGGCCACGCGGGGGTATAGCTTTCCAGCCGTTCAACCGCACGGGGACCAAGGATCAGCACGCCATGGCCGCCCTCTCCGCCCAGAACCTTCTGCCACGAGAAGGTGGCGACATCGATCTTGGACCAGTCGATGGTCTGCGCGAAAACGGCGCTGGTGGAATCGGCGAAAGACAGCCCTTCGCGATCCGCGGGGATCCAGTCCGCATTCGGCACGCGCGCACCGCTGGTGGTGCCGTTCCAGGTGAACAGCACATCGTTCGACCAGTCGACCGCCTGAAGATCGGGGATCTGGCCGTAATCGGCCTTCATCACGGTGGGATCGAGCTTCAGCTGCTTGACCGCATCGGTCACCCAGCCCTCGCCAAAGCTTTCCCACGCGAGCGTGGTGACAGGGCGTGCACCCAGCATCGTCCACATCGCCATTTCGAACGCGCCGGTATCCGAACCGGGCACGATGCCGATGCGGTGCGTTTCGGGCAGCTCGAGCAATTCGCGCATAAGATCGATGCAATAGGCCAGACGCGCCTTGCCGATCTTGGAGCGATGCGAGCGTCCAAGCGAAGCGGGATTCAGTTTTTCGGGAGCCCAAACCGGGGGTTTGGCACAGGGACCGGACGAGAAAAAGGGACGCGCCGGTAGCGTCGGTTTTGTATCAGTCATTTAAGACTCTCCTTACAGAGAGCACGCGCGGCGTTGGGACCGCGTGGCCCGCTGGCCGCCCTAAAGATACACGCCGCCGTGTCAAGCGAATGACGCATAGGCCCGGCAGGGTGTGGTTCATCTGCGGTGAAGGCTAAACCGCTAAAACCCTTGGAAAAGCGCCATTGCACGCTTGGCCGGAACATTGTGGAAAGCCTAAGGTTCGCAGCGATGAATATGGATACCCCCTCTGCATTGCGCCCTTTCCGCCGCCCCTCCGCACGGCGACTCGGGGCGGCATTGGCGCTGGGCGTGGCTGCCATTCTGGGCGGCTGCGCGCCCGAGGCGACGCGCGATATTCCCAAGACGACCTCGCGACCCGTCGTGCAACCGATTCCGCGAAGCCAGCCTTCGGCCGAGGAGCGCATTTGCCGCACGCGACTGGCAGAGCTGGGCGCCGATTTCGTGCCCCTGCCCGATCTGGCGGCGGGATCGTGCAGTTCGACCAATGCCGTCACGCTATACCATCTGGCCAGCGACAACACGCGCGTCACGGTCACCAACCTGCCCCGCATCTCCTGCTCGCTGTCGCAAGACCTTTCGAACTGGACACGCTTCGGGGTCAGCCGGGCGGCGCAGCAGATTTTGGGCAGTCCCGTGGTCAAGCTTGAGACATTCGGAAGCTATAATTGCCGCAATGTCGCGGGATCGAGCCGCCGTTCGGCGCATTCGACTGCCAGCGCTGTCGATATCTCGGGCTTTGTGCTGGCCGACGGGCGGCGCATCACGGTGGAAAGCGGGTGGCAAGGCAGCAGCGCCGAACGGCAGTTCCTGCGCACCATTCACGACAGCGCGTGCAAGCGGTTCGGGACGGTTCTGGGCCCCGATTACAACCGCGCGCACGAGGATCATTTGCATTTGGAACTGGACGGTGGCGGTTACTGTCGTTGATCCTGTGTGCGATAGGGTCCAAGCGTGGCAATCATCGCCACAACGGCCATCAACGCAACGCCCGAAACCGCCAGCGCCGATTGATAGCCGCCGGTCCAGTCCACGGACCATCCGAACGCCATAGGCCCAAAGCTGGCGCCAAGGCAAAACAGCCCCAGCACCATGCCATATGTCGCACCATAGTTGCGCGGTTGCGCATAACGGCTTGTGAAATAGGCCAGCATGTCCACCTCTGCCCCGGCGGCAAGGCCAAGGAGCAATGCCGCAGGAAGAACGGGCCCGCCCCACAACAGCAGGCCGCAACTGATAACGGGCGACAGCAGAAAAACAGCCGCAACGAATGGAGCGTGAAACCGGTCGAACAAATAGCCGACGACGACCCGTGCGGCGATCACCGCCGCGCCGATACCTGCGGCCATTTGCGCGGCCACGGCGGCATCCATACCCTTGTCGATCAACATCGGAACCAGATGGACAATAAGCGCTGCGACCAGAAATCCCAGCATGACGGCCGCGATGGCGATGACCACCGTCTGCCGGTTGCGTTCGAAACGTCCACGCTGCGCCTTTTGCCCCGTCGACCCCTGACGTGCCTCTTTCCCGATGAGGAGGCTAGCGGGAATGCCGATCACGGCGGTGGCGACTGCAATCGCATAGACAGCACTGCGCCAGCCGTCGTCCGCAAAAACAGGGCCAAGCAAGACCGGTGCCAGCATTGCCGCCACACCGGTTCCCACCAGCATCAGCCCCATGGCAAGGCCCCGCCCTTTATCAAAGCGCGCCGAAACTATCCGCGCCCATATCGCGGGCGTGGTTCCGCATCCCGCCAATGATAGCATCAGCCACAACCCATACCACGCCGCGATTGACGGGCCCACATGCGCCAACGCGAGCCACGCCAGCGGTGTCACAACGAAGCTGGCAATAGCAATGGGGCGCGTTCCGATCCGGTCGGCCAGCAATCCAACGATCGGGGCTGACAGGAATATACCCAATTGCTGAAACGTCGCTGCGCCCGAAACCTCGCCCCGGCTCCATCCGAATTCGGCCTGCAAGGGCTGAACGAAAAGGCCCAGTGTGTAAAAGCCGACACCCATCATCCCCACGCTGATGGCCATTGCGGACGCCAGTATGGACAGCCAGCCATTGGCGAATTCATTGCGAGCAGTCGAAACGGTCGGATGCATATGCTTTAAAGGGCAGCAATCCATAACAATTGCAAGCGGCACGAACCGACGTGTCCCCCGTGACCGAACGCCGGTCATAGCCAAAGGCCGTTGATTTCAATGCCACGGTGCCCTAACCGACCCTCGTCATTCGGGGAGTAGCCTCTCGCAAACCCAAAGGGAAAGCGGGCCCGGCATCGACATACTCGGCCGAGAGGTCGCGGTGTCGGGACAAGTCCTTCAAGAGCGTCCACCGCTCTGTCCAAGGCGCTTCTGGCGAGACCGCATGACATGCGAACCCGGTTCTGCCGGGCGGGGTTCGTGTGTCATCGGTTTTTGCAGAATACGCCCGGCATCTGGATTGGAACTTGCCCGATGGAAGCCTTTCTTACCTCCACCGCCGTCGTCGCGATTGCCGAGATCGGCGACAAGACCATGCTGCTTGCCATCGTGCTGGCTGCGCGGTTTCGCAGACCCTGGCCGGTGGTCTGGGGCATATTATTCGCCACCATCGCCAATCATTTCCTTGCTGCACTGCTGGGCGCCACCATGGCCAATGTGCTCGACGGAATATGGTTCCGCTATGCCGTGGCAGCCGGTTTCGTCGCCATGGGGCTTTGGACGCTGATCCCCGACAGGCTGGACGAGGATGAGGAACCCAAGGGCCGCGGCGGCGCCTTTCTGACGACGCTGGTGGCGTTTTTCCTTGTCGAGATCGGGGACAAGACCCAGATCGCGACCATCGCACTGGGCGCGCGTTTCGATGCGACACTGGCGGTAACGGCGGGCACCACGCTAGGCATGATGATCGCCAATGTCCCCGCCGTATTCGCGGGTGATGCGCTGACAAAGCGCGTGTCGCTGAAAGCGATCCGCATCGTTGCTGCCGCACTTTTCGTAATCATCGGGCTGATGCTAGCTGCGCAGACCGCAGGTTGGGTCGGATAGCTGCCGATCGGGGTGGCGACGCGGTCGGGCATCAACAGCGCCGCCACCCACCAGGAGAGCTTAATGAAGCCAGTCGCCAAGGCTCGCTTCCAGACGCAGCCGGACGGCTTCTGCCGCGTGGCGCGCGCCCAACTTGTCCATCATATTGCCGCGATGGATTTCCACCGTGCGCGGAGAAATATCGAGGTCGCGGGCGATCACCTTGTTCGAGCAGCCTTCCGCCAGACGGTCCAGCACTTCCCTCTCGCGGTTCGACAACATGGCGATGCGCATTCTTGCCTCGATCGCGCGGCGGCGGTGTCGGGCCTGCGTTTCCGCCTCATCCGCGACACGCCGCAGGATCGACGACAGCGCCATCGGGTCCAGCGGCTGATCGAGATAGTCGAACGCGCCCGAACGCATCGCGCTGACCACGCGCTCCATCTGCGGATCGCGGGCGGTTGCAATAACGGGTAGCCACGCGCCGCGCATCGAAATTGCGTTCATCAGATCGCCCACGCCGCACGCATTCGGATCGTCATGCGCCAGCACGATCCCGTGCGAGGGCAGATGTGCGGTCAGTTCGTCGACACTCTCATAGACCTCGGCGTGATGACCCAGTTCAAAGATGGTGCGGGCAAAGCTGGCCCGGTTGCGAGGGTCCGCGTCGACAATGTGAATGATGATGCGATGTTCCATGGCCACGACCATGTCGGTCAGGCCGGCACCCGCCACTAAGGTCGATTCCGTAATGGACCTATCGAATTCATTTGCCTTTCAATGGCGGAGAGTGCCGTCGATTTTCCATCCGGAATGGATGCAATCACCGCATCGCCATATGGCCTGTTACGCACAAAAGGGGCAAGCAGGGCAGGAAACCGTCAATCTGTTGCGACGTAATCAGCCGACCGAATCGGGCTCATCTTCGAAGCTATAATCAGGCAGAGAGTGAAATGCGGTTCGCAAGGCTTCGCTCCAGCTTGATGAAATTTCCTGAAAATACGGGTCGCTCGCCATGATCCGCTTTTCGTGCAGCGGTTCGAATCGGTCGCGTTCCAGCACAAGCACGTCGAGGGGCATGCCGACCGACAGATTGGCCGCCAGCGTCGAATCCATCGACACCATCAGCAGTTTGACCCCGTCCTCGAAGCTCATCGTCCGGTCATAGCCGCGGATGATGATGGGGCGCCCGTATTTGGTCTCGCCGATCTGGAAGAACGGCGTGTCGGCGCTCGCCTCGATGAAGTTGCCTTCGGGATAGATCAGGAACAGGCGCGGTTCCATGCCCGCAATCTGGCCCGCGACGATCATGCTGGCAGTAAAGCGCGGTCCGCCGGACTGGCCGTCGCTGGAAATCTGTCGCTCCTCGATCGTGGCGCGCAGCAATTCCCCGACCTGATTGGCAACCTGAAACATGGTAGTGCATTTCAGGATCGACGGTTCGCGGTCCTCGGGCGCCTTGTTGCGTTCCTCCAGCTTGCTGACCACGGCCTGCGTGGTCGCCAGATTACCCGCCGTCATGATCGCGATGATCCGGTCGTTGTCCGACCAGTGGAACATCTTGCGAAACACCGAGATGTTATCGACGCCCGAATTCGTCCGCGTATCGCTCATCATGACGATACCCTTGTCGAGCATCATGCCGACGCAATAGGTCACGCCCGTCCCCCACCTTTCATTAACTTCCCGCCCTTCATCAAACCCGCATCGCTGGCAACGGGAAGACCGGCACCATAGGCGTAAATCGTACTATTCACAGCAGGCGGCGTATCAATCCTGTGGGCCGGGCGCGTTCGGATCGTTCGACTGACCCTGTTGCGACTGAATTTGTTGCGACTGGCTTTGCGATTGCCCGTGCCCGTTCAGGCCTTTCCCGTTCAGGCTCTGGCTCTGTTTTTGCTGCCCCGGTTGCTGGGTTTGGCTCTGCTGCTGGGTTTGGCCCTGCTGCCGCCGGACCGTCAGATCGACATCCAGACCCGCATTGCTGCAGCCGATGGAAATGCCCTTGACCGGCGCGGCCTCGGAATAATCCTGACCGCTGGCGACGCGGATATAGCGTTCGTCGGGACTGATCTGGTTCGAAACGTCGAAGCCGACCCAGCCCAGACCGTCGATATGCGCCTCGGCCCATGCGTGGCCCGCCTTCTGCTCGTCGCTATGCTCCATTAGCAGATAGCCCGACACATAGCGCGCCGGAATGCCCAGATGCCGCGCGCAGCCGATAAAGATATGCGCATGGTCCTGACACACGCCCTCACCCGCATGCAGCGCATCTTCGGCCCGTGTGTCCGTGTCGGTCTTGTCCTTTTCGTATTTCACCGCGTCGAGGACAGCCGCCGACAATGCGTGAAGCATCGGCAGCGTCTCGCTCTCCCGCTGGAATTTTTCGGCCAGAGCACGCATCTTCGCGCCCGGCCGGGTCAAAGGTGTATGCCCCGAAAAATGCCAGCACGGCAGATGGCCCGCATGGCGCCCGATAATGCCGTGATTATCCGCCGTATCGATCGTGCCTTCGCAATCGATGATCACTTCGGTCACGCCCGGTTCGATGGCGATCAGCGTGGTAGTGTTCATATTGTGGTCGTCGAACTGCAACTGCTCGTGCGCGCCTTCATAGCGCATCGTCCAGTCCACAACCTGCTGTCCGCTGGTGGATTTCGGCGTCAGGTGCAGCCGCTGCAAGGCGTGCACGACAGGTTCGTCGAAGAGATAGCGGGTGCGGTGATGGACGTTAAGGCGCATGGGACGTCTGTACTCTCCCTCAATCCGAGAAGCGGTAGTCGGTTTCGACGGCGTGCGCGATCTCGTTATTGTCGGAAATGAAATCCGACAGGAATTCGTGCAGCCCCTGATCGAAGATGGATTCGATATCGGCATCATGCAAGCGGATGTCCGCCTTGCGCATCAGCTCATGCGCATGCAGTTCCTCGCCATATTGCAGAGCCAGGTTGCCAAGGTTCGAGCGGATCTTGGAATAGCAGAACGCCAGCGAGCGCGGGAAGCGTCCGTCGAGGATCAGGAAATCGGCGATCCCCTTGGCATCCATCTGGCCCGAATTCAGCCAGCGATAGGCACGTTCCGCGCCCAGCGAACGCAGGATCGTTTCCCACTGAACATTGTCGAGGCTGGACCCGACATAGGAAAGCGAGGGCAGCAGCACGTAATATTTGACGTCGAGAATGCGGGCCGTGTTGTCGGCGCGCTCGATAAAGCTGCCGATGCGCGCGAAATTATAGATGTCGTTGCGCAGCATCGACCCGTCCATCGCGCCGCGCACCAGCGTCGCCTCGCGCTTGACCGCCGCGATGGCATCCCCAAGATTGCTTTGGGTCACGGGCCGCGATAGCAGATCGTTGATCTGCAGATAGCTTTCGTTCACCGCCAGCCATAATTCGGCGGTAATGACGTTGCGCACCGCGCGCGCATTGGTCCGCACCTGCCCGATCAGCGACCGGATCGAATTGGGATTGTCCTTGTCGCGCAGGATATAGTTCCACACCTGCATGCCGGTGAAGGTGCCGTTCTTTTCCAGATAGGATTCGGTCATTCCCGCGGTTTCGAGGACAGAGCTCCATTCCTGTTCCGCCGTGATGGAATCGCTGGTCAGCGCCATGCGGAAGCCGGTGTCGAGCAGGCGGGCGCAATTCTCCGCCCGTTCGAGATAGCGGAACATCCAGAATACGCCGTTTGCGCTGCGCCCTAGCATTATTCCTCCAGCACCCAGCTGTCCTTGGTGCCGCCGCCCTGGCTGGAATTCACCACCAGCGACCCCTGTTTCAATGCCACACGCGTCAGCCCGCCGGGCGTTATGTCGATGCCATTGGGGCTCATCAACACAAAAGGCCGCAGATCGACATGGCGCGGGCTCAACCCCTTTTTGGCAAGGATCGGCACGGTGGAAAGCGACAGGGTCGGCTGCGCGATATAGTTTTGCGGGTTCGCCTTCAGCTTCTGGACGAATTTCGCAATCTCGCGCCTGGACGCGGTCGGGCCGATCAGCATGCCATAGCCGCCCGAACCGTGCACTTCCTTCACCACCAGATCGGCAATGTTATCCAGCACATATTTCAGCGCATCGGGCTCCATGCAGCGCCATGTTTCCACATTGGGCAGCAGCGGTTTCTCGCCGGTATAGAACTCCACGATATCGGGCATGAAGCTGTAGAGCGCCTTGTCATCCGAAATGCCGGTGCCGGGCGCGTTGGCAATGGTGATGCCGCCCGAACGATAGACATCCATGATCCCCGGAACGCCCAGCAGGCTTTCGGGATTGAACGTCAGCGGGTCGAGGTAATCGTCGTCGATCCTGCGATAGATCACGTCCAGCGGCTTGTACCCGCGGGTCGTGCGCATCTGGACACGCCCGTCGATGACGCGCAGATCGCTCGCCTCCACCAGTTCCGCGCCCATCTGGTCGGCCAGAAAGCTGTGCTCGTAATAGGCGGAATTGAATATTCCCGGCGTCAGCACCGCAATGGCGGGCTTGCCCTTTCCGTCAAAGGCAGGCGGCGCACATGCGGCAAGGCTGCGCGCCAGCCTCCGAGGATAGTTCGATACCGGCGCGACTTTTACCCGCGTGAACAGTTCGGGGAACATCGCCATCATCGTTTCGCGGTTTTCCAGCATATAGGAAACACCGCTGGGCGTGCGGGCATTGTCTTCCAGCACGTGGAAATCGTTCGGACCGGTGCGAACCAGATCGATGCCGGTGATGTGGGTATAGATCCCGCCCGGCGGAGTAAATCCGCACATGTTGGGCAAAAACGCGGCATTACCGCGCAGCAGCCATTCGGGCACGCGGCCCGACCGCACGATTTCCTGCCGGTGATAGAGATCGTGGAGAAAGGCGTTGAGCGCCCTCACCCGCTGTTCGATTCCCCGCGACAGGCGGCGCCATTCCTGCGCGGTGATGATGCGCGGCACCGGATCGAACGGGATCAGCCGTTCCTCGGCCTCATCCTGACCGTATACGTTGAAGGTGATACCGGTGCGGCGGAAGAACGCCTCTGCCTCGCGGTGTTTCTTGCGCAGGGCTTGCGCGTCCTGCTCGTCGAACCAGTCCGAATAGCCGGCATAAGCGGCCCGTATCGAGCCGTCCTCGCCATGCATTTCGTCAAAGGAAGGTTCCTGGTCCCTGCTCATGCGCTATCGCTCATGAGTCGGGGTTGTCACCGGTTTTTTGCTGCGTTGCAAGATGCGTAAAACTTTCGGGTGATTTTGCCAGCACCCATGACACCGCCTCAATCGAAGCAGGATGCCAGGCAAAGCCCATATGGGTGCACCGGACATGCAAAGAGAAATCGCGCTCTTCGCGCTTGCCGCAGGCGCAGTGACGATGCACCACCCCGTCCTGCGCGCTCCACATAGCAACCGTCGGCACGGGGGGCTTGGCCGCGAATTCGCCCTTTACCGGCGGTTCGTCGACCGGATGACCCGCGATGGCATGATACAGCCGCCAGCCGTTATTGCCATGCATGTCCCCCGAAAACGGCGAGCCGAGCGTGATCACCATCTCGACATGATCGGGCAGCCTCTTGGCCGCTTCGCGCGCGAAAACGCCGCCAAGACTCCACCCTACCAGCGTGATCTTCCGATGCTCGGCGCGGGAAACGCGCCGGATGCGCGACAACAGGCGTTCGAACCGGTCCTCGCTTGCGCCAAGGTTCCAGCCAAGACCCCAATCGGTAACCGAATGCCCTGCCTCTTCCAGTGCCTTGTGCATGGGGGCCATGCGCCACGGATGCGAACCGAAACCGGGTAGCAGCATTACCGCACGCGGTTCTTCGGGGATCGTCACATCCATCTTGCCATGCGCTATGCGGAACGCGGCGGGTGCGGCCAGCGATGCCAGCTCTTTCAGCAAAAGGCGCGAGGACGGCGTCGATACACCTTCCGGTTGCGGGCGCAACGCCAGCGCATGGCGGCGCTGCCATTCGCGATAAAGAACGCCGAATCCCTTGCCCGGCCTCGGCGCATCGGCAGGCGCGGGATTCGTCCGCTCGACCTGCGGACGAGATGTCTTGATTTTCCCTTTACGAACAACAGTGTCAGCCCATCCCTGCTGCGGCAGGCGGGTCAGGCGGGCATTGCTGAGGGGGATGCCGGTATGGATGTGATCGGGTTTCATGTAACCTTGTTGTAACATTTTTTACCACATTCAACCAATGCGAAAACGGCCCCGCAGTTTCCCGCAGGGCCGTTTTGCGTTGGTGCCAAAAGCGGGTTCAGGCGGCGCAGTCGCCCGTGCGGGTCTGCTTCATCCGCATGGTCATCGTCATTTCCTGCCCCTGCGCCGTCATCTTGGCATCGGCCACAACGTCGGAGCCGGTTTTGCCGACGGTGCCGTTCATCGTCATCTCCATCGTTCCCCCGTCGAGCGCGCAAAGGGCCTTGGCGTCAAGCTTGCCGCCATCGACGCTCAGCCGGTTAAAGTCGCATTGGCCGTCTTGCGCGACTTGACCCAACTGCTCCTTGAAACCCTTGGCGGCATCCTCTGCCGTCAGGCAAAAACTGTCGGCATAGGCGCTTTCCATCATGCCCTTCATCTGGTCCAGCATGTTGTCGGGCGCGCCAGGCAGATCAAAGCGGGTCACTTCTACCTCAAGCTTGTATTGCCCCGGCTCGGGTTGATCGAGCTTGCCGAATTCCTCTGCCGCCTCGTCAAGATTCATCGGTCTTGCGGCTTCGGGCTCTTCCGGCTCGGTTGAACAGGCAGCAAGCGCCATGGCGGCAATCGCGATCAGGCCTGTATATTTCCATTGATTTCGCACTGAAACTGCTCCCCCTCCTTATTCAGGAGAAGATGCATTGCAGATGGGATGTGGCTTGGCAATTGCGCCGCCAGCCTATTGCACCCATATCCCGTTCCATGACCGAACTCGTCATCCGCCGCGGGCTGGAAGAGCCCGATACGTCCGAAAGTTTCACCCCGCACCGCCCCGCCCGGCCGGAAAAATCGCTGTCCGGAAAACGGTTCGAACTGGTGAGCGACTATGAACCCGCCGGCGACCAGCCGACTGCCATCGCAGAGCTGGTGCAATCGGCGCAGGAGGACGAGAAGACGCAGGTGCTGCTGGGCGTGACCGGCAGCGGCAAGACTTTTACCATGGCCAGCGTGATCGAACGGCTGCAACGGCCCGCCCTGATCCTTGCGCCCAACAAGATCCTTGCCGCCCAGCTTTATGGCGAGTTCAAGAGCTTCTTTCCAAACAACGCGGTCGAATATTTCGTATCCTATTACGATTATTACCAACCCGAAGCCTATGTCCCGCGCTCCGACACCTATATCGAGAAGGAGTCGAGCGTAAACGAGGCGATCGACCGGATGCGCCATTCGGCCACCCGCGCCCTGCTGGAACGTGACGATGTGATCATCGTCGCCTCTGTCTCGTGCCTCTATGGCATCGGATCGGTCGAGACCTATTCGGCAATGATCTTCGACCTGAAAAAGGGCGAGACGCAGGACCAGCGCGAAATCATCCGCAAGCTGGTTGCCCTGCAATACAAGCGCAACGATGCTGCCTTTGCGCGCGGCAATTTCCGCGTGCGCGGCGATAATCTGGAAATCTTCCCCTCGCACTATGAAGACATGGCATGGCGCGTGTCGTTCTTTGGCGACGAGATCGAGGAGATCAGCGAGTTCGATCCGCTGACAGGCAAGAAAGGCGCAAGCCTCGACAAGGTGCGAATTTACGCCAATTCGCACTATGTCACCCCCGGCCCGACGATGAAGCAAGCGACCGAGGCGATCAAATTCGAACTGGCCGAACGGCTGAAAGAGTTGGAGGCAGAGGGCAAGCTGCTGGAGCATCAGCGGCTGGAACAACGCACCAATTTCGATCTTGAGATGATCAATGCCACCGGTTCCTGTGCGGGGATCGAAAATTACTCGCGATTTCTGACAGGCCGCCTGCCGGGCGAGCCTCCGCCGACGCTGTTCGAATATCTGCCCGACAATGCGCTGCTGTTCGTGGACGAAAGCCACCAGACTGTGCCGCAGATCGGCGCAATGGCGCGCGGTGACCACCGCCGGAAACTGACGCTGGCCGAGTATGGCTTTCGCCTGCCCAGTTGTATCGACAATCGGCCGCTGCGATTTAACGAGTGGGATGCGATGCGCCCGCAAACATTTTGCGTATCGGCCACGCCGGGTGGCTGGGAAATGGAAGAAACGGGCGGCGTTTTCGCCGAACAGGTCATTCGCCCGACCGGCCTGATCGACCCGCCGGTCGATATCCGCCCCGTGGAGGATCAGGTTCAGGATTGCATCAACGAATGCAAGGAAACCGCGAAAAAGGGGTATCGCACGCTGGTCACCACGCTGACCAAGCGCATGGCCGAGGATCTGACCGAATTCATGCACGAAGCGGGCGTCAGGGTCCGTTATATGCACTCCGACGTGGAGACGCTGGAGCGTATCGAACTGATCCGCGATTTACGGCTGGGTGTCTATGACGTGCTGGTCGGCATCAACCTGCTGCGCGAAGGGCTGGATATTCCCGAATGCGGGCTGGTCTGCATTCTCGACGCCGACAAGGAAGGGTTCCTGCGCAGCGAAACATCGCTGATCCAGACCATCGGGCGCGCGGCGCGCAATGTGGACGGGCGCGTGATTCTTTACGCAGACCGCATTACCGGCAGCATGGAGCGCGCCATGGCGGAAACCGACCGCCGCCGTGAAAAGCAGCGCGAGTTCAATGCAGAGCACGGCATCACGCCCGCCACGATCAAGCGGCGGATCGCCGATATCGTTGCCGATACCGCCTCGCAGGACGGGGTGACGGTCGATACCGGCGATGATGAGCGCAACAATCTGTTTGGCCATAATCTGCGCGCCTATATCGAGGAGTTGGAAGGCCGAATGCGTGCAGCCGCCGCCGATCTCGAGTTCGAGGAAGCTGGTCGCCTGCGCGATGAAATCCGCAGGCTGGAGGGCGAGGAGCTAGGTCTGCCCGACGACCAGAAGCGCGCGCCCGTCGTGGGGCGCAGCAATGAAGGCAAGCCGGGCACCCGCAAGACGCGGTTCGGCAAGACGCAAAGGAAGTGGAAAAAGTAACGCCCGCAACCGGTTTTTGCGGCAAATCGGGGGGATAACGCGGTGACCCAAATTGCGTTACCCCCGCGATCGCCGCATGTATGCCGCCATGATCATCCGCAATCGCATCCGGCGCGCCCTTGCCATCGCGCTTATCGGTTCCGCCCTTTCTGCCAGCCTTGCCGCCCCTGCAATCGCCCTTGCCGCCCCTGCGGACGAAGCAGAGGCAAAGCCTGTCACCAGCTATCAGGCGAACTCGGCATCGAAGAAGCTGAGCGGCACATTTGGCGGCAAGCGCATCACCTATACCGCCACGGTTCAGGAGCAGGTGCTGAAAGGCGACGACGGAACGCCCAAGGCCGCGATCGTTACCATGTCCTATATCGCCGAACCGCGCGACACATCGCGGCCCGTCACCTTCCTGTACAATGGGGGGCCGGGTTCGGGCTCTGTCTGGTTGCAGATGGGTGCATTCGGCCCCAAACGCGTCGCGATCCCATCGGAAGCGCAGGACGATGGCGGGCCGCCCTATCCCATTCTCGACAATCCGGATTCGCTGCTGGATGTGACCGATATCGTGTTCATCGATCCGGTCGGCACGGGTTTCAGCCACGCCATCGGCGATACCGACCCGAACGATTACTGGGGCGTCACTGCCGATGCCAAGTCGGTCGCGGCGGTCATTCGCAAATGGCTGGGCGACAACGGCCGCTGGAACAGCCCCAAGTTCCTTGGCGGCGAAAGCTATGGCACCACCCGCAGCGCCGCCGTGGTGCGCGAGCTTGAGGGCGGGTATAACGATGTCGGTCTGAACGGCGTGATCCTTATCTCGACCATCCTCGATTTCGCGGCCGGCGCGGATACCGAGGGGAACGAGCTTTCCTATATCACCAACCTGCCCACCATGACCGCGACCGCGCATTATCACGGCAAGGTGCAAGGCACCTCGGTCGAGGCGCTGGTCGAGGAAGCGCGCCAGTTCGCCATCGGCCCCTATGCCGCTGCCTTGCTGAAAGGGCAGGCCCTGCCCGATGCCGAACGTGCCAGCGTGCGCGCGGAATTGGCCCGCCTGACGGGCCTGTCCGAAGCCTATCTCGACCATGCGGACCTGCGCGTAACGCCGGGCCGGTACTATAAGGAATTGCTGCGCGATCGCGGGCTGACCGTCGGACGGCTCGACAGCCGCTATACGGGCGTCGATTACGACAGCGCAGGCGAATATCCCGACAACGACCCCAGCTTCTATGGCATCGATGCGGGCTATGCCGCCGCGATCAACAGCTGGCTACGCGACGACATCGGGTACGAGACCGAGCGCCAGTATGTCACCATCGGCGGCGTGGGCGACTGGGACTGGAAGTTGCAGGGCGGGCGCGACACCAATGCCTATCTGTCGGTCGCCCCTTTTCTGGGCAAGGCACTGCGCGAAAATTCGGACATGCGCATCTTTGTCGGCCAGGGCTGGTACGATTTCGCCACGCCTTTCTTCGCCGCCGAATATTCGCTGTCGCGCACCGGTTTCGACCCCGCGCGTATCAAGTTTCAATATTACGATTCAGGACATATGATGTATATCCGCGATCAGGACCGCGCCAAGCTTTCCCGTGATGTCAGGGCGTTCATCAATGCGCGATAAGGCTGGCTGGATCGGCGCGAGCCTGCTGCTCGCCGCCCTGGCGCTGACGGGGTGTTCGGGCGATGACGAGCAGGCTGCGGCCGCCGCGCCCATACGTTTGCAACTGACCGGAACGGCCCATGCCGCATCGGGCCATGCCATGCCCGGCAAGATCGATCCGCAAGACGGTCGCTGGCAGCGCAAGGGCCAGACCGCGCTTTACGGCGAACCCGGCCAACCTGCCCTGCTGAAAATCGCGTGCCGGAAGGGCATGGTAGAGGCAGTGCGCAATGTCCCGTCCGACAAGGGGGCGAAAGCGATGCTCTCCTTCGTCGGCTATCGCGGCGTTTTGAGGCTGCCGGTCGACAATAATGGCGCGCGCTGGGCGGGGGCGCTTCCCGCCGATGACAGGAACTGGATCGCGCTGACCGGCGGGCCGTTCTATGCCACGGTCGCGGGCGGCGGAAAGGTCATCTTTCCCGCATCGTCCATTCTGGGCGATCTGGTGGAGGGCTGCAGGCCGCAAGCCCCCCAAACGCCGGTAGCCGTATAAAAACTGCCGCCTAAAGCTTGCCGAATTTTTCTTCGTAACCGGCGGTATCCCCGCTGGCGAGGTAACGCGCCTGCGTCCGCCAGTCGTCACGTTCGATCCGGCCGGAAAAGCGCCCCATCTTCGCGTCGATTTCCTGAACGTCGGCATCGCTCCACGCCGCGATCTGGTCATAACGCGAAATACCCATGGACGAGAGCAGTTCGGCCAGTTTCGGCCCCACGCCCTTGATCCGCGTCATATCGTCGGTCGCGCCGTTATCGTGCAGCTTGATCGCGGCGGCCACGGCCTGCGCATCCTCGGCAGTGTCGGGCATCCGGTCTTGCGGTGCCGCCTTGGCTGCCTCGGCTGCCTCATGCTCTTCTTCGGCCATCAGCGCGGCGGCGGCGACGGCCACCCCTGCACCGCCCAGCGTTTCGGGCACGGCGGGCGGCTCGTGCTCGTGCAGCGGCTTGCCCGCGCTGGCGGGCGGTGCATCGATAAAGGCCTGATTGCGCTGCGCGGGCGCGACGCCCTCGTCCAGCACATCGGGTCGAAAACTGCGATCACGCGTTTTCTTGGGCCTTGCGATCAACCAGACGGCGATCAGTACGGCCACGATCACGACCAGCAGGAACGCCAGCCAGTTCGACTGGATCATCTCAACCATTTAGCTTTCCTCGCTCTTCCCTATATCGCCGCCCACCGGTTGCCCCCGATAGATCCGGCCTTTCGACACCTGCCTCTTGGCACGCTCTTGCGTCAATCGCGCCAGACGGGCGCGGCGTTGCAGCCAGCTCATCATCAGCGCAAGCACCGCGCCATAGACGATGAGCATAAAGACCATCAGTTCAACCCAAAGCGGCATAGACTGGCTCTAACCCTTTTCTCGTTCAACCGGCATCGGGAATATCGATGGGCGTCGGCTTTAACGGTGCGACTTCGATCACCGAAAACTCGATGCGGCGGTTGGCGGGGTCCTCGGGCTCCAGCCCCTCGATCGGCTGTGCCGACCCCACGCCTGCGGCACGCAGCGAATCGCGGGGCAACCCGCGCTGCACCAAAGCGCTGCGAACCGCCGCGGCACGCTCGCGCGACAGGCGCAGATTGACCGATGCATCGCCCACCGCGTCCGAATGGCCGGTGATCGCGATAATGCTGCCCCTGCACGGTTTCAGCGCGCCCGCAACCTCGTCCAGCAAAACCTCGCTCGCCGGATCGATCTCGGCGCTGCTCTGGCTGAAACGGATCACGCGCACGGCCAGCAATGTCTCAACATCGCGCTGGCAGTGATAGGGACCGGCCTCGATCACAGGTTCAGGCACGGCGGAGCTGCGCGATCGGCGGTCCCAATGCGCACCTCCGACGCCGGGCAGATTGGCCACGGCACGCGCCACGCGGGCGCGGACATCGTCGGGCAAATCCTCTCCGCCACGCAGTACCGGATGGCGCGTGGGCCAGCCATTGGTGGTGGTGAAATCGGCGATGATGCCCGTGCCGCCATGGGCCGCGATCGCCTTTTGCGCCCGCGCCTCCAGCCGCCCGATCATATTCTCGCCGGTCTGCGCATTGGCGATCAGCGCGATGCATGCGGTTATGATCGCACCGGTCAGAATGCGCAGCCAGGTCGGTATGGCAAGAATAAGCCTCATGCCCCTTCCCTAGCGAAGCATTCCGGTCGGTGAAAGCATGTCACCCTTCCGCGCTCGCCCCGGCCTTGTTGCCCGATTTGAACAATACCCGATCTTCTGGTCCAAAGCCGCGTTTCCATATGACATAGCCATAAGTTGCAAGGATCGCGGGCGCGCCGATGGCAAGCTCGATCCACTCCGGCGTCAGCGTGAACAGATAGCCGACCACCACAGCCGGCGCGATGGCCCAGATCAGCGGCCAGCGGAAATTATTGATCGACTGGCCCAGCATGCGGCCCAGCATTCTGGACTTGGTGATCGATGCGAATGCTAGTGCCAGCCCCAAGGCCAGCGCGACCGAAGCCGCCTGAAACGGCTCTGCCAGGTCGAAATGCTGCGCCAGCATGATCAGCGCTACGGTCAGCACGCCCTGCAGCGCCAGTGTCATGACCGAAACCGCCAGATTGCGGATGCGCGCCAGATAGATCAGCGCCGCTTCGGATACGACTGCCGTCGCCGCCACGACTTCGGCCCCCAGCAGAAAGGCCAGCGCGCCCGTGCCGCCGACGAACCCCGGCCCGACAAGACCCATCACTGCCTCACCCGGAATGCCCAGCGCCAGCGCGACGCCGGTTTGCGCGGCAATGATCCAGAACCCCGCCTGACAGACCTGACGCGCGATGGCGGCATAATCCTTATCGTTCAGCTTGCGCACGATGACGGGGCCAAGGATCGGCTCGAAACTAGTCTTCAGCTTTTGCGGCAGGCTGGCGACCTGCACCGCGACATAATACACGCCGACGGTCGCCGGGCTGACGAATATGCCAAGGATTGCGATATCCAACCGCCGCGTGCCCCATTCGATCGCATCGGCCAGTGCCAGCGGCAGGTTCTCGCGCGCGATTTGCAGCAAGCGGATTGTCTGCGGTTTCCACCCGTGCGGAATGCCATACATGCGCAGCATAGGGATAAAGGCCGTCACCGCCGCCGCCACGACCGACAAAAGATAGCTGATCGCCAGCCCGCCCTCTGCCAGCGCGGGCACGAACAGCAGCGCACCTGCCGCGATGGACAGCACCCATGGTTCGACCACGGCGCGGCTTCGCACGGTGGCCGCGATATTGAACCGGAACGCCAACGCCGCCAGCATCACTTCGGTGACCGACAGAAACACCAGCGCAAAGGGCAACAGCAAATCCCACCGACTGTTCATGCCATTGGGAAACATCGGATCGGGAAAGATGAACAGTATCCCCGCCAACAGCGAGGAGAATAGCAGCGACAGCAGCAGCCCGTCTGCGATGACGGCGGATTCCTCGCGGTCACTTTGCCCCAGCTCTTTCGCAAGGCCGCGCTTCAGCCCCAAAGTCGCGAGTTGTCCGCCAATCTCGATAATGATCAGTGCAGAGGCAAAGCGCCCCAGCTGGTCCGCGCCGTAAAACCGGCCCGCGATAAACAGAAACGGCAAGCGGGCGACAAGGCGCAGCAGAAAGCCGAAGAAATTGGTGCGCCCGCCCTTGGCCAGCGTGGCCAGATCGTTCGATGCGCCATCTTTGTCCTGTTCGCCCTGCGGACCCTGCGCCGTATCGGGCGCGCCGTTCTGGCCGGTCACGGCGTTTCCATCTCGGGCCGCAGCGGACGCGCCAGAATGCCGCGCACCATGTCATTCGCGGTCGTTTCGCCCGCCAGCAGGGCGCAAACCGCCTGCGTTATGGGCATGGCGATGCCCAGATCATCGGCCAGCGCGTTGAGAACAGGGGCGGTAAATGCCCCTTCGGCAACGGTACGGCGATTGGCCATCAATTCGGCAGCGGGCGTCCCTGCGGCCAAAGCGCGGCCCAGCGAGAAATTGCGGCTGGAGGTCGACGAACAGGTCAGCACCAGATCGCCCAGCCCGCACAGGCCCGACAGGGTTTCCGCCTGCGCCCCGCGCGCAAGGCCAAAGCGCAACATCTCGGCATAACCGCGCGCGATGGTGGCCGCCCGCGCGTTCTGGCCCAGTGCCAGCCCGTCGACCACACCGCATGCGATGGCGAGTACGTTTTTTACCGCGCCCCCGATCTCGGCACCGGTCATGTCGTCAGAGTAATAGGGCCGGAAGCTCGGCCTGGCGATCTGTGCCGACAGGCGCTGCCATTGCGCATCGCCGCCAGTGCACGCCAGCGTGACTGCGGTGGGCAATCCGGCTGCCACTTCATGCGCAAAAGTGGGGCCCGACAGTACCGCAAGCTGCGCATCGGGCGCCGCATCATGCGCAACATCGGCCATCAAACGGCCCGATCCGGCTTCGATCCCCTTGGCGCACAGCACGGCGTCGCCTGCAAATTCCGCCAGCGCACCGCCCATGACCGAACCCAGATGCTGTGCAGGCGTTACGATCAGCAAGGTGTCGAAACCGGCCATCGCCTCCAGATCGCTGCTCGCCACAATAGAGGGGCTGAGCGGCGCATCGGGCAGATAGAGCGCGTTGCGGCGGGCGCTGTTGATGCCCTGCACCACCTCTTCCTCGCGCGCCCATAATGTCACCGGCGCGCCATCGGCGGCCAGCATCTGCGCCAGTGCCGTGCCCCATGCGCCGGCGCCGATCACGCCGATCCGCGCTGCGTCGTTCATGCCTTCACTCCCGCTCCCCGTACAGCCTCTGCATCGGGATCGAGCGGCCAGCGCGGACGTGCGGCGACCGACAGCGGATCTCCGCCCGGTTCCGCCAGCCCGGCGTTCAGCCGCTCTTGCCCGGCCCATGCGATCATCGCCGCATTATCGGTGCAAAGTTTCATCGGCGGGGCGGCGAAATCAAGCCCGCGCCTGCCCGCCAGATCTTCCAGCGCGCCGCGCAGCGACGCATTCGCCGCAACCCCGCCCGCCACGACCAGTGCAGTCATGCCGTCGGCCTGCTCCAGCGCGCGGGTCGTCCGGTCGATCACGCAGTCCATGGCTGCCTGCTGAAAGCTCGCCGCCAGATCGGCAGGATCGTAAAGACCGCTTTCATGCGCCCGCAGAACTGCGCTTTTCAGTCCCGCGAAAGAGAAATGCGGTTCCGCCGATCCCTTCAGCGGACGGGGCAAAGGCACTGCCTTTGGATCGCCATCCCGCGCCAGACGCTCTACCGCGGGGCCACCCGGAAAGCCCAGGCCCAGTATCTTGGCAGTCTTGTCGAAAGCCTCGCCCAGCGCATCGTCGATGGTCGTGGCAAGGCGGCGATAGTCACCCACGCCGCGCACTTCCAATATCTGGCAATGGCCGCCCGATGCCAGCAGCAGCAGATAGGGAAACGCCAGCCCCGCATCGGCCAGACGCGGGCTTAGCGCGTGCCCTTCCAGATGGTTGATGGCCAGCAGCGGCTTGTCCCCCGCCAAAGCAAGCGCCTTCGCCGTGACGAGCCCCACCATGACCCCGCCGATCAGGCCGGGGCCGGCAGTGGCCGCGATCGCATCCACATCACCCAGCGCCATCCCGCCTTCGTCCAGCACGCGTTCGACCATCGGGGCCAGCACTTCGACATGGGCGCGGGCCGCGATTTCGGGCACGACCCCGCCAAAGGGAGCGTGATGCGCGTCCTGCGATGCGATGGCCTGCGCGATGATCGTGCGATCGCCAGCAACCAGCGCCACGGCGGTTTCGTCGCAACTCGATTCGATACCCAATACGACACGGCGACGCGTTGCATCGCTGTCCTGTCCGGGGTGAACCGGTGCGGTCGGGTGGGGCCAATCGGGGGATGGGCTGCTCATGGCAACTTCCCCTGAACGCTTTGCCCCGCTAGCACAAGCCGCTGCATGACAAGTCCCGCCAAACCCTCGCCGCCCGCCGTCCCCTGCCCTCAACGCATACTCAGGCTGGGCACAAGACGTTCGCCACTCGCCATGGCACAAGCGTATGAGGCGCGCGACCGGCTGATCGCCGCGCATGGCTGGTCGCCCGATGCGGTCGAAATCGTGCCCGTTCTGGCCAGCGGGGACCGGATACAGGACCGCCCGCTGGCCGAAATCGGCGGCAAGGCGCTGTGGACCAAGGAACTGGACGCGGCTCTGGCCGAAGGGGCAATCGATTTCGCCGTCCACTCGATGAAGGATGTCGAGACGATCCGCCCCGATGCGCTGACCATCGCGGCTCTGCTGCCGCGCGCCGATGTGCGCGATGTGCTGATCGGCGCGTCCTCCGTTGCCGCCATCCCGCAGGGCGCAACGCTCGGCACTAGTGCGCCGCGCCGTGCCGCGCAAATGCTGAACCTGCGGCCCGATCTGACGATTACCGGCTTTCGCGGCAATGTCGCGACGCGGCTTGCCAAGCTTCAGGCAGGCGATGCCGATGTGACATTGCTGGCCGCCGCGGGGCTGGACCGGCTGGAACAGACCGGCGTGGGGCACCGGCTGGACGTGGCCGACTGGCTGCCCGCCCCCGCGCAAGGCGCCATCGGCATAGAATGCCGCACCGATGATGCGGACATGCTCGCATGGCTTGCCGCCATCGATCACGCCCCTACCGCCGCGCAAGTGATGGCGGAACGCGCGTTGCTGCTGGCGCTGGGCGGCAATTGCCACAGCCCCGTCGCGGTGCTGACCACGGGAAGCCAGAAGCTGGCAATGCGCGCTGCGATTTTCAGCCCCGATGGTGCATTGCGGGTCGACAAACAGGCCGAATTCGCCGCAGACGACGCAGACGCGCCCGCCCGTCTGGCCAAGGCGCTGCTGACCGGCGCACCCGCCGCGATTACCGTGCATTTCAGCGGCGCGGCGTGATCCCGATCATCACGATCCGCCCCGCGCCGGGCGATGCCGCGACCGTCGATCGCGGCGCGCACCACGGGATGGCAATCGAAAGCCATCCCTTGTTCGAGACGCAGCCGGTGCCATGGCCGGTTCCCGATACCGGTGCGTTCGACGCGGTCCTGCTGGGCAGTGCCAATGCCTTGCGCCATGGCGGGACCGGCTTGCAATCGCTGACCCCGCTTCCTGCTTTATGCGTCGGGGAAACGACGGCAGAGGCTGCGCGGCAGGCAGGTTTTGGCGTCATCGCCACTGGTGCGCGCGGCATGCAGAACCTGTTGCCCCATGCCACGGCGCGAGGGTTTTCCCGCCTGTTGCGCCTTTCGGGGGAGGCGCATGTCCCTCTCGACATACCGGCCGGTATCACGATCGAAACACGCATCCTCTATCGCGTCGTGCCATTACCTATGCCTGAGGATCTGGCGGGCCTGCTGGCTGGCGGGGCACTGGTATTGCTGCATTCGGGCGAAGGGGCGGCCCATTTCGCGCATGAAAGCGACCGGCTGGAAATTGCGCGCGGCAGAATCGCATTGGCCTGCCTTGCCCCGCGCATTGCCGAAAGGGCGGGCACAGGCTGGGCCGACTGCCGCCATGCCCCATCACCCGACGATGCCGCACTGCTGGCCTTGGCGAAACAAATGTGCCAAAGCGGCACCACAGGAATGATATAGAACACGATGGACTCCAGCGCCCCCAACGCCTCAGTGCCCTATGGCCAATCCCGAAGCAGCAACCGTTTCCGCAAGATTGCGGCAAGCGTTCTGCTGGCATTCATCCTTGGTCTTGCCGCCGCCTTTTACCTTGCGTGGAGCACCGGCTGGCTAACCGATCCCACGGCCGAACCCGCCAAGGTCGCAGCACCGGTCGAGGCAACGCCTCGCGCAGAGGCGGAACTGACTGCCGCCGCGCCGCTGCCCGCTTTGCCCGAGGGTGAGATGACGGTGGGCCAGCGGGTCGGCGATCTGGAACGCCGCCTCAACCGGCTCGACATGCAGGCCGAAGCCGCGTCGGGCAATGCCGCCCGCGCCGAAGGGCTGCTGGTCGCCTTTGCCGCGCGCCGCCTGGTCGAACGCGGCGCGCCGCTGGGCTATCTGGAAAACCAGCTGCAATTACGCTTTGGCAATGCGCAGCCCAATGCAGTGCGCACCATTATCAACAGCGCGCGCAATCCGGTCACGCTCGACCAGTTGCGGCAGGGTCTGCAAAGCCTGCCCGAAACGGCCGTGGCAGAGCCCGACGATCTGACCGGCTGGGCGCGTATCCGTTCAGAGATCGCGGGGCTGTTCGTGCTGCGAAAGGCCGATGTGCCGTCGCCGCAACCGGTCGTGCGGCTGGAACGGGCACAACAATTGCTGAACGACGGGCGTGTAGAGGCTGCCGCCGCGCTGGTGGCGCGCCTGCCCAATCGCGACGCAACCAAGGAATGGCTGGAAAACGCCCAGCGATATGTGGCGACACAACAGGCACTGGACCTGATCGAAACCGCGGCGCTGCTTGAACCGCGCAATCTGTCGGATTCGCAGGGACAGCCGGTGCGCCAACCCAGCCCTGCGCAACCTAACCCCGCCCAACCCAGCCCTGCCTCTGCTGGCGACGATGGCGGGACTGCCACAAACGGTAGCAACCAGACCGTCAGTTCGGCCCGGTAAGGCGCCGGACGGCCTTCGCTAGGCGTCTTGCAACAGTTCGGGCAGCTTACCCGATACGCCGCGCGCCTCGTCCATGAACCAGCGTTTCAACGGATTGGTCCGCTCGATCGCGCTCATGCCCAAGCGGCGGATGGCGCTTGCCGTCTTGCCCGGCACGCCGAAAATCCACGTCAGTCCGTCGGTAGCAGCGGCGACCATGAAATCGTCCAGCCCGCGCCAGTCCTGATACCGCTTCAACAATTGCGCATCGCCAAGGTCGAGACCCAGACGTACCCCTTCGCCCAGCACTTCGGTCAGCGCCGCCGCATCGCGCAGGCCAAGGTTCAGACCCTGCCCCGCGATCGGGTGAATGCCATGTGCCGCATCGCCGACCAGCGCCAGCCGGTCAGCGATGATCGTGGGCGCATGGTGAAATCCCAGCGGAAACGACGAACGCGGGCTGGCAAGCTCCAGCCTGCCCAGCAATCCGCCCATGCGCTTTTCAGCCTCCGCCACGAAGGCTTTCTCGCCCAGTTTCAGCCACGCGGCGGCGTCATCCTCTGCCACGGTCCAGACCAGTGCGGTGCGGTGGCGACCCATCTCGTCATCGTTCATCGGCAGCAAGGCAAAGGGTCCGGCGGGATAGAAAATCTCCCACGCGATCCCGTCATTCGGCTTTTCATGTGCCAGCCCGCAGATGATTGCACGGTGCCCGTAATTCCATTTTGCCACGACCAGCCCCGCCTCTTCCCGCGTGGGAGAGCCGCGCCCTTCGGCGCCGACCAGCAGGCTTCCCTCGAACCGCGTGCCGTCGGCCAGCACCGCCGCCACGCCATGCGCGCCGCGCTGCCGCTCCACGACACGGCTGTTGGGGTGATAGGCGATTTCGGTCACGCCTTTCACCGCTTCGAAAAGGGCCATACGCAAGCGGCGGTTTTCGAACATGCGGCCCAAGGAGCCCTCACCCTCGGCCGGTTTGAATCGCAATTCGCCCGGCTTCAGCTGGTCGCTGACCGCAATCTCGGTAATCGGACTGGCAAAGGGTTCGAGGAACGGTCGCACACCGATATTGCCAAACAGGTTCCAGCTGGCAGTCGAAATGGCCGAGGCGCGGCCGTCGAAACCCTCGGCCGTTTGCGCGCCGGGATCGCCTGCGTCGATGACATGGCTGGTGATGCCCTGCCGCGCCAGCGCCAGCGCAAGCGTCAGCCCGACAAGCCCGCCGCCCAGTATCACGACATCGCGCCGGTCCGTCTCTGCCATCGTCATTCCTTCCGCCTTCCAAACCCGCGCAATATGGACATAGGGCACTGCGATGCCTAAGTCCCGGCACGAGTTTCGATAAGTCCTGCCCAGATGGCCGCCTGCCCGCCATGGCGCAAGCCCCATCGCGGCGGATCGGCGATTTCGGCCAACGAATTCAGCCAACGAATGCAGAGTGCACGCCCCCGCATGACCAGCCCGTCCCAGCCTAGCATTCGACCGTCCCGACCGGCGCATCCGGCGCTGCGACTGTTCATGGCGATCTTGATGGTGCTGCTCGGCTTCATAGCCTTGCCCGCTGCGGCCCAGACCAATCATATCGCCGCCCAACTGGTCCCCGAACGCGCCGCCAATCCGGGCGAAACCATCCAAATCGCCATCGCCATGAAGCCTGAAGACGGCTGGCACGGTTATTGGCTGAACCCCGGGGATGCTGGCTTTGGCATGGGGCTGGACTGGCAATTGCCCAACGGGGCTATGACCGGCGCACCACTCTATCCCACGCCCGAGCCTTTGCTGATCGGCTCGCTGATGAACCATGTCTACGAAGGGCCCTATGCGGTGCTGGTACCCTTTACCGTGCCCGTTGATGCAGCGGCGGGAGACACGCTGCCTGTGCGGCTGCGAGCAGACTGGCTGGCCTGCACCGACCGTATCTGCGTGCCCGAACAGGCCGAGCTTACGGCAGTGGTTACCGTCGCCGCAAAAGATGCCAACCCTTCCGCCGCGACAGTTTCCGATCCGCGCTTTGCGACATGGCGGCAAGCACTACCCGCACCGGTTCTGGCCAAGGGCCGCTATCAGATCGATGGCGCGAATATCCGGATTGCCGTCCCGCTTGCTGCCGGTGCGCAAGAGGATCAGCCGCATCTGTTCTTCGCAGACGACGGCATCGTCGATTACGCCGCCCCGCAGAACTTCGAACGGCAAGGCGACTGGCTGATCGTAGCGACCAAGGCGCGTGAGAACGCCAGGGCGGGCGGGCCGCTGGAAATGGTGCTGCGGCTCGACACGACAGGCGCAGGGATCGGATTTACCGCCGAAGCAGGCAAGGTTCCTGCCATATCGGGCGTGGGCAACAGGCCGGACAGCCTGTTCGGCAGCACGGGCCTTGCGCTGATCGCAGCGGCCTTCGCGGGTGGGTTGCTGCTGAATATCATGCCCTGCGTCTTCCCGATTCTCAGCCTGAAAGCGTTGCATCTGGCGCGCGCGGGCGGCGACGGACACACAGCCCGGCGCGAGGCGCTTGCCTATACCGCCGGTGTGGTGCTGGCGGTGCTGGCACTGGGCGGAGTAATGCTGGCACTGCGCGCTGCGGGGAGCGGGATCGGCTGGGCCTTTCAATTGCAGGAACCCGCGACAATCGTGCTTTTGCTGGCGCTGGTGGTGGCGATCACCGCCAATCTGGCGGGACTGTTCGAATTCACCCTACCCGTCGGCGTTGAAAACAACGGCGGCGGCGCATTCATGACCGGTTTGCTGGCGGCCGTTGCGGCCACGCCATGCACCGCGCCTTTCATGGCGGCGGCAATGGGCGCAGCCCTGCTCTTGCCGCCGCTAAAGGCCTTGCTGCTGTTCGGCGCTCTGGGTCTTGGCCTTGCCGCGCCATTTCTTGCGATCGGCTTTATTCCCGCCCTGCGACGCCTGCTGCCACGCCCCGGCCCTTGGATGGAGCGGTTTCGTCGCATCATGGCAATTCCGATGGCGCTGACGGGCATGGCGCTTTTGTGGCTGGGGTGGCGATTGGGGGGAACCGCACTGCTGGCAGGTGGTGTGCTGCTCACGCTGCTCGTGCTGGCCTTGTGCTGGCTGGTGCGCAGACGCCAGCGCCGCGGTTTGTCGGCCATGTTGCCCGCCGTGGCCGCCTGCCTTGTCGCGCTTGCAGGCGCGGGCGCGGCCAGTGCCTTTGTCGATCCGCAAGACAATCGCCCCCCCGAAAGCGCGATACCCGGTACCCTGCCATTCAGCGAGGATGCCCTGGCACAGGCACGCGCAAAGGGACCGGTGTTCCTCTATTTCACTGCCGACTGGTGCGTCACCTGCAAGGTCAACGAACAGGTCGCCATCGCCCGCGATCCGGTGATCAAGGCGTTCGGCGACAATGGCGTCACCGTCATGGCGGGTGACTGGACGCGCCGCGATCCCGCGATCACCCGGTTCCTGTCCGCCCAAGGGGCGGCGGGAGTGCCGCTTTATCTATGGTATCGGCCCGGGCAGGAGGCGGAGCAGCTTCCGCAAGTTTTGCACAGCCAGTTGCTGATCGACAGGGCGGTCTTGTCGAACGGAAAGCCCGAACGGTAAGAATCCATCCAATCGAACCCCATGCGGAACCGCGCAACCGGAACCGCGTTTCCCTTTCGTCGGCCCCGTTTGCGCGGGACCAACACAAGGGGTCCGAAAATATCGAACGGCATCAGGCGGTTCGGACAAGATGGGCAGACAAGGAATGACTGCTGTTGGACCTGTTGAACGCAAGGAATGCAGAGAAAGACCAGTGATTCTTCTTGTTGAAGACGAAATGATCATCGCATTCGATCTGCACGACCGGCTGGCCGATTGCGGGTACGAAGTCGATGGCCCCTACCCCAGCGTGGCCCGCGCGATGAGCGCGATTGGCGAAGTGCGTCCCGAAGCAGCCATTCTGGACGTGCAGCTGACCGACGGTGATGTGATGCCGCTGGCCGACCGCCTTGCCGAAATGAATGTGCCGATCATCTTTCACTCGGGCCATGCGAAGCCCGAGTTTCTGAAACAGCGCTATCCCGATGCCGCCATTTGCGCCAAACCCTGCTCGGTCGGTACGCTGGAGGATTCGCTGCGCAACATGCTCGTCCACAGCCGCTAACCGCCTGCTTGCGCCGCGCTTGGGCGTTACCTAAGCCATAAGGGCACGGGCTGGCCGTGCGCAACGACGGGGCGGGCCATGGGGCTGATCTGCGTATTCAACGGACCCAATCTCAACCTGCTCGGCACGCGCGAGCCGGAGATATACGGGCATGACACGCTGGACGATGTGGAAAGCCTTTGTGCCGAAAAATGCCGCATTCTTGGTCATGCGATGCGCTTTACCCAATCCAATTCGGAAGGCGATCTCGTAACCTGGATACAGGAAGCGCGCGGAAAGGCGGACGGCATCGTCATCAACCCCGCGGCCTTTACCCACACTTCGATCGCGATCCGCGACGCACTGGCTGCGTTCGACGGACCCTTCGTCGAAATCCATATTTCCAACGTCCATGCGCGAGAGAGTTTTCGCCATCACAGCTATCTCTCCGACATTGCGGCGGGCGTGATCGTGGGCTGCGGCGTGGCGGGTTACGGCTATGCCATTGATGCGGTTTCGCGGCTGATCGATAAGGGCTGACCGAAAGGCAACGGGTGCGAAAAAAGGCCCCGCGCGAACCGGCGCGCGGGGCTTTTTTCATGTCTATCAGCCGCGATCAGGCCAGTTCGGAAACCAGGTTTAGCACCCTGTCCGCATGTTCCTTGCGGCAGATCAGCAGATCGGGCAGCGACACATCCTCGCGGTTATAGCGCAGCGGCGAACCGTCGATCCGCGAGGCGTGGAGCCCATGCGCCAGTGCCACCGCGGCAGGGGCGCAATTGTCCCATTCGTACTGCCCGCCCGAATGAAGATAAATATCGGCCTCTCCGCGAATAATTGCCATGGCCTTGGCCCCTGCGCTGCCCATCGGGACCAGTTCGGCGCCGATCGCCTCGGCAACGGCCTCGCTGTCCTTGCCGGGGCGCGTGCGGCTGACGACCATGCGCAGCCGTTCAGGCGCGGGCGGAAGTTCCGTCACCTGATCGGTGCGCAGCACGGTGGGAACGCCCGGCAGCGCGACAGCGCCGATCACCGGCTCGCCCTTGATCGCAAGGCCGACATGCACGGCCCAGTCGGTCCGTCGCTCGCCATATTCGCGAGTGCCGTCGACCGGATCGATGATCCACACGCGGTCCTTGCCCAGCCGTTCCATCGTGTCACGGCTTTCTTCGGACAAGACCCCATCGTCGGGACGCTGGGCAGCGATCGCGCGCATCAGAAAGGCATTGGCGGTATTGTCGCCCGCACTGCCCAAAGGCTTGCCCTCGATCAGCCCGCTGTCGCGCACCTCGACCGCGATGCGCCCTGCGACCTCGGCTAGCCGTGCAGCCAGTTCGGCATCGTCCCTGATTATCGTGTCCGTCATCGTCACCACCCCAGCACATATTCGACGATGCGGTCGGCCGCTTCCTCGGCCGTCATGCTCGTCGTGTCGATACGGATTTCCGGATTGGCCGGCGCTTCATAGGGGCTGTCGATCCCCGTGAAGTTCTTGAGTTCACCCGAACGTGCCTTTTTATACAGGCCCTTCACATCGCGAGACTCCGCAACGCTGAGCGGCGTATCGATAAAGACCTCGACGAATTCGCCTTCTTCCATCATCGCGCGCACCATGTCGCGTTCGGCCCTGAACGGGCTGATAAACGCAGTGACGACGATCAGGCCCGCGTCGGTCATCAGGCGCGACACCTCACCCACGCGGCGGATATTCTCGATCCGGTCCGCATCGGTAAAGCCAAGGTCCTTGTTCAACCCGTGGCGCACATTGTCGCCGTCGAGCAGGAAGGAATGGCGGTTCATCCGGTGCAGGCGCTTTTCGACCAGATTGGCGATGGTCGACTTGCCCGAACCCGACAGGCCGGTGAACCAGAGCACCTTGGCCGTCTGGTTTTTAAGGTCGGCCCTCGCCTCGCGGGTGATATCCATCGCCTGCCAATGCACGTTCTGCGAACGGCGCAGCGCGAAATGGATCATGCCCGCCGCCACGGTCTGGTTCGTGATCTTGTCGATCAGGATAAACCCGCCCAGCGCCTTGTTCAGCCGTCCCTGATCGTCGCGATAGGGCAGGAATGTCAGCGGCTTGTCCGTTACCATTTCGGCAACGCCAATGGCGTTCAGTTCCAGCGTCTTGGCGGCCAGATGGTCCAGCGTGTTGACGTCGATCTGGTATTTCGGCTGCTGAAGGCTGCACGACACGGTCTGGCTGGCGCATTTCAGCCAGTATGACCGGCCGGGCAGCATCGCCTCGTCCGACATCCATACGATGGTGGATTCGAACTGGTCCGCGCTTTCGGGCGGATTATCGGCGGCCGCGATCACGCTGCCACGCGATACGTCGACTTCATCCTCCAGAGTGATGGTTACCGACTGGCCCGCTTGCGCCTCTTCCAGATCGCCATCGAAAGTGACGATACTTTTGACGATGCTCGACTTACCCGAAGGCACGATGCGTACCGGATCGCCGGGCTTGACCGTGCCGCCGGTAATCTGTCCCGAAAAACCCCGGAAATCGAGGTTCGGGCGGTTCACCCATTGCACCGGCATGCGGAAAGGCTTTGCCAGATCCTCATCCAAGGACAGTTCGACCGTCTCCAGATGCTCCATCAGCGTGGGGCCGGTGTACCACGGCGTCTTGTTCGAAAGCTCGGTGATATTGTCGCCCTTGAAGCCCGAGATCGGAATGGCCGTGAACGCCTCGATCCCCACTTCCTCTGCGAACTCGCGGTAATCCTGTACGATGTCGAGAAACGCCGAACGGTCGTAATCGACAAGGTCCATCTTGTTGACCGCCAGCACGACGTGCTTGATCCCGACCAGATGGGCAAGGAAGCTGTGGCGGCGCGTCTGCACCAGCACGCCCTTGCGCGCATCGACAAGGATCACGGCGAGATCGGCGGTGGATGCCCCCGTCACCATATTGCGCGTATATTGTTCGTGTCCCGGCGTATCGGCGACGATGAACTTGCGCTTTTCGGTCGCGAAGAAGCGATAGGCGACATCGATGGTGATGCCCTGTTCGCGTTCGGCGGCAAGACCGTCGACCAGCAGGGCGAAATCGATCTCCTGCCCCTGTGTGCCGACGCGCTTGGAATCGGCCTGCAGATCCGCAAGCTGGTCTTCAAAGATCATCTTCGAATCGTACAGCAGGCGCCCGATCAGCGTCGATTTACCGTCATCCACGCTACCGCAGGTGATAAAGCGCAGCATCGTCTTGTGCTGATGCTTTTCGAGATAGGCGTCGATGTCCTGCTCGATCAGCGCATCGGTCTTATAGACGGGCTCGTCCTGGATATTCGACATCAGAAATAGCCCTCCTGCTTCTTCTTCTCCATGCCGGCACCGCCCGCATCCTTGTCGATGGCGCGGCCCTGCCGCTCGCTGGTGGTGGTCAGCAGCATTTCCTGAATGACTTCGGACAGGTTCGCCGCCTCGCTCTCGACCGCGCCGGTCAGCGGATAGCAACCCAATGTGCGGAACCGGATCGAACGCATGACCGGCTCCTCACCCTCTTTCAGGGGGAAGCGGTCGTCGTCGACCATCAGCAGCAATCCGTCACGCTCCACCGTGGGACGCGGAGCGCTGAAATAGAGGGGGACGATCTCGATCCCCTCAAGCTGGATATATTGCCAGATGTCCAGCTCGGTCCAGTTGGAGATCGGGAAGACGCGGATGCTCTCACCTTTGGCCTTCTTCGCATTATAGAGGTTCCACAATTCGGGCCGCTGGTTCTTGGGATCCCAGCCATGGCTGGCTGTGCGGAAGCTGAAAATGCGCTCTTTCGCACGGCTCTTTTCCTCGTCACGCCGCGCGCCGCCAAAGGCCGCGTCGAAACCGTGAATGTCCAGCGCCTGCTTCAGCCCTTCGGTCTTCCACATGTCGGTGTGGAGCGGGCCGTGGTCGAACGGGTTGATCCCGCGTTCCTTCGCCTCGGGATTTTGGTGCACGATCAGTTCCATGCCCGCGTCGCTGGCCGCACGGTCGCGCAATTCGTACATTGCCTGAAACTTCCAGGTCGTATCGACATGCATCAGCGGAAACGGCGGCGGGCTGGGATAGAACGCCTTTTTCGCAAGGTGCAGCATCACCGCGCTGTCCTTGCCCACAGAGTAGAGCATGACCGGATTCTCGGTCTCTGCCACGACTTCGCGGATGATGTGGATACTCTCGGCCTCAAGCCGTTCGAGATGGGTCAATGCACGTGGCAAAACTCACTCCCTTTGTCGGGTCGCTCAGGAAATTGGCGGTGTCCGGCAATGGGATAACGAGGAAATTTTCAGGGGGTAGAAAAAATCTCTTTAAACGCCTCAAGCGATTTTTTAGCGGCTTTTCGCCAGATGCGTACTATTCAATTGAGCTGCCAGAACTGCAGGTTCAGAACCGAGGCAAAGGCGATCCACGCCAGATAGGGCAACAGCAATGCCGCCGCCAAACGGCTGACTCGCGCGGCATAAGCAATGGTCGCGAGCACCAGAATCACCAGAAGGACGATCAAGAAAAACCCGAATGTCAGCATGTGCATTCCAAAGAAGATCGGCGACCACAAAAGGTTCACCACCATCTGGATGCCGAATATCGCCAGTGCGGATTGCTTATGCGTCTTGCGGTCGCTGGCCAGCACCAGCGCCAGCGCAAATCCCATCATCGCATAAAGAATCGTCCAGACCACGCCGAACAGCCAGCCCGGCGGGAAGATATCGGGCTTTACCAGCGCATCGAACCACGGATCGCCAACGCCCGACCCTGAAAGGCGCCCCGACGCCAGTCCCAGTATCACCACTGTGGGCACGCAGATCATCGCCCACCAGAGCGTCGATTTCTGGCGATAGGACGGAATGTGAAGCGGCGGTTCGGTCGCTGTGCGGTCTTCGGGCGTGTTCATGCCGTTTCCAACTCCCCTCAGGCCGCGCGTGTTCCCCGCCCTGCCCAGATCAGGAATTCTATATTGCCTTCGGGCCCCTTGATAGGGCTTTCGGTCAGGCCGCGCACAGTCCAGCCTTGGGATCGCAGCCAGCCCGCCACTTCCTCGCAAACCCGTTCGTGCAAGGCCGTATCACGCACCACCCCGCCCTTGCCCACTTCCTCGCGCCCCACTTCGAATTGCGGCTTGATCAACGCAACCAATGTCGCATCGGGCGCGGCAAGCGAGAGCGGCACGGCCAGCACCTTTGCCAGCGAGATGAAGCTGGCATCGCAGACCACCCAGTCGCAGGGGCGGTCGATCTGGTCTGCCGTCAGGATCCGGGCGCTGGTCTGTTCCAGCACGGTAACCCGCGGATCGCTCCGCAATTTCCAGGCCAGCTGGTTCGTGCCCGAATCGACGGCGAAAACATGGCTTGCCCCGTTTGTCAGCAGCACATCGGTAAATCCGCCGGTCGAACTGCCGATATCCATCGCCGTCGCACCATCCGGGTTCAGTGCGAAATGGTCGAGCGCATGGGCCAGCTTGATCCCGCCGCGCGACACCCATGGATGATCGCGCCCGCGCACCTCTATGGAGGCATCGGACAGTAATTGCTGTCCGGGCTTGGCGATCTTCACCTCGCCCGCGAACACCAGCCCCGCCATCACCAGCGCCTGTGCGCGGCTGCGGCTTTCGGCCAATTCGCGCTCAACCAGCATTTGGTCCACCCGCATCTTGCGCGGTTTCTGCTTCTTGTCGGTTGAGGGGCTGTTTTTTGGGGATTCTGTCATGGTCGGTCGGCTGGAAAAACCGCTTTGGCCGATTGGCGCTTGAGCGAACGGTGAAGGCTTCGCATAAGCAGACCATGACGCCAAGCCGCAATTCCCATTCGCCCGTTTCCGCAATCCCCGAAACCGCGCGCTGCAAGACCGCCACCGCAGCCATGCGGCGTTGCTGGACATTGACGGGTACAATGATCGCCGCGACGGGGTTGGCGCTGGCGGCCGCATGTGCCCCGACGCCGCCCCCGCCCGCCCCCGCTCCGGCGCCTGCGCCCGCTCCGGCACCGGTGCCCGAACCGGTCCAGCGGACGATTGCCGATTGGCAGGATACGCCGGTGACGCCCGGGACCTGGGCCTATCGCGCGGACGGCAATGTTACCCGCGCCTTGTTCGGTACCACCCAGTCAGGTGCGCAGTTCACCATGGCTTGCGAAAAGCCGAGCCGCCAGATCCGCCTGTGGCGCTCGGGCAGCCCCGCGAATGCCGCCGAAACCGGCATGACAGTAGCGACGACCTCTACCACCCGTACCGTGCCCGCCGCCGTTCAGTCGGGCGCTTCGCCGCAACTGGTCGCCAGCCTGTCCCCCAACGATTCGCTGGTTGATGCCATCGTATTTTCGCGTGGAAAGTTCGCCGTGTCGGTATCGGGCCAGACATTGCTGGTCATGCCGAGTTGGGCGGAAGTTGCGCGGGTGGTGCAGGATTGCCGTCAATAGCGCGCCGAACGGGCAGAAATCCGGCAATTCGCCCTGTGTATTGAGGGGCTTGGCCTGATTTACGACAACCCGTCCATTCTGACAGTGAATAAAACAATTTCAAGCCTTGTCGTTGCAGCGCAAAAACTGCAGCCTGCGAATCAAGGACGGGGCGACGGGTCGCCGCAGACTGCCAGGAAGCGGTCAGCGAAGGCCCGGATCCCGCCCCGGCCCGGCCGCACGCAAGGCACCAGGGGGCTTGCGAATGCGCGGCAATCTTGGCCCCGGCGCGAAAGGAGGTGATCCGATGTCTCATGGTCCAGCAGAGAGGTCGGTGAAGTCCACTACGAGGCATTATCGCTAAGTCGTTTTCGCTGCCTGCGCCATTTCTCGAAAAGCAATTTTCCTGATCGGCAAGCGGGCGCGGAAGAGCGATAGAGGCTTCGTCAGGGCGGCACTTCCTGGCCGCTGACCATGCGAAACCCCGTGGCGAGCCAGCTCGCTGCGGGGTTTCTCATATGGGTATTATTTAGTCGGGCGGTTCGCAATCGCAGCAGGAAGTTCGGCAAACTATCCGAACACTCGCAGCTCTCCATGAATTTCGGCCTGCCGCATCGCACACCTCCATTCATCGCATTTGCGAGAACTTTTTGATCGCCAGCCGGTTTGGGCATTGACGGGCATGAAAAAGGAACTTGCAGCATGTGGAAGAAAATTATCTGCGGTTTAGCAGCAATGGGGGTTGCCACCGCTCCGGTATTGGCCAGCGCCAACGGGGTAGAGCGTGCATCACAGCCTGCGAGCGAAAGCAGCGAACTTGGCGGCGCCAGCCTGCTGTCGCTCGTCGTCATGGCTGCAGTTATTGGTGGCGGCATCTGGCTCGCTGTGGACGACGATGACGACGAGCCAGTCAGCGCCTGATTATTTTCAAGGGTGGAGCGACCGGGATCGCTCCACCTCAATATGCTGTTGGGGCCTTTTAGCGCTAAAAAGTCCCATGCCCGGTCGGGAGGTCAAACTCTTTACCATATTGCATTGCAATATAGTCCGTTTGTTACTATCATGGGCATGAATAGAACGGATCTATTGCGAGGAACGATGCTGCTCAAGAGACTTACGGCCACGATTATCGCCGCAAATGTGGTGATCGCGCCGATCCATGCTCACGCTGCGCCACTCGGCACGGTCGGTTCCACCAACGCCCGCATCGCGGCACCCGCTGGCAATGCCAGCGAACTGGGCGACGACGACGATAATGGAACGATTTTCATCCTCCTCGGCCTTTTGCTGATCGCTGGTGGCGTATATGTTGCGACAAAAGGCGGTGATGACGATGAGGATCTGCCGCCGGTCAGCTTCTGATCCGCCGCTTTGAATTGGAAAAGCCGCTCTGTCCAAGTGACCGGGCGGCTTTTTCGTGCACGCGACTGGCGTGTAGCCCAATCTGAAAGATGCGATTGGGCGCCTGCATGTTTGCCATTGAAGGCGTCCCACGCCATCCCCTCGACTAAATGCCAGCGGACGATTCGTCCCTTGCTGGCGCACCAGTAAAGCCGGACAATTGCGCACCGGCGACCATCAAGGAGAGCAGAATGGCAGAGCCCGTCACCGTCGAAGTCGAAAATGGCATCGCGATCGTTACGATCGCAAATCCCCCCGTCAACGCACTGGGCCATGAAGTGCGTAAAGGGCTCGACGCCGCGGCTGACCGGATTGCCGCCGATGCCGATATTCTCGCCGCCGTGATCCGCGCCGATGGCGCGACTTTTCCCGCAGGTGCCGATATCGGCGAGTTTCCCGACATTCCCGCCCCGTTCCATGGCGATGTGTTCGACAAGATAGAGGCTCTGGAAAAGCCGGTCGTTGCGGCCATGCACGGCACTGCGCTTGGTGGCGGGCTGGAACTGGCGCTGGGCTGCCATTACCGCGTCGCGGCAGAGGGTTCGAAAATGGGTGTGCCAGAGGTGCAACTGGGTCTGCTACCCGGTGCGCGCGGCACGCAGCGTCTCCCCCGCCTGGTCGGCGCAGAGGCTGCGCTGGGCATGATGCTGACGGGCAAGCCTATCGACGCTGCAAAGGCGCTGAAAGCCGGCCTGATCGACAGGATCGTGCCCGCTGGCGAACAGGACAACGCCGCCATCGAAATGGCCACGGCGCTGATGGCACAGGACGGCCCCTTGCCTCGCGCTTCGCAGGACAGCAATTGGACCGTGAAAGACCGGGCCGATCCCGCCCTGTTCGACCGAATCAGGGAAACGCACGGCCGCCTGTTCCGCGGCGTCATCGCACCCGACGCGATCGTGACATGCGTGAAGGCAGCCGTCGAACTGCCTTTTGCGCAAGGGATCGAGGTCGAGACCAGCGAATTCACCCGCCTGCTCGCATCGGACCAGTCGCGCGCCCTGATCCATGTTTTCTTCGCCATGCGCGACACCGCCAAGGTGCCCGGTATCGGCAAGGAGACCCCGCTGATCGACATCAAAAGCGTAGGCATCATCGGCGCGGGCACCATGGGCGGCGGCATTGCGATGTGCTTTGCCAATGCTGGCATTCCGGTCAAGCTGGTCGAGGTAAAGGCTGAAGCGCTGGAGCGCGGCCTTGGCGTGATCCGCAGGAATTACGAGAATACGGCGAAAAAGGGCCGGCTGACCGACGATCAGGTCGAGAGCCTGACGGGCCTGATCACCGGCACGCTCGAAATGGACGATCTGGCCGATGTCGATCTGGTAATCGAGGCGGTGTTCGAAAGCATGGAGGTCAAGGAAAAGGTCTTTTCCCGTCTGGACGCGATCGCCAAGCCCGGCGCTATTCTGGCGTCGAACACCAGCTTCCTCGATATCGACCACATCGCCGCGCTGACCGGGCGGCCCGAAATGGTGCTGGGACTGCATTTCTTCTCGCCCGCCAATGTCATGCCTCTGCTGGAAGTGGTGCGCGGCGACAAGAGTTCGAACAGCGTGATCGCGACCGGCATGAAACTGGGCAAGACGTTGCGCAAGACGCCCGTGCTGGCGCGGGTGTGCGACGGTTTCATCGCCAATCGCCTGATGTTGCCCTATCTGGTCGCCAGCCAGAACATGCTGCTACGCGGCACGCCGATGCAGGAAATCGATGCCGCGATGAAGCAATATGGCTTTGCCATGGGCCCGATCGCTCTGCTTGACCTGATCGGGCTTGATGTCATCACCTTCCCCGGTGAAGTGACCATGACGGGCGAGCTGGTGAAAGCCGAACGCCGCGGGCAAAAGCTGAATGGCGGTTTCTATGACTATGACGAAAAGCGCCGTGGCACCCCTGCCCCCGCCGCTCTGGAAATCGTCGAAAAAGTACGCACCGCAAACGGTATCGAGGAAGCGCCGCCGCTGACGGCAGACGAAGTGCTGACTGGCCTCCTTTATCCGGTAGTCAACGAAGGCGCGAAAATTCTGGAAGAGGGGATCGCGCTGCGGGCAGGCGATATCGATGTCACCGCGATCCTGGGTTATAACTGGCCGTCCTATCAGGGTGGCCCCATGTGCTGGGCCGATATCCACGGCCTGCCCAAAATCGTCGAAGGTTTGAAGGCGATGGGCATCGAACCGGCCAAGCTGCTTGCCGAAAAGGCGGCGTCGGGCGGTTCGTTCACCTGACCGGTTGGGCGGCGGCCCTAAGCAGGTCCATGGGCCTGCGCATAGGCCGCCGCCGCACCGAACAACCCAGGTTGTGGATGGGTGATCAGCTTGACCGGCAGCTTTTCCATCAGATGCCTGAACCGGCCCTTATAGACGAAGCGGTCGGCAAAGGCGGGTTTCGACAGCTCATCCTTAAGCCGCAGACCCAATCCGCCGGCGATCACGACCGCATTGGCACCATGGGCCAGTGCCAGATCGCCTGCCGCCGCGCCCAGCATCATGCAAAAGCGTTCGCATGCCATCACCGCCACGGGATCGCTGCCCGTCAACGCCGACAGCCATAATTCGCGGTCGTCGCCCGATGGCATGGGCAACCCCTCCATCCTCGCGATGGATTCGGCCAGATAAACGATCGCCGGTCCCGAACACATCCGTTCCACCGACACGCGCGGAAGGGATGCGCGTACATTCGCGAGGATCTGTTCCTCCACGCGATCTTCGGGCGCGAATCCGATGTGGCCACCCTCGGTCGGTTGCACGCGATAGGATCCATCCGCCCGCCTGATCAGCGCCGCGACCCCAAGGCCGGTGCCGGGCCCGCAGATCGTGGTGGTGCCATGGGGCGGAAATTCTTCCGGCCCGGCCAGATGTTCGAAATGCGCCGGATCGGCTGCGGCCACCGCATGGCCCACTGCCTCGAAGTCGTTGATCAGCACATGGGAATCGACCCCCAGTTCCGATGCGATTTCGGCAGGCCGGATGATCCAGTGCGAATTGGTGAACTTGATCGTCTCGGCACTGACGGGCCCCGCCACGGCTATCGCCGCGGCGCGGGGAAGCGGCTCGTCCTGAGCATCGGCAAAGCGCTGCCATGCCGCTGCAAGGCCGGCAACACTGCCCGTGGCGAAGGTAATCGGTTCGGCCAGACGGGTGACGGCTCCGTTTGCGACCTCGGCAATCGCGAAACGGGCATTGGTACCGCCCACATCGATGGCGACGAGTTTCTGGTCCATAGTCATGGCCCTATGCCTAGCAGCGATGGCCCGATACGAAAGCCCGCAATCGCCTTCTTTTAACGCGGCAGCAGATAGGCACCCTGCGGCACCGGATCGTCGAACCGCTTCACGCTGCCTGCCAGCGCTTCCGATACCAGATGATTGACCAGTTCGGGGAACAACAACGGTTCCTCCGCAGCTTCCCACAGGAAAAAGCCATAGCTGCCGGGAATGGCGTTGATCTCGTTGAACCAGATTTCGCCTGTTTCGCGGTTCGACATGAAATCGATGCGCGGCGCGCCGCGGTGGCCCAGCGCGATAAAGGCGCGGCGGGCATAGTCATGGATCGTCGCCTTCATGTCGGCGGGCAGATCGGGATTGATATCGCGGGTTAGCGACAACATGCCTTCGGACGGCAGGAAAGACCCCTTGGTCCCACCACCGGACGACAGATATTTTTCCTTGAAATCCAGCAGTTCCGCACCGCTCTTCGGACGCTCTATCGCCGACAGCTTTACATCCTGCGCATCGCGGTCCCAACGCATGGCGATATTATATTCGACCAGGTTCTGAACCTGCGGCTCGATAATCGCCAGATTGTCCTGCGCCAGCACATAGGCGACCAGCGCGGGCAATTCGGCTGCCGTTCTGGCCAGTCCGACCCCGATGGAACTGCCCAGATTGGCGGGCTTTACGATGGTCGGAAATCCGAATTTGGCTTCGACCTCCGCGATCAGGGCCTGCGTATCGGCCAGTTTCGCCCGGTTCGCGGTCACGTGGTCCAGCACGTTTACGCCCGCCAGCTTTACCAGCGCCTTGGTCGCGTCCTTGCGCATGGCCATCGCGCTGGAACCGGCGGCAAAGCCCGTTATCGGAATGCCCAGCATTTCGAAATGGCCTTGCAGGCGCCCGTCCTCTCCGAACGGTCCGTGAAAGACGGGCAGCACGCAATCAATGGGCGTCTGCTCATGCCCGTGAAGTGTTTGCATCACCGGGCCGCGCTCGCTCCAGCGGAAAAATACTTCGGGCGCGCCAGAGGGCTTGGGCTTGAACCGCCTGATGTCGCGCAGAAACGGGGCGGAGAAGAAGCGGTTCTCAAAATCCGTATAGACGGGGATCACCTCGATCTCGCGCACGTCGCAGCCGTCCATCAGCTGATGGGCCGACACGACCGAGACATCGTGTTCCTGACTGGCGCCGCCGAACAGCACGGCCACTTTCAACCTGTTGTCATTCGCGACCGACATGTGCGCTATCCCCAGTTCCAACGCAGGCCACCCACAGGGTGACGCGTGCTCATCTTGTGCGCCGCATCTGGCGCTGTAAGAAGGGCGGCATGAAGCCTCCCCATCATATTCGGATCGGCACGCCGGGCGCGCCCAAAGTGGCGTTCGGTCACGGCTGGGATCGTTCGCACCGCGATTTCATCCCTGTTGCCGAGGCGCTTGCGCCGCTTATCGATGCCTACCTGTTCGATCTGCCGGGTTTCGGCAAGAGCGAGAGGCCGGATGATGCGTGGGGAACGGTGGAATACGCCGATTACATGGCGCGCCACATGGTGGACCAGCTGGGGTTCGACCTGTGCACATGGGTCGGGCACAGCCTTGGCGGGCGTATAGGCCTGCGGCTCGGCCGCCGGTCGGGCGGATTAATCGAGCGACTGGTGATCGTGGCGGGCGCAGGCGTTCCGCGCAACCGCACGCGGTGGGAACAGTTCAAGGGCAAGCGCCGCTCTGCCCGGTTCCAGCGCCTGAAGGCACAGGCGAAGGACGAGGCGGCGCTGATCGCGCTGGAAAAGAAATTCGGCAGCCCCGATTACGTGCACAGCCGCGAAACCGGCATGCGCGATATTTTCACTGCCACGGTGACCGAGGACCAGACCGCCGAATTGCCGCGCATTACCATGCCGACCACGCTGATCTATGGCGCCGACGATGTCGACACCCCGCCCGAGGTGGGCCGCAAGATCGCTTCGCTGGTGCCGGCTGCCAGCTATGTCGAAGTGCCGTTCTGCGACCATATCTCGATCCTCGACCGCGGTCGGCACCAGATCGCGCTGGCCATCAAGGAAGGGCTGCCCAAGGGCGCACCGACGGCCAGCGATCTGCCAGGGGCCGGAACCTCGGAGCGCGGCCGATGATCTATCTGACCGTCATCCTGTTCGCTGCTGCATTCGCATTTCTGCTGTGGGTGCGACTTCATACGCTGCTCACCTATTTCCAGCAGGAGGAATATAACGCCCGCCGCTTCCCCGCCGCGATCCTGCGCATGCGGCTGTTCGATGTGCGCGCCAGCATCGTCCTGCTGGTGCTGACGGGCATTGCTGCGCTCGCCATGGCAAAGGGCGAACTGGTCGGGCTGGCGCTGACCTCGATCTTGGCCAGCGCAGCGCTGCTGGTGGCGATCGCATGGCACGAAAAGCAGTATCGCTACAAAAAGCCGCTCGCCCTGACCGAACGGGCCAGACGCATCCGCAATGTGGCCGCCATCATCTGCGTGCTGCTGGTCCTGCTGGCCACGATGGGGCCGATACAGGCGCTGATCGCAATACAACTGCCGCCGCTGGCACTAATCATCGCCAATGCCATTCTGCAACCCGTACAGGAAAGGGTGAATGAGGGTTTCGTCGCAGAGGCACGCGACAAGCTGGCACGGCTCGATCCCTTGCGCATCGGCATTACCGGCAGTTTCGGCAAGACCACCACCAAGCATATTTTCGCCGAGGTGCTGGGCGTGTCCGCGCCGGTGTTCTACTCGCGCGGGTCGATCAATACGGTGCTGGGCCTTACCCGCCATATCCGCGAACGGCTGCAATGGAGCCATCGCTATTTCATCGCGGAAATGGGAGCATACGGTATCGGATCGGTCGCTCGGCTGTGCCGGTTCGTGCAGCCCGATTACGGCATCGTCACCGCCATCGGCGACGCGCATACCGAACGGTTCGGATCGGTCGAGAATATCGCAAAGGCCAAGTCCGAACTGGTCGAGGCCGTGTGCGACAAGGGCGGCACGGCCGTCGTCGCGACGCAGGTGATGGATTACGCCCCGTTTCGCGGGCTGGCCGAACGCTTCCCCGGACAGGTCGTGACCGTCGGACCGGAAGAAAACGCCGATATCCGCATTGTCAGCGCCGCGCTGCAGGATGCCGACTGGGTCATTACGCTGAAGGACAGGCGCAGCGAAGGCATTGGCACCATCAGCTATGAATTGCCGCTGCTTGGCGAACACAATGTCACCAATTCGGCACTGGCCGTGGCGATGGCCGCGATCATCGATCCCGCCATTGCAAAGCGCATACCGCTGGTCACCCCTGATGTCGAACAAGTGCCGCACCGTTTGCAAAAGCGGGAAAGCCCCAGCGAGGCGCTGGTGCTGGACGATGCCTATAATGCGAACGAGGCAGGGTTCCGCAATGCCGTCGCGGTGGCATCCGAACTGGCGAAACAGCGTGGCGGGCGGGCGATTCTGGTCACCCCCGGCATTGCAGAGCTGGGGATGGAGCATGACCGCGTCCATGCCAAGCTGGGCGAATATGCGGCGGGGCTGGCCGATGTCATCTATGCGGTCAATCCCTCGCGCATTGCCGGCTTTACCGGCGCGCTGGCCGCCGCAGGCAAGCCCGCGATCGAAGTCGCCAGCTTTGCCGAGGCGCGCAAGGCTTTGCAGATCGACACAAAGCCCGAAGATGTCGTGCTGTATGAAAACGACCTGCCTGACCTTCTTGAAGAGAAGCGACTGCTCTGACGGGGCGATTTACTTAAAGTTTGAATAATTGCCTCCCCCGACGCATAGTCGGGTTGGGGGAGTCGTTTTCGTCAATCAAAGGCCGATACCTGAAACAATCTCTCCCAATGGGTCGCGCATTGTCACGCTCATAAGGGGGGACTGCCTCATGAATATGTCCACGATCCGCCGCACTGCCATCGCGGCCTGCACCGCTGCCATCGCCCTGACCGCGCAACCCGCCATCGCGCAGTCGCTGGACGATTCCACCATCATCACGCTCTATAAGATCAAGGGCGACCGGTATATGGACGCGCTGCGCTTTATGGCCATGCGCGAAAAGGTCGCCGCCGAAGCGGGACTGCCTGCCGATGTGTTCTATTTTCACGAACAGGGCGCGGGCTGGACGATGATCCAGATATCGCAGCCCTGGCCCGACGACGCGATGGAAAAGATGGAAGCGGCCGGCAAGAAGCTGAACATTCCCAAGCCGGCACCGGGCGCATTCATGGCGATGATCAACGACCACGAGGATGTCATCGTCTCCGGTCCGACCACCGCCACCGCCAAGCTGGCCGAATGGGAAGAGGCCGGCGCCGAATGAAGATGTGCGCCGGTGCCCGATCAGCGGCACCGGCGCGGCATCGTGGCACGGATTGCGGTGGATAATCGGCAGCGTTAACGAATTATTGCACGGCTTGGTGATAGCTTGCGCAGGCACGCAATCCGGAGCCATTATGAACCTGCGCATCGAGGACCGTTCGCGAGTGACGGTTCATGGACTTTATCGCATCGCCAACGGGCGCGAGCGCGCGGCGATCATCATCGATTTGTCGCCAAAAGGCTGCCGCCTGCTTGAACGCATGTACCAGCTGCCGGTCGGCGCGGATATCATGCTGACCATGGGTCATATCTCGGCCTTTCCCGCGCGCATCTGCTGGAACGAAGGCTCTTTCTATGGCGTAGAGTTCAAGCGCCCGCTTCACCGCGTCGTGCTGGAACATCTCTATCGCGGCGGCGCGCCCATATTGCGCGCGCCGTCGGGAGAGGAAATGGCCGAAACCGGCGAAGACTAAAGCGTTTCGAAAATCGCGCCAAAGTCCTTGCCGCCCAAGCCTGCCGCATTGGCTGCCTCGTATATCTCGGTCGCCTTGGCGCCCAGGTCCACCTTGGCCCCGCTGCCTGCTGCCGCATCCATGGCAAGTTTCAGGTCCTTCAGCATCAGCGCCACGGCGAAACCGCCTGCATACCCATTATCGGCCGGGCTAGCCGCGCCGACACCCGGTGCAGGCGTATAATCGTTGAGCGACCAGCAATAGCCCGTCGACTTCGAACTGATCTCGTGAAATTTCTCCATCGCCAGCCCGTTGCGTTCGGCCAGTTTCAGCGCCTCGCACGTGCCGATCATGTGGCATGCCAGCAGCATGTTGTTGCACATCTTGGCCACTTGTCCCGCACCGGCATCCCCGGCGCGGATCACGGCCTTGGCCATCGGATCGAGGACGGGTTCGGCGCGCGCAAAAGCAGCATCGGTCCCGCCCACCATAAAGGTCAGCGTGCCGCCATTGGCCGCCGCGATGCCGCCCGAAACCGGTGCATCGACCATGTCGTAACCGGCCGCTTGCGCCGCCGAAATCACCTTGCGCGCAGTGGCGACATCGATGGTCGAACAATCGATCAGCAATGCGCCCTTGGGGGCATGGCCGATGATCTCGTTTCCATAGACCGCATCGACGATCGCGCCATTGGGCAACATCGACACCACCGCGTCGACACCGGCCACTGCCTCTTTGGCCGAGGCAAAACCGGTACAGCCCGCTTCGACCGCATGGGCCAATGCAACCTCGCTCAGGTCGAAAGCCGATACATCATGCCCGGCCTTGGCCAGATTCGTGGCCATGCCGCCGCCCATATTGCCAAGACCGATGAAGGCGATTTTCATATTGCTATCCTCTCCGGAAATCCGTGATGCGGCAGGGCCTTAGCGCCCCTTCCATTGTCCTTCGCGCTTATCGACAAACGCGGACATGCCCTCGGCCTTATCCTCGGTGGCCACCAAGATCTGGAACATGCGTCGTTCGGCCACCAGCCCCTGATCCAGCGTCGTTTCGAACGCCATGTGCACCATTTCCTTGTTCATCATCGCGGCCATCGGCGGCATGGCGGCAATCGCCGCCGCGGTTTTCAGCGCATCGTCCAGCAAATCGGCAGCCGGCACGATCCGCGCGACCAGCCCTGCCCGTTCGGCCTCTTCGGCACCCATCATCCGGCCCGTCAGGCACATTTCCATTGCCTTGGACTTGCCGATCGCCTTGGTCAGCCGCTGCGAACCGCCCATGCCGGGCGCCACGCCAAGCTTAATTTCGGGCTGGCCGAATTTCGCAGTGTCCGACGCCAGAATGAAATCGGCCATCATGGCAAGCTCGCACCCGCCGCCCAGAGCAAAACCGTTCACGGCAGCGATCCACGGCTTGCGAGTTTTCTTCACCAGATCCGATGTCCAACCTACGAAGAAGTCCTCTAGGTAGAAATCCGGTGCCTGCTTCTCGAGCATTTCCTTGATGTCGGCCCCAGCGGCAAAGGCCTTGTCCCCACTGCCTGTCAGCACCAGACAGCGCTGGCTCGCATCGCGCTCATAATCGGCGAAGGCGGCAACCAGATCGGCCAGAACCTGCGAATTCAGCGCGTTCAGCGCCTTGGGCCGGTTCAGCGTGACAAGCGTCACCGCCCCCTGCGTTTCGACAAGGATCGTCTCAAAGCTCATAAAGGTCTCCATTCCTCTTCGGGCGGGAGCGGCGCGAACACAGCATCCACCGCCTTGGGGTCGATATCCGCGACATTTGCCGGATTCCATGCCGGATCGCCGGTCTTGTCGACCAGCAACGCGCGCACACCCTCGGCAAAATCGGGCAGCATGATCGTGCGGCTGGCTGCGCGGAATTCCATCGCCATATTCTCGGCAAAAGTGCTGGCCCGCACACCCTCGCGCAGCTGGCGAAGCACCAGCGCGCAGGTCATGGGGCTTTTGGTGCGCAATGTGCGCAATTCCTTGCCCGCCCATTCGCCGCCATCGGCCTCCAGCGCCGCGATAATTTCGGCCAGCGTGTCGCCCGCGAACAGACGGTCGATCTGCGCCATATTGCCGCGCAGGCGCGCTTCGGGCGGCTCCACCGCCAGAGAGCCGAGGATCATCTCGATCCTGTCGGGATCTTCGGTGATGCGCGCTTTCGCTTCTGCCGTGGCAGCGCTGCTGAGGTAATGCGTGCCTAGCCCCGCCCACAGGCATTCCGAGCCGTCGAGCCGCGCGCCCGTCAGGCCCAGAAACTTCCCCAATTGACCCGGCAGGCGCGACAGATACCAGCCGCCGCCAACATCGCAGATCAGGCCGATTCCGGTTTCAGGCATGGCATAGCGCGTATTTTCGGTGACCACGCGATATTGCGCCGGCTGCGCGATACCGACACCGCCGCCCATGGTGATGCCGTCCATGAAGGCGATCACCGATTTGGGGAACGTGAACAGCAGATGGTTCAGCTGATATTCGCGGTAGAAGAACGCAGCCCCCGTCTTGCCGCCATCTTCCAACGCCGAATTGCGCAATAGCGTCACATCACCGCCCGCACAGAAACCGCGCCCCTCGGCATGATCGAGGACGACCGCCTTCACCTCATCATCATCACGCCACTCCAGCAGCGCCGCGATCATCGCCTCGCACATGTCCATTGTCAGCGAATGGATCGCCTTGGACCGGTTTAGCGAGATATGACCGATCTTCTTGCCCGGCGTGCCATGCGTGTGGATCAGCACATCGCTCATTTCACCATCTCCCGTCCGACGATCATACGCATGATCTGGTTCGTCCCTTCCAGGATCGAATGGACGCGCAGGTCGCGCCACAGCTTTTCGACAGGATATTCCTTGAGATAACCGTAACCGCCGAACAATTGCAGAGCGCGGTCGACCACGCTGCTGCCGGTTTCGGTGGCGATCATCTTGGCCATCGCGGCAAAACGCGTTTTGTCGGGCGAACCTGCGGTCACCTTGGCAGCCGCAAGATAAAGCAAGGCGCGCGCCGCTTCCAGTTCTGCCGCCATATCGGCCAGCGTGAATTGTGTGTTCTGGAAATCGGCAATGGCACGGCCGAATTGCTGGCGATCCTTCACATAGGCCAGCGCCTCGTCAATCGCACGCTGCGCACCGCCCAGCGAACAGGCACCGATATTCAGGCGTCCGCCGTCCAGCCCGTTCATGGCTATGGCGAAACCCTCACCCTCGGCACCGAGGATGTTTTCCTTGGGCACCCTCACCTTGTCGAGGATGAGCGCGGCCGTGGGCTGCGAATTCCAGCCCAGCTTTTTCTCCTGCGCGCCAAAGGACACGCCTTCCATGTCCTTTTCGATCACCATGCAGGATATGCCCTTGGGGCCATCCTCACCCGTGCGGACCATGGTGACATAGATTTCGTTTACACCGCCGCCCGAAATGAACTGCTTCGATCCGGAAACTTCCCAGTGATCGCCCCTGTCGACCGCCTTGGTCTTCAACGCAGCGGCATCCGATCCCGATCCCGGTTCGGTCAGGCAATAGCTGGCAACCTGATCCAGCGTGACAAGGCTTGGCAGATATTTGGCCTTCACCGCCTCAGCCCCGAACGCATCGATCATCCATGTCGACATATTGTGGATCGAGATGAACGCGCTGGTCGAGGGACAGCCAAAGGACAGGGCCTCCATGATCAGCGCCGCTTCCAACCGGCCCAGCCCGATGCCGCCCGCTTCTTCCGAGACATAGATCGCGCCAAAGCCCAATTCACCCGCCTGCGTCAGCATGTCGCGGGGCAGGATTTTTTCTTCATCCCAATGGGCGGCATGGGGCGTGATGGCGTCGGCGGCAAAGCGCCGCGCCATCTCCTGTATCGCCTGTTGATCTTCGGTTAGGTCGAACTGGCCTGTCATAGTTCCTCTGTTCTTTTATCGGGCAGTCGGAATTCAGCCGCAGCTGATACGGTCGATCACCATATTATCGTCATAGGTCACGGTCAGCCGGTCGGGCCGGTAATCCATCGTCATGGCGCTGCGCGGCGGCCCCCAGCGGAGCGTTTTCGCGCCAGTCGCTGCCAATAATTCCGCCCCCAGTTCGGGGCTTGCCGTCTGGCCGATCCAGTCCTGGACACTTGCGGCATCGCACATGGCTACTTCTCCGGTTTCGGCAGGATCACTGTCGGCGGTTGCGGTCGTTGCACATCCGGCAAGGCCGAGTGCAAACGGAGCCAGAGCGGCAAGGGCAAGGCTGCTTGTTCCACACTTCATCGAAAATCCCCTTTCTAACGACATTTGCGGTATTCAAGGGCACCCCGCATCGCGTCCTCGCCCATTTCCTGCCGGATCAGGGTCTGACCGTCGTCGCGCGTTTCCATCCGCATTTCGCGGGTCCATTCCATGCCCTCGCCTTCGAACGCGAACACGGCCTGGATCGCATGGGGTTCAAGCGTGACGTCGTCGCCCAAGGTGCCGACCGACTCATAAAAGGTGAGCGTCGTCCCGTCGATCTCAAGAAGGCCCTTGGCCGCCGCGCCGCCTTCGCAATCGGCAGCATTGATGCCCCAATTGCCGCGAAATTCGGCCGGAATGGTGCCGGTTTCGGCAGCGACGGTGTCGACGGGGGCTGCTGTATCGTCTGGAGCAGCGGCAGGATCGTCACCCGCGCCCTCCTCAGGACCCTGAGATCCGCAAGATGCCAGGGCGAGCGCGCCGGCCATAACCAGCAGCGGCGTGATGAAACGGGTTGTCGGCTTGCGCATGAATTCTCCTTTGCGAACGCCTCGGCACTATCCTTCGGGAACGCGGTCTAGCCTGCCTGTTTCCCGTAAGGATAGTGCCGGATGCGATCACAAGGTCGGTATCAGGAACGCGTTGCTGCCGTCGCCACCTCCGTCGGGCCAGCGTTGGGTGACAGTCTTGACCTTGGTCCAAAAGCGCAGGCCTTCCATGCCGTACTGGTTCGTGTCGCCGAATGCGCTGCGCTTCCACCCGCCAAAGCTGTGATAGGAAACCGGCACCGGGATCGGCACGTTCACGCCGACCATGCCCACATTGACCCGCGACGCGAATTCGCGCGCCGCATGGCCGTTGCGGGTAAAGATCGCCACGCCATTGCCGTACTGGTGCTTGCTGGGCAGCGCGACCGCTTCCTCGAAATCCTTGGCTCGCACCATCTGCAGCACGGGGCCGAAGATCTCTTCCTTATAGCTCGACATATCGGTCGTCACGCGGTCGAGCAGCGTGGGGGCCACGAAAAAGCCCTTCTCATGCCCTTGCAGCGTAAAGCCGCGACCGTCGATGACCAGTTCCGAACCCTCGTCCACCGCGGTCTGGATCCATTGCTCGATCCGCGCCTTGTGCTCCGGCGTCACGACGGGGCCATAATGCGCGTCGGGATCGGTCGACACGCCCACGCGCAGCGCATTGATCGCGGGGATCAGCTTCTCGCGCAGGCGGTCCGCCGTTTCCTCGCCCACCGGCACCACCACGGGCAGCGCCATGCAGCGCTCGCCCGCCGAGCCGAAGGCCGCGCCGCACAGATCGTTGACCACCATGTCGAGATCGGCATCGGGCATCACAATGCCATGGTTCTTGGCCCCGCCCATCGCCTGCACGCGTTTGCCGGCAGCGACGCCGCGATTGTAAACGTAATGCGCGATGTCGGACGAACCGACAAAGCTGACCCCCGCGATGTCCGGATGGTCGAGGATCGCATCCACCATCACCTTGTCGCCATGCACGACCTGCAACAGACCTTCGGGGGCGCCGGCCTCGGTAAACAGTTCGGCCAGACGCACCGGCACGCTGGGATCGCGCTCGCTGGGCTTCAGGATAAAGGCATTGCCTGCCGCGATCGCCATGCCGAACATCCACATCGGGATCATCGCGGGGAAGTTGAACGGGGTGATCCCCGCGCCGATCCCCAGCGGCTGGCGCATCGAATAGACATCGATGCCGGTGCCCGCGCCGATGGTATATTCGCCCTTCAGCACTTGCGGGATGCCGCAGGCGAACTCGATCACTTCCAGACCGCGCTGCACGTCGCCCTTGGCGTCGTCGACCACCTTGCCGTGCTCGCTCGCCAGCAGTTCGGCAAGCTGCTGCATGTTCTGTTCGATCAGCTCCTTGAAGCGGAACATCACCCGCGCGCGGCGCTGCGGATTGGTCGCCGCCCATTCGGGCTGCACCTTCTTCGCAATCTCCACCGCGCGGTCCAGCAGCGCCGCATCGCCCAGCGGCACCTCCGCCTGAACCTCGCCCGTAGAGGGGTTCCACACCTGATGCGTGCGGCCAGTAGAAGCCCCCGCTCCGCCTGCGATGAAATGGTCTATCGTGCGCATGGCCCTTCACTCTCCGTATTTGTCCGGCGCAAAACCGTGGCGCCTTGGTATTGCCAAACAGCATTGCAGCGCGCACCATTGCATGCAACGATCAATTTTACGGCATGGTGCTGCAAAAATGCAGGATATCGACTGGAGCGATTTTCAGGTGTTTCTGGCCCTCGCCCAATCGGGCCGGACCAGCGATGCCGCCAACCTGCTGGGCGTCGACGCAACGACCGTCAGCCGGCGGCTGAAACGTTTGGAAACCGGCCTTGGCGCCGCATTGTTTGAACGCGGACCCGAAGGGCATCAACTGACCGAAGCGGGCGAGGATCTGTTCGAACAAGTGTCGACCATGGCCCGCGCCGCCGCGAAGATCCGCGACGGCGCCGATGCGGGCGGCGGCCTGTCGGGCAGCCTGCGTATCAGCGTTTCCGAAGGGTTCGGGACCTGGTTCCTGACCCGCTACATCCCGAAGCTTGCCGACGCGCACCCGTCCCTGACCATCGATCTGGTTGCCAGCAGCGGATTTCTGAACCCTTCGCGGCGCGAGGCGGATATTGCGGTTATGCTATCGCGCCCCCGTTCGGGGCAGCTGATCGCGCGCAAGCTGTCGGATTACGCGCTAGGGCTGTATGCGACACACGCCTATCTGGAGCAGGCTGGAACGCCGCAACGGGCCGAAGATCTGACTGAGGGACACCGGCTGATCGGCTATGTACCCGAACTGGTCTATGCGCCCGAGCTGGTCTATCTCGACGAAATTCACCCGGGCCTTCGAGCCACGCTACGTTCGTCGAGCATCAATGCGCAGCACCGGCTGATCGCGCAAGGGGCCGGTCTTGGCGTGTTGCCGCGCTTTATCGGGAATGCCGATCCGGGCCTGGTGCCGCTTTTGCCGAACCGGACCATATTGCGCAGTTTCTGGATCGTGACCCATGCCGACACCAATTCGCTGGCGCGGGTTCGGGCAGGCAAGGACTGGCTGATTGAAACGGTCGCGGCGCAGCGGTCAGTGCTGTTGCCTCGATAAAAACGGGGCGGAGCATCAGGCCCCGCCCCATTCAAGCCATCAAATATGTAGTGCGCGTCCGTAAGCCGCGAGCACGCTTTCGTGCATGCTCTCGCTGATGGTCGGGTGCGGAAACACCGTGTTCATCAGCTCCGCCTCGGTCGTTTCCAGCGTCTTGCCGACGACATAGCCCTGGATCATTTCGGTCACTTCCGCGCCGATCATATGCGCGCCCAGCAATTCGCCGGTCTTGGCGTCGAACACGGTCTTGGTAAAGCCCTCGGGCTCACCCAGCGCAATCGCCTTGCCGTTCCCGATGAAGGGGAACATGCCGACCTTCACTTCGTAACCGGCTTCCTTCGCCTTTGCCTCGGTCATGCCGACGCTGGCGATCTGCGGATGGCAATAGGTGCAGCCCGGGATATTGTTGCGATCAAGTCCGTGCGGATGCACATCCTTGTTCCCCAGTTCCTGTGCAATCGCCTCGGCTGCGGTCACGCCTTCATGGCTTGCCTTGTGCGCCAGCCACGGGCCGGGCGTGCAATCGCCGATTGCCCACACGCCCTTCACATTGGTGCGTCCGTAATCGTCGACCTTGATGTGGAAACGCTGGTCAGGCTCGATCTTCAATTCGTCGAGGCCGATATCTTCGACATTCGGAACAATGCCGATGGCGGTGATCACATGGCTGAATTCAACCTCTTCGGCCTTGCCCGCCTTGTCGGTGATCTTCGCCTTCACGCTCTTTGCCGACTTGTCGGTGATTTCGACCTTCGCGCCGGTCTTGATCGTCATGCCTTGCTTGACCAGGGCCTTTTCAAGGAAGGCGGAGACGTCCTTATCCTCGACAGGAACGACACGATCCATCATTTCCACGACAGTGACGTCGACGCCCATATCGTTGTAGAAGCTGGCAAATTCGATGCCGATCGCACCCGAACCGATCACCAGCAGCTTGGTCGGCATTTCCTTGGGCGTCATTGCATGGCGATAGGTCCAGATGCGGTCGCCATCGGCCGGATTGCCCGGCAGGTCGCGCGCACGCGCGCCGGTGGCGATGATGATATGCTTGGCCGAAAGCTCTTCGGTGCCCTTTTCGCCCTTCACTTCCAGCTTGCCGGGCGCGGTCAGCTTGCCCGTGCCCATGTGGACGGTGATCTTGTTCTTCTTCATCAGGTGGGTCACACCCGAATTCAGCTGCTTCGCCACGCCGCGCGAACGCTTTACCACCGCTTCCAGATCGGCAGTGATTTCCTTGGCGGCAAGGCCATAATCCTTGGCGTGCTGCATATAGTGATAGATTTCGGCCGAACGCAGCAGCGCCTTGGTCGGGATGCAGCCCCAGTTGAGGCAGATGCCGCCCAGCAATTCGCGCTCCACGATGGCGGTCTTCAGGCCAAGCTGTGCGCTGCGGATGGCGGCGACATAGCCCCCCGGCCCCGAACCCAGCACGATCACGTCATAGCTGTCTGCCACTTTGCAGTCTCCTAACCCTCAATCGGGCGCGGACGCCCGTTTTCATCTATCGCCACAAAGGTGAAATCCGCTTCGGTCACCTTTACGGCCGTTTCTTCAAAGCGATGGCGGCGCCATGCCTCGACATTGATCGTCATCGACGTGCGTCCGATGCGGGTAATGTCGCCATATACGGACACTTCATCCCCCACCGACACTGGTGCATGGAATAGCATCTTATCCATCGCCACGGTCACCGCGCGCCCCTTGCCGCGGCGCGAGGCAATCAGCCCCGCCGCATTATCCATCACGCTGACCAGCCACCCGCCGAAAATATCACCATAGACATTGGTGTCGGCCGGCATGGCGACCACGCGGATCGCCGGTTCGCCTTCGGGCGGTTGTTCGTCGGCGCTGGCCATGGGCAGTCCGCTATTACGCCAGCATGCCCAGCGGGTTTTCGACCAGTTCCTTGAATGCAGCCATCAGGCGCGCACCATCGGCACCGTCGATGGCGCGGTGGTCGAAACTGCCGGTCGCGCTCATCATCATGGCAGGCACAATCTCGCCGCTTTCGTCCACGATCGCGCGCTTTTCGCCTGCACCGATGGCAAGAATCATACCCTGCGGCGGATTGATCACGGCCTCGAACTGCTTGATGCCCATCATGCCCATGTTCGACAGGCTGGCAGTGCCGCCCTGATATTCGTCGGGCTGCAGCTTGCCTTCACGGGCGCGGCCGGCCAGATCCTTCATGGCCTTGGCGATCGAGCTGACCGAACGGCCATCGGCATCGGAGACGATAGGCGTAATCAGGCCCGCGGGGATCGACACGGCGACCGAGATATCGGCACGCTCGTACTGGATCAGCTCGTTACCGGCAAAGGCGACATTGCATTCGGGCACGGCGATCAGTGCCTTGCCCAGGGCTTTCACCAGCAGGTCATTGACCGAAACCTTCACGCCCTGGCTTTCCAGCGCCTTGTTCACCTCTGCCCGCAGCGCCAGCAGCTTGTCGAGCCGCACATCGACGGTGAGGTAGATATGCGGAACCTGCTGCTTGGATTCGGTCAGGCGGCGCGCGATGGTTTTGCGCATGCCCGAAAGCTTCGACACCTGATGCGGAATACGGGCATCGAGGATCGCGCGGGTCTCGTCTGCCATCTCGACACTGGAAGCGGGTGCTGCGGCAGCGGGCGCAGGCGATGCTGCGGGGGCAGCTGCCGGTGCGGCAGTGGCGGTGCCTTCCTTAGCGCCCTCGATATCGGCCTTTACGATCCGGCCATGCGGACCGCTGCCCTGCACCTGACCCAGATCGACCTTCTTTTCCGCAGCGAGGCGGCGTGCCAGCGGCGATGCGAATACACGTTCGCCCGAAGCCGCGGGCGCTGCCGGAGCGGGTGTTGCGGCCGGTGCCGATGCTGCGGGCGCGGGTGCGGCATCTGCGGCGGGAGCCGGCGCCGGTGCCGGTGCTGCGCTGCCACCGCTCTTGGCGGCTTCCTCGACATCTTCGCCATCCTCGGCAAGGATCGCGATCACGGTGCCGACCTTCACATTCTCAGTCCCTTCTTCGACCGAGATGGCAGCAATCGTGCCTTCGTCAATGGATTCGAATTCCATCGTCGCCTTGTCGGTCTCGATCTCTGCGATAATGTCGCCGGGTCCGATCCTGTCGCCCGCTTTCACGAGCCACTTGGCCAAGGTGCCCTCTTCCATAGTGGGGGACAGGGCTGGCATCTTGAGAGAGATGGGCATGATCGTCAGCGTTCCTGGTTCGATTGCCGCCCGTGCCGCCGGAATGGGCAGGGCGTTTGAAGAAAGATTTCGTCGCTTATCTCTAGCCTTAACCGGCAAGGGTCAAGGCCCCAGTTGCCGCAGCGCACTTGCGAAAACCCGCGCCGTGCCGCAGTCTTTGCGTATAGCTCAACTGGCAGGCCGATAATCGCAATGCGCATATATCTCGTCATCATGGACGAAACCCCCGAATCCCGCACGGCATTGCGCTTTGCCTCTCGCCGCGCGGCGGACACGGGCGGATCGGTCCATATCATCGCGGTAGTGCCCAAGCAGCAATTCGTGGCGTTCGGCGGTGTGCAGGCGACAATAGAGGACGAAGCCAAAAGCCGCGCCGAAGTGCTGGTGATGGCGGCGGCGGGCTCCCTATTCGAGGAAGTGGGCCGCATGCCGTCGATTGCCGTCAAAGTCGGTGATGCGACCAAGGTGGTGCAAGACTATCTGGCCGAGCACGAAGGCATCGCCGCGCTGGTGCTGGGCGCAGCCGCCGATGGCGCGCCGGGCCCCTTGGTGGCGCATTTCGCCGGTCACCGCGCGGGCCAGTTGCCCTGCCCGCTGATGATCGTGCCGGGTGGTCTGACCGATGAAGAGATCGACGCGCTGAGCTGAGCGAACTACTTTTTTCGGCCCTGATGCCGGATATTGCCCGGTCTGCCGCGCTTACCCACCATATGCTTGCCCTTGTGCTTCAGCGGCGGACCGCCGCGTTTTTTGCGGGTGGCGGGCCTGCTGCCGCGCGGTTCGATGCTGCCGGCAAATTCGGGTGGCTCGAACTTCAGCGCGCCCGACAGCGGATTGGCTTCGGCCAGTCGCAGGGTTAGCCGGTCGCCCGCGCGATAGACCGTCCCGCTTTCCTGCCCGACCAGCACCTGCGCCTTGTCGTCATAGTTGAAACGTTCGTCGCCCAGCACCGAAACAGGCACCAGACCGTCACCGCCGACGCCCAGAATGGTCGCAAACAGGCCGAATTTCTGCACGCCGGTGACGCGGGTTTCGAATGTTTCGCCCACGCGGCCCGACAGCCATGCCGCGACATAGCGGTCGATGGTATCGCGCTCCGCCTCCATCGCGCGGCGTTCGGCGCGGCTGATCGCCTCGGTCACGCGGTCGAGCGATTCGCGGTCAAGGTCTGACAAGCCGCTGCCCGCCGGTATCGCTTTGCCCTGCGGTTTCGGCTGTTCCAGCCGGTACGCATCGACCAGCGCGCGATGCACCAGCAGGTCGGCATAACGGCGAATGGGCGAAGTGAAATGCGCATAGCTGCCCAATGACAGGCCGAAATGCCCCGCGTTTCGCGGCCCGTAATAGGCCTGCATCTGCGTGCGAAGGACCTGCTCCATGATCAGTTCCTTTTCCGCCACATCGGCCACATCCTTGATGAGGCGGTTGAACAGCGAAGGGGTGATCACCTGCCCCAATGACAGACTGCGATCCATGGTCTTCAGATAATCGCGCAGCGACACCAGCTTCTCGCGGCTCGGCGTCTCGTGCACCCGATAGACGACTGGCGCTGCCTTGGCCTCCAGCGCTTTGGCAGCGGCGACATTGGCGGCGATCATGAAATCCTCGACCACGCGATGCGCGTCGAGCCGTTCGCGCACGACGATGGCGTCGATCCGCCCCTTTTCGTCCAGCACCACGCGCCGTTCGGGCAGGTCGAGATCCAGCGGCTCGCGGTCATCGCGGGCCGCGGCCAGCAATTTCCAGCAACCCCACAGGTTCTTCAGATGCTCGGGCGCCTGATCGCTGTCGATCCGTTCCTGCGCATCCTCATAGGCGATCACTTCGTGAATGCGGACGATGGCGCGGGTAAAGCGGAAGTTCTTCACCCGCCCGTCGGCATCGATGGTCATATGGCACGCCATCGCCGCGCGGTCTTCCCCCTCGCCCAGCGAACAGACGTCGGCGGACAGGACTTCGGGCAGCATGGGAACGACGCGGTCGGGGAAATAGACCGAATTGCCGCGCTTGCGTGCCTCGCGGTCGATCTTCATGCCGGGACGCACATAGAAGCTGACATCGGCAATCGCGACCAGCGCCTTCCATCCGCCCGCGTTGTCGGGATTGTCGTCGGGCGCGGCCCATATCGCATCGTCGTGGTCGCGGGCATCGGCCGGATCGATTGCGACGATGGGCAGCGCGGTCAGATCCTCGCGCTGCTCTTTCGACAAAGGCAGGCGCGCCGATGTCTCCGCTTCGTCCAGCACCTCGTTGGTAAAGACATGCGGGATTTCATATTTATGGATCGCGATCAGGCTGAAGCTCCTGGGCGCAAGCGGATCGCCCAGCACCTCGGTCACCTTCACGCCCGAACGCGGCGATTTGCCCGCCGGTTCGGCCAGCACAAGCTGCCCTTCCTCGGCATCGGCCAGATCGGCGATAGGGATCGAATTGCGCACCGACTTCTCGGTCGGCGCCAGCCAGCCCTTGCCGCTGCCGTCGATCTCCACCACGCCCATCAGCACATCCGCCCTGTCGGGCAGCTTGCGCATCACATGGGCAAGCCAGCCCTTCCCGACCTCTTCTGTACGGGCAAGGACGCGGTCGCCCTTGCGCAAGGCAGGGCCCGCGCGTTTCGCCTTGCCCTTGGGTTCGACCACGCGCAGCCGCGGCGGCGCCTGCCCGCTGTCGGGGTCCCAGGTCTCGGGCACGGCGATCGCCTCGCCATCCTCGATCTCCACCACGCGCAGCACCGTTACCTTGGGAACGCCGCCCATGCGGTGATAGGCCGTGCGCTTGCCGTCGATCAGCCCTTCCTCGGCCATGTCTTTCAACAGAGCCTTGAGCGCGATCTTCTCTTGCCCCTTCAGCTTGAAGTGCCGCGCAATCTCGCGCTTGCCGACGGGCGTGTCAGAGCCTTTGATCAACTCCATCACCTGCTCCTTGCTGGGCAGGCCTTCGAATTTTCTTGGATTAGCCATCAGCGCCTATGTGGCCCTGACGACGGCGCTTGCCAAGCGGTCCCTATTCGCTTTCCGGCGCTTCTTCCTTTGGCAGGGGATAAAACGCCCCGCCGGGCACTGCCGCCGCAACGGGGCTTTCCGCGCCATTGCCCGCGATGGACGATACGCCAATGATCCAGTCGTCGCCGCGCAGGTCCAATGTCGTGCTGGTGGTCGACGCCGGAAGCTCGCGCACGCGCTGCCACGCGGCATTGTCGGTGCGCCGCCGCCAGACGGCATAGCCGGTCGCACCCTCGGCACTCTCCCACTCGACCAGAGTATCGGTGCGTACGGCGGCATCGGCCTTTACCCGCGGCGGCATGGGCGAGCGCGCCAGCCTTGCCAGCGCCAGCGTGTTCAGCCGTGTCACCCGCGCCAGATAGGGAAAGTCCATTTCCGCAGACACGTCGCCATAGAATGTCCCGCCTTCGGTCCGCACATTCTGGTGCTGGTGTTCGTAATCCTCGACCGCGACCGAGATGCGCACGGCGGGAAAACCCTTGTCCAGCATCGGCAAATGGTCGCCGCCCCGCCCCATGCGATCGGCACGCCAGACCTGCCGCACGCTCAACGCATCGTCGCCGTCATTTTCCGACAATTCCGCCAGCCAGCGCGAAAGATTGCGCGACGGGGCATCGTTCTCGCCCCTGTTGCGGCGCATATCGGAACGCTCTCCATCGCCTGCATCGGCGCGGACCGCTTCGGAGAAAACCCGCACATGGGCATCGTCGACAAAGCCGTCCGAACCATGGCTGCCACCGACGATGTCGTTGTTCAGAACGGCCTTGACCACCCAGCCCTGCTCTTCGGCGTAATCGGCCAGCAGCTTGCCGCCATACAGGCCCTGCTCCTCGCCCGACAGGACGGCATAGACAATGGTGGTCGGAAATTTGAAGCGCGACAGATTGCGCGCCGCTTCGAACACCAGAACCGTGCCCGAACCGTCATCATTCGCGCCGGGCGCGTCGGTGGTCGCATCGGTGGGATCGGATGCCATCGAATCGATATGGGCCGAAACGATCACTACCTCGTTCGGGCGTTCGGTTCCCGGCTGGATGGCCAATACGTTGACCAGGCGGGTCGGCTGCGCGATGCGGCGGCCCTGCACCATACGTTCGGGTAAAGCGATTTGCAGGCAATCGCCGCAATCCGCCGAAATGCGGCGGAACTCCGCCTCTGCCCAGCGGCGCGCCGCGCCGATACCGCGTGTGGGGTGATCCTGAACCGACAGCGTGTTGCGCGTTCCGAACCCGACAAGAGTATCGATATCGGCCCGCAGTCGCTCTTCCGATATGGCAATATCCGCCTCGCTTTGCGCGAGCGCGGTGGCGGGAAGGACGGGGGCGCACGCCAGCACTGTCAGCGCGGCGGTTATCAGGCGGGTATTCATGCCCCGCACTGTGATCTGCGCCCCTCGCCTTGGCAAGAGGGTCGCCGGAAAAGCGGACCGCTTAGTAAGAGCGGGCGATATAGATATATTCGGACGCTTCCTCGCCCGTGAAGATGCACGGTTCCTCCGGCTTGCCGCCGTCGACAGGGGTGTTGCGCATGGTCAGTTTCAGCGTCTTCAGCTGTTCGACGATCTTGTCCAATGCTGCGCCGGTGGGGCGCGACCATGCTGCACGGATCCAGCCCGGCTTGACCGCGCCTTCCGCGAAATATCCGGCCACACCGTCCCAGTCGGTAATATCGGTGCGGATCGACTCGTCGCGGCGGGTTTTGGCCTCGGTGAACAAAGCTTCCTGTATTTCTTCCAGCAGGCCCGCCGCATTGAACAGGAAATCGTCACGGCCTTCGCCATTGATGTCGGCCTTGCCATCCTCGCGCCACAGGCGGTCGCGGCGCAGCACCGAAACCTGCTCGCTCGCCATATCGCGCGGGCCGACTTCGACGATGATGGGCGCACCCTTGCGCACCCAGTCCCACCGCTTTTGCGCGGCCTTGCCGGGCCGCTGGTCCAGCAGCACGCGCACGGGCTCGCGGAATGCGTCCTGCGCGGTCAGCGTTTTGCGGATTTCCTCGCAATAGGCGATCAGGTCGCTGTCGCCTTCCTTGCCGCGCAGCATGGGCAGCACGATGATCTGATGCGGCGCGATACGCGGCGGCACGCGCAGCCCGTCATCGTCGCCATGCGTCATGATCACGCCGCCGATCAGCCGCGTCGAAACGCCCCAGCTGGTGGTGTGGCACAGCTGCTCGACGCCTTGATCGTCCTGATATTTGATATCGGCCGCTTTGGAAAAGGTCGTGCCCAGATAATGCGAGGTGCCGGCCTGCAAAGCCTTGCCGTCCTGCATCATCGCCTCGATCGAATAGGTCGCATCAGCGCCCGGAAAACGCTCGTTCTCGGGCTTTTCGCCGGCGATCACCGGCATGGCCAGCACGTCTTCGGCAAAGCTGCGATAGACTTCGAGCATCAGCAGCGTCTCGTCCATCGCGTCTTCACGGTTGGCATGGGCGGTATGCCCTTCCTGCCACAGGAATTCGCTGGTGCGCAGGAACATGCGCGTGCGCATTTCCCAGCGCACGACATTGGCCCACTGGTTCAGTTTCAGCGGAAGATCGCGCCAGCTTTGCACCCAGCGGCCCATCGCCTGCCCGATCACCGTTTCCGAAGTGGGGCGCACGACCAGCGGCTCCTCCAGCTTCGCATCGGGATCGACGACCAGCGATCCGTCCTGCGACTTCAGCCGGTGATGGGTGACGACTGCCATTTCCTTGGCAAAGCCTTCGACATGCTCGGCTTCCTTGGCGAAATAGGACAGCGGAATGAACAGCGGGAAATAGCAATTATCGTGGCCGGTTTCCTTGATCCGGTCGTCCAGCAGTCGCTGGATACGTTCCCAGATGCCCCAGCCCCACGGCTTGATTACCATGCAGCCGCGCACGCCCGATTCCTCGGCCATGTCTGCCTGGCTGATCACCGCCTGATACCACGCGGCGAAATCGTCATTGCGCGAAATGTCGAGCGCGTGGCGGATCGTCGCCTTCTGGGGCTGATTCTGTTGGGTCGAGGGCGCGTTCACGAAGCGGCAAACCTTGGAAAATGGGGCCCTGCGCCTTGGGCGAAACATCGGCGCATCGGACCGGCACGAAGAAAGGGGCCCGAAACGAGCCCCCATATGACCGCGCGACACCCTTGCCAAGGGGCAGCGCACGTGAAGAACCTTTGTTTTCCGCCGCGCACAGCAAGACGCAGGCGCGGCGGATGGAAATTCAGCTGCTAAGCTTGTCGATCTGCTCTTTCATGGCAGCCATCTGCTTGCGCAATTCGTCCAGCTCGTTACCCGATTGCGCGGCGGCAGGCTTGTCCTCGCCCTCGGCCTCTTCTTGTTCGCCAAGGCCTTGGGCCGCCCCAGGCATAAAGGCATCGGTCGCCGCCTTGAACATCGCCATATTCTGCTGCGCCAGCTTGGCCAGCGGATTGCTGCCCATCGAATCCTCGAACGCCTTACGCATCTTCATTTGGTTGTCGCGAAACTGCGACATCGACATTTCCAGATAATGCGGGACCATTGCCTGCATCGAATTGCCATACATGCTGATCAGATCGCGCAGAAAAGTGACGGGCAGCATTTGCGAACCTGCCGCTTCCTCGTCCATGATGATCTGGGTAAGGATCTGGTGCGTAATATCGGCGCCGCTTTTGGCGTCGATCACCTGAAATTCAACACCCTCGCGAGTCATTTCTGCCAGATGATCGAGCGTAATATAGCTCGACGAATCGGTGTTATACAGACGCCGGTTGGCGTATTTCTTGATGATGATCACATCACCGGATTTTTCTTTGTCCGCCACATATCCCCCAAGATAGAATTGCGCCCCAGACTAAAATTGCGGATGCAACCCGAACATCTCTAGCTAATGCTGCGCAAGTTTGCTGCAAATGCTAATAGCACGGTGTTGCCACACCCCGCAAGCTATCCGGCCCGCAGTCTTGGCCCCGCCAGCGTCAGCAGTTCATACTGCGACAATCCGGACATTTCCGCCGCTGCGGGCAGATCGTAACCGGCGCGCAGCCAGTCTCCTTCACGCAAATGCGGCGCTGCGGTGATATCGATGGCAGTCAGATCCATCGACACCCTGCCCAGCACCGGCAGAACCGCTCCGTCCGTTGCCGTAAATTCCCCCTTGCCCGACCAGCAGCGCAAGAATCCGTCGGCATAGCCCAGCGACAGGATCGCCACGCGCATATCCGACGCGGCGGTAAAGCTGGCGCCATAACCGATGCTTTCACCGGCAGGCAGCGTGCGGATTTGCACGATGGCCGCTTCGGGCGCGATCACCTGTTGCAGATCTTGTGCAAGTTCGCTGCGCGGAACGCCGCCATACAGCGCAAGACCCGGGCGGGTCAGATCGAAGTGATACCCCGCGCCCAATGCGATTCCTGCACTATTGGCAAGGCTGGCGCGGCGATGCTGCAATTGTGGCAAAAGCGAAGCGAAAATACTCTGCTGCCGGTCGTTCAATGCGGACTCTTCATCTGCGCAGGCGAGATGGGACAGCACTATATCGATATCGAGCGCAGCGATGGCCGGATCGCCCAGTTCTTCGGGCCGCACGCCCAAACGGTTCATGCCGGTATCGACCATCAGATCGCATACGCCCCCGCCCGCCGCCGTCCACCGGCGCGCCTGTTCGATGCTGTTGATCACGGGGCGCACGCCAGTCTCGCGCGCAAATCGCACATCGGCGTCGCCCATCGGACCAAGCAGGACCGAAATGGACGAAGAAGGGGCGTAATGGCGCACGGCAGCAACTTCGGACCAGTGCGCGACAAAGAATTCGCGACACCCCGCATCCCACAGCACCGGCATCGCCCGGTCGATACCTATGCCATAGGCATCGGCCTTGACCGCCGCGCCGGTCCGCGCCTTGCCCGAAAGCCGGTCCATCGCGCGCCAGTTCGCCGCAAGTGCCCCGCCGTCGAAGGACAAGCGAAGCGGGGATGGATGGGATCGGGGCAGCTCGCCGGTTTCAGCCGTCATTTGCCGCCGTTCGCATATCCCCGCCCTGCGCACCAGACCCCTAAGCGTCGAATTCGCTTTCGTGGAAATCTTTGGGCGGCCCACCCTTTAGCCCGATAACCGCAAAGATCAGGCCCAACAGCATGAACACCCACGTATACCACAGCCCTGCATAGGCATCGCCCGTGCGCGCAATAATATAGGCCGCGATCAACGGCAGGAATCCGCCGAAATAGCCCGCACCGATGTGATAGGGGATCGACATCGAACTATAACGGATGCGCGGCGGAAACATTTCCGCCAGCAAGGCCGCAACCGAACCATAGGTCAGTGCCGACAACACGGACAAGACGACCAGCGCCCCGAGTATGCCTGCGATGCGCGCCCAACCCGGATATTGGGTGCCGAAATCGTAACCCGCGCGGGCCAGCCGGTCCTGCAATGCAGCGCGGCGAAGCTGCGGATCGTCTGCCGGATAGGACGGCACGGCGCTGCTTTCGGCGCCGACAGACAGGGTCAGTTGGGGCGCTTCGGTCAGGCTATAGGGCACGCCGCTGACGGTAAGATCCTCGATCAGACGGCCGCAATCGGTGGCCTGCGCATCAGCAAAGGGATCGTAACTGCAATCGGGGCCTGCCACCACAACGGGCGCGCTTTCGGCCGATGCGGCCATGCCGGGATTGGCCATCTGCCCCATGAACCAGAACACCGGGAACAGCAGGACCAGCGACAATATCTGGCCGATCACGATCGGTTTCTTGCGCCCGACCCGGTCGGACCATTTGCCGACGATGATATAGAGCGGCATGGCGATGATCCCACCCGCGAACAGCATCAGTTCGGTCGTCAGTGCGTCGACCCGCATCGGTCCTTTCAGGAACGAGAGACTTGAGAAAAACGCAGTGTACCAAATCGTCGTCAGCGATCCGGTAACCCCGAACAGGGCGACGACAATCCGCCACTTATTGCCGGGATAGGTGAAGCTTTCGACGAAGGGATTTTTCGCCGTTTCTCCCGCTTCCTTCATCGCGCGAAAGACAGGGCTTTCCGACAGTTTCAGGCGCATCCACAAGGACACCGCCAGCAGCACCAGCGACAGCAGGAACGGCAGGCGCCAGCCCCATGCCGCGAATTCGTCGGCAGGGATCAGAAACCGGCATGCCAGCACGACCGCGATGGACAGCACAAAGCCGCCCACGACGCTGGCCTGAATGAAAGAGGTATAAAACCCGCGCTTTTCGGGCGGCGCATGTTCGGCGACATAGATTGCGGCACCGCCATATTCCCCGCCGAGTGCGAGCCCCTGCAAAATGCGGAACAGGATGACGATGATCGGCGCCGCGATGCCGATTGTCGCGGCAGAAGGGATCAGACCGACGCCTGCCGTCGCCACGCCCATCAGGGTCACGGTGACGAGAAACGTATATTTGCGGCCCAGCCGGTCGCCCAGAAATCCGAACAGGATCGCGCCCAAGGGACGGAACCCGAACCCTACTGCAAAGCCGGCCCACACCAGCAGCAATTGCAGCGTTTCATTGCCCGAAGGAAAGAAGGCTGCCCCGATCAGACCGGCCAGCGTGCCGTAGATGAAGAAATCGTACCATTCGAATATCGTCCCAACCGAGGAAGCCCCGATTACCAGCCGAACATCCGATCCGCTTAATTCCTTGTCGAAAGCGGTTTCAGCTCCGCCCCCAGACTGGCCCGCTTGCGCCATTCCCGTCTCCCGTTCCCTTTTGCCGATCACTAGCGCGGGAAAGTGGCGTTTGCCAAGAAGCCTTGGGACTGGCCCTGCAGGTCAGGTAAGAGCCTTTTCGGCGGCATCCCATGCCAGCAGGATCGCGCCGTGTCGGGCAGGATAGGCACGCGCCGGCGCAATCAGCTCCAGCCCGGGCCAATCGGGAAGCGGCGCATCGCCAGCCAGCCAGGCGCGCAATCCGCTGGCCGCTGTGGCGATCCGCGCGGCCTTCATCCCCACCGCGTGTTCGGCAAAGATCGCCGCCGATGCCTGACCGACCGCGCAGGCCTGCGCGGCAAGACCGGTGCGCGTAATCACATCGTCACCGTCAGTTGCCAAACCCAGCGTCAAAACGCTGCCGCAACTGGCAGACCGCGCTTCGCCACGCAGCGGAAGATCGTCTGCCAGCGGAAACCGCGCCAGCGATACTGCTGCGGCCAGAACTTGCGGCGTGTAAAGACGGGTCGCATTCATCGCCGGTGGAGCCTGGTCAAGCGGCGCATCAAATCGTGTCAGCCGCTTCCTGCAATTCCTCGCGCCGTTCCGCGATAGTCTCTACCAGCGCATTGCTGGCAGAATTCACAAAGGGATAGCTGCGCGCGAACTTGATCCAGTCAGGCCTCCCCTCGGCCCCCCAAGCCATGTCGTAACCCAGCGCGAGGATCGAGAAGGACAGCACCACAAGAATCGCGCCCTTTACCACGCCGAAACCCATGCCCAGCATGCGGTCAATCGGGCCCAGCACCGAATTGCGCGATTTGCCGCCTGCCCAGCGCGCAATCAGCTTCATCACGGCATAGGGCACCAGCAACAGCAACACGAATGCCAGCAGCCCTGCATTGGTCTGGTTATCTTTGAAAAACTCGGTGAGCATCGCCGTCAGCGGTTCGTGAAGAAAATAAATCGCCGCGACTGCGGCAATCCACGCGCCCAGCGCCAACACCTCGTGCACGAAACCACGCAGCAGACCGCCAATGGCGGCCAGCCCCACGATCACCAGCACGGCAAGGTCGAAACCGGTAAAATCCATTCCGGAAATTTCCATGAAATCAATCTGCGCCCACTACCCTGTCGACGAGCCCTATCAGAAGGTCGAGCGGATCATACAGTCCCGTCCCTTGTTCAGAGCTTAACGAGGCAGAGTTTAGAGCCGGTCCGAACGCCTTGTCAAAGCCGAGCTTGGCCGACTCCCGCAACCGCAGGGGTGCGTGGGCCACCGAACGAATCTCGCCCGACAGCGAAACCTCTCCGAACCATACCGATTGCTTGGGCAAAGGTCTGTCTGCCAATGCCGACACCAATGCCGCCGCCACGGCCAGATCGGCGGCGGGATCGGAAAGGCGATAACCGCCCGCCACGTTCAGATAGACCTCTGCCGAAGAAAAATTCAGCCCGCACCGCGATTCCAGCACGGCCAACAACATGGCAAGCCGCCCTGAATCCCAACCGACGACAGCCCTGCGCGGTGTTGCGCCGGATTGCAGCCGCACGATCAGCGCCTGTATTTCGACCAGCACGGGCCGCGTGCCTTCCAGCGCGGGAAAGACCGCACTGCCCGCGACAGGCTCGTCGCGGCTAGAAAGGAACAGGGTCGAGGGATTGGCCACTTCGGTCAGGCCCGCCCCTTCCATCGCGAACACGCCGATTTCATCGACCGCGCCAAAGCGGTTCTTCAGCGCGCGCAGTACGCGATACTGGTGCGACCGCTCCCCCTCGAAGCTCATCACCACATCGACCATATGTTCGAGCACGCGGGGACCCGCGATATTGCCATCCTTGGTCACGTGACCGACCATCACCAGCACACAGCCCGACTCCTTGGCATAGCGGATCAGTTCCAGCGCGCAGCCGCGCACCTGGCTGACCGTGCCCGGCGCGCCCTCGATCTGGTCGGAATGCATGGTCTGGATCGAATCGATCACCAGCAATGCGGGCGCGTCCATCCCGCCCAGAGTCGTCAGAATATCACGCACCGATGTCGCGCTGGCGAGCTGGATCGGCGCATCGGCCAGACCCAGACGCCCGGCACGCAGGCGCACCTGCCCCGCCGCTTCCTCGCCGCTGATATAAACCGCCGCCTTGCCCGCCCGCGCCACGCTCGCGCTTGCCTGCAGCAGCAGCGTCGATTTGCCGATACCCGGATCGCCGCCCATCAGGATCGCGCTGCCCGGCACCATGCCGCCACCCAAAGCACGGTCGAACTCCGCCATGCCGGTTGGCTGGCGCACTGGCAAAGGCGTCTCGGCATCAAGCGGCGTGAACGCGATCGGACGCCCGCCGCCCGACAAATCATGCTTGGCCGCGAACACCGTCGCAGGTGCTTCCTCGACCAGCGTGTTCCATTCTGCGCAATCGGCGCATTGCCCCTGCCAGCGGTGGGCGACGCTGCCACAGGCCTGGCACACGAATCTGCGTTTGGGTTTCGCCATGGCCTCGCTTATCCGGAACGGATCGGGAACGCAATTGCCGATGGGTGTGATTTTCCCGCGCAATTTGCTTGGCTTTTTGAACCCGCTGCTGTCACAATCATGCGATGCGGGAGAAGGAACTGAGGATCGCGCTGGTTTGCTACGGCGGAGTCAGCCTTGCGGTTTATATGCATGGCGTCACCAAGGAGCTTTGGCATTTCGCCCGCGCCAGCCATGATTTCCGCAGCGGAGAGCCTTCGGGCAATCCGGTCCAGCGCGCCTATCGCGATCTGCTGACAGCCATTGCCGATCAGGGCGAAACGCGGCTGCGCGTGATCCCCGACATTCTGACAGGCGCCAGCGCGGGCGGGCTGAACGCGATCTTTCTGGCCGAGGGGCTGCTGACGGGCCGCTCGCTCGATCCGCTGACCCGACTGTGGCTGGAACGTGCCGACAGCGACGTTCTGGTCGCGCCCGAAGCGCGTCCGGGCAACCGTTTTTCCAAGCTGTGGGCGCAGCCCATCGTGGAATATGCACTGCGCCGTCCGGGCAATGCCGTATCACGCACCGTGGCTGTCGAAACCCGCGAGGAAGTGCGCGCGAAACTGTCGCGACTGATCCGTTCGCGCTGGTTCGCGCCGCCCTTTTCGGGGATCGGCATGGCGCGCATGATCGATGACGCTCTGGTCGCCATGGCCGAGCAGGAGGACGGCCCGCCACTTGTGCCGCCAGGCCATCCGGTCGATCTGTTCGTTACAGCCACCGATTTCCGCGGCAGCCGCGTACCGCTGCGACTGCATTCCCCCGCGCTTGCGACCGAAACGGAGCATCGCCTGCCCATATCGTTCCGCGCGCATGGCGGCGATACCACGCTGGCGCCGCGGCCCGAGCTTGTTTTCGCTGCCCGCGCCACCAGCAGCTTTCCCGGTGCATTCCCGCCGCTGACCGTGGCCGAGATCGAAAGTCTGTCCAGCGAGCGCCGGTTGGACTGGAACAGCCGCGATGCATTTCTGTCGCGCATCATGCCGCATCATGCCCATGCACATGATCTGGATCAGGTCGCTCTGATCGATGGCGCGGTGCTGGTCGGTGCGCCCTTCGCCGAGGCAATCGCTGCACTCAGCGGCCGCCCTGCCACGCGAGAGGTGGACCGCCGCTTCATCTATATCGACCCGCGGCCCGACCTGCGCATTACCGGCGCGGGGAACGACCGGCAGGAACAGAAGGAAGTCGGTTTCTTCTCCTCCATCTTTGGCGCCTTGTCGGCCATTCCGCGCGAACAGCCGATCCGTGACGATCTGGAACGCATCGACGCGCACAGCCGCGAGGCGGCCCGCCTGCGCGCGATCGTCGAAGGCTTGCGTCCCGAAGTGGAGGCGACCGTCGATCGTCTGCTGGGCCGCACTTTGTTTCTCGATCGCCCGACGCCCGAGCGTTTGACCAAATGGCGCCGCCGCGCACAGCAGGCTGCGGCTGAGCAGGCAGGCTTTGCCTTTCATTCCTATGCCCGCAGCAAGTTCACCGGCATTGTCGAACATCTGGCAGGGCTGATCCATCGCGCCGTCCCGGGAGAGAAGCCTGCCCGCGAAAGCGTGATCGGCGCGCTGGCCGGTCATTTCGAGCGTGAGGGACTGGGCAGCCTCTCCGGCGGAAAGCTGGGCGCGAGCGGGGATGCGATCGATTTCTTCCGCGCACATGATCTGGGCTTTCGCATCCGCCGCCTGCGCCTGTTGGCCCGCCGCCTGTCGCCCAACGACATCGGCGGCACGCTACCCCCGCCCAAGCGCGAGATTGCACGCAAAGCCGTGTATGACGCATTGTCGATCTATACGCGGCTCGACGGGATCGAGGTACTTGGTGACGAATTTCCCGATCTGGCCGGAAAAGTGCTGTCGGAGCCGGATGGGGCCATCGCCCATATCGCAAAAACCCGCGATCTGGCGGCGACCGATCCGCTGGTTGATGCGCTGCTGGTCGAAGGGCTGGCGCAATTGCCGCGCGAGCAGCGGCGGGCAATGTTGCTCGCCTATCTGGGCTTTCCGTTTTACGATATTGCCACGCTGCCCCTGTTGGGCGCGCGCGGCTTTGACGAGTTCGAGCCGATCAAGATCGACCGCATATCCCCCGAAGACGCGTCCGCCATCCGGCCCGGCGGCGCCTCCACCTGCCTACGCGGGATCGAGTTCTATAATTTCGGGGCCTTCTTCAGCCGCGCCTATCGCGAAAACGATTATCTGTGGGGCAGGTTGCATGGCGCGGACCGGATGATCGACATCGTCGCCTCTACGCTGGAGCCCGAACAGACCCTGCCCGAAACCACGCTGACCGCCATCAGGCGTAAGGCTTTTCTTGCAATTCTGGACGAAGAGGAAAAGGCCGGACTGTGCCGCAAATCACTGATCCACACATTGCGGGCCGAGGTCGAGGAAAAGCTCCGCGCCTGACCCGCGGTCAGATCAAAGCTTGCTCCAGCCAGACTTGATCCGCTCGAAAAAACCCATCGCGTCGGGGCACTGGGCCTTGGTCTCGCTCTGCTGGAATTCGCGCAGCAGTTCCTTTTGCTTCGACGACAGCTTTCGCGGGGTTTCGACCTGAATGTCGACCACCAGATCGCCGCGGCCGCGCCCTTGCAACACGGGCATGCCGTCACCGCGCTTGCGCAATTGCTCGCCCGACTGGACGCCGGCGGGAATGTTCACCGTAATCCATTCGCCATCCAGCCCCGGCAGGCTGACCGTGCCGCCCAGCGCTGCCTTGGTAAAAGTGATCGGAACCTTGGTGAACAGGTTGGTCCCGTCGCGTTCGAACACTTGGTGACGGCGAACATGCATGAAAATGTAAAGATCGCCCGCAGGCGCACCTTGCGGTCCCGCCTCACCCTTGCCGGACAGCCGGATACGCGTGCCGGTTTCGACGCCGGGCGGTATCGTGATGTCGAGGTTCTGAACCTTGTCCACGCGCCCTTCCCCCCGACAGGCGCTGCACGGCGTTTCGATAACTTCGCCGCGTCCGTGGCAAGTGGGGCATGGCCGTTCGACCACGAAGAAGCCCTGCTGCGCGCGGACCTTGCCAAAGCCGCCGCAGGTTTCGCAGCCACGCTTGCCCGTGCCGGGTTCGGCGCCCGAACCGCTGCATGGCTCGCAGGTTTGCGAGACTTCGATCGAAATCTCGGCATCCTTGCCATGGAACGCCTCTTCCAGCGTAATTTCCATGTCATAGCGCAGGTCCGCACCGCGACGCGGTCGTCCGCCACCGGCACCGCCGCCAAAGGCAGAACCGAAGATCGTCTCGAAAATATCGCCAATGTCGGAAAAACCCTGACCGCCGCCCTGGCCACCGCCACTCGCCGCCTGTTCATATGCCTCGTGACCGAACCGGTCATAGGCGGCGCGCTTTTGCGGGTCTTTCAGACAGTCATAGGCGCGGCTGATCGCCTTGAATCGCGCCTCGGCATCGGCATCGCCCGGATTGCGGTCCGGGTGAAAGCGCATGGCCAGCTTGCGATAGGCGGACTTGATCGTCTTGTCGTCCGCCGAACGCTCGACTTCCAGCAATTCGTAAAAGTCGACTTCGGTTTCCACTCAGCCTCCGTAACGTCCGGCCCGCGCCCTGCGGTACCGGATCGGCAAATCATCCAACATTGCGCGAGAAACGACCCGCCCCGCGATCGCGCATTACAATGGCAGCAACCCCATACGATCACAGCGCCGGGCCGCATCGAAATAGACCCGCAGGCCTATCGGCAAGGTTAACAGGGCGGGTTAACCGTGTGTTGCCTAATAGACCTGCGGGCCGGTTTTCAAGTCCGCACCCGCAAGGGGCGCGGATCGTTACGCCGGTTTATTGTCGTCGCCGTCGCCGTCGACTTCCGAAAATTCGGCGTCCACGACGTCCTCGTTGGCTGCATCCGCTTCGGGCGCACCCTCGGCGGCAGAGCCTGCCTCTGCCTGCTGCTTTTCGTAAATCGCCTGCCCCATCTTCATCGCCTTTTCGGCAAGGGCCTGCGACTTGGCGTTGATGTCGTCGACATCCTCGCCCTCAAGCGCGGTCTTGGTCTCGGCAATGGCGGCCTCGATCTCGGACTTGAGGCCCGCGTCGATCTTGTCGCCATTTTCCTTCAACTGCTGCTCGGTCGAATGGACAAGGCTGTCGGCCTGGTTACGTGCCTCGGCACGCGACTTGCGCTGCTTGTCTTCCTCGGCGAACTTCTCGGCGTCCTGCACCATCTGGTCGATGTCGGAATCCGACAGACCGCCCGATGCCTGAATGCGGATCTGCTGTTCCTTGCCGGTGCCCTTGTCCTTGGCGGACACGTTCACAATGCCGTTGGCGTCGATGTCGAAGGTCACTTCGATCTGCGGCACGCCGCGCGGTGCGGGCGGAATGCCGACCAGATCGAACTGGCCCAGCAGCTTGTTGTCCGCCGCCATCTCGCGCTCACCCTGGAACACGCGGATCGTCACGGCCTGCTGATTGTCATCAGCCGTCGAATAGACCTGCGATTTCTTCGTCGGGATCGTGGTGTTGCGGTCGATCATCTTGGTCATGATGCCGCCCAGCGTCTCGATACCCAGCGACAGCGGGGTCACGTCGAGCAGCAGCACGTCCTTCACATCGCCCTGCAGGACGCCCGCCTGAATGGCAGCGCCCATGGCCACGACTTCATCGGGGTTCACGCCCGTGTGCGGTTCCTTGCCGAAGAAGTTCTTCACCACTTCGCGCACCTTGGGCATGCGGGTCATGCCGCCCACCAGAACGACGTCGTCGATTTCCTTGGCGGACACGCCCGCGTCGGCCAGCGCTTTCTTGCACGGCTCCAGCGTGCGCTGGATCAGGCGGTCGACCAGACGCTCCAGATCGGCGCGGCTGATGTTCTCCACCAAGTGCAGCGGGGTCGTGCTGCCGCCTTCCATGCGGGCGGTGATGAACGGCAGGTTCACTTCAGTGGTCTGCGCGCTCGACAGCTCGATCTTGGCCTTTTCAGCAGCTTCCTTCAGACGCTGCAGGGCCAGCTTGTCCTTCTTGAGGTCCATGCCTTCCTTCTTCTGGAAGGCTTCGGCCAGATATTCGACGATCGCGCTGTCGAAATCCTCACCGCCAAGGAAGGTGTCGCCATTGGTCGACTTCACCTCGAACACGCCGTCCCCAATCTCGAGGATCGAGATGTCGAACGTACCGCCGCCAAGGTCGTAAACGGCAATGGTCTTGCCGTCATTCTTGTCGAGGCCATAGGCCAGAGCCGCCGCGGTCGGCTCGTTGATGATGCGCAGCACTTCAAGGCCCGCGATCTGGCCGGCATCCTTGGTCGCCTGGCGCTGCGCGTCGTTGAAATATGCAGGGACCGTGATCACGGCCTGCGTGACGGTCTCGCCCAAAAAGCTCTCGGCGGTTTCCTTCATCTTCTGCAGGGTGAAGGCCGAAATCTGCGAGGGGGAGTAATCTTCGCCGCCCGCCTTAACCCATGCGTCGCCGTTCTTGCCCTTGACGATGTCATAGGGGACCAGCTCCATGTCCTTCTTGGTCATGGGGTCTTCGAAACGGCGGCCGATCAGGCGCTTGACCGCAAAGATCGTATTGTCGGGATTGGTCACCGCCTGACGCTTGGCAGGCTGGCCGATCAGACGCTCGCCATCCTTGGTAAAAGCGACGATCGATGGCGTGGTGCGCGCGCCCTCGGAATTCTCGATCACCTTGGGCTTGTCGCCATCCATCACTGCCACGCAGCTGTTGGTCGTGCCGAGGTCGATACCGATAACTTTAGCCATTGAGTAAATTCCACCCTTCTACTTGCGGACACCGCGTTTGGCACACTCCCCATCGGGGCAAGCGAGCGCTTGCGGCTCTTCGATTGTGGGGGCGATATAGGGGCGGTTTTCGGTGGCACAAGTCTGCAAGGCCGCCTATCTGGCCGCCATCACCAATTGCGTTCAAGGAACCGGCTTTATCATGCGATCCTGTACCACATTGCTCTGGCTGGCTGCCGCAGCCCTTCCCCTTGCCGCTTGCGGAGACAGCACGCCCGCCGATGACGCGGCGCAACAGGACGCCGCCGCGCCCGCGCAGCTTGGCATGGTGCTGTACAATGCCGCCATCCGCCTTCCCGCCGTGTCGGGCCGTCCGGCCGGTGCCTATTTCACGCTGCAATCGTTGCGGGATGAACCCGTGCGCATCGCGGGCGTCGATGTGACCGGAGCGGGAGAGGCCGAACTGCATGAAACGAAAGTGGTCGACGGCATTTCGATGATGGCGGCAGCAGGCACGATCGTGCTGGAGCCACGCGAAACCGTGCAATTCGCACCCGGCGGTTTTCATGTGATGCTGTTCGATATCGATCCCGCGCTAGTCGCGGGGGGCACGACCGATCTGACGCTGACACTGGAAAACGGCGACAAGATTTCGGCGACAGCGCAGATCGTCGGACCCGCCGATCCGCTGCCCGCAGCGCTTGAAGGCGCAAAGGAAGCCATGCCCGCCATGGACCATTCTGCGCATGAAGGAATGGCGCACTGAGTACGCCCGTGCGATCACATGCCTGCCCTGTCGGCGGCACACGCGGTCTGACAGACGGCGAAAAGGCGATGGTGGCTTCCGTCTTCGGAACAGCCATCGACCTCGAACCGGTGACGGTCCGGCGGAGCAAATGGTTTCCGCTACAGCCGCAAAATACGGTGATGGCGCCCTGCGGACATATTCATTTTCCGGCCGGCCACACGCAATATTGCGACGATTTTGCTTACGCCTCGCTATTGGCGCAGGGTCTGTTCATTCACGAGATGACACATGTCTGGCAGGCGCAGCAGCGCGGCAAATACTGGCTGGTGCTGATGCGCCATCCTTTTTGCCGTTACGACTATGCCATAAGGCCCGGCCTGCCGCTCGACCGCTATGGGATCGAACAACAGGCCGAAATCGTGCGCCATGTTTTTCTGCTGAGACAAGGCCACAAGCTGCACGGCGCGCCGCCGTTGAAGCAGCTTGAAACTATCCTGCCCTTCGAACCGGTCCGTTAGGCAGGTTCGGGTTGGCCGGACCCTAGCGACAGTCGTTGTCGAGGTATCCTGCGTCGTTATAACCGTCGCACGTATCGTTCTTGTCGGTGAAATAACCGATCGCACCGCCCGCCGCCGCGCCGACCGCGGCCGAGGTTTCGAGATCGGCACCCGTTACCGCGCTGACACCCGCGCCCGCCGCCGCGCCCAGCGCCGCGCCTTCGACCGCGTAATTATCCGCGCAGCCAACGGTCGCCAATGCTGCCGTAGCCGCGAGCGGGAGGGTCAATTTCCTGATGTTCATGGCAAATTCTCCGCATGGGGTAAGTTACCCACCCAATGCGGAGACCTGCCGAAACGTTCCTGAAAACCCCCGATGCCGTCGCCGGAGCGTGGCGTTCGAAGGTCAGGCCGCTTGCCCGGATGGCCCGATCAGTCCGGCTTTTTCGCGACGCCGACCATGGCGGGGCGCAGCAGACGGTCCTTGATCATGTAACCCGCCTGCATTTCCTGCACCACAGTGCCGGGTTCGGCATCGTTGGTCGGAATTTCGATCATCGCCTGATGCTGGTTCGGGTCAAGCGGCAGACCCTTGGCCGCGATCCGGCTGATCCCGTGCGAAGCGAAAACCTTGTCGATTTCGCGCCCTGTGGCTTCGATACCCGCGATCAGGCCCTTCCACTTCTCATCCTCGCGCAGATCGGCGGGAATGGCGTCGAGCGCACGGGCAAGGTTATCGGACACCGACAGTATATCGCGGGCAAAACCGGTCGCGGCATAGGCGCGGGCGTCGGCGATTTCCTTTTCCATCCGGCGGCGCAGATTCTGCGTGTCGGCGCGGGCATAAAGCACTTGCTGCTTCGCCTCGTCCAGTTCGGCACCCAGCTTGGCCAGCGCCTCGTCGACGCTTTCTTCCGGGTTGTCGCCAGCGTTTTCGTTCTCGATCATGTCCTCGGGAACGCCCTTCAATTCGTTCTCGACTGCTTCGTCGCGCGTTTTGTCGTCGCTCATGGCGCTGTTTCTGTTCCTGACTGTCTCGAAAAAATCCCTGTCGCCAAACCGGTTACCAGGGGGAAAAGATCCCGCCTAGCGCCCCGCATGGCCCACGCGCGCATCCAGGCTGAGGCCAAGGCTGCGCGCGGTGAAATCCACCATGGGGACTAGGCGCGCGTAATTCAACCGCGTCGGCCCGATCACGCCCACCACGCCGATCACCTTCCCCTCGCGGTCGCGATAGGGCGAGGCAATGACCGACGAACCTGAAAGCGAGAACAGCTTGTTCTCGGACCCTATGAAAATCCGCGCCCCGTCAGCCTCGCGCGCATTGTCGAGCAGGGCGGCGACCTGTTCGCTGCGTTCGATATCGTCGATCAGCATGCGAACGCGTTCCAGATCGCCCACCGCGCTTTCGTCCAGCAGGTTCGCTTGTCCGCGCACGATCAGCACCGGACGGCGCGCCGCATCCTCGCTCCACACGGCAAGGCCGCGCTCCACAAGATCGCGCGCGGCAGCGTCCAGTTCGGCGCGCTCGTCGGCGATTTCGCGATGCATGGCGCGCGCAGCCTCGGCCAGAGTGCGGCCCTGCAACCGCGCGGTGATGTAATTGCCGGCCTGCACCAGTGCGGCAGGATCGGTTCCGGCGGCCAGCGGGACAACGCGGTTCTCGACATCGCCGTCCTCTCCCACCAGCACGGCCAATGCGCGGTCGTCGCCCAAAGGCACCAGACTCATCTGCTGGAGGCGCGGTTCACGCGCGGGGACCATGACTACGCCTGCACAGGCAGACAGGCTGGACAACAGCGCCGAGGTCCGCGCCAGAGCCGTTTCGACCGGCCCATTGCCCGACAATTCCCGTTCGATCGCGGTGCGTTCGGCGGCGCTCGGCTCTGCCACCTGCATCATCCCGTCGACGAACAGGCGTAGCCCCGTCTCGGTCGGCAATCGTCCCGCGCTGGTATGCGGCGCGGCCAGCAGGCCCAGCCGCTCCAGATCGGCCATGACCGACCGGATCGATGCCGGAGACAGGTCCAGCCCGCCCGCAAGGCTCTTCGACCCGACTGGCTGGCCGTCACCCAGATAGCCTTCGACGACGAGACGGAAAATCTCGCGCGCACGATCGGACAGTTCGAGGAGCGGCGGGCCTGGCATAAGGGTGATCTAGGAAGTGCGAACCGATCGCTCAACCGGATTCGTCACCCTGCCGCTCGGATACGGCTTATCGCCCCCCGGGCGGCACGCCGTTCTGTTCCAGAAAGCGCACGATGTTGCCGTAATAGTGCTGCGTGATGACCGGACCCGACACCACATGGCCAAAGCCGGGATATAGCATCATTTCGAACGGAACATTCGCTTCCTGCATGGCGGCGACCATGGCGGTGGTATTGTCCATCACCACATTATCGTCGCTCATCCCGTGGCTGATCAGCAACGGATCGCTGATCTTTGCAGCATCGGCGATGGTATTCGACGCCTCATACGCATCGGGCACCTGACGCGGATCGCCCATATAGCGTTCGGTATAGAACGTGTCATACAGCTCCCACTTCGTCACCGAAGAAGCCGCGATGCCCGCAGCGTAAAAACCGGGATCGGCCTCCAGCTGTTTCAGGGTCATATAGCCGCCATAGCTGGACCCGAAAATCGCGATCCGGTCGGGATCGACAAAAGGCAGCGTTTTCAGCCAGCTGCCCCCGGTTTTCTGGTCGACCACCTCGACCGTGCCCATGGCCTCGCGGATCTGCTTTTCAAAAGCGACGCCGCGATTGTCCGATCCGCGATTGTCGATCTGGAACCAGATATATCCCAGATCGACGAAATATTGCGAAATGGCCGAATCCCACGAATGATCGACTTCTTGCGCATGCGGGCCGCCATAATGGTGGAACAGCACCGGATAGCGCTTTCCCTTTTCCATCTTCGGGGTCAGCATCTTCCAGTAAAGCGTGCTGCCATCCTCTGACGTCAGCGTGCCGAAACGTGCCGCGGCATGGCTGGCGGCGAATGGTGCATAGGGGTGATCGGCGTCGAGCGCGTTTTCCATCAGCCATGTCAGGCGCTTGCCGGTATTATCGGCCAGATAATACTGCGTCGGCTGCGCGGGATTGGACCGGTTGACGATCATGGTGCGCCCTGCCCCGTCCATCGACGCGCCATAGAACCAGCCCTTTTCTGTCAGTCGCTCGGGCGCGCCGCCATTGGCATAGTCGAGACGATAGAGCTGGTCTTCCAGCGGGCTGTCCATCCGTCCCTTGAACCATAGCGCGCCCGCTGCCTCGTCCACGCCCAGCAGGCCGGTGACGACCCAGTCGCCGCGTGTCAGCTGCGTCCATTCCCCGTCGGCAAAGCGCCAGAGATGGCCGAAACCACTGCGTTCCGAACGCCAGACCAGCGAGCCGTCGTTCAGGAAGCGATAATCGGACGACTGGTTGATCCAGTGCCCGTCCTCGGCCGTTTCGGTAAAGACCGGCGTGCTGGCGCCGGTCGCCGGATCGATCTTCAGCATGTCGAGCCTGCTTTGCGCGCGGTTCTGGCGCTGCACATAAAGCGCGCCATCGGGCGCCCAGTCGACACGGGTGATATAGATATCGCGCTCAGCCCCCAGATCGGCCTTGATCCGGTTGCCGCCATCGGGATCGATCACATACAGGTCGATCAGCACATTATCGGTGCCCGCCAGCGGATAGCGCTGGTCATAGGTGGTGGTGCTGCCCGCCCCGATCGATGTGCGCGTCACGACCGCGACCGGTGCCTCGTCATAACGCAGCACGGCGATGCGCTTGCCGTCGGGGCCCCATTTATAGCCGTAATCGCGGTCCATTTCCTCCTGCGCGACGAATTCCGCCTCGCCCCAATGGACCGTATCGCTCGCCTCGTCCGGCGTGACCGCCGCAGGCTCGCCGCCGACCGGTGCGACGAACAGCCGCCCCTCGCGCACAAAGGACACGCGCGCATTATCGGGCGAAATCGCGGGATTGAGCTCGCCCTCCTCGCTATCGGTCAGGCGGGTGACGGTGCCGTCCAGCTTTGCCAGAAACAGATCGCCGTCCAGCGGGACAAGGATGGACTGCGCATCCTGCGACCATTCATAGGACACGATCCCCTTGAGGCTGGCAATGCGCGCGCGTTCGCGCTGCATCTTCTCCGCCTCCGACAAGGCGCGACCCGGGCCGAACGCTTCGGAATCGACCAACATCGACCATGTTCCGCCCTGCCGGTCATAGGCCCACAAATCATAGCGATAGCGGTCATCGTCGCGCGCGCGCAGCAGGGTCAGCCAGCGGCCATCGGGCGACAGCTTCATCGCACGCGGCGACGCCCCGTTCAGCGACGGACTGCCTGCGATCCGCTCCAGCGTCAGATCCTTTTGCGGCACATCGGGCACTGCCATTTCCTGCGCCTGTGTGCCGGGCAAGTCATAGGTGTCTTTCGCCATGGCGCTCCCCTTGATCAACATGCCCATCACAAATGCCGATGCGGCCAATCGCAGAAAAGACGATGGCCGCGAAGAAGTGAATGATCGACGGTGCATGGGCTGGAAATTCCGTAGGTTGGATAAATCTCGCCGCGTCATTGGCGAAAGCGATTACAATTGCAACCGCCCTGCCTGTCCGGAATGCGCAATGAACGCCGCACGCAAACAAAAAGGGCGGCTCCCGCAGGAACCGCCCTTTCGCATGCTCTTTGGCGAGAAGGCTTAGGCCTGCTCGCGAACCGTCTTGCGCTCGGCAATACGGGCGCTCTTGCCGGTACGGCCGCGCAGGTAATAGAGCTTGGCACGACGCACGACGCCGCGGCGGACCACGGTGATGCTGTCGATATTGGGCGAATAGAGCGGGAACACACGCTCCACGCCTTCGCCGAAGCTGATCTTGCGAACGGTGAAGTTCGAACCCATGCCGCGGTTCGAACGTGCGATCACGACGCCTTCGTAATTCTGCACACGTTCACGCGTGCCTTCCACGACGCGCACGCCGACGCGCACGGTGTCGCCCGCACGGAATTCCGGAATTTCCTTTGAGAAGCCGGCAATGGCCTCTGCCTCAAGCTGCTGGATCAGGTTCATATGCCTGTGCCTTCATCATCGTGCCGCGCGCCAGAGGCAGGCTGGCCCCGAACGTCACCGTGACGTTCCCAAAGGTCCGGCCTGCGTAACCGTGTATCGTCCTCGCCGCGTTGCTTTCGCCACGCCGCGATCTTCGCATGATCCCCCGATCGCAGCACTTCAGGGATCGTGCGCCCTTCCCATTCGACAGGTCGGGTGTAGTGCGGATATTCGAGCAAACCGTTCTCGAACGATTCCTCGACTCCGCTTGAAGCGGCGCCCATTACGCCGGGAAGCAGCCGAATGCAAGCGTCGAGAAGCATGATCGCGGCAGGCTCTCCACCCGACAGGATGATGTCGCCAACCGACACTTCCTCGACATCGCGGCCCGCAAAGATACGCTCGTCGAACCCCTCGAACCGTCCGCACAGCACGATGGCGCCCGGCCCCGATGCCAGTTCGCGCACGCGCGCCTGCGTCAACGGCTTGCCCCGCGGCGTCATCGCCAGCACCGGCGCCCCCGGGTTCAGCGCGCGCGCATGGTCGATCGCGGCGGCCAGCACATCGACTTTCAGCACCATGCCCGCGCCCCCGCCCGCCGGCGTATCGTCGACGGTGCGATGCTTGTCGGTGGCGAAATCGCGGATCTGAACCGTCTGCATCACCCACGATCCCGCTTCCAGCGCGCGGCCCGCAAGGCTAATGCCAAGGGGGCCGGGAAACATTTCTGGATAAAGGGTCAGGACGGTGGCTGTAAAACTCATCGCGCGGCGTTAGCGGCGCCGGTCATCCACCGCAACCGCCACAACCGCCGCCTCCGCAGCCGCTTCCGCCGCCATCGCTGCCGCAGCCGCCCGACGAATTATTCGCGAACATCTGGTGAAACGGGTTCAGCGCTGTTCCCGCCAGCGCGGCAGGGCCGAACAAAGCCACCGCCTGCGCCATCTCGGGCTCGCGCGGGGCGCGGCGCAACCGCTCGCCGCGCACTCTGGCGGCCGCAATCTCGGCCTTGCCTTGCACCGTCGCCGGATCGATCGCGAAAAAACGCAGCAGCATGGCGATGGCAGTCGCAAATTCGAAAAAGACCAGAAAGCCGATGGATTCGTCGCGGATCACACCCAGCCGCATACGCTCCAGCCCGAACAGCAACAGCATGAACAGCGGCGCGGACTGGGTGAACCGGATCAGCCGCTCGTCCCCGCCGTCCATCATCAACCCGCGCATCTGCAAGTCGCGCTTTACGCCTTGCAAAGGCTCTTGCATCACGCGTTTGAGCTGGCGCAGTTCGATCATGCCCGGACGGCCCAGCATCATCCGCTCCGCCGCCGTGGAACCTGCCGAACCCGCACCGCCCATTGCGGGTCGCATCAGCCGTTTGCCGTTATCAGCCATCACCAGTCGCCCGTCCGCCAGCAGGGCGGTCGCGACCGCTTGCAGAAAACGGATCGGTCCGCCTGCCAACAGGGCGGTATCCTCGGCCCCTTGCAGCACGCCCGCGCGCCCTTCGGGTCGCAAGCCGTTCTGGATCGCCGCACCAAGGATCAGACAGGCGACGAAAGCCATGGCATGAAAGCCCAGATAGGCATTGGCGCTCCAGTCGAGCGGATTCCATCCTTGCATCGAGCGCTCCCCCCTCTGGCGGCTCTTAACGGATCAGCAGAACTGCCATAATGCCAAGTGCTAACAGAATTGCTACCACCAGCGTGCGCCGCCTGGGCAGGATCCAGAAATCGCGGGGGTTGACGCGGCGGGCCTGCGGATCGCGATAGAGCCGTTGCATGGCCGCTGGCCATATATCGGGCGGCGACGGGCCGAAGAAGCGTTCATAGCTGGCAAGCGTATCGGCATATTGGCGATAGTACCGGTCCCGCTCGACCTTGCCGCCCGCCGTGGGACCGTGATGCAGCGACGCGCCCAGTATATCGGGGCAGAACCGGTCCCAATAATCGCGGCTGTATGTCAGATGCAGGTGCCATGCCTGATCCACGGCATCCGATGGCGTTACCTGATGGCCCGCGCGCATCGCCAGAAAGCAGAAACGGCGGTACTCCTCCATCACGCGGTCGGCATGGGATTCGCTCCACCCGTTCTCGCGGGCCAGACGTTGAATGAAACTGAATTCGGCATCGTCGGGACCGACCCGATACCGGTCAAGGCGCTGCCACAGGGCGGTGGTGCGATAATCCTCTCCACCCGCCATGAACGGCCTAGTCCATATGCTTCAGGCCGACACGCAGATAATCCCAGCCGGTCACCACCGTCAGCGCTGCTGCTGCCCACAGACATGCAAGCCCCGTCAGCCTGATCCATTCCATATGCGGCAAGGCACCCGCCAGTATCAGCGCGCCCAGCGCCACAATCTGCGCCGTTGTCTTCCATTTCGCCAGTTTCGACACGGGCACCGAAACCTGCACACCTGCCAGAAATTCGCGCAGGCCCGAAACGGCGATTTCGCGAAGCAAGATCACCAGCCCTGCCAGCGCATGCAGATCGCCCACATAGGGGCCCGACAATCCGCCCTTGGCCGTCAGCACAAGGATCACCGCCCCCACCATCAGCTTGTCTGCGATGGGATCGAGGAAGATGCCCAGACGGCTGACCCGCCCGCTGGACCGCGCGAGATAGCCGTCGAAATAATCGGTTATTCCCGCCAGCGAATAGATCACAAAGGCGATCGCATGCCCCAGCGCCCATTCGGGCCACCACAGGAAACCGACCAGCAGCGGAACGGCGAAAATGCGCGAAAGCGTCAGAAGATTGGGAAGTGTCAGCATAGATTCGTGAAAGCCATGTAGCGCGAAAAGAATGAAAACCCCAAGACGACACGCAGCGCCGCCAACCGATTTTATTGCACCGATGTGCCGCGCGGGCTTGTGCAGCGCGGTATGGTCGGTAAGGACGGGCGCCGACAGATCATGCTGACCTCACCCGATCTCCTTACCAGGCGCCGTTTCCTGCCGCTGTTCGTCACCCAGGTGCTGGGGGCGTTCAACGACAATCTGTACAAGAACGCGATGGTGCTGTTCGTCGTCTATGCCGTTTATTCCAGCGCGGCAGAGGAGACGATGTTCTCCGCCGTGGCGCAGGGCTTGTTCACCCTGCCATTCGTGCTGTTTTCGGCGCTGTCGGGGCAACTGGCCGACATGCGCGACAAGGCGATGATCATCCGGCGGGTCAAGCTGGCCGAGATTTTCATCATGATCGTCGGCGCGGCAGGCCTGATCATGGCGGCGATGGATATTGCGGTGCACGGCGTAGCGATCCCGCTGCTGCTGGCGGCCCTGTTCGCGATGGGCGTGCACTCCACCTTCTTCGGCCCCATCAAATACGCGATCCTGCCGCAGCATCTGGAGAAACAAGAAGTGCTGGCCGGAACCGGACTGGTCGAGGCAGGCACCTATCTGGCGATTCTGGCAGGCACGATCCTTGCCGGCTGGATTTCGGTAGAAGTGGCCGCAGTGCTGGTCATCGGCCTTGCCGTGCTGGGCTGGTTTGCGGGCAAACAGGTCCCCTCCGCACCCGCGCAAGGCACGGTCGAGCCGATCGACTACAACATCTGGCGATCATCGGTAAACGTGGTCAAAGGTTCGATGCAGGATGCGCGCGTGTTCTACGCCATTCTGGCGATCAGCTTTTTCTGGACCATCGGGGCGGTGCTGTTCATCGAATTCCCGCCGCTGGCGAAAAACGTGCTGACTGCCAGCAAGGAAGTCGCCAGCCTGTTTCTGGTCGTATTCTCCATCGGCGTCGCCATCGGATCGGTGTCGATCAACATGCTGCTCAAGGGAGAGGTATCGGCGCGATATTCCCCGGTCTCGGTCATCGTGATGGGGCTGTTCGTTGTGGCCTTTCACGTGGTTTGCCGCATGTGGCAGCCGCATGTCGGCGGGCTATACGATGTGGCCGAATTCATCGCCCTGCCGCTGGCAGCGCCCTTGCTGCTGTGCCTGCTGGGCATCGCCATTGCGGGGGGCATGTTCGTTGTGCCGCTCTATGCGTTTCTGACGACAGTGGTCGACAAATCGCAAACCGCGCGGGCGGTGGCGGCCAATAATCTGGTGAACAGCTTTGCGATGGTTGGCGGATCGGCGCTTGCCATGGGGCTGAACGCGATCGATGTCTCTATCGTCGATCAACTGCTTCTGGCTGCCGCGATGAGCGTGATTTCGGCCTATCTCGGCTGGGTGCTCTATTGCGCGGAACGACGGCTGGCTGCCGCCAAAGGATCAGGCCGACGGTAGGATCAGGCCGCAAGGTCAGGCGATGAAACCGATTACCGCCATGAAGCACGCGCAATAGGCCATCAGGAATTCCTTGGCGTCGCGCGTATTCAGACCCCAGAACAAGGGTTGCGGCCGGTCTTGCGCCACCTGCTCCATCAGCGGTTGCACCTTGCGGCCGAACCAGCCCTGCATGGCCGCGCGGCGCTTGGCGACGGGTTGCACCACGGGAAGCCGGATCGGCGTGCGCATGGCGGGCGTGGCGGCGTGAATCATCGGCGTCGAATTCCTCGCTTGGCTGGCTACTGGCTTACCGGAAACGAGCAAGCGCAGTAACGGTTTCTTAACCAAGCTTAACGGACGCGATCTGCAAAGCGCCACCACACGCCCCGCCCCGTATCGGGACAGGAGCGTCCTCATCCGTCATACCCCCGAATAGCCCGTCGGCAGACCGGGATTCAGCCTGCCTTTTTGGCGTTGGCTTTCGCCATGGACAGGATTTTCCTCCATTCCTCGGGCCGGACCTCGCTGACCGACAGGCGCATCAGCTTGACCAGTTCCATCTCGGCCAGCGATTCCTCGGCCTTGACCTGCTTCAATGTGACGGGCGCGGGCAGCTTCTCGACCGGCTTGACCTTGACCGCGGCCCATTTGCCCGTCTCGTCCGTGGGATCGGTAATGCCGTCCACACTGATTTCGCAAATACCGACGATCTCCAGCCCGATGTTGGAGTGATAGAAGAACGCCTTGTCGCCCTTTTTCATTGCGGCCAGATTGTTCTTGGCGCGATGGTTGCGCACCCCGTCCCACGTCCCCTCGCCCTCTGCGACAAGATCGTCCCACGAATAGACGTCGGGTTCGGATTTCATCAGCCAGAAACGCTTGGCCATGCAGGCGACCTCCAATCATGTAACGGCGTCGGACAGCTCGGTTCACCTTGCGGCCCCGCCGGATGCCCGCGCCTTTAGCCAGCAGCAACCGACCGGCGCAAGGGCCGCGGACACGCAAAAGCGTGCAGGTTGAACCGGCTGCAATTGGTGACTAGATTCCTGCGACCGGCCGCAGCGCATCCCGCGTCGGCCTCCGGTTTCTTGCGGAATAGTTCCTCCATGGCCACACAGACGATCCTTGTCGTCGAAGACGATCCACAGCTTCGCGTCCTGATTTCGCGCGCATTGAAAGAGCATGGCTATGATGTGCGCTCTGCCGCGACCGGCGCCGAAATGCAGGTCCAGCTGGAAGACGGCCGCCCTGCCCTGATCGTGCTGGACATCATGCTGCCGGGCACGAACGGCATCGAGCTGCTGCGCCGTCTGCGCACCACCAGCGATATTCCCGTTATCTTCGCCAGCGCGCGCGGAGAAGAGGCCGATCGCGTCGTCGGGCTGGAACTGGGCGCCGACGATTATCTCGCCAAGCCGTTTGGCACACGCGAGTTACTGGCGCGGATTTCCGCCGTTTTACGCCGCCACGGTAACGGAAATGGCGGTGCCAGCACGCAGCGGCAAGACGAAATCGCGTTCGACGGATGGACGTTATCGCTGTCGCGCCGCGAATTGCGGTCACCCACCAAAGCGCTGGTCGAACTGACCACCGCCGAATTCGATTTGCTGAGCGCCTTTGTCCAGTCGCCCCAGCGCGTGATCAGCCGCGAAAGGCTGATCGAATTGTCGCGCACGCGTATCGGCGATTCGTCGGACCGCAGTGTCGACGTTCTGGTCAGCCGCTTGCGCCGCAAGCTGACGATAGAAGGACGCGACGCCCCGATCGCCACCGTGCGCGGCGTGGGATATATGTTCACGGCCGAGGTCGAAACCCCGTGACTTTCCCCCAATTGCCAAGCGCCGGTCTTCTGGGCCGGCTGTTGGGCATTCTCTTGCTGGTCGTCGCGCTGGAATTCGCGCTGAACGCATTCGTTTTTGAACGTGCGAACGAGTTTTCGCTTCAGGAAGAAGACGCGGCGAGCATTTCCGACCGGCTTGTCGTCGCCTATCGCCTGCTGGAACAGGCCCCCGCCGAGTTGCGGGCCGATGTCGCGCAGGAGCTGTCCACCCATCACTTCCGCATCGGCTGGTCGCAGGATACCGCGCGGCGGGCCGCCAGCCTCGAACTGGATGCGCTTCGCAGCCAGATCGTCGAACAGCAGGAAGAGCTGGGCCTTGCGGGGCTACGCCTCCATCTCGAACCGCTTAGCGGCGGGGGCGACATCGCGGGCAGCATGACGCTTTCGGACCAGAGTGTGATGACATTCTCGGCCGAGGTCCACGAAACGTTCAAGCTGAATGCACAGCGCGTGATCATGTTGCTGCTGCCGACTGCCCTATTGATGCTGATCGGCGGGCTTTTGGTGGGCGCTGCCCTTCGCCCGCTGCGCAATCTGGTCGCCGCATCGCGCAAGGTAGGCGAGCTGGACGAACCCGAGCCCGTTCCCTTAGCCGGTTCGCAAGAGGCCCGCGACCTGATCGCCGCCTTTAACGAGATGCAGGAGAGGATCCACCAGCTGATCCGCAATCGCCAGCTGACCGTTTCGGCCATCGCGCATGACCTGCGAACGCCTCTCGCACGGTTGCAGATGCGGCTGGATCAGACCTCTCCCGACCGCGAGGCAATGGCCGCCGATGTGGCCGAAATGCGCATGCTGCTGCAATCCTTGCAGACCTTTAACGAAGGACATGATCACCGCGGTCCGGTGGAACGGATCGACATTGCTGCAACCGCGCAAACCTTGGTCGACGACGCGGGGGACCGCGGTTTCAAGACGGACTATGAAGGGCCTGAACATCTGGAGATAAAGGGCCGCGCACTCGCGTTGCGGCGGGTGATGTCCAATCTGATCGAAAACGCGCTTCACTATGCTGGCGATGCAAAAGTCCGCCTCGCTCGCGAGGGGAATCATGTCGTCATCTCGGTCATCGATACCGGGCCGGGAATCGCGGAATCGCAAATAGATGAGGTGATGAAACCCTTTGTCCGGCTGGACCATGCACGTAGCCGGAACACGCCGGGCATGGGCCTTGGCCTTGCCATCGTGAACCGCATCGTGCGTGCGCAAGGCGGCAGTTTCACCATTGCAAATCACACCACCGGCGGGCTGTGCGCCACGATCCGGCTGCCTGCCGACGGCCCCGAATAACGCATCGACCGACCGGCTCGCCGCATTTCGCGCGTGCAGCAACAAACTATTACAAACAGGAACGCTTCGCGAAACACGCCCCCGATAGTCCTCTGCCCCATCCGCATATGCGTGATGAAAAATCCCCCCGGATGCAGTCAAAAGGACTTTCCCGATGAACGAACTGATCGGCCGTGTTTTCAACTTTGAAAAGACCGTCTTCCCCAACAGTAGCGAACTTTACGGCACGCTCGCCCGCGACGGACAGAGCCCCAAGGCGCTGATGATCTCGTGTGCCGATTCGCGTATCGTGCCCGAAGAAATCATGCAGGCCCGCCCCGGCGACCTGTTCGTATGCCGGAACGCGGGCAATATCGTTCCGCCCTATGCCTCGATGCTGGGCGGCGTGTCGGCCACGGTCGAATATGCCGTTGCCGCGCTGGGTGTGCGCGACATCATCGTGTGCGGCCACACCGATTGCGGCGCGATGAAGGCGCTGGCCAATCCCGCCGGGCTTGAAGAGGCCATGCCCAATGTCGCCGCATGGCTGAAGCACGGCAGCGCCGCGCAGACCGTGGTGAACGGCTGCCAGGGCCATCTGGAAGGCGACGCACGCGTCCGCGCGATGATTTACGAAAACGTCGTCGCACAGCTTTCGAACCTGCGTACGCACCCGTCGGTCGCTCGGGCCATGGCTGCGGGCGAGATGAGCCTGCACGGCTGGGTCGTCGACATTCACGAAGGTCAGGTTCTGGGTCTTGACGGCCAGACCGGCCAGTTCGTGCCGCTGCGCGACAATGATCCCCTTCCCGTCGCCGTGTCGGCGCAGGTCCGTTATCCCATGGCGGAGGCCGCCGAATGAGCAGCGCCACAGCTTCTGTTGTGGAAGCGGAAGAAAAGGGCGGCATGTTCGCCCATTTCGGCCGCGATTTCACAGCATCCATCGTCGTGTTTCTGGTGGCCATGCCCTTGTGTATGGGCATCGCGATCGCATCGGGCGTTCCGGCCGAAAAGGGCCTGATCACCGGCATCATCGGCGGCATCGTGGTGGGCCTGTTTGCGGGTTCACCTTTGCAGGTATCCGGCCCCGCGGCCGGCCTTGCCGTCATCGTGTTCGATTTCGTCGCCAATAACGGCATCACGGCCCTTGGTCCGATGCTTGTGCTGGCGGGCGTATTGCAGTTCATTGCGGGCTGGATGAAACTGGGCGCGTTCTTCCGCTCCATCAGCCCTGCCGTTGTGCATGGCATGCTGGCGGGGATCGGTGCGCTGATCGTGATCAGCCAGTTCCATATTCTGTTCGACGCATCGCCGCTGTCGAACGGCATCTCAAACCTTGCCGCCATGCCCGCACGCCTGCTGGGCCTGTCGCCGTTTAATGTGGAACAGGCCGAAATGGCGCTGGGCATCGGCCTTTTGACCATCGGCATCATGATCGCATGGGAAAAGTTCAAGCCTGCCAAGATGGGCCTCCTTCCCGGCGCACTGCTGGGCGTGGTGGGTGCGACCCTCGCTTCGATGGCGCTGGGTCTGGACATCACGCGCGTCAATGTGCCCGATTCGATCTTCGGTGCCGTGACCGCGCCCGATGACAGCTTCCTCGGCTTGCTGACCAGCCCGACGATCATCATCGCCGCCATCGCCGTTGCCTTTATCGCCAGCGCGGAAACGCTGCTGTCAGCGGCTGCGGTCGACCGGATGCATGATGGCGTGCGCACCAATTACGACAAGGAATTGAGCGCGCAGGGCATCGGCAACTTCCTGTGCGGCCTTGCCGGCGCATTGCCGATGACGGGCGTGATCGTGCGTTCGTCGGCGAATGTGCAGGCCGGTGCAAAGACCCGTCTGTCGACCATCATCCATGGCATCTGGATCCTGGGCTTCGTCTCGCTGCTGCCATTCGTGCTGAGCGAGATCCCGATGGCGGCACTGGGCGGCGTTCTGGTCGTGACCGGCTGGAAGCTCGTCAGCCTCAAGCATGTGCGTCACCTCTATTCCAGCTATGGCGCGCTTCCGGCGGTCATCTGGACAGCGACCTTTGTACTGGTGGTCACTGTCGACCTGCTGACCGGCGTGCTGGTCGGCCTTGCGCTGACGCTGCTGGAACTGATCCCGCATCGCCGTTCGCTCAAACTCGGCTTCGACAAGGATGACGAGGGCGAGGAATGCGACGTTCATCTGTCGGGCAGCTGCACCTTTGTCAGCCTGACCGGCCTGACCCGCAAGCTCGAGGATATTCCCGGCACGCGTCCCGTGCGCGTGAACCTCGCCAATGTGCAGGGTTTCGACCACACCTCGGCCGAGCAGTTCAAGGAATGGGTCGGCCGCCGCCGCAAGCTGGGTCATCCGGTCGAACTGACCGGTCCGAGCCACCTTGTGGATCGTTTTTCCTGACATAACGATTCACTGCCGACTGGGCCGGGCGCTACCCTCAGCGCCCGGCCCTTTTTCTTTGCTGCACGCAGGCGTGAGCCGGACGGGCATGAAAAAGGGCCGTAAAAACGACCCGCATCCTGTTCGGAATATGAGATAATGTCTGCGATGGTGGAGCCGAGGGGGATCGAACCCCTGACCTCTACAATGCCATTGTAGCGCTCTCCCAGCTGAGCTACGGCCCCGATCTTCATCGCGTCCCTTGGGACATGCGGCACACTGGGAAGGTGCCGCGCTCTCCGTCGTTTCGCGTGCATTATTGCGGCGCGTCCGTTGCGGAGAGCGGCTCTCTAGGCAGGGATTTCGCCGGTTGCAAGAGCTAATTTCAACCGGCGAAAATTCTGTAACGAACGATCAGTTATCGTCGTCGTTATCGTCGTTGGAACTGGCGACGCCCAGATCGTCGTCACCGCCCAGATCGACATCGTTATCCGGCGAATCGTCGTCATCGTCGACATCGATGTCAAGATCGTCGTCGCCCAGATCCTCGTCGTTTTCAGGCTTCTCGGTTTTCGCTTCCTCATAGGGAATCGGCTGCTTGGACTTCAGAACGGGTTCGGGCGTCCATTCGTTACCGCATTCGATGCAGGTAACCGGATCGTCCTTGCCGAGATCGTAAAAGCGGGTGCCGCATTTCGGGCAGCTGTGCTTGGCACCCCATTCGGGCTTGACCATGAAAACCTCTGTGACTTCGCGCCGGAATGGCGCATTCGCAATTGGTGGAATACGGGCGCCGCCGGCAAGAATCGGGCAGTACTGCCCTTCCCGCCTTTGGCACGAAGCGCGCGCCTTGCCATAGGGCTTGCGCGCTGTCAAAAGCCAGCGCCAATCCAGCCCAATGATTTCCGTTGCACCGGCAGTTCGCCGGTCCGGTTCCTGCCCGCAAAGGTCGTTCAGCGTGAGCCATTCTGCATCCGCCCCCTCTCCGCACCGTTTCACTGCCGGGGCCGCGCTGACGGGTCGTATCCGCGTTCCCGGTGACAAATCGATCAGCCACCGGTCGCTGATGTTCGGCGCGCTGGCAGTGGGCCGCACGACCGCGCGCGGACTGCTTGAGGGGGAGGACGTGGTGGCCACCGCCGCCGCGCTGCGCGCCATGGGCGCAACGATCGAACGGCAGGACGACGGCACATGGGTGATCGACGGTGTGGGCGTGGGTGCCTTGCTCCAGCCGGATACCGCGCTCGACATGGGGAACTCGGGCACCTCCACCCGCTTGCTGATGGGGCTGGTCGCCAGCCATCCGGTCACCGCCACTTTCACCGGCGATGCCAGTCTGTCGAAACGCCCGATGGGCCGCGTGATCGTTCCGCTGTCGCAGATGGGCGCCGAATTCACGTCCTCGCCCGGTGGCCGCCTGCCGCTGACGATGCGCGGCGCTTCGCCCGCGGTTCCCATCGAATACCGCCTTCCCGTCGCTTCGGCACAGGTGAAAAGCGCGGTCTTGCTAGCGGGCCTCAACACGCCGGGCATCACCCGCGTGATCGAACCTG